>NZ_JBVPGU010000001.1:0-852939 GCF_055813795.1 Ignatzschineria sp. PL_is040
ACTACGACGTTGATAGGTTGGGTGTGTAAGTGCAGTAATGCATTGAGCTTACCAATACTAATTGACCGTGAGGCTTGACCATATAATAGGTCTTAGACAATTTTGATACGAGACATGATCGTTTCCAAAGTTGACGCGAATACAACAACTTAAGCAATTCAATCTGACATTGCTGTTACAATACCAACTAATCAAATTTATTCGTGAGTGGAGTGCAAAATAAAATGCAAAATGCATCGGCACTTCAAGCACAAGCCAGTTTTCCTGGGGAAAATAGCGCTATGGAACCACCTGATCCCATCCCGAACTCAGAAGTGAAACGTAGCAGCGCCGATGGTAGTGTGGGAGATCCCATGTGAGAGTAGGTCAACCCCAGGGCTTCATTAAGAGCTCCTAGCTAATTAGCTAGGAGCTTTTTCTTTGTCTGGATTTTTTAAGTATTTTTTAAGTGATTTCTCTTTATTCAATAGAATCAATAGAAAGAAGGATGATGAGTTGCTACTAACAATCCTGGATGTTTTCTCCTTAAGAAGATTCATGGAGCTGCGGGAACCGACTATTTCGTTCTTTTAACCGATGCATGCCCGCAGTTTGGGTATTTTGATGCCCTTTGCCGGCACGAAGTTTTTGAAAGAACGGGATAGTGAAGACCGGCAACTCATCAGCTTCTGTTGTTTCAATGAATCATTTTGATGATTCTTAAGAAGATCTGTGGATCGGCGGGAGCCGACTGTATCGTTATTTTTGCCGGTGTATGCCCGCCAGTTGGTATCTTCGATGCCCATTGCCGGCATGAGATTGATGGAAAAATGGGATGGTGAGTTCCGGCAATTCATCAGCTTCTATTGTTTCAATGAATCATTTTTATGATTCTTAAGAAGATCTGTGGATCGGTGGGAACCGACTATTTCATTCTTTTAGCCAGTGCATGCTTGCAGTTTGGGCATTTTCAATGCCCATTGCCGGCACGCGATTTCTGGAAAAATGCGATGGTGAGCCGGGCAACTCAGTAGCTTCTATTTGTTTTAAGATTGGGACTTATA
Organism: Ignatzschineria sp. PL_is040; assembly: GCF_055813795.1. Classification (NCBI taxonomy): domain Bacteria; kingdom Pseudomonadati; phylum Pseudomonadota; class Gammaproteobacteria; order Cardiobacteriales; family Ignatzschineriaceae; genus Ignatzschineria; species Ignatzschineria sp. PL_is040. The sequence goes on from NZ_JBVPGU010000001.1 coordinate 1,044, forward strand.
AAAATATCAGAGGAAAAGTTTGAAATAATAACTTTATTGGTATTGTTAGAGGAGGTCTGTAGTAGATGCTCTCTTAAAATTAGGGCTAATTTCCAGTAGAGTTAAGATGATTTTGGAGTTCGAAGATTGATACAATGGTACATATTTTATATCTCAGCTCTAATATTTTATGTAGACCTCAATAATTCCTTTTATGTTATGACGTTTTAAATGAAACAATATCGAATTTTATTAGCATTTCTTGCCCTTTTTCCAATGATTATCTATTACATTGGTCTCTCCTTTTGGCCACAATTTATGGCAACTCATTTTATATGGGGCGTCCCTTATTCTATTTTAGGCGGTGTGGTAGTGATGTTATGGGGGGCTTTTATTGCTCTTTTTTATGCGTTACTCTATTTTTTAAATAGAGATTTGCAAATAAAGGATGATCGATAATAGTGCTCCCTTAATGAGTATGAGATAGGAAGTTGATGAATAAAGTTTATAGAACTACAGGGAATAATGATGCATCAAAGTAGAAGTGTGACCCGCTATTTTTTAGCTGATCGATCGATAGGTGTATTGCAAAACTCATTTGCGCTGGCTGGAGATTATCTCTCTGCAGCAGCTTTTTTGGGCTCGATAGCAATGTATTTTACCCAGGGAATGGATTCTCTCTTCTATGCAGTGGCAACACTACTAGGATGGGTTTTATTACTCCTCTTCTTTTCCGATAAATTAAGGGCTACTGGTGCCTTTACTTTCTCTGATGTAATTAATACCTCATTTAATAGTCGAAGATTAAAAGTTTTAAGTGGAGTGACAAGTCTTCTCATATCGATATTTTATCTGTTAGTACAATTGGTGGGGGCTAGCGCATTACTTACTCTACTACTAGATTTAACCTTTGTAAGCGCATTATTAGTTATATCTCTTTTAACACTTTTTATTGTTTTAGTGGGGGGCATGAGAGCAACAACGTTTATTCAAAGTATTAAAGCGCTATTACTATTTCTATTTGCCTTTACATTGCTCTTTTTAGTTTTGAAGAGAGTGAATTTCTCATTTGAAGAATTATTTCTGCGTGTTGCGGCCGTTACCTCTTTTGATTACTTGATGCCAAGTAGCGCTATTAGCTCAGGAATTGAGCAAATCTCATTAATATTAGGATTATTATTAGGTTTATTAGGCTTGCCCCATATTTTAATGCGCTTTTTTACAGTTAAAGATCAATCTGTTGCGCTCTTTTCAGCGGCAGGAACAACGCTACTGATCGCAATCTTTTTTATTCTTAATCTCATCATTGGATTTGGTGCTGTAGTTTTATTAGAAGGAGAGCAGTTAACAGGAGGGGCAAATATGACGCTACTTCATTTAGCTTCTCTATTAGGTGGAGGTCTCTTTCAAACGATTTTAGCAATATTGGTTCTTATTACAGTATTAGCAGTTATCTCTGGTATTGTCATGGCTGCTAGTGCGACGGTGACTCATGATCTATTACCATTATTAAAAACCGAGCAGCAGTTAAGTGAGGTTTGGCAGCTGATCATTGCTCGTTTAGCCGTATTAATGATCTTTATTTTTGGTGCGATACTTGCTTATTTTTTTAGAGAGATGAATCTTGCTTTTCTTTTTGGACTTGCATTTTCATGGGTAGCAAGTGCCCACTTTCCGGTGATGTTAGGGCGATTTTATCTAAAAGGCTATAGTGAAAAAGGAGCATTTTATGCACTTTTAGTAGGTACATTGGGTGTTTTGCTCTTTCTGATTTTTAGTGATACTGTCTGGGTTGATATCTTCTCTTTTCATTCTCTTTATAGTTATCGTAGCCCCACGCTTTTTATCTTGCCATTAACACTCGTAGTCTTGTGGTTATTCCGAGAGCAAGAAGTGGGGGAAAGAGAAGCGATAAGCTAAGCCTTCGCCGCCAAAGTAACTATCTTGAATCCCTTTTATTTTGAGTTCTGATAATCTTTTTTCTACCAGTTTTTGTGAGCTTTTCGATTTTAGTGTTGCATAGAGGTGAAATCCTCCTTGAGGGATCTGATAAGTTATAAGATCAGTTAAGTTTTTATCGAGCCAATTGACAAGGCGATCTGCTCTTATTTTTAGAGCTTGCTGTAATTTTAACTCATGCTGATTTGCATAATGTTCAAGATAATACTCTGCCATATATTGTGGAAGGGAGCTTAAGCCTGAATCAAGCTGTTGCCGGATATTGGCTAAGTTTTCGATGATAGAACGGGGCGCAACCATCCAACCTATACGAATTGATTTTCCTAGATACTTTGAGAGAGAGCCTAAATAAAATATATCATGATTTTTATCTGTCATTTTTAGCGGTCGATTATCGATATAGTTGTAGAATGTTAATTGACCATAAGCGTCATCTTCGACAATCGGTAGCTGTTTTCGATGACAATAAGCTATTAATGCTTCTCTTCTTTGAGACGATATGACTCGACCTGTAGGATTATGAAAAATAGGATTGATGAAGATCATTTTGATTCTATGTTTATAGAGTAATTGATCAAGCTTTGAAATGATGACACCTTCTTGGTCCATGGGGATCCCATATATTCGAATACCTAAAGCTTGAAAGATGGAGAGCGAGTAGAAATAGGATGGATTTTCAATAGCGATAGAATCTCCACTTTTTAAGAGTCCAAGCGCTATAAGTGAGAGCGCTTGCTGTGTGCCTGAGGTAATCATAATCTCCTCAATAGGCACTTCCCATTGGTGGCTTCTTTTAAGATAACGTTGAACTGCAGATCTTAAGTCTCTTGTACCGAGCCGCATCGATTCTTGCTCTCGCTCGGCATTTAATAGCAATTGCCAATCAATTTCAGGTAGCTGAAGAGAAGGGTAGAGTTCTATTGGAAGATCGCCATTTGTGAGATCATATTTCACTTTTGGTTGGAAGATCTCTCTATTAAATGGGCCATTCCACTGTAATCTCGGTTTTGAAAATTGACCCCACTTCTGTGGATTAATATAGGTGCCGGAGCCTACTTTTCGGATAATAAGGCGACGTTCATGAAGTTCTTCCATTGCTCTTACAACAGTCGATCGATTGACAGAAAAGAATTGGCTAAGTTCTCTTTCGGAAGGGAGTTTCTCTCCCGGTAATATTTTTCCTGCTATTAAGGCTTCTTCGATAGATTCGATGATTTGTTGATAGAGAGGTTTTTTGCTATTTCTTTTGATGTCAAAATGCATGGGGCAATTGTTCTTTGAGTTATTTGACAATTAAATTGTCATTGAGGGAGAGGCGAGAGGGGGATCTCTTCTTATTTTGGAGATCATTTATTAAAAATAATCTCCTTCTTTACTGTTTAATTTACCAGAGATTATATCGGCTTTAAATGGATGGGTATAAACTCATCCAAATGGCTCTTTTATAGATTGAAAAAGTTCTATATCGTAGGGATTGTTTGATAAAAGTGGCGAATAAGTGTGGCTATTACTACTCATATAGACCATCTAATATTCCATCTATATCCCACTTATAACTATCTTATTGGCTGTTGGATAGCTATTGAATGGCTATTTAACAGCGATGTTAATTTATGAATAATGTTATCAATAAACAATAGTTGTCAAGAAACAATATTTTCAATTATTAATAAATATATAAAAATCATATATCAGATAGTAATTGGCAGTCATGTGATAACAACTACTTAAAGCTATTTAATATAATATCTACTATGAAGGAGAGAAAATGAGTCAATTTATCGAAATGCCTAAACGTGGCGTGATTATGGATGTTGTGAATGTTGAAGAGGCTAAAGTTGCAGAAGCTGCAGGGGCTTGTGCAGTGATGGCATTAGAGCGAGTACCTTCTGATATTCGTAAAGAGGGGGGAGTTGCAAGAACAACAGATCCAGCATTGATTGAGTCAATTCAAAATGCAGTATCAATTCCTGTGATGGCAAAGGTTCGTATAGGTCATATTGCTGAAGCTAGAATCTTAGAAGCGATGAATATTGATTATATTGATGAGAGTGAGGTGTTAACGCCGGCAGATGATGTTTACCATCTTTTAAAAAGTGATTACCGAGTTCCTTTTGTTTGTGGGTGCCGCAATCTTGGTGAAGCATTACGTCGTTTAGGTGAGGGTGCAAAAATGCTTAGAACTAAGGGTGAGCCCGGGACAGGAAATATTGTTGAAGCTGTACGTCATATGCGTGAAGTGAATGCTGAAATTCGTCAGTTAGTGAATATGGCTGATGATGAGCTAATGGTTTTTGCACGAGATCATCAAGCACCTTATGAATTAGTGAAAGAGGTGAAACGATTAGGACGGTTACCGGTTGTTAACTATGCGGCAGGAGGCGTTGCAACACCTGCTGATGCTGTATTAATGATGCTTTTAGGTGCTGATGGAGTATTTGTAGGATCCGGTATCTTTAAATCTGAAAATCCTGAGAAGTTTGCATCTGCTATTGTGCAAGCGACTAAAAATTATGAGGATTTTGAGCTCTTAGTACAACTTTCTAAAAATTTAGGGACCCCAATGAGTGGCCTTGAAATCTCAAAAATCCCAACTGATGAGATTATGGCAGGTCGATAATCTTGGTAAAAATCATATAGTCATATCGATAAATGACTTTAGACGGGCTAGATAGAGAATCATCTATCTAGCTTTTTTATGTGAGTAGTAAACTCTATTCTATTTGTTTGTATCTATTGGGATTAATGGGGGGATAATTTTACTATATCTTTTTACTATATCTTTCTATAATAAGCTATAATCTTCGATCTAAGAGATTTTGATTTATAACAGAATCTATAGGGAGCAATTGATTGAAAGAGCCTTATAGATTCAAGTTTCAATTTTAATGGATTCCAATGAAAAGTATGCCTTTTGTTAAAAGAATAACTATTATCCTCGGAAGTATAATATTAGCTTCTTGTGCCAACAGTAATAGCCCTTCGCTTAATCCTCAAGAGATTGAGATAAAAGAGGTTGATAGTGCAGAAGCGCAAAAATTATTAGCTTTATCGAAACAACTAGAGCAGAAAGTTCAAAAATCGAATCAGCTAAAGCTAGATGAGAAGAATGAGAAGGCGAATCATAAGAAGAGAGGCAGTAGCATTACTCTTGTTGATGCTGCTCAAGAAATCATTCTATTTCACCCTCGTGTAGCTCAAGCGAAAGGAGAAGAGCGTACCGAAGAGGAGTTAATTGCAGTTGCGGAATCGAAATATTACCCTCAAATTAATGGGGGGATTGGAATGCGCAGGGATAGTAATCGTTCAGATCGTTATGATCGTGAGTTTTTACAAGATATCAATCTTGAAATAGAGCAAGTTCTCTATGATTTTGGTAAAAGATCAAGTGCAGTTAAGAGTGCAGAGTATAGTTATTTGACGGCAAAAGCTTATACATCAATGACGAATGAAGAGCTAATGCATATCGCCGCATTGACAGTTGTTGCTGTAGATCGTTATAAAAAGTTGATGCAGTTATCTCAAGATCAAGTACAAAGAATTGCGGCATTAGGAAAACTAGTTGAAGAGAGATATGAGAAGGGTGCTAGTAATCTTTCTGATGTTTATCAAGCAAAGTCACGTTTAGATGATGTTCTATCTGAAGAGCTAGATGTTGCAACCCAGCATCAAACAGTTTTGAGAACATTAGGGATTATTATCGGTCAACCTCAATTGAGTGATGCAACGATTGGATCGCTTCCTGCCGGCCTCTCTTTAGCATGTGACGTTGAACCTAATTGGAGTGCTATTCCCGCATATCAAGTAGCAGAGTTGGAGGCTGAACGGGCGCTTGCCGAGCTTGAAAGGGCAAAAGCAGATGAGCTACCAACTATTTTATTAAGAGGAAATGCATCAAGAGCACTCAATGCTACGCCTCGTTATGGTTCGCGCATTGATTCTACCATGAGTCTTAATGTGACGATGCCGGTATATCAAGGTGGGGGATTGTCAGCTAGTAAGCGAGCAGCTGCGAATCGAGTACAGTCCGCTGACGCTAGAAAAGCTGAGGTTCAATTAGATGTGAGTCAAAAATTGAGCGATACTCAAGTCAATTTAGAAAACCTCCATAAGCGGAAAAATCTCTTGATGCAACGCGTTGATAATCTTAAACATACTAAAGAGTTGTATAAGAAACAATATTTAGAGTTAGGGACTAGAACGTTAGTTGATTTATTAAATTCTGAGCGAGAATATCATCAAGCTCAGGTTGATGTTGTTAATAATCAACTCGATATCATTCAAGCGCAATTAGATTGTGCATTTTATCAAGGTCAATTAGGTAAAAGCTTAGGCATTAATCAATATCGCTGATAAATGGTGCTGATGATTAAGTTTTTATCAGTGATTAATTGATATATAGTTGATATGTAATTGATATGTAATTAATACATTAATTAATATATATATTATATATAAACATATTATTATAATCTGTCAATCTTTAATGAAATTGACAGATTTTTCTTTTTAAATGTAGAACAAATATCTTTGTTATTTTCATTGTTATCATTATTTTAATTATTGATATTATTTTTCTTTATAGCAAAAAGAGATGAATTATTGATGATCTTGAATAAATTGTATATTGATATTCATCAAAATAGTATAATAAAAAATAAAATTGACTGTGTTTAGATCTGTTCTATCACTCGGAATTAATTATTAATATTGGAAGTAAATTTGTGAACAAGAACGAAAATATTGAAGCAGTAACGGAAGAAGTCACAGAAGAAGTAGTGGAAACAGTTAGTGAACCAGATAATCGAGATTATGGTTCATGGATTGAAGCCATTTTAATGGTGGCTAAGCATTATCGTATAGAGTGTTCGAAAGAGAATATCTTATTGACAAGCCACTGGCTTAGCGATAGGCCGATTAGTGATGTATTGCGAAGTATTGCTCGTCAGGCGGGTTTGAGTTTTAGTGTTATAAAATTAGAGGACTCTGAACTGTCTGTCTGGCGTTTACCCCTAGTTGTTCAACTAAAAGAGGGTCAGATCGGTGTTATTGATGCGATCGATAAAGATGGTGACCTTGGTATTACTTATAGTGGTGATGGGGGTCTGAAGAGTCGAATTAGTCGAAAAGACCTTTTAGAAAATGCCACATTAGCCGTTGTTTTAAGACCAACACATACCGTTAGAGATGCAAGGGTTGATGAGTATGTTAAGCCTCATGACCGCAGTTGGTTTAGAAAGATTGTAATAAAAGATTGGAAGCCCTATAGCCATATCTTTATTGCTTCTTTCGTTGTGAACGTATTGGCATTAGCGGGGATTCTCTTTACTCGACAAGTTTATGATAGGGTTATTCCTGCTGAATCTTATCCCACGCTTTATGTTCTCTTTAGTGGTGTTTTAGTTGCCATTATTTTTGGCTTTATTATGCGAAAATTGCGGACGAGAGTAACCGATCTTTTAGGGAAAAGGGCAGATATGCGCATTTCAGATCGTGTATTTGGTCATGTGTTGCGTATCAATAATATGCATCGACCTAAATCTACCGGGACATTTATCTCTCAAGTGAGGGAATTAGATAGTGTTCGTGAGTTGTTAACATCGACCACTGTCACAGCATTTGCTGATATGCCTTTCTTCTTTCTCTTCTGCTTTGTCTTCTGGTATATCGCTGGATCTTTAGTATGGATTCCTATTGGTGCTGTGATCTTGATGGTTCTACCTGGAATTTTAGCCCAAAAGAAATTACGCGCTTTTGCCAATCAGGCAATGAGGGAGTCAGCGCTTAGAAATGCAATGCTAGTAGAAGCGATACAGGGCAATGAGGATATTAAGACGTTGCAAGCGGAACATCGTTTTCAGACACAATGGAATAACTATAATGCTGTTTCAGCTGATGTTAATCTTCAACTGCGCTCCTTGATTAGTACCCTCAATAGTTGGACGCAAAGTATACAAACATCGGCCTTCGCTGTGATTGTATTATTTGGTGCACCTATGGTAATGGAGGGGGATTTAACAACGGGTTCACTCATTGCTGCCTCTATTTTAGGCGGAAGAATGATCGCACCTATGGCGGGAATTACGCAAGTTTTAAATCGCTGGCAACAGGCAAAAGTCGCTTTAGCAGGGATTAATCAACTAATGGAGCTTCCTGTGGATCATCCGCCTGGAGAGAAACGAGTCCATAAGAGTGCAATCGCCGGCCATTATCAGATTAAAAATGCACAGTTCTTCTATCATGCAGAGAGTCAAGAGCCATCATTAACCATCGAGAACTTAGAGATTAAGCCGGGAGAGAAAATTGCAGTTTTAGGTCGCAATGGTGCCGGAAAATCAACCCTTTTACAGGTCCTTTCAGGATTGTTAACTCCTAAGGGGGGCGTGGTCACGCTCGATGGGGTAAGCTTATCCCATATAGATCCTGCCGATGTGCGTCGGGACGTGGGATTGATGAGTCAAAACTCTCGATTATTTCATGGGACAATTCGAGAAAATCTGCTTTTTGGTGCTCCTTTAGCAACTGATGAGAGTCTACTTCATGCACTGAATATGACCGGAGCAGCAAGCTTTATCAGTCAACTACCAACAGGTTTAGATTACGTTATTGCGGAAGGTGGACATGGTCTATCTGGAGGACAAAAGCAATCCCTGTTATTGGCAAGACTCTTTATTCGTAACCCCCATATTGCACTCTTAGATGAACCAACTTCAGCGCTTGATGATGTAACAGAGAAGAGCTTTATCTCGGCATTAGAGGGTTGGAGTATTGGAAAAACTCTGATTGTAGCGACACATAAGATGAGCGTTGTAAATCTTATGGATCGTATTGTTGTGATTAACAATGGTCGAATTGTATTAGATGGATCTAAAGAGAAAGTGCTAGCACAATTATCGGGGAAGAAGTAGGTCTTGAGTAGAGAAACCGATCATACTAAATAGATAGTTTTAGTGATAATTATGGAATGATTAGTGCTATCAGAATGATAGAAACTAATCTTCTCTACGAGTATTAGAAGAATTTAAGAGGTTTATATGAGTAAAACCGATGAAAAACGTGATCTTTTATTATTAGATTATGAAGAAGATCAGAGACGTTATAAAGATCATATTGGGGAGTCTGAAATAGTAAAATCTTCCCGTATTATTTGGGCTTTTTTACTGCTACTAGTAGCACTAATAGTGTGGGCTTATTTTGCTGAAATTGTAGAGGTTTCAACTGGGTCTGGAAAAGTTGTTCCCACCTCTCGTGAGCAGGTTATTCAATCCTTGGAAGGGGGGATTATCTCTGAGCTTTATGTGCGTGAAGGGGATATTGTTGATAAAGGGCAGGTTTTAGCGCAACTCGATTTAACTAAAACTGAAGCCACTGTTGAGGAGAGTGCGTCGAAGTATCGTGCTGCGCTTGCCAGTATTGCACGTCTTGAGGCAGAAGTGGATCATAGTGAGTTAGATTTTCCAGATGAACTTGATGCTTTTCCTGAGTTGATCCAAGCAGAGACTCGTCTTTATGAAACTAGAAGAAAAGCGTTGGAAGAATCTGTTCGTGGTTTAGAGCAGTCACTTGCATTGGTAAAATCTGAGCTCCAATTGACCCAAGCTTTAGCGCAACAGGGAGCTGCGAGTAATGTTGATGTTTTAAAATTACAAAGACAAGTAGTCGATTTAGAGTCTCAAATTACTGATAAACTCTCTGAGTATATGGTACAAGCTCGGGAAGGGCTGAGTAAAGTTCAGGCAGAAGCGGAGTCGTTGGAGTCTGTCGTCAGGGGGCGAGAGGATTCACTTTCCCGTTTAACGTTACGCTCTCCTGTTCGGGGTGTTGTTAAGGATGTCATATTGACTACTCGCGGGGGAGTTGTACCACCTAATGGAGAGTTAATGCAAATTGTTCCATTAGATGATCAGCTTTTAATTGAGGCGCGTATCTCTCCGCGAGATATCGCTTATATTCACCCAGGTCAAGAAGCTAAAGTGAAAATTACAGCCTATGATTACTCTATCTTTGGTGGATTAGATGGAAAAGTAACCGTTATCTCTCCTGATACAATTCAAGATGAGACAAAACCAGATGTCTTTTATTACCGTGTTTTTATTAGAACAGAGACAGATTCTTTGGTTGATAAAAAGAGCGGTAAAGAGTTTCCCATCGTGCCGGGGATGATTGCTACAGTTGATATTAAAACGGGCGATAAAACTGTGTTTGATTATCTTATGAAACCTTTTGGTCGTGTGAAAGAAGCCTTAAGAGAGCGTTAAGCAATAACGGAAGGTTGTAAGATACAAAATAGAGTATTTCTCATTAGCCTTCTTTTAGAAGGTTGATAAGATGGCAAGATAGACAAGATAGATAAGTGAGAAAGAATGAGAGAAACTGGAGCTATAACATTAGGAGAAGCACTCAATAATCGTGCCGATCTACAGACAAGAATCGCACAATTAACAACGCGTCTAGGCGATAATATTAAGGTCCAAGAAGGTGATGAGCCAGCGCTCTCACCTAATAGCTTGAAAAAGGAGCTCTTTACGGCAATAGATGCATTAGGTGTTCTGATCGAGCGAATTAATAAAACCAATCTTGTAACGGATTTTGATAAGGATAAGAAGTTGTCGGAAGCACTCATTGAGCGAGAAAATTTGATGAAAAAGCGTCAGGTTGTGCAACAGATGATCGATAAAGCTTCAGAAAATAGTAATCGTTATAGTATGTCTGAAATTAAGTTTATCTCTGTCGTGAATGTTGAGTTGCTTAGTAAAGAATATGATCAGCTCTCTAAAGCATGGCGTGAGCTTGATAATCAGATACAAGCAATTAATTGGCGTACAGAACTACTTTAGAGGTACAATTAGACTATGGCAATATAGAGAAGGCGAGTATAAAACTGATAACTGTCATAGCATTAACCATGCATCCTTTAACAATTAACGTTAAGAACAGTTAACTCCGTGGCAAAGCCACAGAACAAGTAACACTTGACTATTGACTACCATATACTGATTCTCTATATGGGTGGGAGCGGGGTATCCCTAGCTTTTAAGATTCTATTGTAGAGTTTTAGAGGCTAGGGATTTTTTATGCCGATCTATTTATGCTATCTATTTATTACTTTCGTCTTTTCCTTCTAAAGTGGAGAGCTCACAGTTATTGTTTTGATTGCCATCAATGACACACTTTTCTAATCGTTTAGCTGCATCAACGCCTTGAGCACATGCGCTTAAAAGAAGAGCGGTTGCAATAGTTGTAATAAGGAGTCGACCTTTTTTCATGGGGGTTAGATTCATGTTAATCTTCATCATCAGTTCCTTTTATCTGAATTTATTGTCTCTATTTAATAGAGTTTTGCAATCTTGCAATCCTACAATCCTGTCATTCTGTTTCTTAAGTTTAAGTCTCTTTAAGTCTCTTTAAGTCTCTTTAAGTCTCTTTAAGTCTCTTTAAGTCTCTTTAAGTAGTATAAGACAGTATGATAAAACAGTATAAATTAGTATAAAGATTTGAACCGAGATTTACCTTGGTTCAAACTATCATCTGTTTTTATTAAAGCAGGTTAGAGAGGGTAGTTAGAGTTGTTAGCACTATTGATTGAAAATTTCGAACGATTTTTACTGCATAACGATTTTGCTCTTATTAATTGTGATTTATTGATCTAATCTCTGAAGTTTGCGTCTTATTTGTTCACTCTTTTGAAGTGGAATACTTTTATCTTTTTTATCCCGTGCTATAGTGAAAATGTTAAAAATTAAATATAAAAGTGGTGAAATAGAATTGGATTAGATTATCGTTTAATCAGATTTTTATAGGAAACTCTTATTTGGCAATTCTTATTGGGGATTGATAATAGTTGATGATCAAGTCTCTCTATATCAGTTGTGTCTAATAAGTGAGGTCTAATTAAGTTAACTTTATTTAATCTATCTTATTTAATCTATCGTATTTAATCTATCGTATTTAATCTTATTAAAACTTACTAAATCTTATATGAGTCTGATCTTATAGATTCTGATGGATTTTAAGCCCCCCGCTTTTATCACTATGTTAGGAGAGATTATGAAAAAAGGATTTGCAAAGAGTCTATTGGCGTCGGCATTAATTGCGACAATGGCAGTAAGTGGTGCCGTTGCGGCAGAGGTGCCGGAAGGTACTAAACTCCATAAAGAGCAGAAACTGATACGAAATAATGGTGCAGAGCCGCAATCACTTGATCCTCATAAAATTGAAGGGGTGCCGGAGGCAAACTTAGCACGTGATCAATTTGAAGGCCTTGTCAATATCGACCTCAATGGTGAGATCCGTCCTGGAGTTGCTGAATCTTGGGAGAGTGATGATTATCGTGTTTGGCGCTTTAATCTGCGCAAAGATGCGAAATGGTCTAATGGTGATCCAGTCACTGCGGAAGATTTTGTCTACTCATGGAAACGTTTAGTTGATCCAAACACCGCATCTCCTTATGCAAGTTATCTTCAATATGCCCATGTTGAAAATGTCGATGATATTGTCAATGGTAAAGCAGATCCTGATACATTAGGTGTCCGTGCTCTAGATGACCATACATTTGAAATTACGTTAAGTGAGCCGATCCCCTATATTGATAAATTGGTAGGGCATACATCAACTGTTCCTGTTCATCGCGCAACTGTTGAGAAGTATGGTAATCAATGGACTTCACCGAAGAATTTTGTCAGCAATGGTGCTTATAAATTAAAAGATTGGGTTGTGAATGAGCGTATTGTTCTTGAGCGCAACGATCAGTATTGGGATAACGATAAGACTGTGATCGATGAAGTAACGTTCCTCGCGATCCCTTCAGAGGTTACCGATGTGAATCGTTATCGTAGTGGCGAAGTGGATATGACCAATAATGCAATCCCCGTAGATCTCTTCTCGAGATTGCAACGTGATATCCCAGATGAGGTGAAGATTTCTCCATCACTCTGTACTTACTATTATGAAATTAATAATGAGCAAGCACCTTTTGATGATGCACGGGTAAGAGCGGCTGTTAAGTTGGCGCTTGATCGTGATATTATTGCAAATAAAGTCATGGGACAAGGACAGACGCCGGCCTTCGGTTTTACTCCGCCTTCAACAGTTGATATGGAAGCGATTGAGCCAGAGTGGTTCCAGCTTACACAGAAGGAGCGTAATGAGAAGGCAAAACAACTCTTAGCAGATGCAGGATATGGTCCTGGTAATCCGCTCTCATTTACACTACTCTATAATACTTCTGAGGCGCATAGAAAGGTGGCAATCGCCGCGGCATCGATCTTAAAACAGAATGCCGGCATTGAAGTAAAGCTTGAGAATCAAGAGTGGAAAACATTCTTAGATAGTCGTCATCAAGGGAATTATGAAGTGGCGAGAGCAGGTTGGTGTGCTGATTATAATGAGCCATCAAGTTTCTTAAATATTATGCTCTCTACTAGTAGTAATAATACCTCTCACTATAAGAGTGATGAATTTGATGCCGCAATGCGTAAAAGTATTACCGCAGCGACAGAAGATGATCGCGTAAAAGCATATCAAGAAGCTGAGAGAATTCTTGATGAAGATAGTGCATTAGTTCCTATCTACTACTATGTCTCTCCTCGTTTAGTAAAACCCTATGTGGGCGGTTATAGCGTTAACAATCCGCTAGGTTATGCTTATACGAAAGATATGTATATTATTGAGCATTAATTACTAATCGTTAATCGCTAATCATATTGCGCTAATCATCTTGTTTTGTCGATATCGGTATATCTCTATATTGATCTATCGATCTATTCATTACATGGTTTTTACGATGAGCAAGTAGAAAAGCAGCTGAATGGAGTCTTCCATTTTGGCTGCTTTTTTTAATAGTATTAAAAATAATGTTAATGCTATTAGCATAGGGTGTTGTACACCTAGTATTGGCGCATAATATTGAAAGTATGATAGAAAAGAAGAGAGAAGAGAGAAGAATCGAGGAAGAGGGAATTAGTTATAAAGAGTAAGTTATCAAGGTCTTAAGGATATTTCAGAGAGAATTTAGAGAGATTTAAAAAAGTCTTAAAAGGAGATATGACGATGGAGCAGAAAAATCGTTTTTATAAAGGGCGTTTGGCATTACTGCCGCTTGCTGTAGGATTTGCGCTTTGGGGAGCTTCAGTTGAGTTAGCCTCTTCTGCAATTGTTCCTGAGGGAGTTAAGTTGGCAGATCAACAGCGTCTAGTTCGCAATAATGGTACTGAGCCTCAATCATTGGATCCACACAAAATTGAAGGCGTTGCCGAGTCTCACCTATCTCGAGATCTCTTTGAAGGACTTGTGATTATCAATGATGATGGGGAGATGGAACCTCGAGTGGCAAAGTCCTGGGAGAATGAGGACTTTATCGTTTGGCGTTTCAAGTTAAAACCAGATCTTAAGTGGTCTAATGGAGATCCTATTACGGCATCAGATTTTGAGTATTCATGGAAACGATTAGCAGATCCGGCAACGGGTTCCCCTTATGCCAGTTATCTGCAATATGCACACATTGAGAATATTGACGATGTTATTTTAGGAGAGAAGCCGGCAGATGATCTTGGTGTTAAAGCGCTAGATGATGAGACATTAGAGGTGAGATTATCAACTGCTGTCCCCTATTTTCCGCAACTTTTAGCACATACGGCGATGTCGCCTGTTCCTCAAAAAGTGATAGAAAAATATGGTGATCAATGGACCAATGTTGGACATTTTGTAGGAAATGGCGCGTATCAATTGGCGCAGTGGCAAGTAAATGAATTTATTAAACTAAAAAGAAATCAAGCATATTGGGATAATGATAATACGGTGATTGATGAGGTGCTATTTTTACCGATTACCTCAGAAGTGACAGAAGCACAGCGTTATCGTGCCGGAGAGATCGATATTACTGCCAATATTCCTATCGATTTTTTTCAGAAGTTACAGGCAGAGATTCCAAATGAGATTAAGGTAAGTCCTTATCTTTGCACCTATTATTATGGGATTAATAATAGCCGGGAGCCTTTTACTGATATTAGAGTAAGGGAGGCGTTAAAGTTAGCGCTTGATCAAGAATTATTAACAAATCGGGTAAAAGCACAAGGTGATCTACCCGCTTATAGTTTTACCCCTCCTTATATTGCCGGCATTGAGGAATTGACGATTCCAGAATGGTTTAATCAGCCGATGGAAGAGCGTAGTGCACGAGCAAAAGCGCTCTTAAAAGAGGCAGGCTATGATGAATCTAATCCCTTAAAAATTAAACTGCTCTATAACACCTCTGATCTTCACAAAAAGATGGGCGTTGCCGCAGCTTCACTTCTTAAGCAGAATGCGGGTGTAGAGATGACACTAGATAATCGGGAGTGGAAGACTTATGCAGATAGTCGTCGTGCTGGAAATTATGATGTTGTCCGAGCTTCGTGGTGTGCTGATTACAATGAGCCATCGAGCTTTTTAAATATGATGATAGGGGATAGTAGTGTTAATACCGTTCATTATAAGAGCGATGAATTTGATCAGTTGATGAGGCAGACCTTAACAGCGAAAGATGATCAAGAGCGAGCTCATTTCTATCAAGTTGCAGAAGAGAAGTTAGATCAGGATTCTGTGATTATTCCAATCTTCTATTTTGCAAATCTGCGTTTAGTTAAGCCTCATGTTGGCGGATATACTGGGAAGAATCAGTTAGGATATTACTACACGAAGGACCTCTATATTATGGATCATGATGATAGTAATCAGAGAAATGATCTCTCTTCTCACCGTTCTCTTAGTGAGAGTAAAGCGAAGTAATAGCGAGTTAACTGCGAGATAATTATGAAGAGATTCTCTATTGATTGAAAGGTTCAAGAGAATCCTCTTTTGATGTTGCTTTAGCGCCTTGAAACCTTTCATCTCTAATCCCCTTAAACCACTCTATTTTCCCAGTGATGCGAAATAGAAACTAAGTTTTAACTTATTGAGGCTGATCTATATAAGGCTATCCTAGCTCTTTAGATCAATAAGCCAATAAATTAAGTTAGTTAAGTCAAATATCAGTGGGAATTTAAGGGCATTATGCAATTGCTTCAGTAATGAGTTGCATAATGATAGAGGAAGAAGTTGTAAGGTGAAGATTATAATTACTGAGCTCTCCGACTCGGATATTAAGGCGCAAAAGAAACAGACCAATAAGCATCAATATACAAGGTCTCAAAGAGGGATTTTAAGTAGATGTTTATTGGGTTTCTCTTCTTTGTTTACAAAGTTAAGATTATTATGGCAAAAGCGTCCTATTTTAATTGAGCTATTAGGGGCTATTTTGCTCCTTTTTCTGATTGTTTTATTGTCCCTTGTAATGCGTTATCTTTTGATTGTTCCGCTTAGATTGAGTCATCAAGCGTTGGAAAAAGATCTTAGAGCAACTCAATTAGAGATCAAAAGAGCAGATCAATCTCTCGAGCTACTCTATCGATGGCGAGATCTCCATCTTCTTCAACAAAAGAGTAGCGTGATCTCATTGATCATGCTTTTAGCGCAAATAGAGCAACACTACTCACAAAAAATTTACCTCACTGATCTGTGGCAAGAGAAGAGGGGCGCTCCTTTAGTATTGCAAGGGCGAGTTATTTCATTTGATTTAATGCGGGAGATCGAAGCGCTCTTTGTTCAAAATGGCTGGAAAATAACTACCCAAATGAGTGCTGATCAGGAGTCATTTCGATTATTTACACTCTCTTTAGAACCTCATCTTTTATATGAAGCAGGTGGAGAATGAGGAGATCATTGTTAGAATTAGCTCAATTCTTTAAGCGAGATCTTCGGGAGTTTCACTGGCACGATTATTGCCGGCTCTCCTCTAAAAGTCGCTGGATACTGCTATCGGTTCTTTTACTGTTATTAAGTTTTCTTCTTCTAAAATGGACTCCCTTAGGGTTTGATTTTTCAGAGAGAAGAGAGCTGCAACAGTTAGAAGAGCGATATCAACGGCAACAATCACTATTAACCCTTGTAAGAGAGGAGCAGGAGGCATTACTAAATTCTCCTCAGTTCAAGGAAGTGAGAGCGATGATTCAGCAACAATTGACAAAATGGGGGTCGGTTGATGATTTTGCGGAGAGAGTTTATCGCTCTTTCATCGATAATGGATTAATCCTTTCACTATTTACTCCTATTTCTGATGCGTCTCATCGAGGAAGTCTCACTCTTAAGTTACGGTTATGTGGTGATACATCACAACTTTTAAAGAGTCTCTATTCACTCGCGGAGCAGTATCCTAGATATCTTGTGGAGATTGAAAGTTGGGCGAAGATATCAAGTAATGCCCTTTGTGATACTACGATAGAAGAGAGAGCAGAGCAGGTGCCAGGGAAGATGTTTAAGGTACAACTAAAGTTTTATGATCTTTTTATACTTTTAGAGGAGGTTGAGCATCCAATTTCCTCTCTACCTGATCTCCCGGCAACAAAGGCTAGTGATATCTACCAAGAGCTTTTAACCCATCAATTATCATTGAGTGATTGGCAAGCGTGGATTGCTCAAAATTTTATCTCAAAAAATTTATCTTCCGATTCAGGATTATTTCATCTCCCTTTCTCTTCTACGAGGCTAGATCACAATGATCATTACTCTGCAATAGAAGGCACGCTCAAGAGACATGAAGAACCGTTATTTCATTGGCAGTTGGGAGAGGTATTTCAAGGAATTCGTTTTTTAGGAGTGATTAAGAGAGAGGCGTTATCGCTATCCCCCTTCGATCATCGTGGAAGAGCACTATTTTCCTATAATAATGGGGAGATAATAGCTGTTGATCTCTCTATTTTAGAGCGACAATCTGTAGAGATCGATTTTTATAGAGATCAGCTTCTGCTCTTTAATCGGGAGTTTATAGACTATCTTCAAGAAGAAACCTTAATAGAGTGACTGCTAGATAAGGCATAGGGGGGTAGATGCTATTTGGAAGTAGAGTAGGAACAGGGGGAAAGTAGGGTAGTAATGCAGTTAGGATTAAAATTGGAGCAGATAAGATATTTAGCAGAGAAACAGAAGGCTGTGACAGCAAGAAGATCAATTGTGATAGCTATTTTTTTCATACTATTATTGGGGATTATATTGCAACCTATCAGTTTCGGAAGTGATCAGATCGATAGCCTATCGAAGGAGGAGTTCTCAGATCATATGGGCTCACTCCCTTCTGTTATCGCGACAACTGATGGGGTACCGGATGTGCAGAAATCACAGAGCTCCCAAAATGGAGAGCCTCTCTACTCTTTCTCGCTAAATGGCGTTAGCCTCTCTTACTTTGTGAATCTATTGGCGAAGGAGTCAGGGAGAAATATTATTGTTGATCCCACTGTTGATCAGAACATTACACTCCATCTTAATCAGATGAGTTTTTCAGAGATATTAGAGCTTCTCCTTCTCTATACGGGGTTAAGTTCAATGGAGGTAAATGGTGTCATCATGATTGCAAGCCATAATACTTTTGCAAGAATGAATCAAGAGAAAATCATTACTGAGGTTGTCACACTCCATTATGCAGAAGCAAAGGAGATTGCTGAGATTTTGCGAGGAAAGGCATCAGGAGGATCAGGTGAATTACGAGGAGGTGGTAATGGATCAACTTTCACTCTCGGTGTCGATCATCGTCTCAATCAGGTAGTGATAACCGCATCTGTATCTGAAATGAGGGAGTTGAAACGCCTTATTGATCAGTTAGATCAGCCGGCACAACAGGTGGAGATCTCCGCTTACATTGTGGCTGCTTTTGATGATTTTGCTAAAGAGCTTGGGGTCAATTGGGGACTCAATTATCAACAGGGAGCTTATGAGCTTTCAGGGACGATTCCTAACGAGCAAGCAGGTGCAGGTCATTTTGGAGGTCAATTAGGAAGTTTAACCTCATTAGGGGTCTCTCTTCCCGATTTTTCTATGGGCTATATGATTTTAGGCAAAGGGTTAAATTTAGGTCTAGAGATCTCGGCAATGCAATCAGAGGGGAGAGGTGAGATGCTCTCTAATCCTACGATCTTAACGACAAGCCGTCGAGCCGCCTATATCAAGCAAGGAACTGAAGTATCCTATTCAACAAGCTCTAATGAGGGGACAAATACAGAATTTAAAGATGCGGTTATGGAGCTTAATGTCGTACCGCAAATCACCCCAAAGGGGAAGATTTTGATCGATATCTTAATCTCTAAAGATGAGATCTCAGGATATGATCCAAAAGGTGAGCCTATTATTTCGAAAAAAGAGCTTAAAACGCAGGCATTAGTTAATCATGGTGAGACAATCGTTTTAGGCGGTATCTATGAGTATGATACCGCAACAACTGTTTCAGAAGTTCCTTTTTTGAGTCGACTTCCCTTTTTAGGGAGACTCTTTAAGCGAGAGGGAAATAAGCAGAAAAAGGCAGAGTTGTTAATATTTATTAGGCCAAGAATAGTTGATACACTGAGTCCTTAATCGAAGTGAAATCAAAGTGAAATCGAAGCGAAAATAGAAGCAGAGATTAAAGAGAAAATTAAAATAGAGTTTAGCAATAGATAAGAAGTTAGTAGGGTTATTGTCAAGATAGATTCTGTAGGAGCGGGGAATTTGGTGAAGAGTAATACTGAGAATAGTACTGAGAGAAATATTGAGAGAAATATCTACTTAGTAGGGCCGATGGGGGCTGGTAAATCCACGGTAGGGCGTCTATTGGCGGAAGCATTAAATCTCACTTTTTTTGATAGTGATCACTACATTGAGGAGATAACAGGTGTTACGATACCTTACATCTTTGAGTTAGAAGGAGAATCAGGATTTAGAGAGCGAGAAAAACGAGCGATAGAGGCTTTAACGGCAAAAGAGGGGATTATTCTTTCCACAGGAGGTGGTGCTATTTTGGCAGAAGAGAATCGTCGACAACTATCTGATAATGGTATTGTTATCTATCTTAATGTTTCGCCGGAAGTGCAGTATGAACGAGTTCGGTTTGATAACCAGCGGCCTCTATTGCAGCAGGATGACCCGCAAGCGGTTCTTGAAGCACTCTACCTGATCCGTGATCCTCTCTATCGAGAGGTTGCGGCATATACTGCTTTTTCAGACAATATCCCCCCGAAGGTGGTTGTTAGTGGTATCATAGAGAGTATTGTTCAAAATCGATCGCCTCTCCCGGAGTGGCTTATAGGAAGTGATAATAGATGAAGACTTTAACTGTAGATTTAGCCGATCGCTCATATGATATTGAGATTGATAAGAACCTATTAGCAACGAAGCGTTTTGTAGATGAGTTTCCCTATACTCAGCGGCTTGTGTTAACAAATAATACGATATACGCCCTCCATTCAGATCGAATTTTATCTCTAGTTGATGGTGATCGGGATCATGTAGTTATTATTGAAGATGGGGAGCAGTATAAGAATTTAAGCTCTTTTGCTGAGGTTCATACCCGTCTTTTAGAGTTAGAATTTAATCGTAAAAGTCTTCTGATAGCCTTTGGTGGTGGTGTGATTGGTGATCTTGCCGGGTTTGTTGCAAGTACCTATCAAAGAGGTATCGATTTTGTTCAGATTCCTACAACACTTTTAGCGCAAGTCGATAGTTCAGTCGGCGGAAAAACTGCGGTCAATCATCCATTAGGGAAGAATATGATCGGAACTTTCTATCAGCCTAAACGTGTTTTAATTGATCTCTCATTGCTCGAAACATTGCCACAGCGTGAATATATTAGTGGTCTTGCAGAGGTCTTAAAATATGGATTTATTCAAGATGCCCCATTTTTAGAGTGGATGCGACTCAATTATGAAGCTATCTTGGCGAAAGATCCTGAAGTGATTTCAGAGATGATCTATCACTCATGTGTTTGTAAGAAGAGTATTGTTGATCAAGATGAGCGCGAATCAGGTATTAGAGCGACACTTAACCTTGGTCATACTTTTGGGCATGCGATTGAGAAATTGATGAAGTATCAAGGAATCCTCCATGGAGAAGCTGTTGCAATTGGTATTAATATGGCCGGCTATCTCTCATGTCGAATGGGGTACATTAGTAAAAAGGATCAGCTCTATATCACCTCTCTGCTCGATCTTTTTGGATTGCCTTGTATTGCTCCTGAAGCATTCTCTATTCCTGCATTCTTAAATGCGATGCGATTAGATAAGAAGAATGTGACACAAAAGATTCGTTTTGTACTTTTAGAGACGATAGGTAAGGCAATCATAACGGATGAGGTTCCTGAAGAGTTTATTATCGAAGCAATTGAATTTGGAACACCTTAGATGCACAGAGATGAACTTATGCATAAATTACCTTGGTTATCCTTAGGGCCTATCGAAGAGGTGATGCGACGGGTAGAGCAACATATTAGTATGGGGCTCGGGGATTTCTACTCTATCTATGGCCCTTCAGGGTGTGGTAAATCTCGCTTTATGATGGAGCTGAGCCGTAGATTAAATGAGTATGGGCACATTGTTGCGCGTGAAGTGATTGCCGGCAAGGGTTCTATTTTTACCAAGATAGCCACTCTTTTAGAGTGTGAGGCGAATGAAGAGGCGATTATTACACGTCTTAAGGAGATTCCGCCAACAGGGTTAAAGATGGTGTTGCTAGTGGATGATGCAGATCAGCTCACTACTGAGGAGCTCTCTTTTATCTATCGTACAAAAGAGGCGATCAATAAGAAAGGGCTTCGAAGAGGGCAAGAAGAGATCCATGTGGTCGTAGTTCTCTTTATGGATCTTAATAACCAAGATATCTACTCAAAGGAGCTTCTACTTCACTCTAAGAGTTTTACAATTGGTCCGATTAATCACATGCAGATCAAGGAGCTTGTTTGGCATATCTATAAGTATCATGGCAAGACAGCAGATTGCTCCTCTCGGGATCTTAATCGTTTACACGCATTCTCATATGGTTATCCCGGTCGGATTGTTCGTCTTGTAACCGCAGAATTGCAGCCGGCATTTACCCTCAATAAAGCATTAGTCTCTTGGATTCTACTCCTCTTTATCATCGTTTTCGGCATGATCTATGCTGCGTTTAATTATGAGAAGAGTTTAGAACTTCTTGGATTTGGTGGTGATAATCCCGTAGAGGAGGCTCAACTCTATCCTGAGATGTTGATCCCTTCAAAAATGGCAAAGCCTTACTTTGAGGGGGTTAAGAAGATGATTGTAGAAGCTGAAAAAAGAGTGATAGCTGCTCCCCTAGGGATAGTGATTATTCAAGGAGAGCCTTCTTCTACCGATGAGTAGAAGTTAAGAGAGAGAATACAAACAGCACAAACAATATCGAATCTATTTTTTTAGGCTATTTTTAGGCTATTTTTTAGGAGTTTTATGGTACTACTACGTTTACAAGATGTCTCTTTAGCTTATGGGGCAAAACCGCTTCTAAAGGATGTGACATTTGCTATTTCAAAGGGTGAGAGAGTCTGTTTAGTAGGCCGTAATGGAGAGGGGAAATCTTCACTCTTGAAGGTTGTTTCGCAAGAGATTATGCCAGATGGTGGCGAGGTCGTTTTTAGTGATGATCTGAAGATTGCAAAATTAGATCAAGAGATTCCCACTGATTTAGAGCAGAGTGTCTATGAAGTTGTGACAAGTGGTTTAAGCCAGGTGGGTGAGAAGCTACAACAGTATCACTCAATGATTGATGCTGGCGATAATGTTGATTTAGCAAAATTAGGTGATCTTCAGAGTGAGCTTGATCGTTTAAATGCTTGGACTCTCGATTCAAGAGTG
This sequence comes from Ignatzschineria sp. PL_is040, assembly GCF_055813795.1. Lineage (NCBI taxonomy): Bacteria > Pseudomonadati > Pseudomonadota > Gammaproteobacteria > Cardiobacteriales > Ignatzschineriaceae > Ignatzschineria > Ignatzschineria sp. PL_is040. The sequence goes on from NZ_JBVPGU010000001.1 coordinate 23,660, forward strand.
GCAGAAATCTTAACAAGATTGGAGCTCGATGGTCAAAAACGGATGAATGAGCTCTCTGGCGGTTGGATTCGTCGGGTTCTATTAGCTCGAGTTTTAGTGAGTGATCCTGATCTTATCTTGTTAGATGAGCCGACAAACCATCTCGATATTGAGATGATTGAGTGGTTAGAGAAGACATTGATCGATCTCTACCGTGGTGCGCTTCTCTTTGTTTCTCATGATCGCCAGTTTTTAGATAATGTTGCCACTAAAATTATTGAGTTAGATCGTGGAAATTTAACAGAATATCCCGGATCATTCTCTGATTATCAGCGGTTTAAAGAGATCGAACTTCATAATGAGGCGCAAGAGAATGCACTCTTTGATAAACGATTAGCAGAGGAAGAGGTCTGGATTCGACAAGGCATCAAAGCAAGAAGAACCCGAAATGAGGGGCGCGTTCGAGCCTTAAAAGCGATGCGTCAAGAGCGAAAAGAACGTTTAGAGCGTCAGGGAAAAGCTGTTTTACATCATGAAGAGGCACAAAAATCGGGTAAGCGGGTGCTTTATGCCGATGATATCTCCTATTCAGTTGCAGGTAAAAACTTGATTAAAGACTTTACTTTCACCTTGATGCGTGGCGATAAGGTGGGGATTATCGGTCCTAATGGGGTTGGAAAATCTACTTTAGTGAAGTTATTAATGGGGGATTTAGAGCCAGATAGTGGTCATATTGAGCGGGGAACGCAGTTAGAAATTGCTTATTTTGATCAGCTTCGAACAAAACTCGATCTTAATGCAACCGTTAGTGATAATGTTGCAGATGGAAGTGACTTTATCGACATTAAGGGTAAAAAGCGACATGTTATTAGCTGGCTACAAGATTTCATGTTTACCCCTGAAAGGGCTAGAAGTCCTGTAAACTCACTCTCTGGGGGGGAGCGAAATCGTCTACTTTTAGCAAAGCTCTTTACAAAACCCTTTAACTTTTTAGTTATGGATGAACCAACGAATGATCTCGATATCGAAACCTTAGAGTTATTAGAGGAGCTGGTTGCTAATTATGAGGGAACTCTACTGTTAATCTCTCATGATCGTGCTTTTCTAGATAGTGTCGTCACCTCTGTTTTAGTCTTTGAAGGTGAGGGAAAGATCGGGGAATATATCGGTGGCTATAGCGATTGGCAAGAACGTTTAGCTGCAAAGAATGCAGAAATGCAGACAGCTGAGCGCAAGAGAGAGAAGAGCGTGGTGAAAGAATCCCAAGCTGATGATAAGAAAGTATCTTCTAATTTAGATAAAAAGCGTGGGGAGAATGAGAATAAGCCGAGAAAGCTAACATTTAAAGAGACTCATGAGTTAGCACAACTTCCTGAAATTATTGCGCAATTAGAGAGCGATATTGAAGCTTTAGAGACGCTGGTGCAATCGGCACAATTTTATCAGGAGAGCCATCTTTATCAGACGGATAAGTTAACAGAGCTTGCTGAGAAGAGTGCATTATTAGAAGAGAAGTACGAACGTTGGTTAGAACTTGAAAACATTCAATAGAAATTTTGAGAAAAAAGGGTATGATTTATAACGACTCTTTTAGGAGAATAGTGAAGATGAAAATGATAAAACCTCTCGTTATATTGGGTGTAAGCCTCCTCTTTGTTGGTTGCTCAATGCATCGCGTTGATGTTGTTCAAGGTAATTATATTGAAGAGACGCGTATAGAGAATTTAAAGCCGGGAATGAGTAAGCATGAGGTACAGATGTTATTAGGGACGCCACTGGTAACGGATGTTTATGAGCCTGATGTTTGGTACTATGTTTTTCAACATTCCACATCAAGTGGTGAAGTGAAAAAAGCACGTACTGTTAAAGTTCACTTCGATCAGCAAGGTCGTTATCTCTATTTAGAAGGAGATAATGAGCCACAATTAGTAGATGATGCTGAATAGTCAGAAGATGAGTGTAAAAGAGAGATAGAGTCACTCGCCGGTGTAGATAAGATTTATCCTATGGGGTAAATCTTATTTTATATGATGGCTATCTAATCAATGATTAATGATTATTGAAGGGAGTTACTTGATGAGTCAATATGAAATTTTATTAGCGTCTCGCTCACCAAGACGGCAAGAGCTGTTACAACAATTGCAAATTCAATATCAAACAGTGGATGTTGAGGTTGATGAGCGTGTAAAGGGAGCTATTATGCCGGAGTTTTATGTTAAAAGTATGGCAGAAGCTAAGGCACTGGCGGCACTTTCAAAATATCGGGATCAGATTAATCATCAAAGACTTCTTCTAACGGCTGATACGGCGATTAGTTACGGTGGTAAGATCATTGGTAAGCCGGAGAGTGAAGCTCATTTTTTTGATATCATGCGCACTCTTTCTAATAAGCATCATACTGTTTTTACGGCAATTACTTTAGTGGGAGCAGGTTGCAAAATTGATGCAGAAGGGGCTCGAACTCAAGAGAAATTTGTGACAATGTTAAGTGAAAGTCGCGTAAAATTCTCTATCTTGCCGGAAGACTTTATTCATCATTATTGGCAAAGTGGTGAGCCGCAAGATAAAGCTGGGGGTTATGCAATTCAAGGGGTAATGGCGGGGTATATTGAGTCGATCGAGGGAAGTTATTCCGGCATTATGGGATTACCGCTATTTGAACTTCGAAAAGCATTAGAAGAGTTTGGTTGTTATCTGATGGATGCTTAATCATGCATCGATCTAGTATCGATCTGTAGTGTAGGTCTGGTGAAAACCTGACCTCAGTCTCTGTTGGAGTTGTAGGAAGTGAGTTATCAGTAGAGTGTTATCAAGAAGATACTGATAATAAATTTTGCATTAGCACTGTTATAGAGAGTATTTTAAGAATTAATATCGACATTAATATCGGTTTGAAAGATGAATTCAGTTAAGAGAGAAGAAGAGAAGAGAGCGGTGACTCAGAAGCAAGAGGCGGAATTATCACCTACAGATGTTCAGGTGCAGGGTAAGGTGAAAGGGGAGGGTTCTCCAAAAGCGGAGAAGTCGGGCCTCTATAATGATGTTGCAGTTGAGGCTTCTCATGCCGAGTTGTTACGTGAGCCATTAGAATTTACTGTTAAAGAGTATGATGAAGCACCATCAGATGTTAATGAGAACGTTGAGTCGAATAATAAGTTAACGCATCTCAAAGCCCCTTCATTTGTGGCTGATCGCTCTACTCCAGAGCTCTTTGATGCCACTCTAGAGAGTAGCGTGTCTTCAGAGATGAACTCTGAAAATAGAAGCGCTTATTTAGGAGATGGACGATTAGAGCCCGTGATTTCTGATCAGAGTGATGCAAAGGTAGAATCTTTCAGTGCGATCGACTCTATCGTGGCAGAAAATATTGAGGAGATCGAGGAGAGAGCGGCACAGATAGAAAGCGGTGAATCGATTAATAGGGATGAAGATGTCAATGTTAATCCTCCAAAAAAACGACGCGGGAGTCAATTAGGTATGGGATGGTTTCAAGGATTTAGTCTATTTATATTTAGCTTGCTCTTCGTAGGGTTAGCTGCGTTTGCCTACTTTATGTTTGGAGAGGAGTCTCTCTATAGTGGAAAAGAGGTGAAATATGTGGCAGTTCCTAATGAGGAATCGGGGGCAATGGCGGCGTTAAATCCAGCTATTCCGGAAGAGGAGCGGCAGCGTTATATCTATGTTCCTAAAGAGCCTCGTGAAGTCGTTGAAGTAGTAGAGGTTGAAGTGCCAGTATTAGAGGGTACAGAAGCACAGAAGTTTACTCAGGTGGAGATTGTAAGTCATAATGATGCAACGGGTGATGATGAGATATCTGTTGAGACTACGGTTGAAGAATCGCCTGCTTTAACGCTTCTATCTCTCGATGATTCGGTAGGAGATCTCTCACAAGAAGATCAATCTTTAATCGATAGTTATCTTCTTCAGGCTGATATCGCCTATACACAAGGAAATTATGTGGGGGTCGACCAAAACGATGCTTACTACTATTATCAAGAGATCTTAAAATTAGATCCAGAAAATAGTGCTGCGCAACAGGGTTTACTCAATATTGCCGATATCTACTATCGCAGTGCTTATGATGCTTATAATTATGGACAGTTAGATATTGCAGAGCAGTATGTCGCAATAGGTTTAGTTGTTCAGCCAAATCATAGTGCGCTTTATCAGCTTAAATCGATCATTGATCAGAAGCGAGCAGAATCGCAATTTGATATCCCCGCTTTTAATCAAGGTGTACAAGGCTTTCAGTTTGAATAGAGAGAGAAACGCTTAGAATTATTATAAGTTATGACTATTCAATTTATGACTATTCAAGTTATGACAATTCAACTTAAGTGAATGTATAGAATTGAATAGATAAGCAGAGACAAAAAAGTATAGAACAGAGCATAGAAAAAGGCCCTAGAGATTTTAGATCTTTAGGGCCTTCTACTTAAGAGCGATCTACTACTACTCTACTACTCGCTCTTTTCGATTTCACTCTCTTCAGTTGTGATTAAAGCATCTACAAACTCATTTGAGTTGAACGGACGGAGATCATCGATTGTTTCGCCGACACCAATAAAGCGAATGGGAATCTCAAGCTCTTCCGCAATGGCAAAGAGGATTCCCCCTTTCGCTGTTCCATCGAGTTTGGTAAATGTCATGCCGGTAATCGGTACAGTCTCATTAAATTGACGTGCTTGATTAAGCGCATTTTGACCCGTAGAGGCATCAACTACTAACATTACCTCGTGAGGAGCGCTCTCATCATGTCGTTTAATCACTCGATTAATTTTGGCAAGCTCCTGCATTAAGCCTGAGTCCGTATGGAGTCTGCCGGCAGTATCGGCAATTAAGATATCAATTTTCCGCGCTTTTGCTGATTCCATCGCATCAAAGATGACAGAAGCCGGATCAGCGCCCTCTTTTTGTGAGATGACAGGGATCTTATTTCTTTCACCCCAAACTTGTAATTGTTCTACAGCAGCGGCTCTAAAGGTATCGCCGGCGGCTAACATTACAGAGCGACCTTCTGCTTGGAATTTTTTCGCTAATTTACCAATAGTTGTCGTCTTACCCACGCCATTTACACCAATCATCAAGATCACATAAGGTGTATGCTCTTTATCGATCACTAATGGTTTTGATACGGGCTCTAAAATCTCCTTCATCTCTACCTTTAATGCCGCAAAGAGTTCATCCACATTAGAGAGTGATTTACGGGAAACAGAGTCGCGGATTGAGGTGAGAAGTTGCTCAGTAACATTGATTCCCACATCAGCCATTAAAAGGCGCGTTTCTAGCTCTTCTAAGATCTCTTCATTAATCTCTTTTTTACCAAGGAAAAGATCTGCAATTCCTTCAGTAATACTATTGCGCGTCTTACTTAGGCGACTTGTTAGGCGGGCAAAGAATCCCTTCTTCTGTTTTGGCTTCTCTTGAGTGACCTCGACATATTCTTCAGCTTGCTCATTAATCTGTCCATCAGCAATCTGCTTATCGGCTTCTTCGTCGACAGAAGTTGATTGTGAGTCGCTGATTGTCGTTTGCTCAACTTCAATCTTTTCAACTTCAGTTTCTTCAATTTCAGTAACTATTTCAGTTGCTTCCTCTTTGGAGTCCTCAATAGGGGAGGGATCAAGCGGCATCTCACTCTCTGTAACATGCTCTTCTGAGACTTTCTCATCTTGAAGATGACTCTGTTCATTAGATGCTTCAAGAATCTCCTCTTTGGCATCAGAGGCAATCTCTTCTAAAAACTGATGTTGTGCCGGTAATTCTTCTGCAGAATCGGATTGACCCTGAGGTTTAATATTCTCTTTAATCTCATCTGCAATATCGTGAGCAATCTCCTCAACAATATGCTCTACAGTGGAAAGAGGGGCACTCTTTTTTTGAGAGGGGATCTCTTTATCATCTTCAGCAGGGGATTTAACTGCTTGAACGGAAGATTTTTCCTCAAGCGGAGTCTCTTGAGAGACAGCCTTGTCCTCTTTTTTGCCACCAAATAATCTACTAAACCAACCTTTTTTCTTTTCAGCCATAATCTCTACTTCTTATTCTTTATTCTGTTTTAGAATTTATAAATAGGGGGTTAAATTTTAAGGGTTATTCTATCAGTTAATCACTGAGTTTGCTCTTTTCTCTACTTGTGGTATTATTCTAGATCTTAATTAGGCTCTGTTAGCAAATAGCGATATAGAGATAGGTTTGACTAATTATTAGCTAATTAAGAAATAAGGCTTGTCAAACTCTAAAATATATTGCATTATATGCATCTTGCTTCAGGCGTATAGCTCAGTTGGTTAGAGCGCCACCTTGACATGGTGGAGGTCGTTGGTTCGAATCCAATTACGCCTACCAAATTTATAAGGGCCTTTAGCTCAGTTGGTTAGAGCTCTCGACTCATAATCGAGCGGTCGCTGGTTCGAGCCCAGCAAGGCCCACCAACTAAAGGCCCAAACCCCGTATCAATGATACGGGGTTTTTTTATTGCTATCAAGGATAAATCTAGCAACGACGGTATTTTAACTGATGTATATAAATCAGTTTTATTAACTGAATCTAATCGACACCAAACTACCGATAATCATTATAAGTACCTATCCCAAAGTCATAATATTTTTCAACAAGTTGAAATATCATTGCTTCCTCTTTAAGAGAGATTGTGTGAGGTTTAAGTAGGGCGCCATATTGCTCGAGCGTTTGTAGATACAGATCGAGCATCTCTTTTGACTCTTGATTTGTGATAAATAGTAGTAGCGAGTGTTGCGCCTTTTGGTATTCGGCTACATCATTTATTTCGTTAGGATAATCAATAAGCGAAATTTGGTAGGGTGTTTTAATCTCTTGTTCTTCTGAAAACTCCTCTATTGTAATTGTGTTATCTAAATAGCTTGCTCGATGCTCCTGATTGAGGTTTTGAAATTGTTTATTAAGAAGGTTTGTAAACATTTCTGTTAGCTGTTCAGTTGAGCGATCACCTTCAGTTAATCTCTCTGTTAATTTGTCAGCCATCATTGCGCTACGGATAAGATAAGAGAGGAGTGGCTGAAAAGAGGTGTTTTGCATAACTTTCCTTTTAGTCTATTACAGAAAATATCGTAAAAATTAATATAACAGCTATTACAAATAACTTATTTCAATGGGAATTTTTTCAGCACTCCTTCTTTTGATAGTTATTGGCTTGCAAAAGCTTGTTGCAGGGTATCGATTTCGCGCTGAATACTATCAAAACCTTCTATTTCAGGGATTGGCTTGATCTTTTCTGCTTCTGAATATTGAGCAGCATTCGCGAGAGTTTCAAATAGAAAGAGCAGAGATGCTAGATCTTTCTCTTTTAGAATGGGACGGGATGGTTTCTCAGCTGCACTCTCGAGAAGGAAGGCAAGTTTCTCCATTGAGTAGATAATCGGCCAGTAGTATTCTAACAACTCTCTCTTTTTAGGGATCTCTCCGATAGCTGCATTATAGAGTGCCATAAGATTATTTAAGTTAGTTTTCATCTTTATTAGTCGAGCTTGAATCTGCCTTTCAGTACTCGCTTTCTCTCGAGAGAAGAGTAGAAGAATCATTTGAGACTGGTTTCGTAATGTGCGCATTAAAATTCGTGGGATACGTACTGAAGCAGATCGTTTTCCCATTAGAAGAACACCGATAATACCGATCGCACTTCCGATAACGACATCGATCATTCTTGCGCTAGAGAAGTGGAAGAATGAAAATTCTCCGCCGGTGATTGTTTCGGCTAAGAGAAGCGCATTGGGGGTAATAAAGATTACTGCCAAACCGTAGTTACGGATAATGAAAAGCTCGATTGTCGCTGTAAAGAAGAGGATAAAGAGTGCGATGGGATAGCCAGAAGGTTTAAAGTAGAGAATTGAGCTGGCAATGATAATTCCGATAAAAGTACCAATTGAGCGTTGAATGGCGCGATGTAGTGTTGCGATCATCGATTCACCAGACATTACAGCGACACAGGAGAGTGGTATCCAGTAAGAGCGAGTGAAGTCGAAGCTATAGGCGATAAGCGCAGCCATTGTAGTGACAACACTAAAACGGATAGCTGTTAAAAAGACAAGCGAGTTACGATCGAAGGCATTCACTAGGAGATCTTTAACAGATGTTTTGCTCTCTAATGTAACAGGTTCCAATTCTGCAAGAGGTGCATGTAAGGCTTGCTCCATTTTTTTGAGCTGTTGCGTAATAATCGCCATTGATGGAGAGAGTGTCGGCAATTTGGGGGTATCGATATCTGCGGTAGTACTACTATTATCCTTTTTCGAGCGATTATGGAGAAGGATATTTCTATTTTTTCTATTGAGAAATTGATGATCAATATCAGATTCGATTTTTTGTAAGGAGCGTTGCAGATAGAGCGCTAGTTCGGGGTCAATAGCTGTGTTATCAGCGGAGCAATTATTGAGGATTGTTAAAAAGTACTCATTTCCTTCAATGGCAAGATGCAGGAGGCGACGATATGTTTCGGAGGGTTGCCAAGGGAGTTCGCCGGCAATTAAGGTGTCAAAGCTCTCCTTGAAGACCCCCATTGTTTTATACTTCTCCTCCTGAAATTGATCTGTCCCGATACTCTCTGTAAATGTGGTTAATTGTTGATAGGCTCTACGGATCGCTCTAATTTCAGGGCGATGAGGATTGAGGAGAAAGCCACTCATTGCAATAATCCAAGAGAGCAACGCTCCGATAGCCACTAATCCCGCGCGTGTTAGAGCGCCGATAAGGTCTGTTTCAGCCATATCTGCTGTTAAAGCAAAAATTAAGACAAAAAATATTGCCGAAGGACCGATAAAACGTAGTGCATTAAAAATAAAGAGACTAATCCCGGCAATTAGACCCATCACAATAGCAACAGCGAACGGATAAGGGGATAATATTGAGCCGAGAAAAGAGCAGGTTACAATAGTTATAGCAACAAATAGTAGACGCTTTGAGAGTTGGGCATAAGGGATAGGAAAGGCATAGAGATAGGTAAAGCCCCCTAATCCTGCAATAAGCCCATACTGTAACTGATCTAGCCAAATTCCAATTAAGATAGGAAGTGTCATGGCGATTCCGGCACCGATTGCTCTCTCCCAGGGCCAGGGTCGATTATTAACAGCAATGGCTTCTTTGAGAAGATCAGTGACTTTTTTCATCATAATGCTTTAAATCTCCTTTATAATTATTTTTGTGCTACGCCATCAATGGGGTGCTATCAAACTGGTAATGTACTTTGATAGCAATTTTGACAGTAATTTCGATAGTAACCTATTTGTGCACGCATATATTTAACGCATACATTTATATATACACATGCTACATGCCTCATATATACAGATGCACAGATATACAAATGTACAGATGGACACACAGATATGTACAACCATATGAATGGATGCGGAATATTATTATAGGCAACCTGTGTAATAGGGGTATCGTAAATAGAGAAGCCCATGAGATGGGAATAAAGTAGGGCATATTCCCTCGATTTAGGCTACAATATTGCACAAATTTTTTTTGATATTCCTCACTATATTAGCACTTAACAATAAGTGTGATGGTAATCATTATCGATTATTCTTATCGATTATTCGATCTCTAATGAATGATGTGGGATATCATGTAATCTGTTCACCGCTGGTGCTCTATTAGAAACAAAAGGTATTTATGAAACTGCTTCACGAAAGAATTGTCCAAGATGGTTTAGCATTTGATGATGGGACCTTAAAGGTTGATAGCTTTATTAACCACCAAATGGATCCGATCTTAATGAAATCGATTGCGGTAGAGTTTGTTCGCCGTTTTGCAACGCTCCCGATCAATAAAATTATTACGATTGAAGCAAGCGGTATCGCGCCAGCGATTATGTTAGGCTACCTATTAGAGCTTCCAGTTGTGTTTGTGAAGAAGAAAACACCAAAAACAATGGAAAAAATGTACCTTTCAACAGTTTACTCGTTCACTAAGGATCGTACATACAATGTTTGTGTCAGTGAAGAGTATCTCTCTAAAGAGGATAATGTTCTCTTCATTGATGACTTCTTGGCAAATGGTAATGCGGCGTTAGGTGTGAAATCATTAATTGATCAAGCTGGAGCAACGCTTTCTGGTATGGGCTTTATTATTGAGAAGAGTTTCCAAGAAGGACGTGCAAGGTTAGAAAAAGAGGGAATTAATGTTCAATCTCTCGCGCGTGTTGCCTCACTTGCCGGTGGTAAAGTTTCATTTATTGAAGAGTAGTTGTTAGGAGTATTGTTGTTAGGAATATTAATTTAGATTTAGAGAAAGATTCCAATGACAAGAGAGTCGATACAAGGACAGATGGATATTTTATTAATTACATTAAATGCGCGTTATTCCCATGCCTCACTGGGGCTTCGTTACCTAAAGGCGAATCTTTATGAGCTAGAAGAACGGGCAGAGATCCTTGAGTTTACGATTCAACAAAATAGGGAGGCGATGTTAGAGGAGATCTATCATCGTCAACCTAAAATCGTCTCTTTTGGAATCTATATCTGGAATTTTAGGGAGACGACACTACTTATTCGAGATCTTCGTGCACTAATGCCGGATCTGATTATTACAATCGGCGGCCCTGAAGTCTCTTATGAGTATGAAGAGATTGAGATATTTCCTCTGATTGATTATCTGATTACTGGGTGGGGTGATATCAGTTTTTATCAACTGGCAAAATCACTTCTGATTGAGAATCAGCCTTGGGAAAGTAAAGTTATAAAGGGGATAGAACCGCCATTATCGGAGATTAAATTGCCCTATTACCTCTATACAGAAGAGGATATTAAATATCGAACGGTCTATATCGAGGCTTCTCGAGGCTGTCCTTTTAAATGTGAATTTTGCCTTTCAAGTCTAGATAAAACTGCATGGCGTTTTCCTCTAGAGCCTTTTTTAGAAGCGATGGATGATCTCTATCGTCGAGGGTTGCGTCAATATAAGTTTGTCGATCGAACTTTTAACTTAAAGAAAGATTTTACATTAGCGATTTTAGATTTTTTTCTACAGAAAATTGCCGAGAATCCCGATGATCCCCTCTTTCTTCATTTTGAGTTAGTGCCTGATTATCTTTCTGATGAATTAAAAGCAAAGATCTTAGAGTTTCCAGATGGCTCATTGCAATTTGAGATAGGTATTCAGACACTCAATAGCACAACTCAACATCTTATTTCACGACGTACTAATCTTCCGGTTGCGAAAGAGAATATCTCTTGGCTCTCAAAAAATACCGATGTCCATCTCCATGTCGATCTTATTGTGGGATTGCCTGATGAGGATTTGGAGAGTTTTGCTGTAGGGTTTAATGAGCTCTGGTCATGGGAGCCTCAAGAGATTCAGGTCGGTATTTTGAAACGACTTAAAGGAGTGCCGATTATTCGTCATACCAATGAATTTCAATATCGATTTAGCCAAGAGCCTCCCTATTCAATCTTACAAAATCGAGAGCTACCATTTCCTGAAGTAATGGAGATGGAACGCTTTGCAAAGTTTTGGGACCTTATCGCAAACTCAGGCCGTTATCGTGAAACGTTACCGCTTATTCTTGCTGATAAACCTTTTGAGGAGTTTAGGGCGTTAGCTCGCGCACTCTATCAAAGTTTCGGTCGAGCATATGCTATTGCTTTAGATCGACTCTTTAAAGCGATCTATCTCTATCTAGTGGAGGAGAGAGGATATAGCGTTGAGCGGGTTCGAGAAGTGATGCGGCAGGATTTTTTACGCACAGGAATTAAAGGATGGCCGAAGTATCTCGGTGAAAGACCTGATGAGTTACTCTTTGAAAGAGATCGGAAGGCGAATAAAGAGGAGCGACTCCATGAGGCGTTGCCGCAACGACAAAGGCAACATCGAGTCTAAATTGATTAGATAAGATTCAATTTCTTCAATATCTATCGCTCTCCCCACTCAAACACCATTGAAATGAGATCTCACTCAATGGTGTTTTTTATGCAATGACATTTTATAAGTCTCAATTTGCGCCAGATTTAATCTAAACTCACTCCGGAAACCCATTCCAGAAACCAATTCTAGAAACCAATTCTAGAAACCAGTTTCTGAGACCTATTTCATAAGCTCATTTCATGAGCTGACTTCTAATCTATCCTTTCTTCATAAGGTTTTAGTTGAGGGTAAGCGCTATAAAGAGGTGAAATATTGCAGCTTTGGAAGGGGATGAGCTGCCATTGATGCTGTGTGGCAAGTTCTCTGATTTGTTGATACTTAGTCTCTCCATCGCTCTCTTTGGCGGGCTCTTTAATATAGAGACATGAACCTGTACCGGTAATATAAGGATCAAAATCGAGCGCTATGAGCCTTTTCATGATCTGCTCCATCTCAGGATAGTGGTGATATATTGCCGGCAAGCAATCATTAAGCGCACGAGATTGATCGAAATAATACTCATTCATCATCGCTGAGTTTCGGGGTAGAAAAGGGCTCTTAAAGATCACTTTAGTACTGATGTGAATGCCGGGATTGATCATTAAGAAGCGTTCTTCAGGGAGATCGAGGGGCGTTAGTTTTTCACCTATTCCCTCTCCCCATGCACTTCTTCCATAGATAAAGATAGGGACATCCGCTCCTAATTGACTCCCGATATCGATCAGTTGCTCCTTTGTGAGATTGAGTTCCCATAGTTTATTCAATACGATTAGGGTTGTTGCTGCATTGGAGCTGCCACCCCCGATGCCGGCACCCATTGGAAGATTTTTGACAAGATCAATCATCACCCCTTTGGTGCATTGGGTCGCATCTTTGAGTGCCATAATGGCGCGATAGATAAGATCTTCTTCCTTCGGGAAATTGATATGAGGGTAGTGGAAGGTGATCTCAGGATGATCGGTAATTTGATAGCCGATCTCATCATAGAGATCGGTGAATTGAAAAACCGTTTGTAGATAGTGGTAACCATTAGCTTCGCGTCGAATGACTCGAAGCATACGATTGATTTTGGCAGGGGAAGGGTAATATTGCATTGTTTACCTTATCGAATAATCCAATTGTCAATTAAGAAACGTAAGCGAATATCGTTGTCACGGGTGATTGTCATCTTTAAGGGGAGTTCTACCCCACTCTTAGTGGTCCACTCCTGGTAACTAATATTCCAACCATCTTCATTGAAACGCTCTATCTTTCCATCTTTATCGTAAGTGATGTGAGTATCGGGGTGGTAGGGTTTTCCTTTAATCCAATTTTGAGTGCCTGACACAGGCCATTCGATGCCGGTAAGGTTATAAAAGAGTTGATCGGGACCTCGATCCTTAAAGGTCTGTTCATCGATTGTAATGGTTGTTTCATTGTCGGCGATCTCGATATCTGCACGACCTTGGGCAAAAGGTCCTTGAATGATAATATTGATCGCACTATTTTTGGCCTGTTCGATAGCAAAGCTCACTTGCCCGCTCTGTGTCGGATGCTTGATTGCAGTTCTGCCAAAAACTTTATAGTAGTCAGATTCCTCTAATGACCCATAATTAGGGGTTGTACAGGCGGTGACTGCTAAAGTAAAAAAAATAAAAGGGATAATTTTTGATCTTTTCATGGTTTTTTAAAAAAAGTTTGATAGAATTGTTTCCGTCGTTACACAGCGCAGAAAGAAATCTCTTAAAAGAGAATGACATTCTACACTTTGAAGCGACTTATAAACAGAAGTTAAGTTGGTCGAAAATAAGACATAAATAAAGCTAGACTTCAAATTATAAATGTTTATAATAGTTGTTCTTCTGATGGGCTATAGCCAAGCGGTAAGGCAGCGGGTTTTGATCCCGCCATTCCCAGGTTCGAATCCTGGTAGCCCAGCCATATTATGAAAGGTATTGCACTGTAATTGAGTTGATTATGTCAAGAGGTAAATTACAAATAGTTGCAATACCTTTTTCTATTTTAATTTTCGAAAATTTTCTTTATTGATAGAGGATTCTTTGTAATGAGTAGCAAAGACCAGATGATGGTGTTTACCGGCAACGCCAATCCAGAGTTAGCTAAAAAGGTAGTTGAACATTTAGGGCTTGAGTTAGGAGATGCGACAGTAGGGCGCTTCTCAGATGGGGAAGTGATGATCTCTATCAATGAAAATGTTCGTGGTAAAGATGTCTTTTTTATTCAGCCAACTTGTTATCCAACTAATGATAATTTAATGGAACTTCTGGTAGCATGTGATGCGCTTCGTAGAGCGTCAGCAGGTAGAATTACGGCGGTAATTCCTTACTATGGCTACTCAAGACAGGATCGTCGTCCTCGTTCAGCTCGTGTACCTATCTCTGCAAAAGTTGTTGCAAATATGATTACAAGTGTAGGTTGTGATCGTGTATTGACTATCGATCTTCATGCTGATCAAATTCAAGGGTTCTTCGAAATTCCTGTGGATAATATCTATGCATCATCAGTTATCCAAAATGATATCATTGCTCAGGGTGCTGAAGATATCACTGTCGTCTCTCCTGATGTCGGTGGCGTACTTCGTGCTCGTTCTGTTGCAAAACAGATTCCAGGCGCAGATTTAGTGATTATTGATAAACGTCGCCCAGCGCCAAATGTTGCTGAAGTAATGAACATTATTGGTGAGGTTGAGGGTCGTAACTGTATCATTGTTGATGATATTGTTGATACAGCGGGTACATTAGCGTCAGCTGCGAAAGTTTTAAAATCTCGTGGTGCGAAGACTGTTAGAGCATATTGTACGCATCCGATCTTCTCTGGAAAAGCAATTGAAAATATTGAGGGTTCAGGGCTTGACGAAATGATTGTAACTGATACAATACCTCTCCGTGAAGAAGCTAGAAACTGTGAAAAGATTCGAGTTCTTTCAATTGCAGATGTGATTGCTAATACTATCAGTCGCATCCATGAAGAGGAATCAGTGAGTACACTCTTCTCAATGGAATAAAATTTATTGGGCTATAGCCAAGCGGTAAGGCAGCGGGTTTTGATCCCGCCATTCCCAGGTTCGAATCCTGGTAGCCCAGCCATATAAAAAGATGAAAAGGTATTACTCGTTAGAGTGATACCTTTTTTCTTGTCTGATCTTCTAACGATAAGGAGATTCTTCAGCAATCTATCGGGGCATTCTATATAATGGAGAATCGAAATTAGAGATCAAATCAATTGAGATCAGTTTAACTGAGATCAGATGAATTAACTTGAGGAGAAGTTTATGTCACGTAAAGTTTTTTGTGTCAAATTGCAAAAAGAAGCAGAAGGTATGCCAAGACAGATGTATCCTGGGGAGCTAGGAAAGCAAATTTTTGAAAATGTCTCTAATGAAGCATGGCAACAATGGTTAAGAGCGCAAACAATTTTAATTAATGAGTATCGTATTAACCCACTTGATCCTAAATCGAGAGAGTTTTTAGAAAAACAGATGCACGATTTCTTTTTTGGTGATGGTGCGGATATGCCGGATGCATTTAAGCCTCAATAGTTGCTTAATAATGAATGTAGAGATGGTGGTGAGGAGAATAATTGGAAATTACAAATTACC
Organism: Ignatzschineria sp. PL_is040; assembly: GCF_055813795.1. Taxonomy (NCBI): domain Bacteria; kingdom Pseudomonadati; phylum Pseudomonadota; class Gammaproteobacteria; order Cardiobacteriales; family Ignatzschineriaceae; genus Ignatzschineria; species Ignatzschineria sp. PL_is040. The sequence continues at coordinate 39,117 of NZ_JBVPGU010000001.1, forward strand.
TTACCATTAAGAGGATGTGAGCTTTAGAGCCACATCCTTTTTTTTGTGATGACCTATTGTTTTAAATGACTTTCTAAAGCGTGATACTATCGTTTTATGTTATCTCTTCGCCACTTCTCTTTTTCTTCTCTTCTACTCACTTGCTCTTGAGTTCTATTCATCAAGAAAATTACTGAATAGTGATTGATTGAAAATCATTCATTTAAAATAAAGCTTGAACTCTTTTTTAAAAGAGGGTAAGGTTTTTCTTATGAAAACTAAAAACATCACACTTCTACCACTACGACTTATTCTGCTGTAACCGCAATGGTTGCAGCCTAAATCTGCTTATTTTAAAGATTTTAGAAGTCCGTAGTTCTCTTTGGTGTGATTATGAATCCCTTAGTTTCTTTCTCAGATAAAAATACCTTAATCAATATCACAACACGAAATGATCATTTCGTCCGTTGGCATGTCTTAACCTATAGTTTACAACTACTCTTTAGCTTTTTTGATTGGGAAGAGTAGAATCTTGTCGGTCATCTATCTCTCTTGTGATCGATGATTGAGGTACTCACTTTCGGCAATTGCTACCTTTCCTTTTTGTTTCCCCCCTTTTTTTTGATTCATCGATTTATTGATAATAAGCGCATATTGAGTGCGCAGAAATAGCATACTAATAAAAGTAGAGGAGAATTTAATTATGGTCCCTAATCCTGAACAGAAATATCAACGCTTTGAAGTTCCTAACTATACAAACCGTACTTGGCCTAATAAAGAGATTACTAAAGTGCCACGTTGGTTAAGTTCAGATTTACGTGATGGTAACCAATCACTGATTGAACCAATGAGTGTTGAGAAGAAGATTCGGATGTTTGATCTTTTGATTGAGTGTGGCTTTAAAGAGATTGAGGTAGGATTTCCATCAGCTTCCGATACAGAATTTAGTTTTGTACGTAAATTGATTGAGGAGAATCGTATTCCAGATGATGTGACGATTCAGGTATTAACACAATCGCGCCAAGATCTTATCACAAAGACATTTGAAGCATTAAAAGGGGTTAAGAAAGCAATTATTCATTACTATAATGCTGTCTCTCCCACTTTTAGGCGTGTTGTCTTTAAGATGGAGAAGCCGGAGATTAAAGCATTAGCCGTAAAAGGTGGTGAGATGATTTTAACTGAATCATTAAAGTATCCTGAAACGGAATGGCATTTTGAATACTCTCCTGAAATCTTCTCCGATGCAGAATTGCCATTTTCACTCGAGGTTTGTGAAGCTGTCTGTGAGGTCTTTAAGCCAACACCAGAGAATAAGTTAATTTTAAACTTACCGGCAACTGTTGAGATGTCAACACCTAATGTTTATGCAGATCAGATTGAGTGGTTCTGTGATCATATTAGTTGTCGTGATTCTGTTGTCATCAGTGCTCACGTCCATAATGACCGTGGTTGTGCTGTTGCGGCGACAGAGCTTGCTTTAATGGCCGGCGCTGATCGTGTAGAGGGGTGTCTTTTTGGGCATGGTGAGCGAACAGGGAATGTGGATTTAGTCACAGTTGCGCTCAACATGTATTCTCAAGGACTTCATCCTGGTTTAGATTTTAGTAAGATCAACACGGTTGTTAGAGAGGTGGAGTATTGTACTGATTTACCAGTTCATCCTCGTCACCCTTATGCTGGTGAGCTTGTCTTTACAGCCTTCTCAGGATCACATCAAGATGCGATTAGAAAAGGATTGTCTGATATGAAAGAGAATCCTGAGCAACATTGGAGAGTGCCTTACTTGCCGATTGATCCATTTGATTTAGGTCGCTCTTATGAGGCTGTGATCCGAGTGAATAGTCAATCAGGTAAAGGGGGAGTTACTTATCTTCTTGAAGAAGATCATGGTATTGAGCTTCCTAGACGATTACAGATCGAATTTAGTAAAGTTGCACAAGAGGTTGCTGATGGTGAAGGGGTAGAGCTTACCTCAAATCATCTTTATGAGATCTTTGAAAGAGAGTACTTCAATATTGATCCTCTATTAGAGATCAAGATACCAATCGATATTGAAGAGGATGCGGAAGGCAATACTTCTATGATGTTAACCTTGAAGACTCCGACGGGAGAGAAAGTATTAAAAGCAACAGGGAATGGACCTATAGCGGCTTTAGTGAATGGGGTGAATGAGCTTTTTGCTTGGGATGTAGATGTCGTAGATTATAGCGAACACGCCAGAAGTAAGGGCTCATCAGCGCATGCTGTCTCCTATGTGGAGATGCAGATCGGTAACCGTACGCTCTTTGGTGCAGCAACACATGCTAATACATCACGATCTTCATTGAAGGCTGTTATCTCGGCATTAAATAGAGCATTAGCAAAAGATTATCTTTCCTTTTAAGTAGATCCTTTAGAGGGGCTTTTAGGGATCTTTAAGGATGGTATCAACAATATTAATACTATTAATTTTATATGGAATCTTGATCAGCAACGGTGATCAGTAGCAGCAATCAGCTACGGAGACTATTAATAGAGTATATGTGGTACCATCCTTTTTTATTGTCTTCTATCACTCCTCTTCTTTATCAGCCTCATCATTCTTATTAGACTTGTCAGTTTTTCCGGTTTTTTATGAAATTGATTCTATCTTGTATCATTATCTTGGTGGGGCTTATTCTCTTTGGTAACTAATTGAATTATATTTTAGTTGTTTGGAGAGAGTGGTGATATGGGGAAGCGAGAGGGAAGGAGTATGAAAGAAATAGCTCAATCCCCATTTTGTTGAAAGATATTTTATTCGGCACATAATGGGAGAAAATGGTAGAATTACCGGAGCTAATTGAATCCTTTTTAAACTTTTTCAAGCTGATATAAGCCCCTCATACAGATCTAAAGCGTAGGTCTAATGAGTAAGACTGAAGGGTAAAACTAAAGAGCTTGGGAGCAGTTTTTTTACTATTGAACATTAAAAGAAGAGAAGTATGACATATTTATTTACCTCTGAATCAGTATCGGAAGGCCATCCAGATAAGGTGGCAGATCAGATCTCTGATGCTGTCCTTGATGCTCTTATTAAGGAAGACAAGGGTGCGCGAGTCGCGTGTGAGACGCTTGTTAAAACAGGTGTTGCGATCGTTGCTGGTGAAGTAACTACAAATGCTTGGGTAGATCTTGAAGATCTCGTCAGACGTGTAATTACAGATATTGGTTATGATTCTTCAAAAGTAGGCTTTGATGGTAAAACTTGTGGTGTCTTAAATATCATCGGTAAACAGAGTAGCGAGATCGCTCAAGGTGTAGACCGTAAATTGCCAGAAGAGCAAGGAGCGGGGGATCAAGGCTTGATGTTTGGTTATGCATCGAATGAGACCGATGTCTTAATGCCGGCACCTATTACATTTGCACACCGATTAATGGAGTGTCAGTCAGAAGCACGTAAAAGTCGTCAGCTTTCATGGCTTCGTCCTGATGCTAAGAGTCAGGTGACTTTTGCCTACAATAATGATGGTTCCATTTCTCACGTTGATGCTGTTGTTCTTTCAACGCAACATGATGAGGAAGTCAAAGCGAAAGATTTGGAAGAAGCTGTGATGGAGCTGATCATTAAAAAGACACTTCCTGCAGAGTGGTTAACAAAAGAGACAAAATATCATATCAACCCGACAGGTAGCTTCACAATTGGTGGGCCAGTGGGAGATTGTGGCTTAACAGGACGTAAGATTATTGTTGATACATATGGTGGTATGGCGCGCCATGGTGGGGGTGCTTTCTCTGGAAAAGATCCTTCTAAAGTGGATCGATCAGCTGCATATGCAGGACGTTATGTTGCAAAGAATATTGTAGCTGCCGGATTAGCCGATAAGTGTGAGATTCAGGTCTCTTATGCTATTGGTGTTGCAGAGCCAACCTCTATTTCGATCACTACGTTTGGAACGAATAAGATTCCTGAAGCAGAGATTGAAGCATTAGTGCGTAAACATTTTGATCTTCGCCCTTATGGCATTATTACGATGTTAGATCTCTTGCATCCTATCTATCTTCCAACTGCTAGTTATGGTCACTTTGGTCGCCACCCTTATGAGGTCGAATATGAGGTTGCAGATGGAACTACAACTACGGCAACAGCTTTCAGTTGGGAGAAGACAGATAAGGCTGATATCCTCAGAGAAGACGCGGGTCTTAAAGAGTCTTAATTGGCAAAGATAAATGGTTATTCTCTCTCCATCTTGATGCAATTATTCTTGACATTGCAGTGGAAAAAGCTAGAATATTCCGTTGTCTTAGTATGAATTTGATACTCGTAGTGCTAACAGTAACCGCTACGAGTATTGTCACTTATATAAATAAAGGGATTTAGGTATGAAACGTACATTTCAACCAAGCTTAATCAAAAGAAAACGTAACCACGGTTTCCGTGCGCGTATGGCTACAAAAAATGGTCGTAAAGTGATCAATCGTCGCCGTGCTCGTGGACGTGCTCGTTTATCAGCATAATTAAATAGAATCAATTTCTAAAGATTCAAGGCGCTTGTTATCGTTGAATAATAGGCGCCTTTTTGTTTTGCAATGTGCTCTATTGCGTTAGTATCTATTGAGATCAGATATATCGATATGAATAATTTTCAATTTGGAAGAGAGAAGAGGTTATTAACCGCACAAGATTATAGTGCGGTGTTTAAAGATAACCGTAGTTTTAAAGATCGCTCTTTCCTTATATTAGTTAAACTAGTAAAGCGATCTGACTCAAAAGAGCAGGAGAATACTTTAGATTTGAGAGTGCCGAGATTAGGTCTGGCGATTTCAAAAAAGAACTTTAAAAGAGCAGTAGATCGAAATCTTGTAAAGCGAGTGGTTCGAGAGTCATTTCGAAGACATCAAGCACTTTTAAAGGGGCTTGATATTGTTGTGATGAGTCGAGCAACGACAGATGTGCATAATTCATTAGCATTACACGCTTCACTTGAAAAACATTGGGAACAGATCAATAAAATATGCGTACAATCTTGATATGGCTTATTAAGTTTTATAAATATTTTTTGAGCCCACTAGTGGGGAATCAATGTCGCTTTGAGCCGACTTGTTCAACTTATGCTTTAGAAGCAATTACGCGATATGGTGCAATCAAAGGAAGTTGGTTGACAATTAAACGGCTTGTTCGTTGTCAGCCACTTTGTAAAGGTGGGGAAGATCCTGTACCTTAGGAGCTTCTCAATTTGTTTTAACATTTATTAAAGAAATTATTTATGCAGAATAATCAGCAGCGTCTTTTTCTCTTATTGATTTTAGCTGTCATCATCTATTTTCTCTACACGAAGTGGGTGGATTACAACGATCCTAAGCCACTTACGCCAGTAGAGCAGGTTGTGCCAGGTACAACTGGAAGTCTAAATAGTGATGGACAGGTCCCGATGATTGGTTCCTCAGATCAAGGAGTACAAACTGCGGTTGCTCTTGATGAGTATATTACTGTCGTTACAGATGTGTACTCGGTCAATATTGCAAAGCAGGGTGGTGATATTATTGAGGTAGGGCTTCTTAAATATCCTGAAAGCTTAGAGGAGAAGGATAAACCCTTTAAGGTGATGGATAATAGTAGCGAGCGTTACCAAGTCACTCGTTCTGGATTATCGAGCCAGACTCATGAAGGGACGCCCAATCATACGAACGCTATCTTTAGCAGTCAAAAAGATCATTATGAGTTACAACCTGGTGATGAGAGCATCATTGTTCCTCTAACCTATGTTGATCCTGAGAGCGGATTAACTGTTAATAAGATTTATGAGTTCAAGCGTGGACTCTACACTATTGGTTATACTCAAGAGTTGCAGAACAATTCTGACCAAGTTTGGGTCGGTGGAGAGTATCGTGAGATTGCCACTAAGAAACCGCAGACCCCTAAAGGGAGTGCTATTGGCGCATCAAGTTTCGATGGTAGCGTCTTCTCTCTTCCTAACAATGATTATAAGTATGAGAAATTAGCTTATAGCAAAATGACAACTACTGAGCGAGGCTTCAATGCTGAAGGGCATGAGGTTGTGCAGCATCGTCCTAAAGAGTTTAGAGGTGAAGGTGGTTGGGTTGCAATGATTGAGCAATACTTTGTCGCTGCTTCTATTCCTGGTAAAGATAAAGAAGCCACAAAGCAGACTCAAAATGTCATTCAGACGTTGCAGTATGGTAACTTTAAAGATGAATCACAAAATACTTATGTGATTCGGATGATGGACCAAGCCCCTATTACTGTAAAGCCAGGTGAAGCTCATAGTTTTGAAGGTCGTTATTTTATCGGTCCTAAGCTTAAAGAGCAGCTAGAAGAGACTGCAGAATATCTTGATTTAACACTCGACTTTGGTTGGTTTAGCCCAATTTCAGAATTGATGTTATGGATCTTGAAGTTCTATCATTCATTCTTAGGTAACTGGGGTTGGTCTATCATTCTTTTAACAGTTACTGTTAAGATTGCGCTCTTCTATTTTGCGAATAAGGGTTATACCTCAATGGCAAGAATGCGTAAGGTTGGACCTAAGCTTGCCCTAATTCGTGAAGAATATGCCGATAATCGTCAAAAACAATCGGAAGAGATGATGAAGCTCTATCGTAAAGAGAAGATCAATCCTTTAGGTGGTTGTTGGCCGATTATTATTCAGATTCCTGTTTTTATTGCGCTCTTCTGGATGTTGATGGAGAGTGTTGAGTTGCGTCAAGCACCATGGATCTTATGGATTAAAGATCTATCGAAGATGGATCCTTACTTTATTTTACCGATCATTATGGGAATCACGATGTTCTTCCAACAACGTTTAAACCCAGCACCAACAGATCCAATGCAGGCGAAGATTATGAAGTGGATTCCAGTTGTCTTCACCTTCATGTTCATGTGGTTCGCAGCAGGGATCGTTCTCTACTGGATTACAAACAACCTCTTAACAATCCTTCAACAGACTATTATTATGAAGCGTGTTGAGCGGGACTCGAAAAAACATAGTTAAAATCACTATTAACGATAACAATTTACAATCCCCTATATGGGGATTGTTTTTTATGAGGAAGTATAAGAGTGTTAAAAGATCAAACAATTGCAGCTATTGCAACAAGTACCGCGATAGGGGGGATTGGCATTGTCCGAATTTCGGGAAGTGAAGCGTTAGAGATTGTTAAAAAGATGACAACTCTTGAAGATCTTAAGCCGAGACATGCCTATTTTTCTCCATTTTTAGATCATGATGGCGTTACAATTGATGAGGGTGTTGTGCTCTTCTATAAAGGACCTAACTCTTTTACAGGGGAGGATGTCGTTGAGCTTCAAGGGCATGGAGGCGTGATTGTACTCAATAGAGTCTTGAATCGTGTTTTGGAGCTAGGGGCAACCATGGCACGCAGAGGAGAATTTTCTGAGCGAGCTTTTTTAAATGGAAAACTCGATCTAGTCCAAGCAGAGGCCATTCATGATCTTATTGTTAGTCAGAGTGAAGCGCAGGCAAAAGCGGCCATGAGCTCTTTGACAGGTAATTTTTCTAAACGTGTAAATGAGCTCTTAGAATCCCTTATTATGATGCGGGTCTATATTGAGGCAGCGATCGATTTTAGTGAAGAAGATATTGATTTTATTTCAGATGGTAATGTTGTTAAAGGCTTAAAAGAGTTAAATGATCAAGTCTCTCAATTATTAAAATCTGCTGGCAATGGGAAAGTTTTAACCGATGGTATTCGTGTTGTTATTGCCGGAAGACCTAATGCTGGAAAATCGAGTCTTCTGAATGCATTATCTGGCGAAGAGACAGCTATTGTGACCGACATTGAAGGTACAACAAGAGATGTATTGCGTGAACAGATTATTTTGGATGGAATGCCCCTCTATGTTATCGATACAGCAGGTCTTCGAGAGACGACAGATCAGATTGAAGCTGAGGGGATTAAGCGTGCAAAACAGGAAGCGGCAACTGCAGATTTAGTGCTCTGGATGCATGATGATCGCACTCCTTTTGAGGGCATTGATGCCGATATAGCAGCACTCAATATTCCTACAATTATTATTCATAATAAGGCGGATCTATCGGGGAGAACAATTGGTGCACATGAGAAATATATTGCAATTAGTGCTAAAGATGGTCAAGGGTTAGAGGCACTGAAGAATGCGATCTTAAAGCAGGTCGGCTTTGAGGCACAAGAAGGACTCTTTAGTGCGAGAGAGCGTCATTTGCAAGCACTTCGTTCTGTTTTAGAACATTTTGCAACGGCATTATCATTGATTGAAGATGAAGTTGCGATTGAACTTGTAGCGGAGGAGTTGCGACTGGCTCAGATTGCTTTAGGAGAGATTACAGGGGAGTTTAGTTCTGATGCCCTTTTAGGGGAGATCTTTTCTAACTTCTGTATCGGTAAGTAGTATCGCTAAGTAGTATTAGAAAGAGATAATAGGGAAGAAGTATTAGGAAGAACACTAGGAAGAAGTAGTTATTAAGTGCTAACTTAGTGATCATCTATCAAGGATGAGGAGTTTAATCGTATGGAGAGCTTTCTAACGGAAGAAAATCTATTAAAACTGACGACAATCAAGATGCCTTTTGGCCGTTATGCCGGAAGAATCTTGATAGATCTCCCTGAGGAGTATCTTTTATGGTTTAATCGTGCTGATAAGGGCTTTCCAAAAGGTGAGTTAGGGCAGTTGATGCAATTGGCTTTAATGTTAAAGATCGACGGGACAGATGGATTAGTCAGGCGATTAAAGGTCTAAAGTTTGAAAGCTCCTTTGAGGAAGGTTCTCCCATTCTCCGTTCCCATCTCTTTTTCTTTGCGATATATTCTTCAGAGATGGTGTAAGTATCTTTTAGGTCCTTTTGGGTATATTGGTGGGTATATTTGTAAGATATCTTACAAATACTTCAAAAAATCAAAACATTTAAAAGATCAAAAATTCTTAAAGAGATCATCTTAAAATAGTAAAAGCCATCGCTCTTAATGGGGTTCACTTCAAAAGTTGTGTCGAACTTTTGGGGTGGAGTTCATTAAGAGGATGGCTTTTTATTGTTTTTTTGTTCTCTAGTTCTCTAGTTCTCTAGTTTTATTTAGAATCCTTGTGGATTCTCTAAAGAGATCTAAGTTTTAGAGCTAAGCTCTATCTATTTTACAAGATCACCTACAGACTTTTTAGTCTCTTCAACGGTCTTGTTCATAGCATCTTCAGCTGCTTTTTTCATCTCTTCTGCAATTTCAGCAGCTGCTTCTTCAGCGGCCTTTTTAGCTTCTTCGATCTTATCCATATTGTCGCCAGCTTTTTTCGCAGCATCTGCAGCAGCTTTCTCTGTTGTTTCAACGGACTTTTCTACCGCTTTTGCTGCAGCTTCTTCTGCTTTTTCAGCTTGTTCTGCGACTTTATCAGTTGCTTCACGCTTTAACTCCGCTGCTTTATCAACTGCTTTTTCACTCTCTTTCGCGGCTTTTTCTGCAACTTCTTCAGCTTTTTTTGCTGCTTTCTCTTCAGCTTCAGCTAACTTCTCTTTTGCTTCATCAACTTTCTCTTCAGCACTATTTGTTGCTGTTTTTTTAGCTTCTTCAGCAGCCTTTTTCTCAGCTTCAGCTTTCTCAATAGCCGCTTTTTCTACTTTTTTAGCCTCGTCTTCAGCCGCTTTTCTTGTCTCTTCAGCCTGCTCTATGGTCTTTTTCTCAGTCTCTTTTGCAGCCTTTTCAGTTGCTTCTTTCTCTTTTTTAGCTTGTTCAACAACTTCTTTCTCTGCTTTTTTTACCTCTTTCTCCGCTTTTTTAGCAATCTCTTCAGTCTGTTTGACTGCAGCCGCTTTGGGATCTTTTGCTTCATCTGAGCATGCAACAAGACCTGCAAAAGCGATTGAGCTGATTAAGAGTAATTTTGTAATATTTTTCATATAGTCAAATATCCTTATTGTAGAGTGAATATATTATTTAAAAAACAAGTAAATAATAAGTGATTATTTGTGATTAAGTAATATCGAAATGAATGCCGAAATGAATATTGAAATGATATTCAATACTTAAATAGTTTATCTCTCCGATTATACGGTATTTACCTTATAAAAAAAACTATAGAGAGCAATGATTAACTAATTTTTCTAAATTTGTTTAATTTTATTTGACTTCGTTTGATTTTATTTAAATTTCCACCATCTTAATTCGTTATTTTAGCGTAGAAGTCGCAGTAAAAAGCAATAAAATCATAAAAAAGAGCTATTTGTTCATCAAATAGCTCTAGGTTAGAGCCTCTATTGAAAGAGGGTAAGGCAACTTTAGAGAGAGATTACCAATGATTGCTAAAGATCATTTTCTTCCATTGTTAAGATATCATCAATCTTTTCTAGAAAAGGTTGATCTTGTAGCGAGATGATCTTGAGGATATTGAATAGACTTTCAACGATCTGTGTGGAGTAGTTCAAATCATTTAAGATAGAACTGGTGGTAAATCCATCAATTGAGCCGCTCTTGAGTGCTGAGTAGACATCTGAGCGAAATTGACTCTCAAATTTACGTGAGTACTCTATCAATTCCGCAAGGGGAATCTCTTGTAGTTGTGGGTAGAGAAGAGATGCTTGATTCTTTAATTCCTCCTTCATCTCTGCGCTGGAGAGATGAGAAGAGGATTCATCTTCATTGTAGACATGTAGTGAGTAGACGGTCCGTAAATTACTGACAATATACTCTCTCAAACGGATATAGAAGTTTTGGGCCACACTTGGATCTCGTGAGAGGTAATATTTGAGATTTTTTTGCAGATGATGACTATTTTTAACGGCAGAGACCAACTTAAAGGCGATAATTTGGCAAGTTGAAAGAACGCTCTGATACTTCTCCTCATTCTTGTTATATTCAATCTTACTGATAAAGGTAAGGAGCTCACTATAGAGATTTTTAATATGCTTTCGATAGAGTAGATCTGCATCAACAGGATCAAAATCATCATATTGGGTAATAGATTCTGGAGTTACCTCTTTAGCCGATAGTATCTCTCTTTTTAAAAAGAGGATGTGGCAGATCACCTCTAGGCTTACTTTAGAGAGATAGGTGAGCTCTTGAAGTACAGCTTGGGTGGCTGTTTGTGTTGAAGAGAGCGCTGTATCGAGAAGATATTTAGGCGGAGTATATTGAACCTCTACCTCTGTCTCACTATAGTCGCCACTAAAATCGACAATCTGTTTTGGCTCGGGAATGTTAGGAATCATTTTTTCTAAAAAGAGCGCTAATCTCCCTTTCAGCGGCCAAAAAAGCAGAAGACCTACAATATTAAAGAGGGTATAGAAAGCTGCAATTTGGATAAGGGGATCTAATGCTAATTTTATTGCGAAGAGATCGAGTAGCGTAATGATCGGTTTGAGTAGGATTAGAATGACAATTGCTGTTCCTGTATTGTAGATAACATGCGATCCGGCAACTCTCATGCCGGCACGATCTCCGCCTAAAAAGCCTAAAATACCTGTAGATAAGGCACTTCCTACGATTGCTCCAACCGTTAAAGCATAGCCTTGAGGTGCATCGATTTGGGCAAGAGCAAGCATTGTCAAGATCAACATTATTGTTGCATGGCTTGATTGAAGCACTATGGTTAATGCGGTTCCTACAAAGACAAGAATTAAGATCCCCATCCATCCTTCTAGTTGATAGCTTAAGATATCAAAATCTTCTGTAAAACTAGAGAAACCACTCTTAATGAGATCAATCGCCAATAGAATAAATGCGACACCAATTAAGACACGTCCGGCAGCTTTAGCTGTTTTCCCGGCAAAGGAGGCGAGGATTCCCATCACAACCATCGGATAAGCAAAAGGACCTAAGCTCACATTTTGTCCTGCAAGCGCTAAAAGCCAGATACCACCACTTGAACCAATGTTGGCTCCAATAATAATACCAATACCGGCCGTTAAAGTGATAAGGCCAGTACTGATAAAGGCAATAATAAGCAAGGCAACAACAGTGGTAGATTGTAAAATTAAGGTTGAGCTTATTCCAAAGAGAAGGCTTTTAAAAGGCGTTTCCGTTCTCTTCGCTAAAATTCGTTCTAATCTACCACCGGCAAGTTTTTCTAGTCCATCTTGTATGCTCTGCATTCCAAAGAGGAAGAAGGCAAGACCAGCACACAACTCAAGCCAATCACCATTGAGATAGAATGAGTAGAGCAGAAGGATAGTAATGACAATGATGCCGATATTTTTAAGTAGTTTTTTGACCACATTGCCTCGCTTAAATTATCTAGATCAATTAAATTAGATAGCGTAAATTTATATAGTTGCGGATAATCGATTGTATCTAATAACTACATCTGCTTGCTGCAGACATTAGATGCAGAAAGAATTGAGTGAAAGAGGTTATTATAGGTAGTGTTGACCTATTGCTCAAATTATTAGAGCGCTTTGAGCAAGTATCGGGTCGGGGATGCTCAAAAGAGAGAGTGGGAAGAGAGTGACACTGAGTCATAACGCTTAATCATAACTTAGAGTAAAGATAGGTAGAGTAAAGATAGGAGCATTAAAGCAAAAAATGGAGTGGTTAGATGATGCAGTTGCGATCGAGCGATTTCGTGACTCATTAATATTTGAGAAGGGTGCGAGTGATCAAACAGATGATTCTTACATTAGAGATCTTGGTAAATTGAGTCGTTATCTACAAGAGCGTGAGCTTAATTTGGTCTCAATTAGCGCAGAAGATCTTAATAATTTTTTTCAAGATCTGATTGAGGCAGATGCAAATCCGCGAAGTCTTGCACGTTATCTCTCTTGCTATAAGCATTTTTATACCTTTTTGCAGCTTGAGAAAGTCAATGAGGGGAATCCTGCAGAGAAAATTAAGCTGCCTAAGTTTCATAAACCGCTTCCGGTATCTATTTCGCAAGAGGAGGTTGTTGCGCTTCTCAACGCACCGGATCGATCAACGCCAATAGGTTTAAGAGATTATGCAATGTTGGAGATTCTCTATTCCTGTGGTTTCCGTGTGACAGAGTTAATCTCTTTGCAATATAGTCAAATTAATTTTGAAGTGGGGTATGTGCGTGTTGTTGGGAAAGGGGATAAAGAGCGTTTAGTTCCTATTGGTGAGGTCGCTTTAGAGGCTGTAAAAAGCTATATCGATCGATCAAGACCGCTGCTTCTTAAGGATCGCGCGAGTAATACCCTCTTTGTGAGTAATCGGGGGACGGCAATGTCTCGGCAGGCTTTCTGGTATGTCATAAAGAAATATGTCCAAGAAGTCGGTATTCAAGGAGAGGTTTCGCCCCACACCTTACGCCATGCATTTGCAACTCACTTAGTTAACAATGGTGCTGATCTGCGGGTAGTGCAACTCTTATTAGGTCATAGTAGTCTCTCTACCACACAAATTTATACTCATGTTGCTAAAGAGCGACTAAAACAGTTACATGCTTTAAATCACCCAAGAGGGTAATGACAGGTGCGTTGACTGGAAAAGAGTGCTGATAAAAAGTGTTTGATCTTTACGATATTCTATTTACATTGTAAGTGAATACGATACACTCTCTACATTATTGTGAAAAAGTGTCCTGTAAAAGTGAACGAGCAGGTAAGCGAGAAATTGAGCAGACACTGATCATAAAAGAAGACAATTATTAAAATATCCATAGAGGCAATTCATGAAAAAATTACTCCTGGTTTCGGCCACTCTATTAGGCTTATCAGCAGTTGCAAATGCAGATGCAAACTTGAAGCACTTTAATAACTTAATTCAAGGGGTCACTGTTGAAGAGGTCCAGCCATCAGTAATTGATGGTTTGTATGAGGTCTTTGTAAAAGAGAGCCCTTATCCTATCTTTCTCTCTAAGGATGGAAAGTATATGTTAGAGGGAAATGCGATTGATCTCGTCAAAGGGGTCAATATGAGTGAAAACTATGCCAATCGACAAAATAAAGAGAAGATTGCTAAATTAGATCCTGCTGATATGGTGGTCTATCAATCACCGAAAGAGGAGCATGTTGTTACTGTATTTACAACAACAGATTGTCCATTTTGTCGTATGCTTCATTCACAGATTGATGATTATTTAGCAGAAGGGATTACGATCCGCTATGTAGGATTCCCTTACCGTGGACTTAACTCAGAAGGGTATCAAGAGATGGTATCTGTTTGGTGTGCTGATGATCGCAATAAAGCACTAGATGAGGCTGTTGCTTTTGCTGATAATCGAGGTGGAGCAAAACCTAAGCCCGCGAGTTGCAAAAATCCTATAGCGGAGCAGTATCAGCTTGCTTTAGAGATGGGGGTGCAGGGAACGCCGGCAATTATTTTAGAAGATGGTGCTATTTTACCAGGATATCTTCCTCCTAAAGAGTTACGTAAACGTATCGATGCAAGGGAATTATAGGTTTATAGCGCTTGTTGGATTTTTATCTCTTGAATAGATAAAAGAAAGGTCATCTTAAAAGATAGGATGACCTTTTGTTCTCTTCTAATTTAAATTTTTAGCTTATTAATGATCGATCAAAGACCGAATTACCGAATTAAAGATCGACTAATTTGATTAATTTGTTAATTTATTTGAAGTTGAAGAAGATTTTAGGTGCTTCGTGATTACGTCTAAAGAGAATAATCATTGCGCCTATTTTCTGGATGAGAGTTGCATTGAGTGCAGTAACGATCTCTTCTGTGATAGACTCTCTCTCTTCACGATCACGACCTGCGAGTTTAATCTTAATAAGCTCGTGATGTGCAAGCGCTTTGTCAGCCTCTTTGATGAAGCTTTCTGTAACGCCTTTATCACCTAAAATAAGCACCGGATCAAGATGATGGGCTTTACCTTTAAGAAATTTGATATGTTCAATTGTGAGTTTAATTTGTGTCATGAGTAATGAAAATAGTTCTCGAAATAAAGAGATTAGCGTATCACATCAAGCGCAGCTTCGTCATCTTTTTAAAAATTTGAAGGTGTTAGCGGTGAGTCTACTACTTGCCGGTATTATTTTGTTAGTTGCAATTCAATTTATGAATTTCACTCCAGCGGTAGAGCTAGGATTGTTACTCTTTTTTGGTCTTTGTGGCGCGCTCTATCTTGTAGGGCGAGGGCGATCTTTTCTCCTTCAGTATCATGCGATAGAGGCGAAGATTGAAGCAGAAAATGAGGATAAAAAGAAGAAGGCTGAGAGATCGACACAAATAGGAGAGACACCAGATCAAGATTCATAGTGCATATACCTAATAGGATATCTTAAGGATGCATAGAGATGGAGAGCTCAGTAGTTAATTAGCTAATCAACTAATTAATCAATTATTAATCAATTATTAATCAATTATTAATCAATTAAATAGTTAAACAGTAGCATTGGATATGGATTGTTCTCTTTGAGTGGTGCTATTAGATGATGAAAAAATGGTAAAAACAGCACTATAACAATAGTAATGTAACAGCTTAAAAATAAAAGCAAAAAGCAAAAATCAAAAATTAAAAAGCAAAAATTAAAAGTAATAAAAGAGTAAAAATTATGGCAAAGAAGAGAAGCGCAAGTAGTACAAGATGGCTTAAAGAGCATATGGACGATGAGTATGTATTGCGATCAAAGCGAGAAGGGTGGCGTTCTCGGGCAATCTATAAACTTCAAGAGATTGATGAGAAAGATCGTCTGTTTCGATCAGGAATGACTGTGGTAGATCTCGGTGCAGCCCCAGGTAGTTGGTCTCAATATGCGATGCATCGCGTAGGGGATCATGGTGTTGTCATTGGTCTAGATCTGCTACCTATAGATCCACTTGCCGGCGTTCACTTTATTCAGGGGGATTTCCGGGAAGATGAGGTGCTTGATGAGTTGCTGGAAGTATTAGATGGACGTTTAGTGGATGTTGTTCTTTCTGATATGGCGCCTAATATGAGTGGTATTAAAGGGGTTGATCAACCTAAAACGATGTATCTGCTCGAATTAGCATTAGATTTTGTAAAGGGTAATCTTAAGCCGGGTGGCGATTTTCTTTTGAAGATCTTCCAAGGGGAGGGATTTCAGGAGTATTACAAGGATTTACAGAAGAACTTTACAAAAGTAGTGACAAGAAAACCGAAGGCTTCTCGTGCGAGAAGTGCTGAGATCTATCTCTTAGCAAAAGGTTTTAAGGGAAGAGATGAGGATTGAAAGTATTGATTTCATCCCCATCATCTTAGGATAAGGGCGGGGATGCGTAAATCAATCTCGCTATTAATCGTAAATGATATTTCAAAAAGCATTTAGAGGTCGCTTGAAATGAGAAAAAAAGGCCTCAGATTATGAGGAATTACTCTCAAAGCGTGATAGACTTCTATATTGCTTTTTGGTAAAAATGAGTAGGCAAATCTAAGTGCAATCATCGAATCTGACGTAGTAAAGTAGAATTGTTTACATATTATCAATTGATTTCAACTATAAAATCGAGGTTAGTCTTTTGAAGTACAAGGGAAGAGATATAGCTTTATGGCTTGGAATAGGTATTTTTGTATTTATGCTATTTCAAGGCTTTGGCGGCAGTGGGGGTCGAGAAATCCCCTATTCAGAATTTTTAAAGCAGGTAGAAAATGGACAAGTGCGAGAAGTTAGCATGAGCGGTCCTGCGAGCGCGAATATTGAAGGGGTAACCTCAGATAACGTTCGATTTTCAACCTACAATCCTGAAACAAATAATGGCCCTCTGATTCAGAGTTTAATTGATCATGGTGTTCGCTTTACAGGTAAATCATTAAGAACTCAAGGATTGTTTCTCTCAATCTTCTTGAATCTGTTACCGATACTCCTACTCTTAGGATTCTTCCTCTTTATGATGCGCCAATCGGGTGGTGGCGGTAAAGGTGGACCGATGAGCTTTGGTAAGTCGAAAGCGAAGATGTTAACGCAAGATCAGATTAAGACGACCTTTGCGGATGTAGCGGGTGCTGATGAGGCGAAACAGGAAGTGGGTGAAATTGTTGATTTCTTAAGAAACCCAGGACGATTCCAAAAATTGGGCGGAAAGATTCCCCGTGGTATTTTGATGGTGGGCTCTCCAGGTACGGGTAAGACATTATTGGCAAAAGCGATTGCCGGTGAGGCAAAAGTACCATTCTTTACCATCTCTGGTTCTGACTTTATGGAGATGTTTGTAGGGGTTGGCGCTTCACGTGTTCGAGATATGTTTGAGCAGGCGAAAAAACATGCCCCCTGTATTATCTTTATTGATGAGATCGATGCGGTTGGTCGTCATCGTGGATCAGGAATGGGTGGTGGACATGATGAACGTGAGCAGACCTTGAATCAGCTTCTTGTTGAGATGGATGGATTTGCAGATAACCAAGGGGTTATCATTATTGCCGCAACAAACCGACCTGATGTTTTAGACCCAGCGTTATTACGCCCGGGTCGTTTCGATCGACAAGTTGTTGTTCCGCTTCCTGATGTGAAGGGGCGTATAGCGATTCTTAAAGTGCATCTTCGTAATGTTCCTGCAAGTAGTGATGTGGATATTGAGCAGATTGCACGCGGTACGCCAGGCTTCTCAGGAGCAGATCTTGCTAACTTAGTCAATGAGGCGGCACTCTTTGCTGCGCGTAAAAATCAGGATCAAGTTACACTTTATGATCTTGAAGAAGCAAAAGATAAGATCATGATGGGAGCAGCAAGAAGCTCGATGCAGATGACTGATGATGATAAAAAGCTCACTGCCTATCATGAAGCAGGGCATGCTATTATTGGTTATCGTTTAAAGTCAGATCCTGTCTATAAAGTAACGATTATTCCAAGAGGTCGAGCTTTAGGGGTCACAATGACACTTCCCGAGCGTGATCATGTAAGTGTTCCGAGAATGTGGTTAGAAAATAAATTAGCGATGGTCTTTGGTGGTCGCATAGCAGAAGAGTTGATCTTTGGTTATGATGCCGTAACAACCGGGGCAGCAAGTGATATTCAGCATGCGACGAATCTTGCTAAGAAGATGGTAACAGAGTGGGGTTTATCTGAAAAAATGGGCTTTATCTCTTACTCTGAAGGAAATGAATCCTACTTAGGGGGACATTCAGGCCATGCTTCTGGAGTTTCTGATGAGACAGCGCGTCAAATTGATCTTGAGGTCAGAGCGATTATTGATCGAAACTATGCTCGTGCAGTAGAAGTTTTAGAGAGCGATATCGATAAGCTTCATAAGATGGCAGAAGTATTGTTAGAGATCGAGACAATCGATGCCGATCAAGTTGAAGATATTATGGAAGGACGTCCTGTTCGCGGTTTAGATAAGAAGCATGATGAGGATCCGGCTTCCTTAGATATCAGTGGACCACCTAAAGTAGATATTGTCTCTTAATAGTCACTCTGACTTTAAGTTTAAAGGAGATTTGAAGAGAGCTATCCTCGAAAGAGGGTAGCTCTTTTATTTTGGCTCAAACGCTATTTTCATTAGATTACTTTTCCTTTAGAATAGATCACTATTTATAGATCATTGCTTGATGGGATCTAATTTTGAAATATAAAATTTGAAATACGAAATACGAAATACGAAATACGAAATACGAAATACGAAATACGAAATACGAAATGGGGTAGTGAAAACGATGAGTCAGCAGTTTAAAAATATTGGGATTATTACAGAGTTAGCATCAAAAGAGCCTCCGGTAGTACAACAACCTTCAGAAGCTAAACAAGCTGAAAAACTCTCATTTTCTCAATTGCAAAAACGTCTGCGTCATCAAGTAGGAAGAGCCGTGATGGATTATAAGATGATTGAGGAAGGAGATCGCATCATGGTTTGTCTCTCGGGTGGGAAGGATTCTTACACGCTGTTAGATCTTCTTATGATTCTGCAGAGGCATGCGCCGATCTCATTTGAGATTTTAGCGGTTAATCTTGATCAAAAGCAACCCGGTTTTCCTGAAGAGATACTCCCCCAATATCTAGAGAGTATTGGTGTGCCATATCATATTATTGAACAAGATACCTATTCAATTGTGACAGAGAAAATTGCACCCGATAAGACGATGTGTAGCCTCTGTTCTCGGTTACGTCGAGGTTCTCTCTACTCATTTGCTAAAGAGCATGGCTATAATAAGATTGCTTTAGGACATCATCGTGACGATATTGTTGAGACTCTCTTTATGAATATGTTTTTTGGGGGAACAATGAAAGCGATGCCACCAAAGTTGCGGAGTGAAGATGCTGATAATATTGTTATTCGTCCTCTCAGTTACTGTAGTGAAGCAGATATTGCCGCTTATGCCCAATTACGTGAGTTTCCAATTATTCCTTGTAATCTATGTGGCTCTCAAGAGGGACTACAGCGACAAGAGGTGAAGAAGCTATTGCAGCAATGGGAGCGAGAGTCACCCGGAAGAATCGATAATATTTTTAGAGCAACAAAGAATATTCGTCTCTCCCAGCTATGTGACAGCGACCTTTTCGATTTTGAAGCATTTTCAACAAATAGTGAATATGTGAAATCTTAAAAATTTCTGTCTCGAATTACACCCCAAGGTTTTTATTGAACCTTGGGGTTTTTTGATCAGTTTATTATTGAGATATTAGATGACGAGATAGTAGAAGAGTGGGACTGTTAAAAATGAGATGGGGATACCGATAGCGGTCATAATGGAGGCGAGTTCTCCATCGAGTCCGCGCTCAAGCGCAATAATAACAGCAATCACCATCGGTGCCATGCCCGCTTGCATCAAGACAATCTGATTGATGTAGATATTAGAGGATGCATAGATAAAGAGAAGGGTGGCAAGAATAAAGAGTGGTAGGATAATGAGTTTAATAGTAAGACCGATCGTTAGATAACCGATGAGTTTTCTATTACGAGGTATCGTTAAGTTTGCTCCAACAGAGATCATGGTCAGCGGGGTAATGAGGCTACTGAGAGACTCTAAAGTGAAAGTTATAAAGGCTGGGTAGGTAAAGGGCTTGAGGAGGAAGGCGAAGATCAGAGCAATAATTGGAGGATATTTAATTAAAGCATGTAAGTTTTTACGAATAGAGATCTTTTCACCACTATAGAAGTCAGCGATAAAAGCACCGAGTGTAAAGAGAAGAATAAAGTTTGATTGATCAACCCACAATGCGATTCCAAGATACTCTTCTGTTCCCATCATTGCCTGTATCAAGGGGACACCGACAAATGAGGTATTTGCAGTTCCTGCAAGTAAAATGAGTGTCCCGGTAGTGATGCGAGACATCGGAATAAATATTTTGATGATATAGATGAGGATGATTGTTACTAAGAAAAGCACCCAGGGCGAGAGTAGTGGGAAGAGGGCATCTAAAGAGAAGGTTTGTGAATGAACTTTATCGAGTATTAACGCCGGCAGTGCAACTGTGATCGCAACGCGATTGAGAGAGTAGATAAATTCGCTTTTGCAGCTGATTGTACGTGTGACAAGTTTACCTATTACAAGGCATATCAATATTAAGATAATTCCATTCATAAAGGCTGATCCATCCAATATACCCTCTTTTGCACTAAGGGGTGTTTTAGAGCAAGAAGAGAAAGAGAGTGAGTATTTTTAATCCGATAGAGGAGAGTGCAATGAGGAGATTGATGAAGGAGCTGATGAGTCAGCTAATGAGAAAATCATCTCCTTTTTTGCTCTCTACCACTTTAATATAGATCACTCTATTATCCCATCTCAAAGTCTGAGTTTGCTTGAGTAGAGGGGCATGATTCGAAATTAAGGGGAGTAATCACTCCCTCTTTTAATAGATTGATATAGGCAGGTGCCCCTTTTTGGAGAAAACCGTAATTTCTAGAGCTTTTCTGCTCTTTCTGATCTTTCTGATAAATGAGAGTTGCCGGGATCGATGTCCCCAAAGCGAGTGCTTCTTCTAGAGGGATATCGAGAAGATCGATTGCATTGAGAATAGAGCAAGCCATATCGATATGGGCACCGGCAAGCGTTCCTTGATTATTTGTTAAGCGCCCTTGATCGACATAAATTTGCTGATCATCTAAGTAGAATGATTTTTGATCACTGCCGATAGAACTCATGGCATCACTGACAATAAAGAGTTTTCCTTTAGGCTTACTTTGATAAGCTAGCTTCACCATTAAAGGATCAACATGAAAAGTATCATTGATAATAGAAACATAACTCTCTTTCGATTGAATGGCATAACCGGTCGTTGCCGGATTGCGGGAGCTCATTTGTGGCATCGCATTATAGAGATGGGTAAATCCTTTAACGCCGGCCGCTATAGCTCTATGAAGGAGATCAGGAGGGCATTCGGTATGTCCGGCAAAGATAATTGCACCTGATTGAGTAAGCTTTTCAATAATGGGGAGCGGCACCATTTCAGGGGCTAGGGTAATGAGGCGAGGGATTTCTGTATAAGAGGCGATCAGATCGATCATCTCATCACTCAGAAGTCGGATATTATCTGCTTTATGGATCCCTTTACGTTCAGGATTGATCATCGGTCCCTCAATATGGATTCCAAGTAACCCTGGAAACTTTTTCTCCATCCCCTCTGAAACGGCCTCCAATCCTCTTTTGATCACCTCATCTGTAGCAGTAATGAGCGTGGGAAGAAGTGCCGCTGTTCCTCTTGCTCGATGTGCTTTTAAAATTTGGGATATGCCGAGAAGATTGGGGGCATCATTAAAGAGTATTCCTCCACCACCATTAACCTGTAGATCGATAAATCCTGGGAGCAATGTACCACGATACTCTTTTATAGAGTAGGAGGAGGGAATATTTTGGAGAGGAATGATCGCTTCAATAAGATCATTTTTTAATAAGATGGCTGACTCTTTGAGTAGTTGCATGCCATCAAAGATTGTGGGAGCAACAAGAGCAATATTTTGATTCATGATTTATTATGACACTGGACTGATATTAGGCTGATATTGTGCCGGTATTATGTATTAAACAGAAGGTATTTTCTTTAGGAAATAGAGACTGAAAGTATTCTAGTCCTGTTGAGTGTCAGTGACAATCCTATTTTTTTAATGAAGAAGAGAAGCAACTATTTAAATTTTTTATCATTTTATTGCATCTCCTACTATATCTCTTGCTTGTATCTCTTTTTCACTTTATAAGCTCTTAATTTTACAAAATAAGATCTAGAAGGAGGTGAAAGAGAGATCAAAGAGTGTCTTAAGAGAGATAACGCATCTATCTAGAATGACACTCTTTGAAGCAGTAGCTTATAGCGTCTCAGTCACTTTTTTAAGATTAGGGGGTAGATCAGGATCTAGGCCACGATGTTTAGAGAGCTTCTCGATCACCCGGTAGTATGCGGTAATCTGAACTAATGGTTGAAGAAGAGGGTGAACCTCTGGAACGGCTAAGGTATATTCATCTCCCGCTTTTGATGCCACAGAGAAGACTTGTGCCCCATAACCTTCTAACTTTTTATTAATCTCTAAGCAGGATGCTCGAGATTGATCCGAGCCAATAAAGCTAATGACGGGATATTGTGGGGTAATTAATGATACTGATCCGTGGAAAATTTCTGATGCTGAGATTCCTTCAGCATGAATTTGGCAGGTCTCCTTCAACTTTAGTGCAGCCTCTACCGCAGCACTGAGACCTACGCCACGACCGATAATGAAGAGATCTTTTGCATGAGAGAGATGATCAATCAGTGTTGGCCACTCACTATTAACAGCCTCTTCTAAGGCTAATGGGAGGTTAAGAAGGGCATCTGCTAAAGCACCATCTTCGCTCCATGCAGCAAAAATAGCGGCATAGATTGAGAGGCTTCCGACAAAGCTTTTAGTTGCGGCAACACTCTTTTCTTCCCCGGCTTTAATACCAAAGAGAAAATCACACTCTTTAGCAAGTGGGGATTCTTCATCATTGATAATACCGATGACCTTAGTCCCTTGTGCGCGCATCATCTTTGCAAAAGTGATAAGGTCTGGACTTTTACCAGATTGAGATGTGACAATCAAAATGGCATTATCAGTTTTGAGTGCGCGTTGATAGACAGTAGCTAAGGAGGGCGCAGCAACAGAGACGGGAACCCCTAATCCTGTTTCAAAGAGATACTTCCCATAAATAGATGCATTGTAGGAGCTCCCTCGACCTAATGTAATAATCTGATTAGGTTGCTTTTTCTTGAGATACTCCGCAAGTGCGATCAATGTAGAAGCATTTGCTTCATTTTGATGCTCGATAACATTGGGGATATCTAAAATCTCTTTAGCCATGTAGGTCGACATTGTTTATTCCTTATTTTGCTAAATATTAATGAGATAGAGGTTGAGATAGGGCTCTCAGTCTATCATTTTTTGATCATTATACCGTTTTGATTAACGCTGTTATTGGTTTATATCAGTAGTTTTATGAGTACTTCCATCATATTACTTCCATCATATTTTTCTCTTTTTAGTGGTTAACTACTTCTTTTGCTTTCTGCAAAGCGGCTAATTGCGAGCTACCGACAAAATCTTTTGCAAATTGATAGGCGATACGGCCACTGCGAGAGCCGCGGCTCTGAGTAAATTGCAACGCTTTTCGTTCAACATCCTCATTATAAGGGAGATCGGGGGCTAATTGATAGAGCCAACTTTTCACCATCGCAAGATACTCTTTTTGTGAAGGTGGGTAGAAAGAGACCCATAATCCAAATCTCTCTGAGAGTGAGATCTTCTCTTCGATCGCCTCTTGTGGGTGAATCTCCTGCGCTTCATATTGATTAAGATTATCTTGCATCGATTCAGGTAATAGATGGCGTCGATTAGAAGTGGCGTAGAGAAGAATGTTTTTTGCCGGGCTCGAGAGGGAGCCATCCAACATTGCTTTTAGCGGTTTATAAGCGGGATCGCCAGACTCAAAGGAGAGGTCATCACAGAAGATAATGAAAGGGTAGGGGAGCTCTTCTAATAGTGAAAGGAGCTCAGGAAGATCCTCAAGATCTTGACTATCAATTTCAACCATCTTTAATCCATCTTTGTGATAAGAGGCTAAGGTTGCTTTGATCAGGGAGGATTTTCCAGTTCCGCGCGCGCCGGTCAAGAGTAGGTTATTTGCCGGTAATTGCGCTAAAAACTGTTCGGTATTTTGGCGGATAGTTGTAATCTGTTTCTCAATTCCAACAAGTTGCTCAAAAGAGATAGTTGCCGGGTTTTTAATGGGGAGAAGCTGTCCAAAAGGTGAGTAGCTCTTTTTTGCCCAGCGAAATGCAACATTTTCTGCAAAGTTGATGGCTGTATGATCAGGTGGAAAGAGTGGTTCTAAACGATCAATACTCTTACTAATTTTCTCTAAAAGAGTTCTAATTTTTTCCATAAATCTCCCTCCAGATTGGTATGCTCTTGATCTTTTTTGAAATTATTATCGTTATGTTTGGCCAGTTATGACTGATAGTCATGATGGGCTGTGGGGTTTAATTTTCCCCATAAGAAAAGACGATTTTATTTTTCATAAAATCGTCTCTTATCTGCTATTTTATAGGCTTATTTCTCTTTATACTGCCCATATGCCATGATCTTATCATAACGTTGTGCAAGTAATTCCTCTACAGAGAGTTGAGATAATTGATCTAATGCTTCAAGAATCTCTTTTTTGATATTATCGCTCATCTCTTTATAGTTGCGATGCGCTCCACCTTGAGGCTCTTCAATGATTTCATCGATCAGTTTTGCTTCTCGATTCTTCTCTGCTGTTACACCCATCGCTTCAGCCGCTTCCTTATTTTTCTCTGCACTTTTCCAGAGAATAGAAGCACAGCCTTCAGGGGAAATAACAGAGTAGATAGAGTATTGAAGCATCATCACTTTGTCACCTACAGCGATCGCTAATGCACCGCCAGAGCCACCTTCACCTGTTACGGTGCAGATGATAGGCACGCGTAATTTGCTCATCTCTAATAAGTTACGAGCAATTGCCTCACTCTGTCCACGCTCTTCAGCCCCAATACCAGGATATGCTCCAGGTGTATCGATAAAGGTGATGATCGGAACATTAAAGCGCTCAGCAAGCTTCATGAGACGAAGTGCTTTGCGATATCCTTCAGGGCGAGGCATACCGAAGTTACGTCTGATCTTCTCCTTGGTATCGCGTCCCTTTTGATGACCAATCACCATGACTGTTCGGCCCTCAATTCTCGCTAAACCGCCAACGATTGCTGCATCATCTGCATAAGCGCGGTCACCATGGAGTTCTTGGAAATCCTCACAAATAAGATTGATGTAATCTAGGGTATAAGGACGTAAAGGATGGCGTGCGAGTTGTGTGATCTCCCACGATGTGAGCTTAGAAAAGATCTGCTCTAATTTTGCATTCTTCTTCTTTTCTAAGGCTTCAATTTTATCCGATACATCAATATCTGCGTCTTGAGCCCAATTCTGGAGCTCATTTATTTTAGTTTGAAGCTCATAAATAGGGGCTTCAAAATCGAGGTAATTCGTATTCAACACAATACTCCTAAGAAATTCGATATGCCCTATAAAATAGCATATATTAGGGCAATAGTAAGCTAAACTATTATACGCGAGCAGGAATCTTTTCGCGATGCTCTTTTAATTTCGATGAGATTTGGAATGCTAATTCTAAGCTCTGTTGCGCATTTAATCTAGGATCACAATGTGTATGATAACGATCTTCGAGATCTTTAGAGGTGATATTTTGTCCACCCCCTAAACATTCTGTGACATCGGTACCCGTCATTTCAAAATGGACACCACCGGCATAAGTGCCTTCGGCATTATGGGCATCGAAGAAATTGACAACTTCAGCAAGAATTTGATCAAAGGGGCGTGTTTTATAGCGATTTTCAGTAATGGTATTACCATGCATTGGGTCACAGCTCCAAACAACATTTCTCCCTTCTCGTTTTACAACGCGGAGAAGTCTCGGGAGGTGCTCTAAAATATTGTCGGCGCCCATACGGGTGATTAAGGTTAAGCGTCCTGGTTCATTTTGCGGGTTGAGGGTATCAATAAGACGAATAAGTTCTTCATCGCTCATTTTTTGACTCACTTTGACCCCAATTGGGTTTGCAATGCCACGGGCATATTCGATATGCGCGCCATCAAGTTGTCGCGTACGCTCTCCAATCCATACCATGTGTGCCGAGGTGTTATACCAGTCGCCGGTTGTCGAGTCAGTACGTGTCATCGCCTCTTCATAACCTAGGAGAAGCATCTCATGAGATGTGAAGTATTCTGTCTCACGAATAATGGCATTATTAGGGTCGACACCACAAGCTTGCATAAACTTCAATGCATCTTGGATACGTGTTGCCAGATCGATATAACGCTCTGCTTGAGGTGATTTATCAACAAAGCTCATTGTCCAGCGTTGAACGCGGTGAAGGTCGGCATAGCCCCCCTTTGCAAAGGCACGGAGCAGGTTGAGCGTTAATCCTGATTGCGCATATGCTCTCCATAATCTCTCTGGATCAGGCTCTCTCGCCTCAGTAGTAAATTCAATACCATTGACAATATCACCCCGATAGCTAGGAAGGGTCACACCATCAATTGTCTCGGTATCTGATGAGCGAGGTTTTGCAAATTGTCCTGCAATTCGACCTACTTTGATCACAGGGCTACTTGCGGCAAATGTTAAGGTGACTGCCATCTGTAGAAGGACGCGGAAGGTATCACGAATATTATCAGAACTAAAATCTGCAAAGCTCTCGGCACAATCTCCCCCTTGGAGAAGAAACGCCTTTCCATCAACAGCTTGTGCTAAATGGGACTTAAGAGAGCGAGCTTCGCCGGCAAATACAAGAGGAGGTGATTTACGTAAACGATCCTCAACCGCTTTAAGGGCTGCTTTATCTTTGTAGTTAGGCATCTGTGCCGCAGGGAAGTTTCTCCAGCTAGAGGGTGTCCAAATCTGAGTCATAATAATCCTATAATCCTCTCTTGAATTGTCTTGATGATTGAATAAGTAAATATAGTTAAATAAGTAAAAGAATAAAGTAAAAGAATAAAGTAAAAATCAAAGTGATAATGAATAGTGGTGATAAAAACAGAAGCAATAAAACTATAGCACTAACAATGGTACTGGCAATAGCAATAATAGTAATACTAGTAATAGTAGTAATGATAACCTAGAGAATGTCGGTAATAAAAAATGCCTTAAGAGTTATCCGCTTAAGGCATTTTGAACATTCTATCTATAAACTATTGTAGATTATCTATCTCTCGATTGGGAATTGAATCCTAAAATCTCTCTTTGAGTAGATTTATATTAGATAGAGGCTAGCTGCTATCTACCTGCTATCCACTATTGATAGTTTGCTTAGTTTTTAGATTGATCAACAAGGCTATTTTCTGTGATCCATGGCATCATAGAACGAAGTTTAGCACCTGTTTTTTCAATAGGATGTTCTGCATTTAAGCGGCGAAGAGCTGTCATTGACGGATAGTTAGTCATCCCTTCTTGAATAAACATTTTCGCATATTCTCCAGATTGAATGCGATAGAGTGCGTAACGCATCGCTTCTTTCGTCTCTTCTGTAATAATCTCAGGGCCTGTCACATACTCACCATACTCGGCATTATTAGAGATGGAGTAGTTCATATTTGCGATTCCACCTTCATACATAAGGTCTACAATTAACTTCAACTCATGTAGACACTCAAAATATGCCATCTCCGGAGCATAACCAGCTTCTGTTAATACCTCAAAGCCTGCTTTAACAAGCTCTACTGCACCACCGCAGAGAACTGCTTGTTCACCGAAGAGATCTGTTTCCGTCTCTTCTTCGAAGGTTGTTTCGATTACGCCAGCTTTGCCGCCACCGTTTGCAGATGCATAAGAGAGTGCTAAATCGCGCGCTTTACCAGATGAGTCTTGATAGACAGCGATCAATGTAGGAACGCCACCACCTTTAACATATTCAGAGCGAACAGTGTGGCCTGGGCCTTTTGGAGCAACCATCACAACATCGAGATCTTTGCGAGGAACAATCTGGTTGTAGTGGATATTAAATCCATGAGCAAATGCAAGTGTTGCACCCTCTTTAAGATTAGGTTCAATAGCATCACGATAGACAGCAGGCTGATTCTCATCAGGGAGAAGAACCATTACAAAGTCAGCTTCTTTAGTCGCTTCTGCAATCTCTTTCACATTGTGACCAGCGTTAACTGCTTTATCCCATGAAGCGCCACCTTTACGAAGGCCGACAATAACATTGACGCCTGAATCTTTAAGGTTTTGCGCATGAGCGTGACCTTGCGATCCATACCCAATGATTGCAACAGTTGTCCCTTTGATTAATGAGATATCGGCATCTTTGTCATAAAAAACATTCATCTTTAAATATCCTTTCTTTGTTTATGATCTCTCTTCACTACGCTATAAGTTAGCACGCTCTTAATGGCGATTGCTCTAGGATTAGCTTAAGTGAAAATAGAGAGATTATTTTTTATCTAATTTATTAATTTATTTTAATATTGATCTTAGATATTACTCTTAGATCTATTCTTTATTTCTCAAATATTGAGCTATTTTGTTACTTTTAGATTTGTGGTTACTCAATTTTAGGGCGTTACTTTAAATCGTTAAACCTTTTGCGCCTCTGACTAATCCGAGTGCGCCAGATCTTACGATTTCGATGATTCCTAATTCCTGTACCGCCACAATAAAGGCATCAAGCTTCTCTTGTGTACCTGTCATCTCTATTGTGTAGGAGAGAGGAGTAACATCAATCACGCGGCCTCTAAACATCTCATTGATACGAAAAAGCTCAGAGCGATTCTGCCCTTCAGCTTGTACTTTAATGAGCATCATTTCACGCTCAACATAAGCACTATCGCAAAGATTTGTAAGTTTGACAACATCAATTAATTTGTTGAGTTGCTTGATAATCTGCTCAACAACATGATGATCGGCAATAGTGACAAGTGTTAAGCGAGAGAGTGAAGGATCATCTGTCGCAGCAACACAGAGGCTGTCAATATTGTAACCACGGGCGGAAAATAGATTCACTACCTTCGATAGTGCGCCGGCTTCGTTCTCCATTAAGATCGAAATAATATGACGCGAGGTTTCTGTATTAAAAAGTGTCATTTTTCTCTCCTATACCTGACTTAAGCCTTCTTTGAGCGTATTTTCCATCTTATCACGACCCGCTAAGATCATTTCGTGATGACCTTTTCCGGCAGGAATCATTGGGTAAACGTTCTCGCTGGGATCGGTGATAAAGTCGAGGAAGATGGTCTTATCTTTCTGTTTGAAAGCTTCACGTAGTGCCGGTTCAACATCACTTGGTTTGTGAATTTGAACGCCACTGTGACCATATGCCTCAGCAAGTTTTACAAAATCAGGGAGAGAGTCGAAATAGCTCATGCAGTAACGCTTCTGGAAGAAGAATTCTTGCCATTGGCGTACCATCCCTAAATAACCATTATTAAGGTTAATAATTTTAACAGGAGAGCAATATTGCAACATGGTAGAGAGCTCTTGGAGCATCATCTGAATACTACCATCTCCGGTAATACAGGCGACTTCTCTATCAGGACGGGCAATTTTTGCTCCCATTGCGGCAGGAAGGCCAAATCCCATCGTGCCGAGACCACCTGAATTGAGCCATTGTCTTGGCTCATCAAAGGGGTAATATTGTGCTGCCCACATCTGATGTTGGCCCACATCTGAGGTAATAATCGCTTTACCTTCAGTGACCTCAAAGAGTTTTTCAATCACAAATTGTGGTTTGATAACCACGTCAGATTGTTCATACTTTAAGGATTCCATCGCACGCCATTCACCAATCTGCTCCCACCATTTAGTCAGAGCATCCTGATCTAATTTACCTTTTTTGCTCTTATGGATCGCATTAAGCTCTTTAAGAACAGGTTGAAGTTGACCCACAATGGGAAGATCAACAGGGACATTTTTAGCAATTGATGATGGATCAACATCGACATGAATGATCTTCGCGTATGGGCAGAAGCTCTCTAATGTTCCGGTAATCCGATCATCAAAGCGCGCACCTAAGGCAACTAAAACATCACAGTGATGCATCGCCATATTTGCTTCATAAGTTCCATGCATTCCTAACATGCCAAGAAACTGCTTATCAGTTCCCTCGTAAGCACCTAGTCCCATTAAGGTACTTGTGATAGGAAGATTGAGCGCTTTAACAAATTCACGAAGCTCTTTAGAAGCTTCACCAATAATGACGCCCCCGCCGGTATAGACCATTGGGCGTTTAGCTTTCATAATAAGATCATATGCGCGAGCGATCTGTTTTGAGTGCCCCTTAACGGTAGGGTTATAGGAGCGCATTGTAATTTTTTCAGGGTAGACAAACTCTGCTTCATGGACCGTAATATCTTTTGGAAGGTCTATCACAACAGGGCCGGGGCGACCTGTTGTAGCAATATAGAATGCTTTTTTAATTGTGCTTGCGAGATCTTTGACATCTTTGACTAAGAAGTTATGTTTGACACAAGGAAGGGTAATTCCGACAGTATCTACTTCTTGGAACGCATCATTCCCAATTAAGCTGGTAGCTACTTGTCCAGAAAAGACAATCATGGG
Source organism: Ignatzschineria sp. PL_is040 (assembly GCF_055813795.1). Taxonomy (NCBI): domain Bacteria; kingdom Pseudomonadati; phylum Pseudomonadota; class Gammaproteobacteria; order Cardiobacteriales; family Ignatzschineriaceae; genus Ignatzschineria; species Ignatzschineria sp. PL_is040. The sequence goes on from NZ_JBVPGU010000001.1 coordinate 69,466, forward strand.
AATAGAATCCATATAAGCAGTTGCAATACCGGTGACAGCATTGGTTAGTCCAGGGCCTGAAGTGACCAGTACTACGCCTGGTTTACCTGTTGTACGTGCATAAGCATCAGCCGCATGGGTTGCAGCTTGCTCATGGCGCACAAGGACATGTTCAATTTTGTCTTGTTTATAAATCTCATCATAAAGCGGTAGGACAGCACCTCCAGGATAACCAAAGATACACTCTACCTTCTCCTTCATTAAGGAGTGAATGACGATTTCTGCACCGCTTAATTTCACAGGATCTCCTCTCTTTTCAATATTTGTTATTCATTTTTTTTTAGGGTATTGGTTAGATTCCAGAGACTCTTTAATCTCTATCATCAATCTAATCTGATCTAATCTCCATAAAGAACTTCCACTAACTTTCAGTGCTAGTACCACCCATTATAAGTATTGTTCATTATCTAGATTATCTAGGAATTCATTATCTGGGAACTTATTCTTATCTCTCCATCAGATATCACGATACAATAGTGTCGATGATTATTCGGCACCTTTTTACTCCCGCTACCGTCAAATGTAGTAGGAATATTTATAATGATAGAGTGATTGAGATTTATATTTTTTATTCAGAAAATGATTCAGAAATGGGTGGTCATTTATTCTTTTTTCTTGCCGATAAATTTAAAGAAACTCCCTCAATTATTGGGGGATTTTAGAAACTTATTCGACACGGATAAATTTAGAATCCTCAATACCTTTAATTAACATAGCATTATTAATGATATTTTCTACATTTTCTTGCACTGTTTTTTCTAAAAACAGGATAACTTGTTGATATTGATCATAAACTTTAATTTTTTCTGCTCTAATTTCCGCGTCTAAAAGCACTTTTTTAAGCGCTTCAGTAATAGTGTTGCTCACTAGATTGTCACTATATTTAAAAGAGAGATAGTAATGGGAAGAGAAGGCTTTTGCTGGAAGTGTTGGCAGCGCCTGAAGATTCTCTTCTAAAAAGCCTAATGCCGGCGCACTATGGTTGCGGCTCTTGTTTTGAATTATTTCAATAAGATCGGCAATGACCGCAGATGCTGTTGCTTCACTACCTGCACCGCGACCGGAGTAGAATTGTTCGCCAACTGCATTGCCTGCAACATAAACGCCATTAAGGACACCATCGACCTGAGCGAGCTGGTGATCTTTAGAGAGCAGGGTAGGATGAACACGAAGCTCAACTCCCTGCTTGCTCTTTCGGGCAATGCCGAGATGTTTAATGGTATAACCCTCTTCTTGTGTAATAGTAATATCTTCGGCGGTAATGGTATCAATCCCTTCGATATAGAGATCTTCAAAATTGAGGGGCATTCCAAAGGCTGTCGCTGCAAGAATGGTTAACTTGTGAGCCGCATCGATTCCCTTAATATCAAATGTAGGATCTGCCTCGGCATAACCATGTGCTTGTGCTTCTTTGAGACATTGGTCGAAGTCGACCCCTTTATGACTCATCTCCGTTAAAATATAGTTAGAGGTACCATTAATGATTCCCATCACGGTATCGATCTCATTTGCAGATAACCCCTCTCTTAAAAGTTTTAAGATGGGAATGCCGCCGGCAACAGATGCCTCAAAACGGAGAAATACCCCATTTTCTTTTGCAAGTTGAAGCAATTCATTGCCGTGGAGAGCGATAAGCTCCTTATTGGCTGTAATCACAGATTTTCCATGACTTAGGGCGCTTTTAATATAGGTTAATGCAGGTTCAATGCCACCAATGAGCTCAATTACAATATCAATTTCAGGATGATCGGTAATATCGGTAATAGAGGTTGTCAGGTTGAGATCGTAAGGGTTATCTCTCTCGAGTGAGCGCACAAATACTTTTTCTATAATAGGGGTGCGGGTAATTCGACGAGCAATCTCTTCTCTATTTTTTGTTAAAACAGCGGCAACGCCTGAGGCAACAGTGCCAAGACCAATTAATCCTACTTTAAGAGGCTCCATGATAGATCAAATTTCTCCAATGATTAATGAGTGATGAACAATGAGAGTTCAAAAATAGTTTCTGAGTGAGTCTGCTTTTAGGCGCTTATCTATTTTTGACTACATCATTAAGGATTGAAAATTAGGGAGGATAAAACCCCTAATTGTGACTTAAAATTAGTCGTATAATTGAGAGTGTACCTGATTTTTTTAAAAGTGGAAAACAGTTGAGATTCTTGACTATAAAATAAGCAAAGATCTCTCTTGTTCCTTTTGTGAAAATTTTGTTAAGCCCCTATTTGAGCCATTTTATTAAGAACACTCCATATCATTTGTTAAACCATTTGTTAAACGATGATATGGAGGTTCACTTAATGTAGATAGATGATCTATTTTGTTGATTTTTGATAAATTTCTATAGCCTTTAATGCCCCTTGAAAGATTTCATAAGGCGTTGCATCACCATCCATATATGCGCCTCCTGTAATAATTTGATATTGCGCATCATAATGTGCACCAGTTGTTGCGGTTTCAATATGTTTTATATCCCACTTTTCAAGAGCGGGAAGAAAAGCGCCAGCATTTTGAGCTTGTCCAAAGGTGATAGATGCATCTTTGATGTTGAGCTCTTTGAGTGCAATTGCAATAGCCATTGGGGCAGCACAGATCGCAATAATGGGTTTTTTCATCTCGATAGCACCTTTAAGTTTCTCCCCGATATCGGCAGAAAGGGTAGCATCTTCCCCCTTATCAAGAAAATTAGTGAAGTTTTTAATCACGCCGAAACCACCAGCGAGTGCTACACCATCGATTTTATTGAGGTCTAGTTTGGAGATGGGGGAGATTTTCCCTCTCGCGATACGGGCGGCCTCTTGCATAATGTTGCGCTCATCTCCTTCGATCTCTCCATTGAGGTGATTGATGGTATCGGCCTGTAAGCGATCTGGCGCATAGAATGAGACCGCTATTCCTGCTTTAGAAAGTGCGATATTAAGTGCGGTCGCCTCTGTAATTTCTGCACCATCTAGGTGACCACATCCTGAAAGAATTAAAGCAAAATGTTTCTGACTCATACTTTTGTAACTCCTTTTAGTTTGATGGTAATAATTAACACTTCCCCGATTTTTACGTTAAAATAGGCGAAGAATCAATCTTCTTTCATCATACCAGATAAATATTGATCTTCGATGAGAGAGGGTAGATAAGGGATAGAAGAGATATTATAAGAAGCATTATAAAAAATAGAGACAGGTAGAGAGATCGTCGACCGCTGAGCGGTAGATCGGTAGAGTAGTCAATTGAGATTGCTCAGTTACAAGTTGGCCAATCGGCAACATAGTCGCTGAGTATGATTATTGAATATTATCAGTGACATTATCATGACATTATCAGTCATGAGGGTTGATTCTTTGATATCGTTGCTTGGTACTGCTCTCTATCTGAGTATATACAGAGATATAAATTATAAGGAGCCTCTCGGAATGAAGAAACTGTTCAACCTGCTGTTACTCTTTGTGTGTATAACGCACATTCCTACATATGCTCAAACAGGAGCTGATGAAGAGGGGTCGATTGTTGATAACTCAGGAGTGGTAGAAGAGGGTAGGGATGAACCTGTCGATCTTATTGAAGAGATTGATGCTGCAACATTCTATAGAGATCAAGCGATATCTGAGGTTTATGATTTTTTAGCCGCAGAAATCGCTTCTAAGCGTGAAGATTGGGAGAGTGCAAAAGAGCATTATGATGCGCTATTAGAGCGAAATAGTGACCCAAAAGTTTTAGAGCGAAGAATTCGCCTCGATCTAGAAGCCGGCAGTATTGCCGATGCGCTTCCGCTTATTCAGAAATTGGTGATTCAAAATCCATATAACTTGGCAAATTATAATTTATTAGCACAAGCTTACCTTTTAACCGGGGATCTTGAGTATGCGGCAAGAGCTTATAATAACCTGGTAGAGATGATCTATCTTACCAATGAGGGAGTTGTTGAACCTTCTCCTTACTTTGCGATTTTAAAGAAGCTTCATGAATTTGAAATTCCATTAGAAGAGCAGCTAACGCTCTTTAAAAAGATGGCGGCTTTAGAAGAGCATGATACTTTTCCTTTAGTGCTTTTAGCGGGTTTTTTAATCGATAATTTACGCTTTGATGAAGCAGAAGGTTATCTAGAGAGAGCATTGCAACTTGATCCTTCTAATCCTAAAATTTATGCACTCTACACCTATATCTATTGGAATGAGGGTGAACCTGAAAAATCGATTGAGTTATTAGAAGAAGCTTATAACAAGTATCAAGATCCAGAGATAGGGCTAGAGTTAGCGAATACATTAATTGCTAACTTTGAGTATGAAGAGGCTTACCAGCGCCTTATTCCTCTAATGATTTTAACAAATGAGGACCCTGCTGTTTTTGAGAAGTTTATCGGCATGGCTTATGTCATGGGTAATTATGACAATATCAAAGAGATGTTGCAGTTGAGACTGGATCAGCCTGAAATTTTAACTCGAGCAATTTTAAATCTCTTCTATTTCTCTGAAATTTTAGGGAATAGCGAAAATCTTTTAAAAGTGCTCCCTGAAATTGATAATCCGACGCCAGAATATGCCGAAGCTCTCTATACCATTAAGGCTAAAATTGCATTAGCAGAGGGAGATTATGCACAATTCAATCACTATTTTGATGAAATTGCACAATTAGAGATCTTCGATGCACCATCACTTCTTTTGAAGCGTCTATTAATGCTCCAAGAGTTAGAGGAGTATGATCTACTTGATCAGGTATTAGTAGAAGAGGCGGCACTACTTCCTGCGGTTGAGAGCTCCTATCTTGCTTTTCTTCGCTCGATGAGTGCTCTATATCATCAAGACTATAATGAGATGGCGGAGATTCTACAAGAAGAGATCCGTAATAATCCGCAAGATCCTATCGCCTATAATGCATTAGGATTCTCTCTGATCGAAATCGACCCCAAAAATGCAAAGGTTGCATTACCTTTTATCTCTAAGGCAAATTTAATGGCGCCGGGGCGTGACTTTATCCAAGATAGTCTAGCCTGGGCCTACTATATGTTAGGGGATCTAGATCGTGCTTATAAATATATTGTACAAGCGTATCATCAGAATAAAGATCCTGAAATTATCGCTCACTATATCGTGATTTTAGATGCTATTGGCGAGCGTCAAAAAGCGGAAGATCTCTATCACCGTTTTAATCTATTCTTTGGAAATTCAGATGCAAAAGAGGTGCTCATCGAAAACGTTGAGTGGATTAACGAATGAGAGTAGCAAATATGCTGAAGGTAAAAAAAGGTAAACGACTCCTGTTTGCCTTTTTGTTTTTTATGGTGACAACGTTGAGTAATCTGCTGTTTGGCGCAACAGTTGTCGGTACCGGAAAGATGGAAAATCGTGGTGGTGAGATGCTAATTATCTTCCCATTGAGTCAACAGATTAAATTTAATAGCTTTCGCCTGCAAAATCCTGATCGGTTGGTGATCGATATCCCTAATGCCGAGCTACAACATAAAGCGAGTGCTTTACCTATTACTTCGGCTTATGTTGCCGGTGTTCGTTTAGGGACGCAACAAGGGACAGACCTTCGTATTGTGGTGGATCTTAAGCAGGGCTCTGTGCCGGCAAGTGCCGCTGTATTAAGGGGGCGCTTAGGTTATGAGTTGGTCATTGCGGTGGGTGCATCTGTAGGGAGTGTGAAAGAGGATCTCGCTTCATCAGGGCAGACAGTTGTGACTCAGCCTCAGGAGATACAAGTTGCAAAACGTGTTCCTAAGAAAAATATCTTAATTATTCTTGATCCCGGCCATGGCGGAAAAGATCCTGGTGCGGTTGGTAAAGCGGGAACAAGGGAGAAGGATGTCGTATTACAAATTGCAAAAGTATTGCAACAGAAGATCAATCGTGAACCCAATATGAGAGCGATCTTAACACGAAACGATGATACCTTTATTCCTTTGAGAGAGCGTGTATTGATTGCAAGACGGAATAAGGCAGATATGTTTATCTCCTTACATGCCGATGCGGGATCTGCAAAAGCAGATGGTGCTTCTGTCTATATTCTCTCCACTAGTGGCGCATCGAGTGAAGCGGCAAGATTACTAGCAAGAGCTGAGAACCAATCTGACCTTATTGGTGGCGTCAAGATCTCTGATAAGGATGATGCTATCGCCTCTATGTTGCTCGACCTATCACAAGAGGCAACGATTGAATCCTCTAATGCGTTGGGAAACCATCTCTTAAAAAATTTGAGTCGTCATGCTAATCTTCATAAAAAACAGGTTGAACGAGCAGGATTTGCCGTATTGAAAGCACCCGATATCCCATCTGTATTGATTGAGACAGGATTTATCTCTAATCCGAAAGAGGAGCAGAACCTTCGCAATAAAAAACATCAAGATCGTTTAGCGAATGATATTTTGGCGGGAATAAAGGCTTACTATAAGGAGCGTCCGGCAACTGAGCTTATCTATAGTACCGTGGTTCAGCGTTCAGATAATAGCCGTGCGCAAGTATTGACACAAAATCAAGCAAAAGTTGTCGCTCCTCCGAAGCAGTCGATTACGATCCCTCCTATTCGCCTTGAGTCAAAATCGGTGGAGCCTGCAATTCAGCCAGTAGCGCCGCCGATCGAAGTTACGATGATTGAGCCACCGCCGGTAACGATTGGGGTTCAATTTCCTGAACCTTCTGGGCCACCTATTGAGTTGATTTCAAAAGAACGACCACCGAAAGAGTATAGAGTGCAACGAGGAGATACTATTGCGGAAATTGCTCGGACGCATCAGGTTAGTGAGTCGGCATTAAAGCAACGTAATGGGCTTCCTGATAATCAGCTTCGAGTGCCCGCTGGAACGATCTTAATTATTCCATAATCATTGATTCAGTAATTATTGTTTTTGATATTGTTTGAGATCTTTTTAGAGATTCTAATTTTATTTGAAACTGAAACTGAAACTGAAACTGAAACTGAAACTGAAACTGATGTTGATGTAGCTCTAGTTTCAGATTTGAAGATCTAACGTGATCTAAAAAAGGTTGTTAATTGCCGTTGAGAGAAGAGAGATGCTTCTAGGAACTCCTAGATAGCATCTTTTTTATGATTACATTTTATGGTTGTGCGTAATTAGATAGCAAAGAGATATAATATTTTTATCGCAATTTATTATACTTTTTAATAGATTATCTCGTTAAAAAACGGTATGTTGATGAGTGAGACTACTTTTTGTAGGGCTCGTTCTTAATATTCGTTAAGGAGATTAGTGTATGAAAATGTTATCTGATATCAATGGTGATTTGCGTCCGCAGCGCTCTTATCAACTCTTAATTGATGGGGAATGGCTCGATGGAGCGCAAGGTAAAACCTTAGAGAGCCACAATCCCGCAACAGGTGAGAAGTTGACAGAGATCGCTGTCGCAGAAAAAGAAGATGTTGATCGTGCTGTAAAAGCGGCATGGGCTGCATTTGATACGTGGAGTCAAACTTCGCCACAAGAACGAGCGAAATATCTCTTAGAGATTGCTGATCGCTTAGAGGCAGAGTTAGAGCGCTTTGCAACATTGGAGACGCTCGATAATGGTAAGCCAATTCGTGAAACGATGAATGTTGATGTTCCGCTAGCGATCGATCATTTCCGTTATTTCGCCGGCGTTATTCGTGCAGAGAGTGATGAAGCGAATCTAATTAATAAAGATAGTTTAAGTATTGTACTCAGTGAGCCTATTGGCGTTGTGGGGCAGATTATTCCTTGGAACTTTCCACTTTTGATGGGGGCTTGGAAGATTGCACCGGCACTTGCTGCAGGAAACTGTATTGTCATTAAGCCATCGAGCGATACTTCTATTACACTCCTTGAGCTTGGTCGTATCCTCAATGAGGTATTACCCAAAGGGGTTGTTAGTGTCCTGACAGGCGGTGGATCAACTACAGGGAACTATATTTTAGAGCATGAAGGTTTTAGTAAGTTTGCCTTTACCGGTTCCACAAGTGTTGGATATAACGTCGCGAAAGCTGCTGCCGATAAACTAATTCCAGCAACTTTAGAGCTAGGTGGAAAGTCAGCAAATATCGTCTTTGAGGATGCGCAGATAGATAAAGCAATCGATGGCGCACTGATGGGAATTCTCTTTAATCAAGGTCAGGTCTGTTGTGCGGGTTCTCGTCTTTTTATTCAGCGATCGATCTATGATCAATTTTTAGAGAAGTTGAAAGAGAAGTTTGAGAGTGTTCGTGTCGGAGATCCCCTCGATCCCAATACACAGATGGGGGCGCAGATCAATGAGAAGCAACTTAAGCAGATTTTGGGCTATGTTGATATTGCGAAAGAGGAGGGTGCACGTGTTTTAACCGGTGGCCAGCGTGCCTCAGATCAAGGTGCATTTCTTTGTCCGACGGCGATTGTGGATGTAAAACCCAATATGCGCATTGAGAAAGAGGAAGTTTTTGGTCCTGTTGTTGCTATTTTACCTTTTGATAGTGAAGAAGAGGTGATCGAGCTTGCTAATGACTCGGAATATGGTTTAGGTGGTGCAGTCTGGACGCGTGATATCAATAGAGCGTTCCGTGTTGCAAAAGCTGTCCGTACAGGACGGATGTGGGTCAATACCTACAATGAATTGCCGGCACACTCTCCTTTTGGTGGTTATAAAAAATCGGGAATTGGTCGCGAGACCCATAAGATGATTCTCGATGCTTATACCCAGAAGAAGAATATTTACATTAGTTTTAACGAAAAACTTACCGGCTTCTACTAGCTTATGCTTGATCCGAATGGAAGTAGGAGATAAGGCACTCATTAGCCGACGGTGATTATCATGGATTACTGAGTGCTCATATTACTGACTGAAAGGGCTCTATCTTTTAAGGTAGAGCTCTTTTTTGTGGAACAAGGGTAGTGGCATAGTGGCAAGGGCAGTTGAATAAGAAGACTTTTTAAGCAGAAAGTAGCTAATTTTTGCACAAAGCTATTTAAATTCTTTAATAGTGCTATGAAAAGTATAAATATACTGTAAAATAGCAATCATTATCATTCGAGTGCATGTTTCATTTGTAAGAGTTCGTTTAAAAGAATTCATTTGTAAAAGGACAAATTGTTTTATATATGAGAATACAGTACTGGGTTCTCATTCTCATTGTATTATCAGCAATCTCCCTCTTTGTAGGGGTGATAAATATATCGGTGAATGACCTATTTAATTTAACAGATGCTCAGAAGCAGACAATATTGATTAGTCGTATTCCGAGGCTTATTACTATTTTGATTGCCGGGGCAAGCCTCTCAATCAGCGGTCTTATTATGCAAAAATTGAGCCAGAATGCTTTTGTCTCTCCGACAACTGCCGGCACAATGGAGTCTGCACGTTTAGGGATTTTGGTAGCGATTTTGCTCTTTGCCGGAGCCTCTCCTCTTGTAAAGATGGGGTTAGCCTTTCTCTTTGCCCTTTTAGGAACATTTCTCTTTATGAAGATTCTTAATCGAATTCGTTATAAAGATGTTGTCTTTGTTCCGTTAGTGGGGTTGATGTTTGGTGGCATTATCGGTTCAATTTCAACCTTTATTGCATATAAGCATGATCTGATTCAAAATTTAGCCTCGTGGTTGATCGGTGATTTCTCTATGGTGATGTCAGGCCGTTATGAATTGATCTACATCTCCATTCCATTGATGATTATCGCTTATCTCTATGCCCATCAATTCTCAATTGCGGGTTTAGGTGAGGATTTTTCTAAAAATTTAGGTCTAAAGTATCAGCAGGTGGTCAACATCGGTCTTGCGATTGTAGCGATGACAACCGCATCTGTTATTTTGACCGTTGGGATGATTCCTTTTTTAGGATTGATTGTCCCCAATATTATCTCTCTCTATAAAGGAGATAATATCCGCACAACACTCCCTTATACCGCACTTTTAGGGGCGATTATTGTCCTTGCATGTGACATTTTAGGGCGCATTATTATCTACCCTTATGAGATACCGATCAGTGTAACTATTGGTATTTTGGGAAGTCTGCTCTTTATCTGGTTGCTCTTTAAAAAGGTAGGGCAGGCATGAATATAAGAGTCATCAATACAAGAATGAAGTTGGTGTTACTACTGATTTTAGCTGTAGCAAGTTCGGCGCTCTTCCTCTTTTATCAATTAGGCGTTAATTGGGATTATGTACTTCCAAGACGTAGCTATAAACTTTTAGCGATGGTTATTGCCGGGAGTGCTATTGCATTTTCGACAGTTATCTTCCAGACCGTGACCCATAATAGGATCTTAACTCCAAGTATTATGGGGCTAGATTCGCTCTATCTTTTAGTGCAGACTCTATTGGTCTATTTCTTGGGCGGTAAAAACTTTGCAATGATTAGTAATGAGTGGCTCTTCCTCCTCTCAGTATTAGTATTAGTGACTTTCTCTATGCTCTTATTTAAGATGTTACTTGGGAAAGATGGACGTTCAGTCTTCTTTCTACTCTTAATAGGGATCGTTTTAGGAGCACTCTTTCAGAGTCTATCCACTTTTATGCAGGTTTTGATCGACCCTAATGAGTTTTTCTTAGTACAAGATAAGATGTTTGCAAGTTTTAATAATGTACAGGTGAAGTTAATCTGGTGGGCATTAGGAATTATTGGGGTTACGATGATTCTCTATTTACCGATGATTAAATATCTTGATGTCCTCTCGTTAGGGCGTGATCAATCAGTTAATTTAGGGATCTCTTACCGTAAGGTTGTGATGTTGACATTGATTGCGGTCTCTGTTTTGACAGCAGTATCAACAGCATTAATAGGGCCGATCACTTTTTTAGGCTTATTAGTGGCAAATCTTGGCTATGAGATCTTTAAAACTTATCGTCACTCTGTTTTGCTGATGGGGACGATATTAGTGAGTATTATTGCCTTAGCATTTGGGCAGATGTTGGTGGAGCGAGTCTTCTCATTCTCAACGACCTTGAGTGTTATTATTAACTTTATTGGTGGACTCTATTTTATCTATCTACTTTTAAGGGGGAGCAAATAAATGGTTGTAGTCGAAGGAGTTTCAAAATTATTTGGACAACGAAAAGTTGTTGATAATGTTTCCATTACGATCCCTAAAAATAAGGTCACATCCTTAATTGGGCCTAATGGGGCAGGCAAGAGTACCCTCTTAGGGATGATGAGTCGTCTGATTGATCCTGATGCTGGCTCTATTAAGATCGATGATCGTCTGATTCGTGATTGGAAGAGTGATGAGTTGGCGAAAAAGATTTCGATTCTTAAGCAGGCCAATCATCTCAATCTTCGAATTACGGTTCGTGAATTGGTTGCTTTTGGACGTTTTCCCCATAGTAAAGGTCGTTTGACGGCGGAAGATGACGCATTGATTGATGAAGCAATTGCTTATATGGGATTGACAGATCTTGAGAATAAGTATGTCTCTGAACTAAGTGGTGGGCAGCGTCAATGTGCCTTTATCGCGATGGTTGTTGCACAAAATACTGATATTATCTTTTTAGATGAACCGCTCAATAATCTGGATATGAAACATTCAGTAGAGATTATGCAGGTTTTGCGTAAATTAGTAGCTGAAAAGAATAAGACAATCGTTATTGTCATTCATGATATTAACTTTGCATCGTGCTACTCAGATTACATTATCTCTCTTAAAGGGGGAGCTTTGGTGCATGAAGGTGCGACAGAGAAGATTATCGATACCAATATTCTTCGTGATATCTATGACATGGAGATCCCTATTCAGACCATTAATGATCAGCGAATTTGTGTTTATTTCTCATAGGTTAATGTAATAAGCATAATAATGCGTAATAAGCCTGTGAGATAGATGGAATAAAGAGAGTAATTTTAGAGAGCAATTTCTCTTTTTTTAAAGTATCATGATGTGAATGATTCTCAATTATATAGTTGAATGGCTCCTATTAAGGAACCTTTATTAGATGATAGCTGTTATGTATTATCGATCGCTGTTGAAGTGAGCGGTTATGCCATCCCTTGATGCAATCAGGCCTATTCAATGGGTTCATTCAATAGGGTCATTCAAGAGGTCCATTTAATTTGTTTAATTAACTGTTTAATTAACTGAAATAATCAAAAGTGTAAAAGCTTAAGGAGTAAAAATGAAGTCCAAAGCATTTAAGAAAGTGGTTCTTGTATCGGCATTAGCGCTAGTGCTAGCTGCCTGTGGTGAAGAGAAAGCAGCGCCGGCAAAATCAGTCGAAAGCGCAGTTAAAGAGCAGAGCAGTAGTGCTGTTGCGGAAACTAAGCGAATTACGGTTAAGCATGACTCAGGGGAGACTGTTGTTCCTTTTGCTCCTGAAAAAGTGGTTGCTTTCGATTTTGGGGCGCTAGATACATTAGAATCTTTAGATATCGACATTATTGGACTTCCTAAAGCAAATCTCCCAGCTTATCTTAATGATTATAGTGCCGACAAATATCAAAACTTTGGAACTCTAAAAGAGCCAAATTTTGAAGCGATTCATGCAGCAAAGCCTGATCTTATTATTATTGCGGTACGACAAGCACCACTTTATGAGCAATTCTCTGAAATTGCACCGACAATCAATCTTTCTGTAGATGATAACGATATTATGGGATCTACAGAGCGTAATATTCGTGTCTTAGGTGAAATCTATGGTCGTGAAGCGGATGTAGAGAAAGAGATAGCCCTTCTTAATGAGAAGATTACCAAGGTTCGTGAGAAGACCGACCAGATGGATGAGACAGGTTTAATTCTTCTTGTCAACGATGGCAAAATTAGTGCCTATGGCCCAGGCTCACGTTTCGGTATTATCCATGATGTTTTAGGTATTAAGCCGGCAGATAGTACAATCAAGCAATCACGCCATGGTCAAACGGCATCATTTGAGTATGTGATGGATCTTAATCCTGATTATCTCTTTATTGTCGATCGAAGTGCTGTTATTGCCGGTAACGGTAATACCGGAGCTAAAGAAGTTGTTGAAAATGATCTAGTGAAAAATACTAATGCTTATAAAAATGGCAAGATCGTCTATCTTGATCCTAATGTTTGGTATCTCTCAGGCGGTGGTTTTAAATCAACCAACCAGATGATTGATGATATCGCTGAAGCAATTGATCAGTAGTTGATCAGTAATTACTCAGGAATTGATGGATATAACATCAATCTAAAAAGTATTTCCTTTATAAAACTTTGCCACTACTTCGGTAGTGGTTTTTTTATACTGCAAAACTAAGGTCTCAAAGCTAAGAGGATTTTTGGAGCCAAAGGAACTCGATCATCTTACTCTTACTACTTACTCTTATAGTAGATTCTGTAGATCTGTAGATTTATGCCTGTCTGAGGCATCTACAATGCCGGGATCATATCTTTAAATTGATATTATCTCCCGACGAGGATCAGCATTTGCCGAAGCAGGTTTTTGAAACAGATGTGATAGTGGGATTTAACCGCTGTCGGGCTTTGTTGTTTTATCATTTGATCAGTAGCAACAGTAGTAGCAATAGCAACCAATGGTAACAATAATGATAATAGCAATAATAATAAAAATCCTATAGTGCGATTAGACACTATAGGATTTTTTGATGATAATTTTAAACCATCAAATGTAACTTCTGCGAAGCAGGTGACAACTGATGAGAGGACTGATTAACGGCGATTTTTGCTCGCTGCAATACGAAGACGAAGAGCATTGAGTTTGATAAAACCACCCGCATCTTTCTGATCATACGCGCCACCATCATCTTCAAATGTTGCGATATTCTCATCAAAGAGTGAGTCATCAGATTTACGACCCACGATGATAACATTCCCTTTATAGAGTTTGACGCGCACGACACCATTTACAAACTTTTGTGATTCATCGATCATTGTTTGTAAAAGTTCACGCTCAGGACTCCACCAGTAACCATTATAGATAAGGCTTGCATAGCGTGGCATTAACTCATCTTTAAGATGAGCAACTTCACGGTCAAGTGTAATTGACTCAATCGCACGATGCGCCTTCAACATAACGGTCCCAGCAGGTGTTTCATAACAACCGCGTGCTTTCATACCGACATAGCGGTTTTCTACGATATCAACACGACCGATTCCATTTTCACCAGCGAGTTTGTTAAGCTTCTCCATGACGGTTGCAGGAGAAGTTTCAACACCATCAATAGCAACAATATCACCATGGCGATAGGTTAACTCTACATAGGTAGGCTTATCAGGTGCTTCTTCAGGAGAGACTGTCCAGCGCCACATATCTGCTTCTGGCTCTGTCCATGGATCTTCTAACATTAAACCTTCGTAAGAGATATGGAGTAAGTTAGCATCCATTGAGTAAGGGGATTTTTTACCACCACGATCGATCTCAATATTGTTTTTCTCAGCGTAGTCGAGAAGTTTCTCACGAGACATAAGATCCCACTCACGCCATGGAGCGATCACTTTCACGCCTGGCTTAAGTGCGTATGCACCTAACTCAAAGCGAACTTGGTCATTACCTTTACCGGTTGCTCCGTGAGAAATTGCATCTGCGTTTGTTTCATTAGCAATTTCAACGAGGCGTTTTGCAATTAATGGACGCGCGATAGAGGTCCCTAAAAGATACTCTCCTTCATAGATCGCATTTGCGCGGAACATTGGAAAAATAAAGTCACGAGCAAATTCTTCGCGGAGGTCATCGATATAGATCTCTTTAACGCCAAGCGCCTTCGCTTTATCGCGTGCCGGCTCAACTTCTTCGCCTTGACCAATATCTGCCGTAAATGTTACGACTTCGCAATTATATTCATCTTGTAACCATTTGAGGATTACAGAAGTGTCCAATCCGCCTGAATATGCGAGAACCACTTTATTGATTTTTTCCATTATAGTCTCCTGTCGACTTTTGGGGTTTTTGACTATTTTCTTAACTCAAAGAGATCTTCCACTTCTGGAATACTCTCTTTGTCTGTGATAAATAAGATGAGATGATCATTCTGTTCAATAGAGATGGAGGGCTCAATTTTCATCACTTTCCCTCTTCGGATAAGTCCCGCGACAACGACATTTTCGGGCCAACGTATCCCTTCCAAAGATTTACCGACGATTTTTGAGGTTTCAGCATTACCGTGGGCAATAATCTCCATTGCTTCTGATTCGCCTGATCTAAGAGAGTATACCTGAACAATATCGCCTTTTCTAATATAGGTTAACAAGGTACTCAAAGTTACCTGTTGTGGCGAGAAGGCGAGATCAATATTTGACTCCTCTTCAATCATCTCAAGATAGGAAGAACGATTGATTAGCGCCATTGAAAACTTCGCACCTAGACGCTTAGCTAACATAGCGGCCATAATATTAGTTTGATCATCATTTGTGAGCGCGCAGAAGAGATCCGTTTTATCGATATTTTCTTCAAATAGCAGTGTCTCATCGGTACAATCCCCATGAAGAATGAGGCTGCGACTCAGCTTAGAAGCAAGGGCGTTAGCACGTTCTGCATTCTCTTCGATCAGCTTTACATGGGTATAAGATTCAAGGGCTTCCGCTAATGCGGCACCGATATTACCACCACCGGCAATGGTGACTTTTTTGGCAATTCTCTGTTTAGATTGAAAGAGCTCAATGACCTCTCTTGCATCTGAACGAGCACAGAGAAAGTAGATCTCATCATCCTCTTCTAAGATGGTCTCATCATGGGGAATAAATTCACTTCCTTCCCGATAGATCGCAACATAGTTGATGTTGAGATGGCGGGTTCGACGTTTGATTTTGGCAAAACGGCGACCATAGAGCTGGGAGTTCTTTTCTACCCCAATAGAGACAATAAGTGCTTCACCTTTTGAGAAGCGTAAGACATCGAGCGCACCCGGTAATTCAATAATATTTTTAATATAGTTAGTGATTAAGATCTCAGGGCTGATCACAACATCGATGTGAAAGGTCGAATCGAGTTTGTTTCCAAAAAGATCACCGTGACGAACATAATCGCGTGAGCGAACTCTAGCAACTTTTAACTTAATGCCAAAAACGGTATGTGCAATTTGGCAGGCAACAATATTGACCTCATCGCTTGAGGTAACGGCAATAATCACATCCATATTTTCAGCGCCAGCCTCTTTCAGTAAGATGGGAGAAGCCGCATTGCCACGGATGGTACGAATATCATATCGCTCTTTAAGGGCTGCTAGAGGGGCATATTGATTATCGATAATGGTGATATCGTTTTGTGCTTCTTTTGATAAAACATGGGCAACAGTAGAACCTACTTGTCCGGCACCAAGAATCAAAATTTTCATGACTGCGATTATTCCTTTTGAAAGACGCCTAAAATAATAGCTCAAAATAGAGGGATATTGTATCTGTTTTTCTAATTGACCGCTTCTTAGATTCTTTTATGAAGTCGTTATTAAGTTACCATCTAGCGTCATCAAGAGATTATTGAGATGTGATGAGCACATTATCAGATTGGTTGTGGTAGATAGACTCCATCGTAAACTGACCCTAAAAAGACACAAGCCAAAACTAGAGATTTCTGTCATCATTGTTTTAGATGGAGGAAATCGTGAAACGATCAAAATTTACAGAAACATAAATTGTAAACATTTTAAAACTGGTAGAAAAGGGCGTTAAAGTTACCGATATCTACCGAGAGCACGGCATTAGTAGTGCGACGTATTATTAATGGAAAAGTAAATATGGGGGCTTAGAAGCCTTTGATTTGAAGCGATTACGGGAAATTGAAGCTGAAAATGTCAAACTCAAAAAACATGTGAAAAACAATTAACCGAAAAAATCTCTAGTTATGAGCTGTGCGCTTGACGGTAAGCTTACGATAAATTTTATTTAGGTTTACCGAATTTCGAGGGGCAAAATATGTCTGTGCACCGCCTATTCGAGCAAAGGCCAATCAAAAACCACTTTGAGGTACGCTTCGTAAAGGGTGGTTAATTGCAGCGAGCTCTGATCACTGTGCATTAGTGGGAGGATTTGAGAAGAAAAAGGCAGGCTATGGCGATTTTGCTAAAACTCCTAATGGTGTGCCGGGGATGAAAGAGCGGATGATGATGCTTTGGACTTATGATGTTGAAACAAGGCGCATTAGTCGACAAAAGTTTGTTGAGATTAGCGCAACGAATCCTGCAAAATTGATCAATCTACCGCATAAAAGGCGTATTGCTGTTGGCTGTGATGCAGATATTGTGATTTGGGATGATCTCTAATAAAGTGAGTTACCAAGGGATTGATTACTCTGCTTTTGAGGTTTTTAAAGTCAAAGGTCGGCCTGATCAAGTATTTTTACGGGGTACTTTAATGGCAGAAAAAGGACAATTTGTCGGAGACAGAGGGCAAGGCAGACGACAATATGCCAAACCTTATGGAGGTTGTTTCGATTACTTGGAGCATTCGCCTGAGGTATTGGGGTGACGATTAAGAATATTAAAAGAGGAAGAGAAAAAGAGAGATTCCATTGAATCTCTCTTTTTCTCTTCTATCTGTTAGAGTTATGTGTACCTATGATGAGGTTCTACTCATAACGACGACTTCTCACTAATTGAGGTCTTCTACCTAAATACGCAACGGTACCGATACCGCTCCAGATATGAACTAAGCGAGTAAAGGGGAAGATCACAAAGAGTGTGATGCCCATAAAGATATGTGCTTTGAAGATCGGGCTTACGCCGGCAAGTAGATCAACAGCACCACCGCGGAAGGTGACAATATATTGCGCCCAATGCATCAGTTTGAGCATCTCTTTGCCATCGGTATGATGCGAAGAGACAATAATAGTGCTAAGGCCTAATAGTAGCGTTATTAAAATCCAGATTAAGACCAGTTTATCCCGCCACGTTGATGTTGCCATAAGACGCGCCGAGCTAAAGCGACGATAAATGAGGATCAGGAGACCAATGAGTGCTATTGTTCCCATAATACCACCAGCAGTCATTGCTAGAATTTGCTTACTGCTATGACTTACGCCCAGAAAATCCCACACTTGAATCGGTGTTAAAAGTCCTACAAAATGCCCTAAAAAGAGACCAATGATCCCTAAGTGAAAGAGAATATTTCCAAGACGGAGATATTGAGGCTGCAATAGCTGGCTAGAATCAGATTTCCAACTATATTGCTCTCTATCAAATCGTACAAGGCTACCAAAGAGGAAGATCGAGAGTGCGATGTAGGGATAGATCCCAAAGAGAAATGTATCAAGATAATTCATAATGCCTCCCTTATTGGCATTTGTGACAAGCGGAAAGTGACGTGGATCCACATCCTTGCGCGTGGTTCCCTAGATTAAAAGAGTGCGATAAAAGAGGTTCTATTCCTTCGGCATTGGGGCCAAATTGTTCCATTGCCTCCTCCATATTGCGGATAGGTGCGACTTTTAAAGGTTCTGCTTTAACCGGTGAATATCGGTCAATCACCTCAAAAATCGCCGCATAGGGTGAGTTGTTTTTGGCCAAGTTTTCTCCAATATAATGAATCACGTGAATCGCATCCCCTAAGAGCGGTAGTGCTTCTTCTTTTGGAATAGACGCTAAGAACTCTAAGAAAAGGGGTAAATAATCTGGCAATTCATTGGCTGTAGGTTCAAAACCTTTTGTACGATAGGTTTCTAATAGATCCACCATCGCTTGGCCACGCAACCGATCTTCACCGTGTAGATGTTCAAAAAGATGCAGTGAATGGGTCGGTGTGCGATCAAAGGTTGCTACATATTCCGTTTGTAATGTGATCTCATCATCTTGCAGACGCTCAAAGAGGGGTTGTAAGGTTTGATATGATTGTAGATCCGTTTCTGTACTATAGCTCTCTATTTCAGGTAGCTCTGTTAGCCAAGTTTGCGTTGGATATTGCAGTAAGATTGAAAGCACTTTAAAAATAGATAGATTCGTAGATGTTGACATAATCTTCTCCTATAGCTGTTTGATTTTCGCACGATTGCGAAGATCATTAAGGTTAATAGGAACAGCTTTACTATTACCAAAGAGACTCTCTTTACTGACACCACCTGAGCAACCATTTCCGAATGAGAAGCCACAGCTGCCTTTTTCTGCAAAGGTATCTTCCACGAGCTCTTTATGTGTCGTTGGTATGACGAAACGATCTTCATAGTTAGCAATGGCCATAATTTGATACATCTCTTCGATCTGTTTGGCACTTAAATGCGCATTTAATAGCGTTTCATCTGCGCGTTCTTGCGAATAGAGTGTCTTATTACGCATATATTTACGCATTGTAATCATTGTCGAGAGTGCTTTAAGAATAGGGTTGGTATCGCCGGCAGTTAAGAGATTCGCTAAATATTGCAAGGGAATACGGAGTTCATTTACATCAGGAATGAGGCCATTTTCACCAATCACCCCCGATTCTATAGCTGATTGAATAGGGGAAAGCGGTGGAATATACCAAACCATCGGTAATGTACGATATTCAGGATGTAATGGGAATGCCACTTTCCACTCAACGGCCATTTTATAAACCGGAGATGTTTTTGCGGCATCAATCCATTCTTGTGGAATCCCTTGTTTAAGCGCTTCCGCTGCAACAGCAGGATCATTGGGATCTAAGAAGAGATCTAATTGTGATTCATAGAGATCTTCGGGGTTCTCGGTACTTGCTGCATCACTAATCTGATCAGCATCATAGAGTAATACGCCAAGATAGCGAATACGACCGACACAGGTTTCTGAACAGATTGTAGGTTGACCTGACTCGATACGAGGGAAACAGAAGATACACTTCTCCGATTTACCTGTTTTCCAGTTGTAGTAGATTTTTTTGTATGGACAACCGGAAACACACATTCTCCAACCACGACATTTGTCCTGGTCAATAAGAACGATCCCATCTTCTTCACGCTTATAGATTGATCCTGCAGGACAGCTTGCCACACAAGCAGGATTCAAACAGTGTTCGCAAAGACGGGGAAGATACATCATAAAGGTATTTTCAAAGGCACCATAAATATCTTTCTGAATTCCCTCAAATAACTGATCTTTGGCGCGTTTTTTAAATTCGCCACCTAAGTCATCTTCCCAGTTTGGCCCCCACTCAATCTTCTCCATTTTCTCGCCGGTAATCGCAGAGATCGGACGCGCAGTAGGAGGTGTACTCATTCTTGGCGCTTTTTGTAGATGCTCATAATCGTAAGTGAAAGGTTCATAGTAATCATCAATGCTAAGCATATTAGGGTTAGCAAAGATATTGCCGAGAACTTTAAATTTCGTACCTTGCTTAAGTTGTAATTTCCCTTTCTTATTACGAACCCAGCCCCCTTTATGGATCTCTTGATCTTCCCAATTTTTAGGGTAACCAATGCCAGGTTTAGTTTCGACGTTATTGAACCAAGCATATTCAACACCATCTCGGCTGGTCCAGACATTTTTACAAGTAACTGAACAGGTATGGCAACCGATACATTTATCAAGGTTTAGAACCATTCCAATTTGTGCTCTAATTTTCATAATTTATTCCTTATTGCGAAATCTGTGGGATGTCGATAGTTGTTTGATGAAGTAGGGGTGAGCTATTGACCGACAGGCCTGTTTAATGGATTGTTGATTGTCACTGACCGGCTACTTCATCGCACTAGATTGATGACCGTTGATACTTCTTGACTATTGCGCTCATTAGCGAGCGGGGTCATCAAGCCTTATCATCAAGTAATAGACTTTCAGTGGATTGCACTTCTTCATCTAACCAGTCGACTTTCGACATTTTTTTTACGACCACTAATTCATCTCGATTGGTACCCACCGTTCCATAGTAGTTAAAGCCCCAAGAGAGTTGCGCATATCCACCAATCATATGAGTTGGCTTCATTACAATTTTGGTGACAGAGTTATGAATACCGCCCCGTTTACCAGAGATCTCCGCGCCGGGAACATTAATGATTTTTTCCTGTGCGTGGTACATCAAGATCATTCCCTCAGGAATCCGTTGGCTGACGATTGTGCGCGCTGCGAGCGTACCATTGACATTGAAGACTTCGACCCAGTCGTTATCGGCAATACCTATCTTCGCTGCATCGACTTCTGATAACCAGACGTGAGGACCACCTCGAGAGAGGGTCAGCATTCGGATATTGTCAGAATAAGTTGAGTGAATCCCCCATTTTTGATGTGGTGTGAGGAAGTTCAATATTAATTCAGGTTGGCCATTGCCATATTGACCTAGCATCTTATCTGTCGTTTTCATATCAATAGCAGGGCGATAGTTGGCAAATCCCTCGCCAAAGACACGCATCCATTGATGATCTTGATAGAATTGCTGACGGCCTGTAATGGTGCGCCAAGGAATGAGTTCGTGCACATTGGTATAGCCCGCGTTATAGCTCACTTCCTCGCTCTCAACACCTGACCAGGTAGGAGAAGAGATAATTTTTCGAGGTTGCGCTTGAACATCTCTAAACCGAATAGCATCGTGTTCCCGCGGTTTCGCTAAATGAGTATGATCAATGCCGGTATTTTGAGAGAGTGCTTCCCAAGCTTTGACGGCTACGTGACCATTGGTTTCAGGGGCGAGCGTTAAAATCATCTCCGCCGCATCAATCGCTGTTTCTAAGCGAGGTTGTTGATTACTTACACCCTCATCACGGGTTTTATTGAGTTTACGAAGTAGCTCAACTTCAGCGTTGGTTTGCCAATTAATACCTTTACCGCCATTGCCCAATTTTTCAAGTAGGGGGCCAATAGAAGTATATTTGTCATAAATCGCGCCATAATCACGTTCTACAACGGTTATTTGTGGCATTGTTTTTCCGGGAATAGGATCACATTCTCCAAGTTTCCAATCTTTTGCATCAAAAGGTTGACCCAATTCTTGGGGGGTATCGTGCATTAGCGGCGTTAAAACTAAATCTTTTTGAACGCCTAAATGCTCTTTTCCCAATTCAGAGAATTTTTTCGCTAACCCTTTATAAATTTCCCAATCACTCTTACTCTCCCATAGCGGTTGTACAGCTTCACTCAATGGATGAATAAAGGGGTGCATATCAGAGGTATTTAAATCATCTTTCTCATACCAAGTTGCCGTAGGCAGAACAATATCCGCATAGAGACAAGTTGTAGACATTCTAAAGTCTAAGACCGTTAAAAGATCTAATTTCCCCTCTACTGCTGGGCGGACTTTAATATTCTCTGGTTTAATGCAATCAGATTCATCGCTCATCACTGCATTTTGAGTACCAAGTAGATATTTTAAGAAGTATTCGTGACCTTTACTCGAAGAGCCAAGAATATTAGAGCGCCATACAAACAGATTGCGTGGGAAGTTTTTCGGATTATCGGGATCGTTACACGCCATATCGATATTACCAGATTTTAAACCGGATACGGTAAAATCAATGGGATCAACGCCGGCATCTATCGCTTTTTGAGTAATTTTAAGCGGATTTTCAGATAATTGTGGCGCTGACGGCAACCAACCAAGGCGTTCAGCTTTTGCATTGTAATCGATCATTGAGATTTTCCCCATATCGCCAGTGTGTGAAGGCGCAACGATCTCATCCATAGAGAGTTTTTCGTGACGCCATTGACTAGTATGGGCATAGAAGAACGAAGTTCCATTCATTTGTCGAGAAGGGCGATTCCAGTCAAGGGCAAAGGCTAAAGGTGCCCAACCTGTTTGTGGACGCAATTTTTCTTGACCAACATAATGTGCCCAGCCACCGCCACTTTGACCGATACAACCACACATCATTAACATATTGATAATGCCACGATAAGCCATATCCATATGATACCAATGGTTTAGACCTGCACCGACAATCACCATACTTTTACCGTGCGTTTCATCGGCATTTTGCGCAAATTCGCGGGCAACTTGAATGACGAGTTCAGGTTTTACACCGGTATGTTTTTCTTGCCAAGCCGGCGTATTAGGGCAATCTTCCTCATAATTTTTGGCAACACCCTCGCCACCAAATCCACGATCAATACCGTAGTTGGCACAGAGCAGATCAAAAACAGTAGCAACATAGAGTGTTTCCCCCTCATCAGTGGTCAATTTTTTCACTGGTACATTTTTGATCAACGTGGATTTAGCATCCTTGCCACCGAAGTAATCGAAGGTTACTCCCACAATCTCATCGGCATTCTCTTTTAAAGTGAGTTGCGCTTTAATTTCCGTATTATCGCGCGTCTCTTGCAGTAGATTCCAGCGGCCTTTTTCGCCCCATCTAAAACCGATAGAACCTTTAGGTGCGCGGATCTCTCCGGATAATTCATCTAATACTAATGTTTTCCATTCAGGATTATTCTCTTCTTCGAGTTGACGATTAATGTGACTTGCTCTCAAGTAATAGCTTGGAAGTAGCGCGCCATTTTCCTCTTTGAGTGTCACTAATACCGGCATATCAGTTAAGCGACGGCAATAATCAGTGAAATATTCTGAAGGATTCTCTAAATGGAACTCTTTTAAGATCACGTGCCCCATTGCCATTGCAAGTGCGGCATCAGTTCCCTGTTTAGGGGCTAACCAGATATCCCCGAATTTCACCATTTCACCATAGTCAGAAGAGACGGCAACGGTTTTGGTACCTTTATAACGTACTTCTGTATAGAAGTGGGCATCCGGTGTACGGGTCATCGGAACATTTGAGCCCCATACCATTAGATAAGTGGAATTATACCAATCGGCAGATTCAGCCACATCGGTCTGTTCTCCCCAAATTTGGGGGCTTGAAGGGGGAAGGTCACAATACCAATCGTAGAATGAGAGCGGTACACCTCCTAAAAGGCTTAGGTAACGGGTACCTGCTGCATAACTAATCATTGACATTGCAGGAATGGGAGAGAAGCCAAAGATACGATCAGGTCCATACTCCTTGATCGTGTGGGTATTGGCTGCTGCAATGATTTCATAAACTTCATCCCACGAGGTACGAACGAATCCCCCTAAGCCACGAACTGCTTTATATTGTTTGCTTAATTCAGGATCACTAGTAATGTTGCGCCACGCTTCTACCGCATTATGATTGGCACGTTCTTTTCTCCACAGACGTATTAATTCTGCACGTACCATTGGGTATTTGACCCGTTGTGCTGAATAGACATACCAACTATAAGAAGCCCCACGAGGGCAGCCGCGAGGTTCGTGATTAGGAAGATCAGGGCGTGTACGAGGGTAATCGGTCTGTTGCATCTCCCAAGTGATTAGACCACTTTTGACGAAGATTCTCCAACTACAAGAACCGGTACAGTTAACGCCGTGTGTAGAACGAACGATTTTATCGTGTTGCCAGCGTTGACGATATCCATCTTCCCAACAACGATCTTCGGCCACAACAGCACCGTGATCGTGAGAAAAGGTCTCTTTGGTTTGTCTGAAAAAATTTAAACGATCAAGAAAGTGACTCATAACAACTCCAAGGGCTAGGTTAAAGAAAGCCTGTTTAGCTGACTTTATAGTACCGTTTTGCCCTTAAAATCCTATTGTTATGAAGTAGCAACTTATTGCAGAAGAAGGATTATCCCTATCTAATACTTTTGGCTAGTATGGCTAATTCTTTTTTATAGTTTGAGCTAAGCAATAAAAAAGAGGATCATTCTCTTTCTTATCTTATTGCTATTGAGGGATAGTATTAAAATTCGATAGAGCAATGATCCTTAAGAGGGACTTGAAGAATAATTCTAAAGATTCTAAAGATTATAAAAACTGGGGTCGATTAACAACTGACAGGTGAGTCTTTGCGCATATAGAAGTAGTAATTGACTATAATGCAGCTAAGATAAAAGATGATAAAACCTATAAGTGCCGCTTCAACGCTACCGGTGATCTCAATAGAGCTCCCGAAGCTTTTGGGAATTAAAAATCCACCGTAAGCCCCAATTGCGCCCATAAAACCGACCACAGTTGCGGATTCTTTGGTCGCTTGAATGTTGGCTTGATCGCCGTTCTCTTTCAGTACTTTTTGATGAAAGAGCGCAAATGCACGAGGTGCTTGGGCAAATGTAGATCCGTTACCAATACCGCTAAAGAAGAAGATCAACATAAAGCTCCAGAAGAAAAGGGCAAAACTACCTGTACTACTCCCATTCGGTAAGGCTAAGATAATGCCGATACTACCAACAATCATTAAAAGGAAGCTTGCTCCGGTAATCAGTGCCGGTGAAATCTTATCTGACAACCAACCCCCTATGACACGGGTAATAGCGCCTACGAGAGGGCCTAAGAATGCATATTTCATAGGATCAACGGTAGGGAATGATTGTGTTGTAAGAAGCGGAAAAGCAGCAGAGAACCCAATAAAAGAGCCAAATACACCAATATAGAGCCAGCAGAGGAGCCAGTTATGGGTGCGTTTGAAGATAATGGATTGCTCTTTAAAAGAGGAATTAATATTCCCAATATCATTCATTCCAAAGTAAGCTAATAGAGTTGAGAGTAGAATGAACGGTACCCAAATAAATCCGGCATTTTGTAACCATAAATAGCTAGTTCCATTCTCTGATTGAACGACTTGCGGTTCTCCAGTAATGACAGCAAACATTCCAGTTGTAATCACTAGTGGGACAACAAATTGTACTACTGAGACCCCTAAGTTACCAAGACCGGCATTTAATCCCATCGCACCCCCTTTCTTTGATTTAGGAAAGAAGAAGCTGATATTAGACATTGAGGAGCTAAAGTTTGCCCCTCCAAAGCCACAAAGTAGAGCGAGGATAAACATCCAGCTATAAGGGGTTGTTGGATCTTGTACCGCAAACCCTAGCCCAATGGCAGGGATAAGTAAGCTTGCAGTTGAGATGACGGTCCAACGTCTTCCCCCAAAAATAGGGACGACAAAGGAGTAGAAGATACGAAGCGTTGCCCCTGAAAGTGCCGGCAGTGAGGCGAGCCAGAAGAGTTCATTAGCACTATAGGTAAAACCTACGCTAGGTAATTTGATCACTGTAACACTCCAGACTTGCCAGATTGCAAAGGCGAGTAAGAGGGCAGGAATAGAGATCCAGAGATTTCGTTTGGCAATTTTCCGTCCCTCTTTTTCCCAAAATTGGGGATTCTCGGGTTGCCAATTGGTTAATAATTTACTCATTGTATAGCTCCTATGAGAAGTGAAAGGATACAAAGGTTTTATGATCTTTTTACGATCTTATGATTTTATAAAATGGCTTTATCATATTGAGGGCATAAAGCTGAGATATTTTGAGGTGTATGAGATTATTGTTTAATGGGTCTAATTGACTTAGTTGACCTAATTTGATCTATGGGTTGAACGACGTTGCTTGAAACTAAAATGCATCCAGATTAAGCTGATCGATACAGCTCCATACATCAACATAAAAGAACTTGAACGAATGCCGGTAATATCAACTAAGGCACCAAAGAGGATAGGGAGTAAAAATCCACCTAAACCGCCTGCTAAACCGACAATGCCGGAAACAGTGCCGATCTCATCAGGAAAATCATCGGCGATAAATTTAAAGACAGAGGCTTTACCAATCGCTAGCGCAATACCGACAATGAAGATTAAGAGCGTAAAGAAAAAGGCATTAAGACCAATATTAAGAGAAAATGGACCATTAACCGTCTCAATGATCATTGCAGTTTGTGGGTAAGACATTATGAAAAAAGCGACCCAACAGACCCACATTACCGCCCAAGTCACTTTATAAGCCCCATATTTATCAGATAACCAACCGCCAAAAGCCCGTAGTACACCACCGGGTAATGAGAAGCAGGTCGCTAATAACGCCGCACTGGCAAGCGAAAATCCATACTCATCGACATAGTAGCTTACCATCCAGAGAGATAGCCCTACATAACCGCCAAAGACGACGGAGTAATATTGGCTATATTTCAAGACATCTTTATTCTTCATTAAACGTAATTGATCTTGAAGAGAGACGGTGCGTTTTTGTGTTGCTTTAGGTGTGGGATAACTAAAGATCCAAAAGAGAATGACTGTAATCAGTAGAATAACGGCATAGCTATTAGGCACAAAAGTCCAGCCGAAGAGAGCAATTAAAGTGGGCGCAATAAGTTTATTCAATGCGGCACCGGCATTGCCGGCACCAAAAATCCCCATCGCTAAACCTTGTCGCTCTTTCGGAAACCAGCGTGCCACATAAGGCGTTCCTACTGAGAATGAGCCACCAATTAACCCCAACCATAAGCTGATCAGTAGAAAGTGGTAATATTGGGTAGCATAGGGCATTAACAGAAGTGGCGGAATACAGATTAGCATTAAAACAGCAAATACCGCACGAGCACTATAACGATCAGTCATCATTCCCAGCGGAATACGACAGAGCGAACCCGATAAGACCGGCATTGCAGTCAATAGCCCAAATTGAGTGGCGTTAAGACTTAAACTCTCTTTAATCGGTAACCCTAATACCGAAAAGATCATCCAAATCATAAAGCAGACAGTAAAAGCACCGGTGCTACTGGCTAAAACAATATAAGGTTGTGTTTTATGTGTGACCATAATAGAAACCCTTTGAAGAGGTGAACAAACAAATTATTCATAGGCTCTAGCATAAGATTTCTGTATAAAAAAACTATTCACATAAATGGGAATAGTTCTTGCGCAAAAGAGTAAGTGGAAAGTAGTTCTAAAGTAGTAGTCTACTCATCAAATTCCAATTGATTTTCAACAGCAAAGAGCGCTGCTTGTACTCGACTTTGAAGATTGAGCTTTCTTAAAACATTTTGCACGTGGACTTTGACAGTGCTTTCGGTAACATCCATTTTACGCGCAATCTCTTTATTGCTGATTCCTTTTGTGAGCCATTTAAGCACTTCAAGTTCTCTTGACGTGAGTGATTGAATAGCTGATTCTTCGGCTTTTTGCTGTTCGCTACCGCGTAGTTGAGCAATCAATTTATTGGTCATTTCAGGAGAGAGCACATTATCCCCCTCAACTGCTTTCTCAATGGCATTTAGAAGAAAATCACTATCGATACTTTTAAGCAGATAGCCTTTAGCGCCATATTTCATTGCCATCGCAAGATCATTACTATCATCGGAAACGGTCAACATAATAATCGCTAGTTGCGGGTGATCATTGAGCATTAGAGAGAGTGCTTCAACACCATTCATCGAGGGCATATCCACATCTAACAAAACCACATCTGGCATTAGCGTATCTACTAACTTAACCCCCTCTAAACCATCAGTTGCTTCACCAATCACTTGATAGCGTGGATCAGATTCAATGATAAAACGTAACCCTTTACGAAAAAGGGGATGATCATCCACAAGGATGATTTTAATTTTATCGTGTGTCTCTCTATTTTGCGTAATGGAATGCATATCCAGCCTTTTGATTGCTTATCGGGTGAAAAGTATTTGATTCAGTGATTAATGGAGCCATTGTCTATCCAATATAGGGTATCAAATAGATCGTTGAATTGTCACATCAACCACCGTTCCTTGTGGAATGTTCTGCTTAAATTGTAATTTACCCCCCACTTTTTGAATGCGTTCACGCATAATCCTTGTGCCAAGATGACCTTGTTTCTCAAACTCATTCAATTGCGCAAGATCAAATCCTACGCCATTATCTGCTATGATCATCTGAAAAATCTTCTCATCTTGGGTGATAGTGACAGATACTTCTGATGCTTGCGCGTGTTTACGAATATTGGAGAGCGCTTCTTGTAAAATAAAGATCACTTGTAATTGTGCCTCAGGAGAGAGATCAATCATCGGTGTAATATGGCTTTTAACCGTCAGATGATATTGGTGCTCAAAGCGTTCAATGACTGAGTGAATAGTATTACCAAAGGAGCCTTGTGCAATGCGAACCCTAAAGTTAGAGAGTAATTCCCGAATATCTAAATAGCACTCTTCAATACCCTCTTTAATAAAGGAGAGGGTCTGTTGCTGTAAGGGATGATTCTCCTCAGTTAAAGCCCGTTCTAAGAGGGGGAGTTGCATTTTGATAAAGGCTAATGATTGGGCAATACTATCGTGCAAGCCTTGTGCTAAATGATTACGTTCTTCTAAAATAGCGAGTTGTTTATCTAAGGCGGTGAGTCGTATTTTTACTAATGCCATTGCAAATTGGGCCGTCACTGTTTCAATCAGTTGCGCAAGTTCTTCTGTTAATGCACTTTCTGTCTCAAAGTAGAGCGTAATAACCCCGAGTTTTTCATCCATATGATGAATAGGAATGGTGACTAGGTAATCTGAGATATAATCTTGACAAAGTAAACGAGTACTATTATCACGATTGCCTCGTTTATGAATGACGAAACTTCCCTCGTAGAGACCTTTACCACAATAGCAGTGGTTGA
Organism: Ignatzschineria sp. PL_is040; assembly: GCF_055813795.1. NCBI lineage: Bacteria > Pseudomonadati > Pseudomonadota > Gammaproteobacteria > Cardiobacteriales > Ignatzschineriaceae > Ignatzschineria > Ignatzschineria sp. PL_is040. The sequence continues at coordinate 98,631 of NZ_JBVPGU010000001.1, forward strand.
GAATGTTGCAATGATTCGCGTCTTTGATTATATCCGGGAGATTCTCTTCCGCTAAGATCTCTAATTGGTGCCTATTTTTATTGAGTAGGCGAATAGATCCCGATTGCGCGTTGCCATATTCTACAATTTTCTGTAAAAATTGCGTCATTAGGGCTTCCTGATCTGTAGCTTTTTGAATTAATGTTGTTGTTTCATAGAGAAATAGCAGCTCTTCGTTACGTTGACTCAGCGCTTGCGTTTTATCGGCAACTTTATCTTCAAGATGATTGTAAAGTTCTTTGAGCCTTGCGCTCATAATATTAAATCCATCTGCCACAGTTGCAAACTCATTATTGAGCTCTACAGAGACTTGAGTCCCTAAGCGCCCTTGCGTCAAATGATCAATCCCCCGATAGAGTTGATTCAGTGGCAGAATCACTAATTTGCGCAGTAATCGGGAAGAAGCAACGGCAGAGAGAAGTGCCATTATAATCAAGAGTATCTGTAAAATCCGTAATCGTTCAATACTCTCGGTATTATCCTGTTCAATAATAGCTACAACACCACTAATTTGATTCGCCAGCTGTTCTGCCGTTTGTCGATATTCAGTGATCGAGATCGGGAAACCTGCGCGTTGTTTTTGGATAAATTGATCGAGTGCGATTTCAATACGGTTGATCTCTAGGTTTAATTTATTGTGTCTTTGGTGATCAAAAAAGTTTTGTTCAGGAATATCCCTCAGTTGTTCCGCGACTTTCTTAAAGTTGCTCACTTCGTGCAGAATATCTGCTTCGGGCTCTTGATTGCTGGCAAGCATCATAATATGAAATACCCGTTTACGCAGACTACCAGAATCATTGATCGCAACTCCCATCTCTTCTAAACGCCAAGAGATATTCAGTGATAATCCAACAATCAGAATTGCCCCAATGAGCCAAATACTAATTAGCGTCATTAAGACGGTCGAGAGTTTGTGTGGCTTTTGGCGAATCTTATCAAAATAGGTCATATTTGATCTTATTTATAATAAAGGAATAGAGAGGACTATAGAGTGAGAGTTAAATTCAACAAATTAGGGACTACACTCTAGCGTAACAATTTTATGGATAAATAGCACTTATTCTAAAGCCTAAGTTGAGGCTAATTCTTTAGAGGATAGTCAAATGTGCGTCTTTATGATTAAATGCCAATGATTCAATATCTAAGGTTAATGTCTAAGATCAATAGACAATGGTTTAATGATCTAGTTGACACGATTGAGATCTATTTAAAATGACTACAAACGTGGGTTTGGTATGGGCTGTTCACTAGAACAGCTGTATATATCCTCAACAATAATATTGATTTAACAGGAGATTCTATGAAACGAGATCCTCGTTTGATTCCTTTTTCTAAAGAACATCATCAAACTTTAAAGCTTGGAAATTACCTACGACGATTAACAGAGATTGAGGCTGATCCTGCGATAGCGTTAAAACAGATTCAGGCACTATTAGAATCGGCAAATAGAGCAGTGAGTGAAGATAGAGCTTCCTTATTGAATCACTTTGCTGAAGAAGAGCGATTACTTCAACCCATTTTAGATCAATGGTCAGATCAACATTTAAATCATCAATTCCAAGCAGAGCATCAGCAATTACGACAAATCTTGTCACAGAATGAGTGGACGCTCAATGAGTTAATTGATTTAGGAACATTATTGATTGCGCATACTCGTTTTGAGGAGCGATCCCTTTTCCCGGCGATAGAGAATTATTGGAATTAATAATTTCGATACGTATAATCTTGAACCAAAATTACGATAGGATAAGTGCTTGTTTTTGTTTGAATTACGCACAAATTATTGGTAACACTCTATATGCTTATCGGGATCTATCTTTTTACCCCGATTGTAGCTGTTGCCCATGAATATTCTAAGTTGATGAATCCTATTTCAGCTCTACAAACCATGCAATTAATGGAGTTCCTGAGCCTACTGATTATCTTATACTAAATAATGAAGGTCACCATTTTTTAGATTCAAATCTGAGAGATAAAGATAAAAGCCATCATAGAGATCATCATCGGGCTCATCAGGAAAATAGCATGACAGATGATTGCGTAAGCTTACGCCATTACCTCACTGTTCTTTCTTAAAGTAGGGAGCGAAATAGGTGATGAAAAGAGGGGAGTTATCGCAACGGTAGCGGGAAGTGAGAGATGATGAGATAGATCGCTTGCTTTTCTCCATTTCATTGCTCTAAATCCAATTTTAGGGTATAATTCTTGCCTTAAAATACCTAGAAGGTAGACTTATCAATATCTCAAAAGCTCTGATTTTGCTGTAGTGTATATAGATATATGTAGTAGACATACACGGTCACATATACGGTCAATGGGGTGAGGGTTTTGAGGTAGTAATGAGTCTACTTTTTTCATTTGATTTGATTAATACTCTTTCATGGAGTTTTCCACTTTAATTTTCTATTTCAACTTTCTATTTTAATTTTTCACTTCAATTTTTACTTCAACTTTGGTTTCAGTCTTTCTATTTTAGACTTTTAGTTAAAATTATGGATAGGATTCTAATAGAGAGAGGTTGCAATAGAGGATCAATAGTAGTTGTTAAAATTCACTGTTGGGGTAATTCTTAAATCAATTCAAATTAATTCAAATCAGATCAAGCGGGTTCAAGTTGGTTCAGATCGATTATTCAAAGATTATTCAAATCGATTAGATTAAAGTAGTTTAGTTAGATAATGATTCCTCGTTAGGTGAGGTTGCTGTAGAGTCGGAAGCTATTGCCCAGAGAATATTCGAAAATATGGATGGGTTAAAAGAGATGATTGAGTGAAGATTGTCTCGAATATAGTGAAAACAAGGGGAGGTCATCTCTTCTAGGAGCGCACCTTCAGATAAGCGATATACTTCACTCTATCTCATTAGAGATCATCATCGATCACATGTAGTCACAGGAGGATGCTTTATGGTTCATCATCAAAATGCAAGAAAAACGCATGAGTTTGCAGAGGAGACGGTCGGATCGTTAATGGATTTCGATTTTATCTGCGTTCCTGAAACCTATACCGTGAGTGAAACCTTTAAATATCTGAGGAAAAACGTTCATGGTAAGGCCAATATTCACTACAGTTATGTGATTGATCCTTTAGGGGTATTAGTGGGAGTTCTCTCATTAAGGGAACTTTTAGGTGCAGATGAGAATGCGATTTTAAAAGATATCATGGCGCCGACAACCCTTAAGCTCTCTTATGATCTAGACCAAGAAAAGGCTGCTAAAATCTTCCAAGATTCGGATCTTGTTACATTACCTGTGATCGATACCAATGGCAGGATGATCGGTGTACTCCATGTTGATGAGATGATGGATGTTCTACAACAAGAAGCGACTGAAGATATCCATAAGATGGCATCGATCTCGGTTGATGAGGATGAAGAGGTTAAGGGATTACTCGAATCCTCAATGGGCTGGCTCTATAAAAAGCGAATTGGTTGGCTCGTGATTCTTGTATTTGTCAATCTTCTTTCTGGTGCCGGGATTGCAAGTTATGAAGAGTTACTCAATCAACATATCTATGTTGTTTTCTTCCTACCGCTCTTAATTGCAAGTGGTGGTAATACCGGTTCACAGTCAACGACTCTGGTTATTCGAGCGATGGCTGTCGGAGATGTCACCATGCGAGATTGGGGGAAGGTCTTTGCTAAAGAGGCTCTGGTTTCATTTGCCTTGGGAATCACGATGGCGGCCGCAATTGCGGTAATCGGCTATTACCGTGGTAGTGATTATGGTGCCGGAACAGAGACCGCTATTATTATTGCTTTATCGATGGTGATTGTTGTGATGTTTGGTGGGCTATTAGGTGCAATTATTCCTTTTGTCTTTAGATTATTTAAGCTTGACCCGGCAACAGCAAGTACACCGCTTATTACCTCAATTTGTGATATTGCGGGTGTCTTTATCTATTTAGGAATTGCGAGTCTTTTCTTGCAGCTATAAGAGAGAGGCGGGATCATCAATGTATAGAGAAGATATATGGATGATAGCTGCTTAAGATCTTTGAGAAAAAGTGATCGGTGATCTTTGTCATCGATCATTTTTTATTGTATGAGATTATTTGTGAGATGATTAAGATTTTGTGGGATCTTAATTGGCTAAGAAGTCTAAGAATTAAGTTAAAAGAGTGCAAATGTGTAAATGTGCAATGTAAATTTCAATTGTGAGCGATTAGCTTAAATTTATATTTAGAAATTTATATTCAGATTCACATCACATTCGAATTTATATTTATAGTTATATCTTATAGTTATATTTACTTTTAAGTTACAGTTCAAATTGAAGCTCAAATGAGGGAACTCAAATGAGGTTTCGAGAAGAGTTTAAATTCAAGAGAAGAGAGGATCGTGTGAAGAAAGAGGGTTTTTTAACAACAATCGGCTACTATTTTTCCCGGCAGAATCTCTCGGTAGCGCTGCTTGGCTTTGCCTCGGGACTACCGATCTTGATGACTCTCTCAACGTTAACCTATTGGCTCTCTACTTTAGGGGTGCAAAAGAGCGCAATTGGTCTTGCGTCACTTCTAGGATTGCCTTATCTCCTTAAGTTTTTATGGGCACCACTCCTTGATCTCTTTACTCTTCCTCTTTTAGGGCGTTTAGGGCATCGTAAAGGATGGATTTTACTTTTTCAGCTTATTATTGCCGGCATCTTTGCACTTTTAGCATTTATCGATCCCACAGAGAATCCTTATCTTTTAGGCGTCTTAATCTTTCTATTAGCGACTGCATCGGCAAGCCTTGATATTGTGGTAGATGCTTATCGTATCGACTCTTTAGATGAAGAGACGCAAGCTTATGGTGCCAGCAGTTATCTTTTTATGTATCGTATCGCTATGTTATTGATGGGAGCCGGCGTCTTAGCTCTCTCGGATTTTTATAGCTGGTCACTTATATTTCAAGGTGTGGCGTTGCTCTTTCTCTTGATTTTTCTCTTAACGTTCTTGATTAAAGAGCCTAAACGAGAGGAGATTGTAGGGGAGGATGATGCGCCATTAGGTGTATCTTTAAAACGCTTTATAGAGGGGTTTATCCAATTTTTTAAACGGGATAAAGCGATTCTCTTTCTGCTTTTAGTAATCTGTTATAAATTGCCTGATGCTGTTTCCGGGATTATGGTGACCCCTTTCTATCATGAGATGGGCTACAGTGGTGCTGAAATTGGTGCGGTGACTAAGGTCTATGGCTTAATTGCAACATTATTAGGGGCATTTTTGGCAGCAACCATTATTCATAAATTGGGGCTCTATCGAAGCTTGGTTGTTTCTGCGATCTTAATTGGGATTACTAATTTGGGATATCTGCTAATTATCGCAAAACCTAACTTGTGGATGTTGATTGTGGCCATCAGTGGTGAGAATTTTATCTCTGGCTTTTCAAGTGCGCTCTTTATTATGTTTTTAGGTCTATTATGTGATCGTAATGCCTCTGCTACACAATATGCACTATTAAGTGCTTTGGCTTCTTTTGGTTTGCGCGTATTTGGCGGAGCATCGGGCTTCCTCGCAGAAGGACTTGGATGGGAGGGATTCTTTATCAGCACGGCGATTCTCTTTATTCCTAGTCTACTGCTGATTCTCCTTCTAAAGCCCTCTATTGTTAAAATGAGAGTCCCAACTTCTTAGGCTTTACCCTCTTAATTTTAAGTTTTTGTGGGGGAATGTAGAGGTCTGGGACTGTATAAGAGAGGATCATAGCTATAATATCATTGACGTTTTGAGCTTTGGAGTATTGGAGCTAAAGCGTTGATAGTTGTTAGTTTAGGTTTTATAGAGATCGCTGAAAGATCTCTATAAACTAAGTATCACTGAAAGTATCATTAACTTCCGTTTCTATTGAGAAAGATTGGGAAAGGGTTAAGAAAGGTTAAGAAGCATTAACTTTAAAGTTCGCTGTAACCTGATCTTCTAAAGTTAATGTGAGTTGATCTCCAGGAGCAAGCTTACCAACTCCTTCAGGCGTGCCGGTGTAGATAATATCTCCTTTTGAGAGACCATAGACAGTTGAGAGGTAGGCAATAATCTCCGCAATAGGGTAGAGCATCATTTTGGAGTTACCATTCTGTTTTAACTCACCATTTTGTTTAAAAGTGAAAGTGATATCGGTGGGATCTTTGATCTTATCAGCCGAAATAAAGGTGCTGACAATTGCTGCTCCCGGAAAGCCTTTACATTTTGTCCAAGGTTCGCCTCGCTCTTTGATTTGGTCTTGGAGATCACGCGCCGTTAAATCGAGTCCTACACCATATCCGCCAATAACTGAGAGAGCGGACTCTTCAGAGAGATTTTTAGCATCTTCTTTAATGTAGATGACCAATTCCGCCTCATAGTGAATGGCATCTGAGTAGGAGGGCAGTGTAACAAGATCGCCCTCCACAGCAAGTGCCGAAGTGGGCTTTAAAAATACCAGCGGTTCTGTTGGTGTCGCGTTATTAAGCTCTGCAATATGTTTTGCATAATTTCTGCCGATACAGAAAATATTCTGAATTGGATAATTACTACCTGCAATTGTTATTTCTGCTCTTTTCATCTCTTCTCCTAAGGTTGAATATTGAATGTTATCAGTGTTTACACGACGCCTTTTTTAAGCGTGATTGAATACTATTTTTTAGTGTAATAGATCTCCGGCAAGGATGTTAGCCCATTTACAGCGAAGGTGACTTTTTATACAGATTTTAATTGATACAGTTTTTTAGAGTTACTGCTATTTTTTTTAGTAGGAGCCATTTGGTAGAAGTTATTTAATGGAGATTATTTTTTAATCTCTCATTTTGAAAGAGAGATAATAGAAGCGAGATATAATATATTTAATCTATATAATGAAGGTTATAGGGATAAAATAAGAGAGAAATGAAAATAGATAGCTTAATTATCACGATAAATCTATCACGATAAATTGTAAATTATTAATTATGAAACGTGATAGATAGCACCATCAAATAGTCGTTATAAGTTGGATAGGGTTGAGCAGATTAAAATAGAGATATATTGAATGAACTTCTATTGGATAGAAGTTTATTGAAAAATATTCAAAATATTACGAAAGAGTAATTACGAAAGAGTAGAGGAGCCATTTTATGGCAAAGAAAGAGAAGAGATCGACAGATATAGAGAACCGATTAAATGTCCTAAGAGCAGGTGTGTTAGGGGCTAATGATGGCATTATCTCCACAGCCGGATTGGTTATTGGGGTTGCAAGTGCGACAACAAATTTAATGACTATCTTAATTGCAGGGCTTGCGGGTTTATTAGCGGGAGCCTTATCGATGGCAGGGGGAGAATACTCTTCTGTAAGTACACAAAAAGATGTAGAGAAAGCGGAAGTAGAGAAAGAGAAAAAGTTATTAGATAGCGATTATGATGGTGAAAAAGCCGCTTTAACGCACTACTATGAAGAGAAAGGGCTCTCATCAGATTTAGCATTGCAAGTAGCAACAGAGTTGATGAAAGAGGACGCCTTAGCTGCGCGTGTTCAGGCGAAGCTCAATATCACATTAGGAGAGTATGTTAATCCTTGGAATGCTGCATTCTCTTCTATTATCTCTTTCTCCTGCGGTGCGATTATTCCACTTCTCTTTATTCTTTTCTTGCCACAAGAGTTTAAGATTATAGGGACCTTTGCTGCCGTCTCATTAGCTCTTGCTTTAACAGGGTTTGTCAGTGCAGCATTAGGGGGCGCACCTCGATTAAAAGCGGTTATTCGAAATGTAATTGTGGGGATGTTAACAATGGCTATTACCTATGGTTTAGGGCATATAGCACATATTTAAGGGTGATTAATCACTACTGAACATTTTGTGAAGAGTATCCGTTATCCATCAAAGAAAAGAGGGGCTTGCTCGTTATGATTTGAGTCAGCCCCTCTTATTTTATATCTTTTAGTGGCGTTATAATAGGTAAGGATTAACCCCAAAGGTTTGATAATTCTCTTCAGTTAAACGAATTGATAATGGTAATGTTAAGAGATCTTCGATAAAGGGATCTGCGAGTAGCGTTTTAGTGCGATCCGTAACCTTGAGGTAGGTCTGGCACTCGTCACAAACTTCTGCATAGATTGGGCTTTTATCTCCCTCGATACGCTGTTGATAGAGCGATTTGTTGCTCATACACTCGGTACATTGACCTCTGACGACATGCCATTTTGTTTCACAAAATGAGCAGTAGAGATAGCGAAGCCCATCTTCACTATTATCGAGAACGCTACTAATTGCCGGCATTTTACAACAAGGACAGAGGTCTCGTTCTCTGAGCTGGTAGTTCTTATCAATCTCTAGTTGCGTTGCAGCATGATGAAGGGTTACCTGTAATGCTGATAGGAGAAAGATACGCTCTTCTGCTGCAATATTATCGAGTTCTAATGTTAAGAGCCGTTGAAGGAGGGTCTTGAGAGTGATTTGATCTTGGCTCTTCTCTTCAATCGTTGCAATGATGGATAATATATTATGATAGGGATGATCAGCAGTTCCATCGATCTCTTGTGTGAATATCGATTTTAGTTTTTGGCAGATCGTTTTTAGTGCGACTTGGAATTGGGTGAGTGTTTCGTTTGTGATGGCAATAAAAGGAGGAGTCTCTTGAAGGGTAATCTTCTTTTTCTCTGTAGAGTTAAGGCTCGCTAATTGTTGGAATGCATCCTCTTGCGCCATCACAATATGAAGTAGGAAGGGGAGTGCCGCCATATCGGGATGATTTTTGATGGCCTCTTGGAGTACTTTTTGTCGGTAAGGATAGTGACTCCCTTTAGGGGGGAGGATCTGAATAATCTCTTTGATACCACCAACAGGGATATTAGTCATAATTTATTCTCTTTTGGGTTCTCTTAAAATTTAGATAGTTGATATTGAAGTGGGATATTGAAATCAACTAGTGAAATCAACTAGTGAAGTCTAATAGACTAATAAGTCTATTAGTATAAAGTATGGATGAAATAAGGTGTTGAGGTAGGCATTGAAGTAGGCATTGAAATAGGAGAGCTCCTTTGATCCTATTAATTAATTCTAGAGATCTTAGGAGCCCCCTTAGTTTGATGCAGATAGAACAGGTATGATTGAGAGAGATCTAAAGCGAGCTGCTCCATTAGCTGTTCTATTATCTAAGATAGAAGCGCATCAATATATTTTATAGCTTTTATTTTATAACTTTTCATCAACTTCTGTTGTTTTAGTATCTTTCTGCTCAACACCTGCCATCACCTCTTTGTACCAGAGGGGATGGTGTGATTTTGCCCATTTCTCTGTTACTACACCTTCAGTCATAGCACGAATCGTCCCTTTAACCCAGATCGCTGCATAGACATGGACAATGATTGATGCAATTAAGATCAATGCAAACCATGCATGAAGTAAGATTGCAACACGACGAAGCGGAATACTAAAGGCATTCGCAAAATAGGGCTGCCACATCATGATTCCAGTGATGATTAACACAATCATTGAGAGTGTCATTACCCAGAACATCACTTTCTGGCCGGCATTATATTTTCCAACATTCGGAAGATGCTCACCTGTAATAACCTCTTTAACAGAGAGCGCCCACTTCACATCCTCTTGATTGATAAAGTTTCGCTTTACATAGCGGAAAAACTGGATAAAGAAGCCAATAAACATGATGACACCAACGAAAGGATGGACAATACGAGCCATCTGCGGCGTACCAAAGATTTGGCTAAACCAGAAGAAGCTAGGGTAGAAGAAAGCTAATCCTGAAAAAGCAAGGAGAATGAAGCAGAAAGCTACTACCCAGTGATTAATGCGTTCCGATGCGGAATATCGCTGTATAAGTCTCTCTTTTGCCATGATCTACTCTCCTTTACCTTTTGATTTTTTAGGATCAATAACTTCTTTTCCTTCATCAGGATCATCTGCACGGCTAGGTCCTACAGTAACGTAGTGTAAAAAGCCAGTGAAGACCGCCGCTGCAATACCAAATGTAGAAAGGGGTTTTAAGATACCTTTCCAGAGACTTGTAACAGGGCTGATCTTTGGATCTTTCGGAAGGTTGCTATAGAGCTCTGGTTTATCAGCATGTTGAAGAACATACATGACATGTGTTCCGCCAACGCCTGCGGGGTCATAGAGTCCTGCATTTTCATAACCACGGGCATTGAGATCCTTGATTCGATCTGAGGCATATACTTTCATATCCTCTTTAGAGCCAAATTGGATTGCGCCTGTTGGGCAAGACTTAACACATGCCGGTTCTTGACCGACAGCAAGACGATCAGAACAGAGAGAGCATTTATAGGCTTTGTTATCTTTTTTGCTCAGACGTGGGATGTTGAATGGACAGCCTGTAATACAGTAACCACATCCAATACAGTTCTCCTGATTAAAATCAACAACACCATTATTGTATTGAACGATCGCTCCAGGAGAAGGGCATGCCTTTAAGCATCCCGGATCTTCACAGTGCATACAGCCGTCTTTACGGATTAACCACTCCAATTTGCCATTTTCTGTAGTCTCATTAAAGCGCATTACCGTCCAAGACTCATTGGTTAAATCAGGAGGGTTATTGTAAGTACCATCACATGTCCCTACGACATCGCGCAGATCATTCCATTCAGAACAGGCAACCTGACATGCTTTACAGCCGATACAAGCTGAAACATCGATCAATTTTGCTACTTCAATGCCTTGACGTACATCTGGGGATTTAGTTGAAGTCGCAGAACGACGTTTAATATCTAAAGATTCTAAAATCATTTTTATCTATATCCTTTTATGCATTGAGTGGCTCAACATTCACAAGGAATGTCTTATATTCCGGTGTTTGTGTATTTGCATCACCGACCGCAACAGGTAAGAAGTTGGTCAAGAAGCCTTTCTTCGCAACGCTCTCAAATCCCCAGTGAACGGGAATTCCAACTTGATGTACCGTTTTGCCATCAACTTTAAGTGGCATGATTCGCTTAGTGACAACTGCAACAGCTTCAACATAACCACGATTTGAAGAGACCTTGACGCGATCACCTAATTTGATTCCTTTCTCTTTTGCTAATGCTTCGCCAATTTCGACAAATTGCTCTGGCTGAGTAATCGCGGCAAGAAGGGCATTTTTAGTCCAGAATTGGAAATGCTCTGTTAAGCGATAAGTTGTTCCTACATAAGGGAATTTATCGTGTGTGCCAAGCATGTCACGATCGCGCTTAAAGATTCTAACCGCCGGATTATTAACCGGTGTATAGAGCGGATTGTAGCCAAGCGGTGTCTCCATCGCTTCAAAGTGGGTTGGGAAAGGACCATCAACTAATTTATCGCTTGATGAGAGTCGGCCAACACCTTCAGGATTCATAATAAATGGATCCATAGGGCTACCTGGAGCTGCGGTTGCATCAAAGTCAGGAACATCCCAACCGATCCAGCGTTCACCATTCCATTTGAAAAGACGGCGATGAGGATCCCAAGGTCTTCCCATGCGATCAGCAGAAGCTCTATTGTAGAGTATGCGACGATTTGCCGGCCATGCCCAAGCCCAACCTAATGTAATACCAAGACCGGATGGATCGCTATTATCGCGACGCGCCATCTGATTTCCTTCTTCCGTCCAAGATCCCGTATAGATCCAGCAACCTGCCGCCGTTGAACCATCATCTCGTAATTCAGAGAAGCTACCTAAAAGCTCTCCTTTCTTACGGATTAATTTGCCATTATCATCATAAAGATCCTCTAGTGCGTAACCATTTTGCTCTTTAGTGATCTCTTCTGAGCTCGGATAAAGTGGCTGAGCATAATCCCATTGGATATGCATAATAGGATCAGGGAAGGCACCACCTTCTTTTTTGTAGAGCTCACGTAATTTAAAGAGAAGGCGAGAGAGAATTTCTGTATCCCCTTTTGATTCACCAGGGCCATCAGCTGCTTGATAGTGCCACTGTAACCAGCGAGCAGAGTTGACAATAGAACCTGAACCTTCAACGAAGCAGTGTGCAGGGAGACGATAGACTGTTGTCATCACCTCTTTGGGGTCGATATTGTTATGTGCGCCATGATTTTCCCAGAAACTACCCGTTTCTGTTGTTTGTGGGTCAATCACAACAAGATATTTTAATTTTGCTAATGCTTGACGATTCTTATTAGTATCAGGAATCGCCGCTAATGGGTTAAATCCTTGGCAGATATAACCATTCATCTCCCCTTGATCCATCATCTCAAAAGCTTTAATGATGTCATACATTTTGTCCCATTTAGGGAGATAATCGAAGGCAAAATTATTCTCTTTGGTTGCGTAAGGACCATAGAAAGTCTTCATCATACTATTGAAGAACTTCGGTGTGTTTTGCCAATAGTTCATCTGCCCAGGACGAAGAGATTTGGGGGTTGTCTCACGAATATACTTCTCATAAGTATTTTGAGAATCACTTGGAAGATTGAGATACGCTGGGAGCTGCGTGGAGAGAAGACCTAAGTCTGTCAGTCCTTGGATATTTGAGTGTCCACGTAAGGCGTTAACACCGCCTCCAGGAACGCCCATATTTCCTAAAAGAAGCTGAACCATCGCCATTGTGCGGATCATCTGTGTTCCAACAGTATGTTGTGTCCAGCCTAATGCGTAGAGGATCGTGGAGGCTTTATCATTAGCGGCACATTCACCTAAAGTTTCAGCGATATAGAGGAAATCTTTCATCGGTGTGCCGGTAACGCGTTCGACCATCTCAGGAGTATAGCGATCGTAGTGGGCGCGCATCATATTGAAGACACAACGTGGATGTTGAAGTGTCTCATCTACTTTAGCGTAACCATTCTCATCGAGCTCATAGGTCCATGATTCCCGTTCATAACGTTGTAACTCTTCATTCCAACCCGAGAAATAACCATCTTCAAAGTCATAATCAGGATGCATAATGAATTTTGCATTCGTATACTCTTTTACATACTCTAAGTTGATCTTGTTATTATCGATCAACCAGCGGATTAAGCCACCTAAGAAGACAATATCAGAGCCAGAGCGGATCGGAGCATAGAAATCTGCAACCGCAGAAGTTCTATTGAAGCGTGGATCGACACTTAATAATTTAGCGCCTCGTTTTTTTGCTTCAATCGCCCATTTGAATCCTACAGGATGTGCTTCGGCCGCATTTCCTCCCATTACGAGGATCACATCAGCATTACGAATATCGACCCAGTGATTGGTCATTGCTCCACGACCAAAGGTTGCCGCTAAGCTTGCAACTGTTGAGCCATGGCAGACACGTGCCTGGTTATCGATCGCAATCATTCCTAAAGCACGAATAAATTTACCAGTGACAAACCCATTCTCATTAGTAGTTGCAGAAGTTGCTAAAAATCCGGTGGAGGTCCAGCGATTGACAGTCACGCCATCGCTATTTTTTGTTTGGAAATTGGCATCACGATCATCTTTCATCCAGCGTGCAATCTCATCAATGGCTTGATCCCAAGAGATGGGTTCCCACTTATCGGAGCCAGGACGTCTTACTTCTGGATATTTGACTCGATTAGGGCTATGGACAAAGTCGATAACGCCGGCACCTTTAGGGCAGAGCGAACCACGGCTTACAGGATGATCAGGATCTCCCTCAATATGGATAATTTCTGCTTTAGAGTTTTTAGGCTTACCCCCCATAGAGTAGACTAACATCCCACAACCAACAGAGCAGTAGGTACAAACCGTTCTTGTCTCTTTAGCTTTTAAGATCTTATATTCTCTAACAGCTGCTTGTGAAATGCTCGGCATCATTCCTAATGCTGCGAGGCTTGTAGCACCAACGGTGCCCGCCGACACTTTGAAAAATTGTCGTCTTGATAATTCCATCGTTATTTCCTTTAAACTTTTATAGTTTAATGAGGTAGAAAGAGCTCATTAATTAGGTCAACTATCCTGATCTGATATTTCTCTGCAATTTCTCTCTACGGCCTCTATTTTATCGCTGTATACACCATTGCTCATAGAAAAATCGTTATTTCTGCTCAATCAATTTATGATAGAAAGCAATCGTCAAATTGCTTTTAATGATAAATGGATCTAATTATCAGGAGTTTAGGTTGTTATATTATGGATATAATTAACAGATAATGACTCAAATATATATTTATCGATATTGGAACTTTAACGATCGACTTCTGTTGAAGATTGTAGATCTGCAGAAATACTCTCGAAAATAGTACCGAGAAATGTACCGAAAAATATATCGGCAATGTTGCTATGCCGTTGCACTCAAGAGTCATAAAATGGTACAGAGTCCTAGATTATATCGTTATTGTTGTCAATAATCTATATGGCTGATTTACATTTATATGGAATCATTGTAAGTGAATCACTTTGAAGCATGAATGAGCATCATTAAAATATAAAATATCAAGGGTTAGATAGCTCTTTTAGTGAAAAAGGGATGCTCAATAGCTGAAAAAGACATAGAATAGAGCAATTGCTTCATTTGCCGGGGCTATTGGGATCTGCAAAAGGGGCTTGCAGAGAGTATTGCTCCATTAGATATTGACCAATCGGTATTTAAAAAACTTTAAAGGTTTAAAGGTTTAAAGGTTTAGAAGTTTAGGACACTAGGACATTAGAACACTAGAAGTTTAGGAAATTAAAAATTTAGAAAAATCATAGCTATGAATAACTTACAATTAGAAAAAATTATCAATGAGAAGTTAGAGAGTAACGGGATCAAAGATTATGTCCCTAATGGATTGCAGGTGGAGGGGCGATCGGAGGTTAAACATATTGTTGCCGGAGTAACAGCAAGTCTAGAGTTGATTGAATGTGCATTAGAGCGTAACGCCGATGCATTGCTTGTTCATCATGGCTACTTCTGGAAGAGTGAATCACCCCTTATTCGAGGGATGAAGTATGAGCGTATCAAAAAATTGATAGAGGGCGGTATTAATCTCTATGCTTACCACCTTCCATTAGATCTTCATCCTGAGCTTGGTAATAATGCACAATTAGCAGAGCTTTGGGAAATTGAAAATGTAGCGCCTATATCTACGGATAACCCTCTAGTCTTAACAGGAGATCTTGCCGAAGCGGTTGATGTCGTCTCTTTTGCAAAGATGATTAAAGATACTTTAGGACGAAAACCGTTTGTTGAAGCCTCAGGTCCTAAGTTAATCAAACGAGTTGCGTGGTGTTCAGGCGCTGCTCAAGATGCCTTAGAGGAGGTGGCGATGCAAGGTTATGATGCGTTTATTACAGGGGAAGTTTCTGAGCGGACCATCTATATTGCGCGTGAGCTAGGAATTCATTTTTTTGCCGCAGGCCATCATGCAACAGAACGTGCAGGAGTTGCAAAGTTGGGAGAATGGTTAGCTGAGCATTATGATTTAGAAGTTGAATTTATCGATATTCATAATCCTATCTAAATCATCTAATTATAGATCTCTTCTCGATAGTTCCCTCTATTGTAAATCGATAAAGCAGTTTCATTTTAGAGCAATTTCATCTCAATTTTATCTCGAATTCAGGTAAAATAGGTCCCTAATATTGTTAGAACTCTTAATAGAATCGGTTATTTATTAAGATTATTAGTTATAGATTATTGTTAATTAATGATGAATCAATAGAAGAGTGAATAGAGAATAGATAGAGATAAATGGATAAACAAATAGATTGAAGCTTGAAAAGCAGATTGAAAGATCAATTAGGACGTAATTGAGAGCCAATAACCAGATAGCAAAATGAAAGGGTAGAGATGTCAAAACAGATTGAAGAGAATCAAGATAGAGAGATTCCACTTGCAAAGAATGGTAAGCAGGCGCTAGATCAATCTGCTTTAGATCAATCACATTTTCAAGAATCAATTGCTGAAACTCAAGCAGATAAAGAGGGAGTGGAGGAGAAGGGGAAGAAAAAGGCCCCAAAAAGTAGAAAGAAGAGATCGTTGATAGGTCGCTTTTTTACGTGGCTTTTAAGTTCTTTTCTGATGCTCTCTACCGCGATTATCTTACTGCTCTTCTTCCTCGTAGATACTCAAGCGGGGTTAAAGACTTTAACTGCGGCAGCAAATCGCTATGCCGGCGACTATATCTCTATCGGCGATGCTACAGGGCGCTTAGGGCAGGAGTTTCAATTAACAGATTTAACACTAAAGCTGCCAAATTATCAGCCACTTAAAATTGCCTCTCTCGATTTATCTTGGGATTATGTAGCGCTTTTGGAGAAGCGTGTAGATCTTAAGGCTCTTAAAGTATCGGGAGCTGATCTCAATTTTACACCCATTATTCCCGAGCCCGAGAAGGAGTCTTCAGAGTCTTTCTCTCCGCTTTCGATCAAAGAGATCGATATCCCTATTAATATCGCTTTAGACTCTCTCGATTTTGCCGAAAGTACCCTACAAATTGGTGATTTTTATCTCGGTTTGAATCAGTTTGAAGTCGATGGTTTAGCATTAGTTAATAATAATGTCACATTGAAACATGCGTTAGGAGATCTCCACATTTTAGTGGGAGATAATGTCGATCTACCTTTTGTTGTTGCGCTCAATGGAGATGTCGATCTTCCTAAAGAGAGTGCTGACCTCAATCTTGCGCTCTATGCTCAAGATGGGATCGTTAATGATGAGCACTTTAATGTGGCCCTAAACTCTCAGCTCGATGGTGAACTGAACGATCTTAAGTTTAATATTGATGGGCGCGTTGATTGGTCAAATATGTTAAATGATCCTATTCTTCTAAAATTGGAGAATAGTGTTGTAGCGCAAAATAGGATCTCTACCTATCTACATATTAAAAATTTAGCCAATCAGATGATGCTAGAGAGTGTATGGCAAATCGATCAGCCTTACGATTTCGATCTCACGATGAAGATGAATGCACCTTATCTTTCACAGTTTCACCCCAATATTCGAGGCTCGATGATGGGGGATCTCTGCCTGCAAGGGGATCTGATGCAACCTCTTTTAAATGCTGATATGCGCGTAGAGAAGCTCGATATTTTAGGTCTTCGTCTCAATCTTTTGACACTGCTCGGATCTCATAATGAGAAGCATCAGGCAAAAGTTGCTTTGACGTTAGATCAGTTGAAATTTAATGAGTTCTATCTTAAACATTTAGGTGTCAATCTTGATGGGACTTTAACAGAAGAGTTCGATTTTGATATTACTATTCAAGATCTAGAGCGGGAGCTAGTTGTACAGGTAGAACGTCCTTCAAAGAATGAGAGAGTTATCGATAAAGTGACAGCATCGGGAAGTGAAGAAGAGATTTACTATGCGGAAAATATGCCGATCTCTTTCTCCCCTAAAGGCGCAACTGAGGTGCTTGTTAAGAATGTGGAGTATCGGGTACAGGGGCGTGCTGAATCACACCAATTTAATTTCTTGCTTGATAGTATTGGCGGGATGATTCATTCAAATGGAGTTGCGGCTCTACGTAACTTAACCACAGACCCGACCTTTGATCTCTACTTAGGAGAGTCAAAGATTACCTCTCCCTTTATTGGTGATTTTAAATTAAATCGCCCCGCCTACTTTCATCTAGGTGCGAAAGATCAACAGATTAAATTGAGTCCTGTCTGTTATCAGCAGGGGTATGTAGTCTTCTGTGCTGAAGGGGAGCGGACAAAAGAGGGGGTTAATACTGCAGTTGTGACACTCAACAATCTTCCATCATCACTCCTAAAAGATTATCTACCTGACGATATCTCGATCAATACAAAAGCTAATGCCACGATTGCAGGACAATTCTCAACAGAGGAAGATTTTATCGGGGTTGCAAATATCTCACTTTCAAAAGGGGATATTCGCTATCGTCTTCAAGGTCGAGAAATTGAGATTCCTCTCTCAACAACATTACTCGATGTGCAGGCACGCCCTAGTGGTGTTACAAGTACCCTCAATGTAGATTGGGGTAAATATCTACGAGTTGTAGGGGATGGTAAGATCAATGATCTCTTTAAGAAAAATATTGTTGATGCAAAAGTGAAAGCAGATGTGCCAAGTTTTGATTGGGTCTCGCCGCTTGTGCCGGCATTACAAGGCTTAGGTGGAGAGATACTATTTACTTCAGAGGTCAATGGGCCGATTGAACATCCTGAAATAGGCGCAAATTTAAGTGTCAAAGATGGCAGACTCTATATTGCTTCTCTCAATAGTCGTCTTAAAAATATTAATCTGAATGTTAATTTACAAAAAGGAACTCCTGTATTTTTGATTAAAGGTGCGGTTGGTACCGAGAAGGGGACATTACAACTTGATGGGCTCTATAATATCTCTAACTTAACAGCTTCACTCAATGTGAAAGGAAATGATCTTCTATTAGCAAATAGTGATGATATTAAGTTAATGATCTCTCCTGATTTGAGCTTTAATGCTTTGGGCAAACCCGGGGGTGGCAAATATCGCCTTACAGGTTCAGTAAGAATTCCGGAACTCTTCTATCAACATAAAGCCTCGGAAGAGGGCGGACCTGTTGTGACCGTCTCGAGTGATACTGTCATTATTGGAGATGGTAATGAGCATAAGCGAAGTGAAGATTTTATGAAAAATCTCTATATGGATGTCAATTTTATCTTAGGAGATCGTATCAAAGTTGGGGCAGAAGGGTTGACCGCGACCTTAAATGGAGGCGTTAAAGTGACCAAAGCTTACAATCAGGCAATTCGTGGGCTTGGTGTTATCAATATTGGTAAAGGGGAGTTTGATATCTATGGGCAGGTATTGACGCTCGATAAAGGAAAGATACAGTTTTCCGGCGCCTCTATTACTAATCCAGCACTCGATATCCAAGCATCTCGAAGTTTTGTTAATGAGATTGAGGGTCGAGAAGTGCAGGTAGGAGTTAAAGTCTTAGGGAGTGCCGAAGCGCCGAGAATCGAGCTCTACTCCTCGCCGATGTTAACGGATATCGAGATCGCCTCTTATCTCTTCTTAGGGCGAAGTCCTAATCTGCAATCGCCTACGGAGAATCTTATGTTACTTAATATGGTACGTAAAATCGCAACAGGAGAACCTATTTCTGGCTCTAAAGATGGACTTGCAAGTCAGTTAGGATTGAGTGACTTTGGTTTTATGGAGACCCCGGAAGGCTCTATTGGTGTTGGAATTGGAAAACGCTTTGCAAATAGCTTCTATGTAGGCTTAGGTGTTGGAGTTGAAGATAGTTCTGGTGCATTTGCGATTTTAAGATATCGTTTCTTAAAATACTTTAACGTTAACACCGCTATTATGAGTGAAGGTGGAAGTATCAACGTTAACTATCTTCGAGATTTTTAGAGGTTCTTAAGATCTTAGATGGTATAAAAATAGTGATGGTATTTTTTCTCGATGGATCTACTCGATAGCTCTATGAATAGAGGGAAAGGCTATTTGTGATGATTACGGAGTAATGATTGCTGATCACGCATGAAGTATCTGGCATTAAATGTCATCAAAAGCGCCACCGAACAGGATCAAACATTAAATGCTACTATTTACAGAGCTGATTTGTAGTGTGAAGAGCGGGTAGATAAAAGCCGAAGTTGTTATGTAGTAAGCTAGTAGTGTAATAGTATGTTGATTAAAAATTAAGAATATACAGATTATGACATGATAGCTTATATATGTGTTGTATGCGTTATGTATGTTCTATGTGGCTCTGTGATTAATCATCAGAAATAAAAAAATCGGGAGTGCATCCCGATTTTTTTGTTTTAAGAACATCTATCATTACTACCAATTATGCTACTTTAGGAATAATTACTCTTGGTTGGAATGATTCTGCTTGTGCAATATTCCAGATGCTTGAGTAGTAGTTACTATCAATATCTTCCTCTAAGAGTGCACCTTCTGCAAGGTAGTAATGCATATTGGAGAAGAGACGAATCTCATTTTCAGATGAACGCATCACTAGATGTTGCGGGAGTAGTTTCGATGGATGTGAAACTCCGGCAGAAGAGAGAATCTCTGAAAGTGCATGAAGCGTATTGTGGTGGAAGTTATAGACTCGCTCAATCTTATCTTCAACGACTAACGCTTTTTGTCGTAGAGGGTCTTGCGTTGCAATACCTGTTGGACAGCTATTAGTATGGCAGCTACGAGATTGGATACAACCGAGAGCAAACATAAAGCCCCGAGCCGAATTAACCCAATCAGCACCAATTGCTAAAGTTCTTGTGATATCGAAAGCAGTGATGATCTTTCCACTTGCACCAATACGGATCTTCTTCCGCAATCCTGTCCCCACTAAGACATTGTGGACAAAGAGAAGTCCCTCTTGTAGAGGCGTACCAATATGGTCAGCGAACTCAATCGGCGCAGAACCTGTTCCCCCCTCTTTTCCATCAACGACAATAAAGTCTGGTAAAATTTTGGTCAATAACATCGCTTTTGCGATCGCCATAAACTCCCAAGGATGGCCTACACAGAGTTTAAAACCAACTGGCTTACCGCCACTCAATTCACGGAGTTGTTGGATAAATTGAAGTAGTTCAATCGGCGTAGAGAAGGCGCTATGATTGGAGGGAGAGATACAATCTCTATCTCTAGGAACGCCTCTAGTTGCGGCAATCTCTTCACTAATTTTATCTTTAGGTAGAACACCGCCATGACCCGGTTTTGCGCCTTGACTCAACTTAATCTCAATCATCTTGATTTGTGGATCAGCCGCTTGTTTTTCAAATTTTACAGGATCAAAGTGGCCATCTTCTGTACGACAACCAAAATAGCCAGATCCTAGTTCCCAGATAAGATCTCCACCATGTTTGCGATGGTAAGGGCTAATGCCTCCCTCGCCGGTATCATGAGCGAAATTCCCCATTTTTGCGCCACCATTGAGCGATTCAATTGCACGCGCACTGAGAGCTCCGAAACTCATCGCCGAGATATTGAGGATTGAGGCGGAGTAGGGGTGTTTACATTCATCCCCACCGATCGTGACACGAAATGTCGCAGGATCAGCTGCCGGTACTGTTGCCATTGAGTGGGTGACAAATTGAAATCCCGGCTCATAGGTGTTTTGTAATGTTCCAAAAGCTTGAACGGAATCTTGTGCAATATTTTTTGCACGAGCATAGACCAATTTACGTTCAGCATGGGTGAAAGGAACTGCATCATTATCCGACTCAATAAAGTATTGGCGAATCTCTGAGCGGAAGTGCTTTAAGATATAGCGTAAGTTACCAATAATAGGGTAGTTTTTACGAACAGCATAGGTATTTTGTGATAGATCAACTATCCCAATAATTGAGAGAATAGCAGTAATGCCGGTTAATACCCACATTGTCGTACTCTGTTCTGCAAAGAAGAGGCCGTACACGGTAAAGGCTAAAACAAAAATAAGGGGTAAGTAACGCCCAAATCGAGCAGCGATATGCATATCAGGGAGCTCCTATATTAGCTAGGTAATGGGAAGGTTAAAAGCGTCATTATCATAACGCATTTTGGAATAATAATTTAGAAATTTTCTCTCGATTTTCCCATTAATTGCAGATTAATGAGAAGATGGTTTTGGATAAAGTTAATGCTCTTTTTCACCGATTTTGTCTCTTAAGTCTCTTATATATATTGGTCTAACGAATTGATCTAAATATATTGATCTAAAAAAACTGGATAAGAATAAAATAGAAGTAAGAATGAATTGTGGTATCAAATAAATTGAGTTATCAATTTTTTGATATTTCAAACTCTCCTTTTACAAGTGATCTTTCTCTCTTGTTTAATCTCCTATTATTAGGCAATGATAACCTTAATTGAAGGGGACTTGGTTAAAATACTACCAAATTACTACATCACTAGATATAAAAAGAGGGATTAGCTTTAACAAATCCCTATTGGTGGTAGCTTACCATCAATTTTGATAGAGGTGTAATGATAGATTTTTATCACACTTATTGCGTATAATAATCGATATGAAAAAGAATGAGCTAAATCCGTGGGATGATCATATTGTCCCTCGTAAAAAATTGGATGAGAAACGGGTTGCTAAGAGCAAGCTTCGTAATGTGCAAGCTGAAATTGGTCAGTTATCGCGCAAAAGAAGTGATCTTAATCCTTATCAGGTACTCACGATCTACCTTAAAAGATCATTACAACTAACCTATATTGAACCTTGGTTTCAAGCCTTTTTGCCACCTCGATTAAAGGGAAAGCTCTTTATCTCGACAATTGGCAAACGCTATTGGGTGATTGGTACTACGCGACCTGAATATCGAATGGCATTTACTTTTTATCAAAAAGAGATTCATAACTCTTTGGAAAATCATCTTAATAAAATTTCGAAGAAACGTTGGAAGATCCCTGGATTTAAGATCGCGGTAATGCCGGAGAATCCTTACGATAAGCTCTATCAGAAAGAGTTAGAGGCGTTGATGTCGATTAAATCTGTACCGATGAAATCGAAAGAGGAGAAGGCTGCTTTTCGTAAAAAACGGCAGGAAGAGCAAGCGGCAAAAGCAGAGGCTGAAGAGAAACGTAGGAGTGCCGCAAGTCGTATTATTGGCACAATTTCGGAGGAGCTCGATCAATATCAGAGTCGTAGAGGTCGGATGGCGCTTCTTGCAACGGAATCACAGGAGTTATCATGAAGGGTGAAAAGCGCCAGCTGATTGAGCAGATGGTTGCAAAAAGCCAGCAGAAATCAGAAGCGAAAAAAGAGATAAGGATTGATAGTGATAGTTTACAGACCTATTACGATGCCTTTTACCAAGGGCATGATGCTTCTCTAGAGTGTGATGAATTACTACGCCAATGGCGTTACTGGCGTGAGCGAGCGATGAATTTTTTGGTGCGTCGTGAACATAGTGAAGTGGAGCTCAGGCAAAAGTTGCGTCAAAGAGCATTACCTGAGTGGTTGTTCGAGCCATTGATTGAGTGGCTCTATAGTAGAGATTACTTAAGTCTTGAACGTTTTGCTTATAGTTATGCTAAAAATAGAGCAGATTTGGGATATGGTCCGATACGTGTCAGTTATGAGTTGAGGGTTGAGCATCAAGTGCCTGAGCATTTTATCAATGAGGCTTTCCGAGAGATCAATTGGGAGAGAGCAGAGGCGGTCGCTGCGCGAAAAATTCGACATAGTGATCCTCTGAAGTATCGAGCAGCACTCTATCGACGAGGATTTAATAGTGATGGTTAGAGGGGTGTTAGGTCAGGCGAGGTGAGGGCTTATAGTGAGATAATCATTGATGTAATAGAGCTTAATTGTGAGAATCTATCGATGATTGTGGTAGCGCTCCATTATGGGGGAATTGTGAAGAATCGCTCGAGGAAGTTTGATCGCTTTTGATCTAACTTCCTCGTTTTATTTAAAAAGTGGGTATAATAAGCGAAATTATTTTCAGTTGATTTCAGTTGATTTTAGAGGAATAGAGATGGCATTAGATGAACGATTGCAGCGATATGGCTTGAGTTTTCAAGACCTACAGAAGCGAGAAGGGCTAGTTGAAGTAGATACCCTTTATCAGCAGATTCTCCCGGAAGAGACCTTGTCGACCCTACTCCAGTGGCGTCGAGGAGAAGCAGAATTTACGGCAATTGAAGAGTCTGAATTTCAAATTGAATTAGGTGCTCATCTCAACCGCTTTATTGCCGAGCTTTTCAATATTGAGAAAGAGAGCGAAGCATTAATTGATCGTGCAAAGCGTTATGAACGATTGATGCTCTTTAAAGAGCAATTTATTCAGCGAGGCGCAAAGCGTTATCGTCAAGAGATTGAAGGCTCTTTCGCAGAACATCATGCAGCCCTTCTTGAAAAGATCGGTGTTTCTGATCAAGATCCTGAATTAGAGGCAAAAATTGCAAAATATGCACTCTCTCTTGATTCCGAAAAAGATGCTGATGAGATTATTGCTATTCATCAATGGGGAGCTTTAGCAGAAAAAGATCCTGAAGGTATTGCGCGCGTTCAAGATTGGATGACCTTTAAATTCGCGGCACGTCTCGACTTTGATCATCTAGTGGCAACAGAAGAGCGTACATTCCAGGGAATTCCTGTCAAAGTAGGAAGTCGTCCTCTTCGTCAGCGAGATGGTTTTGATCTGACGGATCACCGAATGAATCGTTACGAGATCGCAAGTGAAATTGCTTATTGTAAATATTGTCATGACCATGATGGTGACTTTTGTAGTATCGGTTTTCCGGTTAAGAAGGGGGAGCCTGAACAGGGCTTTCGTAAAAACCCCTTTAATGAGACGTTAACAGGATGTCCATTAGATGAGATGATCTCAGAGATGCAACGCTTAGAGAAAGAGGGATTATCGATCGGTTCACTTGCTATCACAATGGTTGAAAATCCGATGGTGCCGGCAACAGGACATCGTATCTGTAATGATTGTATGAAATCATGTATCTATCAGCGTGCAGAGCCAGTCAATATCCCCCAAATTGAGACAGGTGTTTTATCGACAGTATTGGATCTTCCGTACGGCGTGGAGATCTATAACTTATTAGCTCGTTGGAATCCTCTTAAGCGTGAAGATTATCTTCCTGCAGAAGAGAATGGGCGCAAGGTCTTAGTGGCAGGAATGGGCCCTGCAGGATTTACAATGACACATTACCTTTCACAGCAAGGTTGTCATGTCGTGGGCATCGATGGATTAAAGATTGAACCGCTTCCTGCTGAGATCCTAACGCAACCTGTTAGAAACTGGAGTGATTTAGAAGAGCGCTTAGGCGATCGTATTCTTGCCGGATTTGGTGGTGTTGCCGAGTATGGAATTACGGTACGTTGGGATAAAAATTTCCTAAAATTGATCTATCTTACTTTAGCGCGTCGCC
The DNA here is from genome assembly GCF_055813795.1 of Ignatzschineria sp. PL_is040. Classification (NCBI taxonomy): domain Bacteria; kingdom Pseudomonadati; phylum Pseudomonadota; class Gammaproteobacteria; order Cardiobacteriales; family Ignatzschineriaceae; genus Ignatzschineria; species Ignatzschineria sp. PL_is040. The sequence goes on from NZ_JBVPGU010000001.1 coordinate 123,309, forward strand.
GTAATGTAGAGATCTATGGAGGTGTTCGTCTAGGGGGAACATTAACTTTAGAAGATGCCTTTGACCTTGGTTTCGATCATGTCTCATTAGCTGTTGGTGCGGGGCTTCCAAGAGTCTTAAAGATCGACAACTCTTTAGCTAAAGGGATGAAGCAAGCTTCCGACTTCTTGATGGCGATGCAATTAACAGGAGCGGCTAAAGATAGTTCTATTGCCAACTTGCAAGTGCGTCTTCCTGCTGTTGTTATCGGTGGTGGATTAACAGCGATCGATACTGCAACAGAGGTCCAAGCTTACTATATTAAGCAGGTCGAAAAAACACTCCATCGTGTAGAGATATTGGGAGAAGAGAAGATTCGTGAAAATCTCTCGCCTGAAGATGATGAGACATTAACGGAATTTTTAACGCATGGTCGCGAAGTTCGTGCAGAACGTGAGCGTGCAGCGGCTGCCGGAGAAGCGCCAGACTTCAATCCGCTACTACAAAAATGGGGCGGCGTGATGATCGCTTATCGCCGTACTTTACAAGAGTCTCCCGCTTATACTCTGAATCATGAAGAGGTTACAAAAGCTTTTGAAGAGGGAATTCATTTTGGTGAAGAGCTCAATCCATTAGGTGTAGAGCTCGATCAATATGGACATGTTAAAGCGATTCGCTTTATGAAGTCAGGAGAAGAGGAGGTCATTGTGCCGGCAAGAGCAGTACTTGTTGCAGCAGGAACTTCTCCTAATACCATTTATGGTACTGAGTATCCCGGCTCGATTGAGATCGAAGAGAAACACCATTTCCAAGGGTATGATCTTGAAGGCAATCTTGTACCATTTAATTGGGGAACTAATAATAAAGAGCCTTTTGCCCCTTTCACATCCTATCGTCGTGGCGAGAAGCGAGTCTCTTATATTGGTGATACCCATCCTGTCTTTAATGGTAACGTTGTAAAAGCGATCGCAAGTGCTAAAAAGTCAACTCCTATCATTATGCAGGCACTCGATCGCCTTCCTAAGAATAGTAAGCCTAACAATACCTTTTCTCTAGAGATGAAAGAGGGGTTAACAGCGACAATTCAATCGATTGATGCTTCAAACCCGACAGTATGTGAAGTATGGGTTAAAGCGCCGATGGCGGCGCAAAACTTTAAGCCGGGACAATTCTTCCGGATGCAGACCTTTGAAACGGGTAGTGAGATCGTTGCCGGCACACGCTTACAGATTCCTCTATTAACGGTGTCAGGAACAGGCTCAACTGAGGATGCGATTCGTCTTCTTGTCTTCCAATGGGGAACCGGTCAACGATTGATTCCTTCATTAAAGCCTGGAGATCAAGTGGTTCTTGCAGGTCCTACAGGAGCGCCGACAGAGTTACCTTCAGGCAAGACTATTTTAGTAGTTGCCGGTCGCTGGGGTGCAGCTGTGATGCTCGATATCGGTTTTGCACTTCGTAGTGCTGGCAATAAAGTGATCTATATTGCTGCGATGGGTTCTAAGAATGATGTTGATCATATGGATGAGCTTGAAGAGGGTGCTGATCAGATTATCTGGGCGGTTGGTAAGGGGGATCCAATTGAGGCGCGTCGCCCACAAGATCACTCTGTTGTTGAGTGGGATGTGATCAAGTTGATCAAATCTCTCAATGAGCAGGGAATCGTTGATATGGGAGAAGTCGATCGCTTGATGGCGATGGGGTCGACCGGTATGCTCAAAGGGTTCCAAAAAGAGCTCTCTGAGGGCGGTTCTTTGAAGGATCTCTTTAAAGAAGATCTTCATGTTACAGGGACGATCGGCAGCCCTATGCAATGCATGATGAAAGGGGTTTGTGGCCAATGTCTACAGTGGCAAGTTGATCCTGCAACAGGAGAGCGCACCAAAGCAGTCTTTACCTGTTCACAGCAAGATCAGCTTCTTAAAGCGGTTGATTTAGATAACCTTACAGCACGTACAAGCCAAAATAGATTGCCAGATATTATCTCATCCCATTGGTTGAGCTATGTCTTAGAAGAGAAGGCAAAAGAAGAGGGCGCATAGAGTCATTTTGAGAGTTAGAATAATCTTGAAAAGATAGATTAAAAGGATAGAGTTTAAAAAGTAATACAAAAAGAGAGATTCATCAGTATCGATCGATTTACAAAACGAAAAGGTGAGTAAATTGATCAGCTGAAGATCTCTCTTTTCCTTTTTTATTTTCTATTTTTATTGAAAATTAGAAATTAGAAGGGAAGAAGCTCGATCACATCATATGCCGGCGTTTCATAGGGATGCGCTGATTTTAAGGCGGCAATAGCATCATGAATATAGGGTTTTGCAACAACAAGTTCTACGCGCCACTCAGGTACACGTTTTAATTGATCAACCTCACCGGAGTAGGGATTACTGCCAGGGAGAGGTTTGAATTGCCCTTCTCCTAAGACTTGCCAAGCACAGTGTGAATAATTTCCAATTTCACCTCCTTTTGCGGCGAAGATAGCCTCTTTGACTACTTCAAGGTGTGAGTCGGGTACAAAAAAGAGTAGTTTATACATTATTTTCTCCAACTTCGTTAAACTGATTGAGTCTATCTCAATATTGTATATTGTACGGGTATTTTAACGCTCTCTGAGCGTCATTCTACAGAGATTATTATTGATTTAGCAACACTCAAGCGTATTGCTTCAATAGAGATCTAGCATGGGAGATCTAACATGGAATTTTATTATAATCCCCCCATTGAGCCTTGGTTGAGTATCCTCTACCAAGATGAGGAGATTATGGTTGTCGATAAACCGGCAGAACTGCTCTCTGTTCCGGGAAAGGGCGCAGAGCTTCACGATAGCATTATTACGCGCGTACAGTGGGAGTTCCCTGAGGCGGAAACAGTTCATCGTCTTGATATGTCAACAAGTGGTATTTTAGTGATTGCTCTTACGAAAGTAGCGGAGCGGGAGTTGAAGCGTCAATTTCGAGAACGAGAGACCTATAAGCGTTATATTGCCGATGTCTTCGGAATTATGGAGGAGGATGGTGGGATGATTGATCTTCCCTTAATCTGTGATTGGGAGCGACGACCGAAACAGATGGTCTGTTTTGAACGAGGCAAAGAGGCGAGGACCGCTTATCGAGTACTTTTTCGTAATTATCAAGAGAATTTCACGCGTGTCTCTTTAAATCCTTTAACGGGGCGTTCTCATCAGTTGCGTGTTCATCTCTTATCTTTAGGACATGTCATTTTAGGAGATCGCTTCTATGCCCAAGGAGAAGCACTTCAGCAACGATCTCGATTAGCGCTTCATGCTTGTGAGTTAAAATTAATTCATCCTACAACAAAAGAGGCGCTCCACTTTAAGGTTGCGCCCCCTTTCTAGTCTCTTCTCTTTAAAGGATATTGTTGCCGGTGACTGAGATTAGAGATTACTCATTGCCGCACTCAATTTTTGAGAGCGCGACAGTGAGATCCGGCACCATTTAGCCTCTTTTCTTAGCCCCTTTTCTTCGCCTATTTTGCATGAATTAAGCTAAAGGCTATTAGTCGATAGGACAGTAACGATAGAGAAGATTCACCCAATAGTTCGCAACAATAGGGATTAGTTGATCATTGAAGTTATAGTGAGGATTGTGAACAGAACAGCCGTGCGCACCATCAGTCCCATTCCCTACAAAGAGATAGCTTGAGGGAAGTTGTTGTGAGAAAAAAGCAAAATCTTCACTACCAGTCATTGCCGGGAAGTTAGGGATAATCATCTCTTTGCCATAGCAGTCGATCGCGACCTTTTTAGCAAATTCACTCTCTTTTTGACTATTATGAAGGATAGGGTAGGCGCGTACATAATCGATCTCGGCTGTTGCGCCATAACTTTCCGCCTGTGATTGAATAAGTTGTTTGATACGTTCTTCGACGAGATCTTGAACAGCGGCATTGAGGTTCCGAACAGAGAGCCGTAATGTAACGCTATCGGGAATAACATTAAAAGTGGTTCCGCCATGAATAGAGCCTACTGAGATTACGGTCATCTCTAAGGGAGAGACATTTCGCGCAACAATTGATTGAAGATTGAGAACGATAGAGGAAGCTACAACAATGGGGTCAATAGTGAAATTGGGCATTGCCGCATGCCCCCCTTTCCCCTGAATCTTTACGGTAACACGATCAGAGGAGGCGAGTGCCGCACCACTTTTAAAGCCGAAATGACCGAGCGGGAATCCTGGCATATTATGAAATCCAAAGATCGCATCACAAGGATACTTTTCAAGAACGCCGGCTTCGATCATCGCTTTTGCTCCTCCAAGCTCCTCTTCTGCCGGTTGAAAGAAGAGGTTAAGGGTACCTTTAAAGTGAGGGTTTTCTGCAATATATTTTGCAGCCGCGAGAAGCGTTGCGGTATGACCATCATGGCCACAAGCGTGCATAATTCCTTCCCTCTGACTTTTGTAGGGGAGTTGATTCTCCTCCTGAATCTTTAAAGCATCCATGTCGGCACGAATACCCATCTTCGGACCATTCCCTCTTTTGAGTTGCCCTACAACCCCGGTCTTACCAACGCCCGTTTCGACATGATAACCCCAGCTTTTTAGAGATTCTGCAACTAGCTTAGCGGTTTTAAACTCTTCAAAACCCAACTCTGGATATTGATGAATCTGCTGCCGAATTATCATCATCTCTTCTGCAATAGTTTGTAGACCTGGGAGTAGATGATTACTATTAAGATGATTCATGTGAGGCCTCTCTCTATCTATGATTTAATGATTTAGGAATAATGTTTAGAAAATAGTGCAATCTACAATATAACGAGATCTTAAGATCTACTCAAGATTGATTGAGAGATCAATTTAGTGATTGCAATCAGAGAGTGCATCAGAGATTGTATTAAAAATCGAGCAGAAATCAGATCAAAACCTGATTTAAGCCTTGAATAAGGTGCTACATTGCCTGAGAGTTTAAAGATATTGAGTTGAAATTTTAGGTGGGAGGTTCAATATAGATGGAATAGGTAGAGGAGATAGGTAAATGCGGTCGGAGATTTATCTATGACAGACAGTTGTACTAGCATTAGTGAGTTGTACAACCATTAAAAATATTGATATTCAGTGAGGAGAGAAGAAATGGCACGTGGTGTGCGGGGTTTTTTAGCAGAAAAAGGGGTCACATTATCCCCAAAGATCTACTTTATAGATGCATTGAGCTATATGGCGCTTGGGCTCTTTTCATCACTCTTAATGGGACTTATTGTCAAAACATTAGGGCAACAATTGGGATGGGAATCATTTGTCGAGTTAGGAAGCTTTGCAATGAAGCCGGAAATTGTTGGCGGTGCAATAGGTGTAGCGATTGCAGCAAGTTTAAAAGCGCCACCATTAATTCTCTTTTCTGCCGTATTTGTAGGGGCTTTTGGTAATAATATTGGGGGACCTGCTGGGGCTTATGTGGCTGTTCTGATCGCAGTGGAACTTACAAAGTTGATCTATAAAAGTACTAAGCTCGATATTATTATTGTTCCGTTTATCGCTTTTCTAGTTGGTTTCTGGATTGCAAAGTGGATTGGAATACCGATTCATGACTTGATGCGTGGTTTGGGAGATCTGATTAATTGGGCAACAGAGCAACGTCCGCTTGTGATGTCTATTTTAGTTGCAACCGTTATGGGTTTAGCATTAACTGCACCTATTTCGAGTGCTGCGCTCTCCTTTATGTTGGGACTAGATGGCTTTGCTGCCGGAGCTGCCGTGATTGGCTGTAGTGCGCAAATGATCGGTTTTGCAACGAGTAGTTATCGTGATAATGGCTTTGGGGGCTTGATAGCTCAAGGTGTCGGCACTTCAATGTTGCAGATCGCTAATATTATTCGTAAACCTCTTATCTTGATTCCACCGACTGTTGCCGGGATGATTGCCGCTCCCATTGGCGTCGTTCTCTTTAAGATGACCAATAATGCTGCCGGCGCTGGGATGGGTACAAGTGGTTTTGTTGGCCAATTTATGGCTTTTGAATCGATGGGTTTTTCAATAACAACAGCAATTTATGTCTTGATCTGCCACTTTATATTGCCGGCAGTGATCTCGCTTCTTTTAGCTTATTGGTTCTATCAGAAAGGATGGTTGAAATTAGGTGATATGAAGCTCAATTATGAGTAAGTTAGATTGGGATATCTGTTGTTGTATCTATTTTAAACAAGGAATTTGTCCCCTTTACAGCGGTAGGTGTGCTAGTATGCAGAAAGTATCCATTTAGCAATGCGCAAGGAGAGAATTATGACAAATAGAACAGGTATTACTATGGGTGGCAATCCTATTACACTGATCGGCACAGAAGCTATCGTTGGGGAAAAGGGTGCTAATTTTACAGTTGTAGATTTTGCTTTAAAGCCTGTAACATTAGATGATTTTGCCGGTAAAATTAAGATTATCTCTGTTGTTCCATCGATCGATACGGGTGTTTGTGCGATTCAGACAAAGAAATTTGAAGCAGAGGCAACTGCATTGAAAGATACAGTGGTCTTAACAATCTCGGTAGATCTACCCTTTGCACAAAAACGTTTTGCCGGTGAGAATAGTATCGAGAATAACCATCTTCTTTCAGATTATCAAACACATGATTTTGGTGTTGAGTATGGTTTTGAGATTGAAGGATTAGCACTTCTTTCTCGAGGCATTGTTGTATTAGATCGTGATAATGTCATTCGTTATGTTGAGTATGTTAAAGAGGTTACAACAGAGCCTGATTATGATGCAGCATTAGCGGTTGCTAAATCTCTCTAATTAACGCTTTAACTCTTTAATTAGAGATAAGAGGTATCCTGACAGATCCACCCTCTATCTTTTATAAAGAAGGATAAGAGGACAAGAGGAACAGAGGGATTAAAATATCTATTAAGGCAGCTCTTAAGCTGCCTTTTTTCTAGGCAGAGAATCGATCGAGCCGGTTAAAGAGATCATCTAAGATAGTATAGTGATCGCTTGGTAGAAGGATTAGTTCGCTTTTTGCCCCTTCAGCAGATAATTTTTGGTGGTAGCTGAGGCTCTGATAGATCAGCTCAGGAAGTTCATTTTGACCGACTATAATTTTTATCTCTTTGCCCATTGGTGCCGGCAGTGATTGGGGTGAGAGTAGCTCAATCTCTTTTGGACTCAATTGTAAAGCTCGATTGAGATGACTTTTAGCGATCGATTCGAGTTGATAGAGTCCGCTTAGAAGCCATACCTCATCGATTAATGGATGATTAGCATTGAGGGCAGCAAGATGGGCTCCTGCAGAATGACCGATAAGAAGGGTAGGTTCTGTTTGATCGATTCTCTTTTCATAGTGGTAGAGATAATCGAGAGCAATGGTTATTGCTCCATTAATTTCGGTCAATGTTGCTGTTGGTGCTAAGGGATACTCTATTAAGAGGAGATGGTAACCTGCAGCTAAAATTGGTTGCGAGATAAATGCAAAATCAGTTTTATCACACCATTGCCAATATCCTCCATGGATAAAGAGGATTGTACCTTTCGACTCTTTTTGATTGAGAAATAGATCATAAGTCGCTCGATCCTCTAGAAAAGATCGGTGCTGTAATGCTTTCTTATCATTGATCTTATCGTGCTTTGTTAAATAGCTACAGTTAAAGATATGGGGATAACGTTCATAAGCGATTTTACTTCGTATTTTAAAATCGTCTAAGATTCTCCCTTCATCGGCAACTGTAGCACTATTATCGTAATGATATCGCTTTTTCATCCTTCTCTCCGATACTCTTAAGGCCTACTACTTAAACCTTAAGAGTATTTTTTATGGGTGGATTTACCCTAGAGTTTGAGTTGATCTCTCTTGATGACGTTTTTTTGCTGCTTAATAGAGTAGAAGATCACAAGAAGAATCAGAAAAGGAATGCCAAATTTTAGGGTGGAATGAAAGATATCGGTAAACCATGTCGTGATAGTGATAGCTATGATTGCCCCTAAACCGAGTAATGTACCAATAGGATATCCCGGCATCTTAAATTTTAATTGAACCTTTTCTCGTCTCATCGCTCTTCTAAAGAAGAGGTGAGTAAAGAAGATCATTCCCCAGGTAAAGAGTGCACCAAACATAGAGAGAGCAATCATAATGGGAAATGCAGTATCGGGATTAAAGGTATGGACAATCGCTGCAACGGCAATACCACTTGCGGAGAGCGCTAATGCATGCATTGGCACCCCATTTTTATTAATTGTCCCAAAAACTTTAGGCGCATCCCCAGCACGTGAGAGGCTAAACATCATTCTTGTAGAGATGTAGAGCATACTATTCATCGCTGAAAGCGCAGCGATAATGACGATAAAGTTTAAGATGCTATCAGCAAAGGGAACATTGAAGGATTGCATTACAGTTACAAATGGGCTAGTTGCTTCTGGGGTAATTAAACTCTTCCATGGCACCAACATAATAATAAGGGCAAGGGAGAGGATATAGAAGATAAAAAGACGCATCAATGTAGCTTTAAAGGCATGACGAACTGCTTTTTCAGGATCTTCCGCTTCTCCTGCTGCAACTGCAATCATTTCAATACTAAGATAGCTGAAGATAGAGATAATGACACCGATCCAGACACCAGAAAAGCCATTAGGGAAGAAGCCATCATCTCCGATCAAATTCTCTTTTACTTCAGCGCTATTTTTAAAGCTTACAATAACGCCAATTGCCATAATGATAAAGGCGATAATTGCAAAGACTTTGATGGCTGAGAACCAATATTCCACTGATCCAAATGCTTTAACACTATATGCATTTACATAGATGAGTGCGGTAGAAAAGAGAACTATCCAGATCCAAGCAGAGATGTCGGGGAACCAAAATTTCATATAGTCGGCAACTGCGGTAACCTCAGTCCCTACCGCTAAGACGATACAGGCCCAATAGCTATAACGAATGAGAAAGCCAGCTAAAGGATGAACATAATGTTCTGCATAAGCCCCAAATGAACCTGAGGTAGGATGTTGAACGGTCATCTCAGCTAAGCACCCCATTAAGAGGAGAGCGATAACACCCCCAATTGCATAACTAACAATAACACCAGGGCCTGCAAAAGCGATAGCGAATTTGCTACCGAGGAAGAGTCCTGTACCAATAGCACCACCGATAGCGATCATCGCCATCTGCTTGCCGGTTAATTTTTTATGAAGACCTGCTTCACGAGCTTGAATTTTATCAAAGCTACTCATTGTATCCTCCTAAGATCTTATATGATGACGATCTTAAATTCCTCTGTTTTTGATGGTGGCTGATAACTTCTGCCATTTTTATTCTTTTTGTTCTTGTTATTCTTTTACTAAGAAGTACCCCATTTTTCTGCCATTAGCTATCTCTTTCGATTTTAATCCTATTTGGCTCTTAAAGTTTACTTTTGTTGATAGATAGTGGCCGCTATTGTCGATTAGGGTTAATAAAATTGATATGAATCAGCCGATATGAACCAATCGATATGGCGTCAGTTTCATCTGTCTCGACAATAGCGCATGATGAGATATGAACTTAGGTCACATCTCCCCTTTGTTGATAACGAGGATTCTCCCACTCTCTATTTTCAAATACCGCCTTAATATGGGCGACAGCATTCCAAATATCGCTATAGCTGAGATAAAGTGGTGTTACACCAAAGCGCATTACCTCAGGCTCACGATAATCACCAATAACACCGCGGGCAATAAGAGCTTGAATGACGGCATACCCCTCTTTATGTTCAAAGCTAACATGGCTACCACGATAGTGATGATCTAAAGGTGTAATCAGTTTTAAACCATATTGATGACACTCTTGCTCAACTAGTTGGATAAAGAGATCGGTAAGGGCCAATGACTTTTTACGAATCTCCTCCATATCTGTCTGTAGGAAGATATCGACACCTGATTCAATGAGTGACATGGAGATAATTGGTTGTGTTCCACATAGATAGCGACGAATGCCCGATGCTGCCTCATACTTTACAGCCATATCAAATGGGCGTTCATGCCCCCACCAGCCAGAGAGAGGTTGCCAAAAGCGAGTTTGATAACGAGGATGAACCCAGAGCATTGCGGGGGATCCAGGGCCACCATTGAGATATTTATAGGTACAGCCAACAGCAAAATCGGAATCACTGCCATTAAGATCGATGGGAACTGCACCGATAGAGTGACAAAGATCCCAGATCACTAATGCGCCTTTCTCATGTGCGATTCTATTTGTTTCTGCCATATCATAGAAGTAGCCGGTACGGTAATTGACATGAGAGAGAACAATAGCGGCCGTCTCTTCATCAATTGTATGGGCGAGATCATCAGGATGATCAATCAGCTCAATGCGATAACCGCGATCTAAAAATTGGGTAAACCCTTGGATAATATAGAGATCTGTTGGGAAAGAATCTCTTTCGGCAATAATGACTTTACGTTGAGGATTCTTCTCTTCTTGAATATGGATCGCGCTCGCTAATACTTTGAAGAGATTGAGGGAGGTTGTATCGGTAATGACAGTCTCTCCTGTTTTGGCACCGACAAGTTGACCTACTTTATCCCCTAAGCGTGTCGGAAGATTCCACCAATCATTGCTATTCCAACTATTGATAAGATCATTTCCCCACTCTTTCATAATCACTTCTGCTGCGAGTGCTTCTGCTGATTTCGGACGGGCACCGAGAGAGTTCCCGTCGAGATAGATAACGCCTTCTGGAAGCGCAAATTGTTCCTTAAAGTGGGCTAATGTATCGTTCTGATCATGCTGCAGACAATCTTGAAGTGTGATCATAATATTCTCCTTGGTACTTTAGTTGTTTTATCGATTACTTTCTATTATTTTTTTACTATTTTTACTATTTTTACTATTTTTACTATTTTTACTATTTTCACTGTTTTTTAATAGTATTTAAATTATGTTATTGATCGCTTTACTGTTTATCTATAAATGATTAGTATGATTTTTATGATTTATCCATAAATAATTTATTTATAAATGGTGAGAGTATTAGCTCTATCCCCACCCCATCTATTTTTAGAAAGCTTATTAAAAAAAGCTTACTAAAACTGGCGATCATTAATTAGTGTTAGCCCTCATTTACAGTGCCTTGTCGACATTTTTTGGCTGATATTATTATCCATTTTCTTGATTTAAATCGCGTGATTTTTCAAAATCAAATAATGAATAATTAACGAAAATTTAATCACCTTTTAGTCGTTTATTGATCATTTTAATCATATCTTCTAATTTATCTTCCATTTTATTCTCTTTTAAGAATTGCAGTTCCAATTTAGCACGAAGTTTAATGAATTTTATTGCAAATAAATAACTCAGAAAACTATTTTTTAGAATTAAATGCGGTAAGATGAGATAAAAAGAGAGGAGATTCTAAATGAAACTAGACGAAATAGATTTAAAGATTTTACGTGCACTGAAGGATGATGGTCGATTATCGAATCAAGATTTAGCTGAAAGAATATCGCTTTCCCCTTCAGCGTGTCATCGAAGAGTTAAAGAGCTTGAAAATAGTGGGATTATTAAGGGATATCGCGCTGTTTTAGATGAGAAGAAGCTAGGTAGAGAGATTGAAGCCTTTGTTGAGATAGGTCTTATGCATCTCGATGAATCGGGTCATCAACATTTTTGTGATCACATAGCGACACTCCCTGAGGTCATTAATGCTTATATCATCACTGGAGAGTCAAATTATCTGCTTCATGTGAGAACCAATAATTTCTCCACTTTCTCCTACTTCATTACTCATAAATTGAATAAGATCTCCGGCATTATTAAGATCCATTCAAAGATTGTGATTAGTGATGTTAAGAAGATGTAGAAACAGGTCGTTAGAAGTAGATAGTTAGAGACAGATAAGTAGAGCCCGAAAGAGTAAATTTTATTGATCTACTCTTTCGGGCTCATAGTTTATGGGGTAATAAGAGGGTTATGGAATAAGAGAAACCTTATTGTGATAAGGTTTAAGCTTCGTGAGCAATCTTCTCAAGATATTGATTGATAGCATCCGATTCATACATCCAGTTTACCGTACCATCACTATTTTCAATGCGAAGGCAGGGGACTTGACGTTTTCCACCTTGTGTCAGTAATTCTTCTGCAAACTGTGCATTATCCTTTGCATCTCTCAATTCAATATTGAGATTGAGTCTTTTAATGGTGCGACGCACTTTAACGCAGAAAGGGCACATGTGGAATTGATAGAGTGCAAGATGAGCTGTTTTTTGATCCATCTTTGCTTGCGCTTCCGCTGATCGTTTAACGGGAGTAGGGGCAAAAGTACTATCAAAAAAGAGAATTGCTTTACCTAGAATATTACGTATCAGTTTCATATTAAATCCTTTTATAATAACTCTATTAACATGGTTCCGTAAGGAGAGATAGAGAAGGGATGGCGAGAAGAGGCCAAAATAGAGAAGGGCTTAGTGTATCAAGCTTTCCGAGAAATGAGAAACGGAGAAATGGTGAAAGAGGGAAGTCAAAATGGGGGTTATGTCCTGTAAGCTTCTGTTTGGATCATCTCTATTTAGATCATCTCTACTCAGGTCATCTCTCAAGCACGGTGATGATCACGCAACCAGCGATCGAGACTATTACTGAAGTTTTGGCGATCTCGTTGATTGAGCGGTTCAGGGCCTTTGGTCTGTATCCCACTACCACGAAGTAATTCATTAAAATCTCGCATGGCAAGTTTGGCATTGATGCTTCCTAAATCATAAAAATCTCCACGAGGGTTAAGGGCAATCCCCCCTTTATCGAGAACATCTTTCGCTAATGGGATATCGGCTGTGATGATGAGATCATCTTTCTCTGTTATTGCGACGATTCGTTGATCCGCTACATCAAACCCTGATAGGACCTGTATCGCTTGAAGGTATGGGGAGCGGGGTAATTTTGTGGGCTGATTGGCAATAAAGATCACCTTGATCTTCTCGCGAATTGCCGTTCGACAGAGAATCTCTTTTAATACATTGGGGATAGCATCAGCATCTACTAAAATTTGTGCCATTTTGATCGCCCTCTTAATCTCTATTTTTATAATTTGTCTTGGGGGAGTGAATAACTCACTATAAAGTAAAAGAGCCCTTTGGATGAAGAGCTCTTTATATCGTTACTATCTTTTCATTTTTGTTTAGCGAACAATCATGATGTCGCAAGTTGAGTGGCGAACGGTGCTTTCAGAGACAGATCCAACAAACATTCTCTCTACCATGCCGTAACCTGTTGCCCCCATGACAATAAGATCCGCATTCACTTCAGGAGCGATCTTCTTAGCGATCACTGATCTTGGTGAGCCTTCTTTCTTCAATGTTGCGATATCTGTAAGTCCAGCATCTTTTGCTTTTTGCTCTGCATCTGCAAGAATTTTTTTCGCATTATCTTCTGCATACTCTTCAAGTGGCTCACGGTAAGCAATCGCTAATGAATATGAGCGAACATCAATAACGTGAGCAATCACTAACTTGCTTGTATAGAGCTTTGCTAATTCAATTGCACGATCGAGTGCTTTAAGAGAAGCGTCAGAACCATCAACAGGGACTAAAATCGTTTTATATTGTTTACTCATATTAAACTCCTAATATTGGGTTGAGGCTAAAGATAGATCGATATTATGTATCAACATTGTCTCGGATACTCGGGTAACGAATAATAGAGACTTTATATCAAACACTTAATATCAAGTATTATATTTGCCACTTTCTTTTAAGTTATTCTTTTAGGTTATTTATTGATTCAATAGCTTAACGAGCGATCCTTAAAAGGTGCTATTGATGCGCTCTTCTCGACTATTAATCATTTTCATTATACCCAACTTAATGATTATTTACAGAAGATTAAAAATAGAAATAGCGACCAAGATCAATGCAATTTTAGAAGTGATTAACGGCGATAGTCGATCTTCTCTTCTGATTGAAGGTAGATGTGCGTTTCCGGCAACGTTGTTGTCGCTATAATCTTACCTCTACGGATAGAGTAGCGGGTTGGAACCTGGCGTCTTAAGGCATCAAAACCATTCTCTGCAGGAAGAATTAAGCAGTTTGCATCGAATCCCTCTTCAATACCATATTTTTCTAGATGAAGTACCTTCGCGCTATTGTTGGTAATAAGATCTAAACCATTATTGAGTTCAGGATATCCCATCATCTGTCCAACATGCATTCCCATATGAAGAACTTGTAACATATTCGCCGTTCCAAGTGGGTACCAAGGATCAAAAACATCGTCATGACCAAAAGCAACATTGAGTCCTGCTTTTAAGAGCTCCTTAACGCGCGTCATCCCTCTACGTTTAGGGTAACTGTCGAAACGACCTTGTAGATGAATATTGACTAATGGATTGGCAACAAAATTGATTTTTGAGAGACGGAAAGCGCGAAAGAGGCGAGATGTATATGCATCATTATAAGAGCCCATCGCAGTTGTGTGGCTCGCTGTGACTCTCTCTCCTATTTCATCACGATAAGCAAATGCAGCAACAGATTCAACAAAGCGAGATTGCTCATCGTCGATCTCATCACAATGGATATCGATGAGGCGATCATATTTTTTAGCAAGTAAGAAGAGGTACTCTAATGATTGCACACCATATTCACGCGTAAATTCAAAGTGAGGGATTCCACCGACAACATCGGCTCCCATCTTTAATGACTCTTCAAGAAGTGCTTTACCTTGGGGAAAGGAGAGAATCCCCTCTTGTGGGAAGGCTACAATCTGGAGGTCGATAAATTCTTTTACCTCTTCTTTAAGCTCTAGCATCGCTTCTAATGCAACTAATGAAGGATCAGAGATATCGACATGAGTTCTAACATGTTGAATACCATTAGCGATCTGCCATTTTAATGTTTTTAATGCTCGAGTTTTAACATCTTCATGATTTAAAAGTGCTTTTCGTTCTGCCCAACGCTCAATACCTTCAAAGAGTGTTCCGGAGATGTTCCATTTCGGTTCCCCAGCCGTTTGGGTGGTATCGAGATGAATATGGGGCTCGATAAATGGGGGAATTAGTAAACCCTCTTCTGCATCTATCTTTTTGATCGATTCAGAGATCTCAAGAGGCTCATCTTGAGGCACAATTTTTGCAAACTTTCCATCAGCAATAATCACTTTCCAGAGTCCGGCATAATCACGAAGACGGGCATTTTCAATCAGTAGTTGCATCTTGCTTACTCCTATTTAATATGGTTTTTAGCACCTAATGTTTTCTCAAGAAGTGTATAGGTGATTAACGATGCGATCACAGAATTTAGAGGAACTATGCCTCCGAGAAGATAACTTGCTAAAACGCCGGCAATTACGGCGATAATCGCATTCCAATTCATAAAGATGGCATTCATCTCTGTAATCTGCTCATACCGTTTTCTCTGCATGAAGAAGTCGGCGATCAAGATTGTTCCAACGGGAGGAATCGCAGATGATAAAAAGATGAGTCAGTCGACAAAGTTATTATAGAGCCATAGTGAACTAATGGTACCGATAAATCCTAAAATCATAGAGAGCTTGCGACTAGAGATCCCCGTGATGCTTGAAAAGCCCAGTCCTGATGCATAGAGTGCATTATTAGTCGTCCAGATGTTGAGTCCTAAAATAAGAATTGCCGGGATAATTAAGCCTTGGATCAGCATTACATCAAAAATATCAGCTTTTCCTAGGGCTAAGGTGCCAATAGCACCAAAAATAAACATGAGAGAGTTACCGATAAAGAAAGTGAGTACTGCGGCAATAATGGCTGTTTTAGCATTGCGCCCAAAGCGAAGAAAATCTGCTGTTAATGTGCCGGCACTAATAAAAGAGCCAATAACAATACTCAGAGCGCTTGCCATAGTGAGTGGATCAGTTGGTTCAACAGCGGCAAGCGCTTGAACGCCACCAACAGAATCGACCGCTTCCCAGACAGAATAGATTCCCAAGATGCTCATTGAGGGGACGGCTAAAATTGAGAGTGCCGCAATTGCGCCGATACCAAAATACATAGTTCCTGTCATCAATGCTCCGGCAATGGCGATCAAAAGATAGAGGTTGATGCCGGCTACTTCACTAACGGGAATAACAAACATTGCGACACCAACACCAAACCAGCCAACTTGTGTGCCAGCAAGAAGTAGAGAGGGGAGCCAAGCCCCACGACGACCAAAAGCGTAGCGCGCTAAAAGATGAGTTGTTAACCCCGTTTTGACACCAATATAGCCTAAAAATGCGGTATAGATCGCTAAAAATGAGTTACCAATTAAGATCGCGATAAAGAAGTTATTGAGATTCAAGCCCGCTCCTACACGGCCACCCGCTAGCATACTTGCTGAGAAGAAGGTAAGGCCTAGCATAATAAAGGAGAGGGAGATGAGACTTTTTCGTTGTTCTAGAGGGACAATACCTTGGCTATAGTTGATATCTTGAGGTTGAGACATCGATGGGACTCCATGAATGATTGATAAAATAAAGTTCTATGAATTATAGGTCTGTTTTGTCCAATTGGGAGTAATCACTATTTTGATTCGCCTCTTTTGTGCGTACAAAACTTTCCCATAATAGATCTTTTTTTTAAAAAGAGAAGTAAATAGCTAGATATTAGACACTTATCTTAAGTGAGTTTAAGTAGTTTAAGTAAGTTTAAATAAATAGATAGAGATAAAAAAAGAGATCTAACCTCTATATATGAGTATTAGATCTCTCTATCATGACTATTTTAATATTTAAAAGGTAATTTTAAAAAGGTAATTTTTTGGGAAATTAAAATTACTTAGAGATATGCGCTACTAAGTCGAGAACTTTGTTAGAGTAACCGATCTCATTGTCATACCAAGATACAACTTTAACAAAAGTATCAGTTAAAGCGATACCCGCTTTTGCATCAAAGACAGAGGTGCATACTTCACCTAAGAAGTCTGTTGATACAACTGCATCTTCGGTATAGCCTAAAACACCTTTTAACTCACCTTCTGCCATCTCTTTCATTTTTGCGCAGATTTCATCATAAGTTGCAGGCTTCTTCAAGTTAACCGTTAAGTCAACAACAGAAACGTTAGGGGTTGGAACGCGGAAAGACATACCGGTTAATTTACCGTTAAGTTCAGGGATAACAACACCCACAGCTTTAGCCGCACCTGTTGATGAAGGGATGATATTTTGTGATGCACCACGGCCACCTCTCCAATCTTTAGCAGAAGGACCATCAACCGTTTTTTGAGTCGCGGTTGTTGCGTGAACTGTCGTCATAAGACCTGATTCAATACCCCAAGTATCGTTAAGTACTTTAGCGATAGGTGCTAAGCAGTTTGTTGTACATGATGCATTTGAAACGATATCTTCGCCTTTATAGGTGTTTTCATTAACACCGATAACAAACATTGGTGTCTTATCTTTTGAAGGGCCCGTCATTACAACTTTTTTAGCGCCTGCTGTAATATGTTTACGTGCTGTTTCATCAGTTAAGAAGAGGCCCGTTCCTTCTACAACAACATCAACATTGATCTCATCCCACTTAAGGTTTTCTGGATCTCTTTCAGATGTAACGCGGATCTTCTTGCCATTGACCACTAAGTGATCATCTTCAACTTCTACTGTGCCATTGAAACGACCATGTGTAGAGTCATATTTGAGCATATAAGCCATGTAATCAACATCGATTAGATCATTGATTCCAACCACTTCAATATCGTTGCGTTCGCATGCTGCACGAAAAACAAAGCGACCAATACGACCAAAACCATTAATACCAACACGAATTGCCATGATGTATCTCCTTTTGAGAGTCAATTTACAGATTAGATAGTTTACGTATGATAACTGAATAATTGCGATTTTCTACTTTCACTTCTCATTGCGCAATTATGCAATTATGTCACTAAACAGTTGTAACTACCTAATAGGCTGTAATAGAGGTTAAAATAAGAATAAAAAACCAAAATAAAAATCGGAATGAAAATAAAAGCTATAACATCAGAATAGATTTATAAAGTTAAGATATTAGCGATAGAAGACCCTAAGTAATAAAGCTTTTAATTGAAGGCTTCAAATAGGGTCTTCAGTAAGAGTTTAACGATAATTTCTTATTAATCTCAATCTATTCTACCTAATTTAATCTTGATAGTTCTTGATGAAGTCAAGAAGTAGTGGAACAGGACGTGCTGTTGCCCCTTTTTCTTTACCCGAAGTCCATGCCGTTCCGGCAATATCAAGGTGAGCCCAAGGGTAATCTTCTACAAAGCGCTCAAGGAAACAAGCTGCGGTAATTGATCCTGCACCGCGACCACCACTGCTAATATTCCCCATATCAGCAAAGTTGGAATCGAGCATGGGTTGGAAGATATGATCCCAAATAGGGAATTCCCACACGTAATCACGAGTTGTCTCTGCGGACTCTTTTAACTTATTGCTAAGAGAATCATTATTACTAAAGAGTCCTGATACCTCATGACCTAATGCCACGATAATTGCACCTGTTAATGTTGCAATATCGACAATCGCTTTAGGTTTAAATTGTGTTGCGTAGGTTAGGGCATCACAGAGAATGAGACGGCCTTCAGCATCAGTATTGAGAATCTCAATTGTCTGACCAGACATTGAAGTAACAACATCCCCCGGTTTTACAGCTTTGCCAGATGGCATATTCTCTGTTGCTGGGATTAGGCCAATCACATTCGCTTTTAAGTTGAGCTCAGCAAGTGCTCTGAAAGTTCCTAATACAGAAGCTGCACCACCCATATCGTACTTCATCTCATCCATCGCCGCGCCCGGTTTAAGTGAGATGCCTCCCGTATCAAAAGTGACCCCTTTACCGACTAAAGCGATAGGTGCCTCATCTTGCATCTCATCATGGATATATTCGAGTACAATAAAGCGAGGTTTCTCTTTTGAACCTTGTGCTACTGCGAGAAAAGCACCCATTCCTAATTTCTTGATATCATCTTTATTGAGAACGGTTGCTTTGATGCTTGGGTATTTTTCTGCAAGTTTTAGCGCAGCTTCGCCAAGATCTTTAGGTGTCATCATATTTGCCGGCATGTTAGCTAATGTTTTTGTTAAAGACATACCGTTAACTAATGCTTGGCCATAGGCAACTGCTTCTGCAATACCTGCTTCTTCATTGCTATCTAAAATTGTAATTGTTTTGAGCTCTAGCGCTTTAACTTTCTCTTTTTTCTCAGCTGCAAATTGATAGAGGACATCGCCGATAGATTGGATGAGTGCTGGAATTGAGGTTGCTTTACGCTTGCAATTTTCGAGTAATGCAAAGGTAGCATCTTTTGCAGGGGTTGATTTAATCCAGCGAGTTGCAGCCGAAACAGCTTTACGCATAATGTCGATATTATATTTCTCTTCTTGCCCAAGACCGACCACTAATAGGCGCTTAGCTTTGATAGCGTTTAATCCAAGAAGTGGAAGTACTTCTCCCATTTTGCCGCTAATATCGCCACTCTCTACTAATCTTCCTAATTCTCCATTTAAGAGAGTATCTAATTTCTCTGCTGTCGCAGTTAGTTTCCCTTCAAAAGCGCCGACAACAAGACAATCAGTCTGATGTTGGTCGAGGGCGCTATGTGCTGCGTGAAAAGTCATTTTATTGATATTCATAATATTCCTTTAAACAATCCTTGAGAGGTAACTCTTTTGTGGAAGACTTTTAGTCTATCTCAATGAAGAGAATCTTACTCTTCCTTCAACGAACCTCTAAGATTTTGCTTGTTGCGATTTTAATAGGGTCGTTAAAGAGTAACGCGGTTAAGAGATCTGTTCTTTGTTAATGGTCAAAATATGTAACATAGAAATTATCTACTGTTGCTAATGGGATTATGTGGCTTTAATTTCTATATTCAACTGGTAAGTTATTTAATTGTACAAATAGGCATTATACGGATAGGTATTGTACAAATTGTAGAGATGGGAAGTCAGTGAGAAGAGGGTAGATAGAGAAAGAGAGATCGACATTGAGTTGATCTCTCTTTTAGGTCTTACTACTCTGCGACAACTAAACGTCCACGTAAGGAGTTAGGTTGAGCTTCTGTAATAATTACATCACAGAAGTGGCCAATGAGTGAGCTAGGCGCTTCAAAGTTCACGACACGATTATTTTCGGTTCTTCCAGCAAGTTCTTTCGGGTTATTGCGGGATGGGCGATCAACTAAAATGCGTTGAACGGTGCCGACCATCGATTGTGAAATAGCGTTTGCCTGCTCAGTTAACTTTGCTTGAAGGCGGGCAAGGCGCGCTTTTTTCTCTTCTAAAGAGACATCATCGGGTAGATTGGCCGCTGGTGTTCCCGGTCTTGCTGAGTAGATAAAACTAAATGAATGATCGTAATGGATATCCTCTACGAGTTTCATTGTTGCCTCAAAATCTGCCTCACTCTCTCCAGGGAAGCCGACGATAATATCGGTGGAGATAGAGATATCTGGGCGAATTGCACGGAGCTTCTTAATTTTGGCTTTATACTCTAATACCGTATGGTTTCGTTTCATCATCATCAAAATATGATCTGATCCTGATTGAACAGGAAGATGGAGATGAGAGACAAGCTTTGGAACACGCGCATAAGCTTCAATTAGGCGATCATTAAAGGCAATTGGATGAGAGGTGGTATAGCGAATTCTCTCAATACCTTCAATCTCAGCGACATACTCAATAAGAAGTGCCAGATCTCCAATTTTGCCATCGGGCATCTCACCTTGGTAATCATTCACATTTTGCCCAAGGAGTGTAACTTCACGAACCCCTTGTTCAGCAAGTGACGCGATCTCTCCAAGCACATCAATAAAGGGGCGCGAGATCTCTTCGCCACGCGTATAGGGGACAATACAGAAAGAGCAATATTTATTACATCCTTCCATAATTGAGACAAATGCGGTAACGCCTTCAGCGCGAGGCTTAGGAAGGTGGTCAAATTTCTCAATTTCAGGGAAAGAGACATCGACCTGAGTCCCATTGCCTTGCCAAACGTCATTGAGCATTTTGGGGAGGCGATGGAGCGTTTGAGGACCAAAGATAATATCAACAAAGGGGGCGCGCTTCTTAATCGCTTCCCCTTCTTGTGATGCCACACATCCGCCAACAGCGATCACAATGTGAGGGTTCTCCTCTTTATGTTTGCGCCAACGACCTAATTCAGAGAAGACTTTCTCTTGTGCTTTTTCACGAATTGAGCAGGTATTGAGTATAAAAAGGTCTGCTTCTTCAATCTTGTCGG
Organism: Ignatzschineria sp. PL_is040; assembly: GCF_055813795.1. Classification (NCBI taxonomy): domain Bacteria; kingdom Pseudomonadati; phylum Pseudomonadota; class Gammaproteobacteria; order Cardiobacteriales; family Ignatzschineriaceae; genus Ignatzschineria; species Ignatzschineria sp. PL_is040. The sequence goes on from NZ_JBVPGU010000001.1 coordinate 144,418, forward strand.
TCTGTTCTAAGTTGCAAAATGCTTTGAGTGAGTCTGCCATCTTCTCTGAGTCATACTCATTCATCTGGCAGCCCTGGGTTTGAATATAAAATTTCTTATATTGTACTGTGGACATAACTAGTTATAAATCTCGCAAGTTTGTAGATATCGATCGATGATCCCGATAATTTTTAACGCTCTATTTTAGCCTATTTCTCTAATAACTTCAGGTTAGTTTGTTGGCGATTTCTGATCTGTTTTGTCTGTTATCGCTTTGGACACTCAATTGTGGTTGTTGGAGATAGAGGCTCACCTTTTACAATTTAGCCCTCTTGAATCCAGATATAACTTGCCATGCGTCCCGACTTAACGCCATCTCGGCGATAAGAGTAGAAGAGGGCGGGATCTGAGTAAGTACAAAGATCCCCTCCATAAATTTGTGTTTCAGGGACACCTAGATTCTTTAAACGTAATTTTGCGAGTTGATAGATATCAGCAAGATACTTTCCGTTATTGGGAGAGGGGATAAATAGTGAAGGGTGATCTCTCTCTACATTGCTGATATTTTTCAGTAGGGTATTGCGATATTGAAAGGCGGATTTCACCTCAGGACCAATCTCAAATGCTTTTTGGGAGATTGCAGGGCCTAGCCAGACAAAGAGATCGTCACTTTTTTGCTTTAAAGCGTGAACACTATTCTCAATAATATCCATTAAGAGCGAGCGCCACCCAGCATGAATAGCGGTCACAATACTCTCTTCTCGATTAGAGATGAGGATTGGCAAGCAATCTGCGGTTAAAATCATTGCCGGTTGATTGAGCTTACTGGTGTAAGCTGCATCAGCGCCGGCACCATTCCACTCTGGTAAAATGGGGACGCAGAGATTGGAGTGAATTTGGGTCAATGAGAAGTGGATGCCGGGAATCTTAAAGGTCTCTCTGAGGCGCTCTCTATTAGTCAATACATCTTCACGCCGGTCAGAGGAGCTTAAACTCAAATTGAGTCCTGCGAAATCGCCTTGAGAAACGCCTCCTTTGCGCGTTGTTGTAAAAGCCTTTATTCGTTGGGAGAGGGGCCAGTTCGGAGCAACAACTACGATACCACTCTCTTCTTTAATGATCTTGCTGCTCATAAGCGATACTCTCCTCTCGAATGGCATCTACTAGATTTTTGAGATCATTAGGCCAAGGTTGCTCAAAGAAGAGGGTCTCTCCTGTGCGGGGATGTTCGAAGGAGATCGAGTAGGCGTGGAGTGCCTGACGTTTAAATCCTCTTAAGACATTTTCAGCGTGTTGCCCAAATTTTTTGGGTATCCGAAGACGTGCACCATAATCACTGTCGCCGACAATAGGATAATTTATATGTTGCATATGGACACGTATCTGATGAGTTCTGCCGGTCTCAATGTTGACCTCTATAAGGGTGTGGGCTCTAAAGCGCTCTTTGACGCGAACATGAGTGATTGCTTCTTTCCCCTCATTATTCCCCTCTTCATCTGTCTCTGTTACCCACATATGTTTCCGGCGATGGGGATTGCGGCCGATAGGAGCATCAATGGTACGTCCCGAGATCATTTCACCAATAACAAGGGCATGATAGATCTTTGTGGGGGTTCTCGCTTTAAATTGCTCAATAAGATTCTCTTCAGCTGCTGCATTTTTTGCAATCACTAAGATGCCGGAGGTCTCTTTATCAAGACGATGTACAATGCCGGCACGACTTAAGTTTGCTAATTCAGGGCAGTGATGGAGGAGCGCATTTGCAAGTGTTCCTTGTTGGTTTCCAGCGCCGGGATGAACCACCATGCCGGCAGGTTTATTAAGTACAATAATGTCATCATCTTCAAAAATAAGATCGAGATCGATCTTCTCGGGGATAATTTCTTCACTATCTGATTGATTTTTTTCGATAGTTAGTTGAATAATATCTTGAGAAGAGACATTATCTCTTGGGCGAGGTACTTCACCATTAAGAAGAACCTGGCCATTCTTAATAAGACGTTGCCCTTGGCTTCGAGATAGATTAGGCTGAAGAAGCGGGAGGATCGCATCAATGCGCTCACCAGCTAGATGTTCGGGGATTGTGATAGTAAAAGTTTCTGACTGTTTCATAATTTATCTGTATAATCTCGAAGAATTAATTCAATTTGTTGGACCTATAGTAATAAAATGAAAGCGAAAACACTAAAAATTTTTATGATACTAATTACTGCTGGCGTTATTTCCGCTTGTGGTTCGACCTCTGCTAAAAAAGATGATAAGTACTACGCTATGACGGGGCAAGATCTTTTAGAAGAGGGTAATAAAAACTTAGAGGGAGCTAGTTACGAGGTTGCGGTTCAACACTACGAAGCGATTGAGGCAAGATTCCCCAATACTAGTCTTGCTGAGCAGGCAAAATTAAATAAGATTTATGCTCACTACCATAATCGTGATCATGATAAAGCTTTAACAGAGATCGATACCTTTATTAGGCTCTATCCATACCATGAGAGTATCGACTATCTCTACTATATGCAAGGTTTGATCAACTTTGATAGAGCAAGATCGATCCTTGATAAATTGCTTCCTCCTGATCGAGCGAAAATTGATCAGAATCAGATGAAGGAGTCGCTTCAATCATTTATGACAGTGATTGAACGTTATCCTGATGGTGACTATGCAGAAGATTCTGCTGAACGTGTCATCTATCTTCGTAACTTATTGGCAGAAGCGGAGATTCATAAAGCAAAATTCTATCTCGATCGTCATGCTTATGTGGGTGCTGCAAATCGCGCACAATATGTTCTTGATAATTATGATGCGACAACATCGGTATCGGATGCTCTCTATATTCAAGCAAAAGCCTATCAAGCGCTCGGTTTAGATGAGCTTTCTCAAAAGAGCCTTGCGGTGTTACTTCACAACTTCCCATATGATAAGCGTCTTGTAGAGTTTGGTTATACTATTACACCTACTGGTGCGGTTTTAACTGAAAGTATTGTTGAAGAGTAGCCGAGTGCGCCTTGTTATGGTGGGCGGTATCTGTAGTATCACTTCTATTTATTCTTAAAAAGAACCCCTTAATAACCCATCCTTTCGATTGACGTTATTAAGGGGTTCTTTGATTTTGTCGTTCTTAAATAGAGTTAGAGTTGTATATTGAGGTGTGCTAAAAATCGCTATCTATCTTCGCTATCTATCTTTTGTTGTCACATTAGTCATCCTATAAGAAGACCTGTGGAGAAGGTATGTGAGAAGTAGAAGGGATGGCAGAGTCAGCGGTAGAGTCGTAAAAACTGATTTTGTTAGAAAAATATTGGGTATAATCTTCTTTATCGCGATGGAGTCTCTTGTTTTTAAGATCACTTATGTGCAATATTGATTGTTTATCTGAATTAGTGCGTGAATAAATGGGTGAATAGATAGGCACTAGCTGTTTAGTAGCTATTGTGATTGATTAAGATTGATTTGTCGTCAAATGAGAGCCGTAGATAAAAATCGAAATTACAGATATTACGGATATTACAGATACGGGTATTGTAGATATTGTAGAGTATTGCAACTATCGAGTAGCGATATGTGTAATTGAAAAGAAACGACGATAAAAAGATAAATCGATAAGTGATAAGCGATAAGAAGATGCAAAAAGATAGTAGACGATATATTAAAGTCTGGATGGAATAGCAATATATGATAGTTTTGACACTCTATAGGTTGTTGTGGTGGGTTCTTTTACCCATTATTATTGTCACTCGGCTTTTTCGAGATTGGCGCTCTCCATTAGGTGTACGTTCCTTTTTGCATCGCTTTGGTTTTCATAAATTGCCGGCAGCTGATCTAGTGATTCATGCTGTTTCATTGGGGGAAGTGCGTGCCGTCACCCCATTAGTTCGAAGATTATTGCAGGAGAAGCAGTGCTCAATTCTTTTCACGGCAACCACTTTAACGGGTAGTGATCAAATTATTCGCACATTTAAGAAAGAGATCGCCTCTGGAGCTCTTTATCACTCCTATCTACCCCTCGATTTTGGTCCTTCTATTTCTCGCTTTCTGGCGCAGGTAAAACCTAAAGCGATCTTAATTATGGAGACCGAGATTTGGCCTAATTTCATCTATCAAGCAGGAAAGCGTCACATTCCTCTACTTATTATTAGCGCATGTCTCTCTGATCGTTCTTATCGTCGTTATCAAAAAATTGCGCCAGCGATGCATCGGCTCTTGAAGTCTGTGGATGTTTTAACACAGACCGATGAAGATACATTGCGCTTTGAAGTTTTGGGGGCGAGATCGGTAGAGCGGATGGGGAATATTAAATATGATCTTACCGTTTCAGATACCCTCTATCAAAAAGTAGAGCCTTTAGTGGCACATCGCTCGCCTCACTCGATCTATTGGATCGCTGCAAGCACTCATGAAGAGGAGGAAGAGATTGTTGTTGAGGCCTATATTAAGGCGCGTCGCCGAGCACCGCATCTTAAATTAATTTTGGTGCCACGCCATCCTGAGCGCTTTCAAGAGGTACGCTATCTATTAGAGGAGTATGCAGATGCGCATGATTTTAAGCTCTCTATTCGTAGTGAGGGGGATCTTTTAACGCTCAATCCAAATGCAGATATTTGGTTGATCGACACTTTAGGAGAACTACTACTCTTCTATCTCTTTGCTGATATTGTGACGGTTGGCGGTAGCTTTGTCCCAATTGGTGGACATAATATCTTAGAGCCGGCCTATTTTGCTAAACCGATTATTGTTGGGCCCCATATGGAGGAGAATCGGGAGACCTTGTTCAACTTTCTCGAAAGTAGAGCATTGATACAGGTAGATGCAGATCAGCTAGCGGAGGTTGTCGTCGACTTTGCAAATGATTCCTCTCTCCGTGAAAGTTACGGCGCTGCCGCACAGAAAACAATGGCTCAAAATCAAGGTGCTATCGAGGTTGTCATGGCAAAGTTGAATGAGCTTCTTGATTAAGTCTTAGATTAAGCTTCATTTTTATCCATCATTGGGGATCATTTGCTAATTCTCAGCCATCTCCTATATACTGCTAAAGTTCTTTGCTAATCCTTCCTCTCTTTCTTCATCTATTTAATGGCCTTTTAATGACCTTTGTAATATGGTCAGCTTCTGGGTGATATCAATAGAGAGAAAGACCTAATAATGAACAACAAATTAGATTGTTGCGATAGTTTTAAGGATAGTTGTTATTGAGTATCAATGAAGCGGGTCTCAAATAGAGTGATCATCAATGGACTTCTCCATGATTAATCTGCATGAGAGGCTATAGGAGAAAGAGGTAGGGTAGCAAATATTTGATAATAAAATAATTTAAGGCAATATTGATCAAACAATTTTAAGTTAGATATTATATATATTCACATACTAATAAGGATAGATAACAAATATGGCAAAATCTAAGATTTTTTATACAAAGACAGATGAAGCGCCAGCGCTTGCAACCTACTCATTTCTTCCGATCGTAGAAGCTTTCACCTCTCCTGCTGAGATCGATATCGAGGTTAAGGATATCTCACTTGCGGGAAGAATCTTAGCGCTTTTCCCTGATCTTCTCGCAGAAGAGCAACGTGTTGAGGATGCTCTTTCAGAGTTAGGTCATTTAACGCAAGATCCTAAAACAAATATTATTAAACTCCCTAATATTTCGGCATCTATTCCGCAGCTGAAGCGTGCAATCGCAGAGTTACAAGCTGCAGGATTTGCAATTCCTGATTTTCCTGAAGAGCCAAAAGATGAGAAAGAGGCAGAAATCAAAGCACGTTATGCGCGTGTGTTGGGGTCTGCTGTCAATCCTGTATTGCGTGAAGGAAATTCAGATCGTAGGGCACCGGCAGCAATTAAGGAATTTGCGCGCAATAATCCGCATTCAATGGGTGAGTGGAAAAAAGATTCAAAAACAGCTGTTGCAACAATGAGTGAAGGGGATTTCTATGGAACGGAGCAATCTGTCACGATCCCTGAAGCAACAGAGTATAAAATCGTCTTTAAAGGAGCGGAGGGTGAGAAAACTCTAAAAGATTATGCGCCCCTATTAAAAGGTGAAATTATCGACTCCTCGGTGATGAATCTTGCTAAATTAAAAGCATTTGTTGCTGAGGCGATTAAAGAAGCAAAAGAGAAAGATGTCCTTCTCTCAGCGCATTTGAAAGCAACGATGATGAAGGTATCAGATCCTATTATGTTTGGTGCGATAGTCGAGGTCTATTTTGCCGATCTGTTTGCACAATATAGCGATCTCTTTAAGGAGTTAGGAGTCGATACCCGTAATGGTCTTGGAGATATCTACGCCAAGATTAAAGGTCATGAGAAAGAGGCGGAGGTGGTTGCAGCAATCGATGCAGCAATTGAGAAAGGTCCACGTCTTGCAATGGTTGATTCTGATAAGGGAATTACCAATCTTCATGTCCCTTCAGATGTTATTGTGGATGCCTCGATGCCGGCGATGATTCGTGCTGGGGGTAAAATGTGGAACCGTGATAATAAAACGGAAGATACCGTCGCTATCATTCCTGACCGTTGCTATTCAGGCGTTTTTGCGGCAACAATTGAAGATTGTATTGCCAATGGTGCCTTAGATCCTCGTACAATGGGTACGGTACCTAATGTTGGTTTAATGGCGCAAAAAGCAGAAGAGTATGGCTCACATGATAAGACATTCCAGGCAGAGGCTGATGGTGTTATCGATGTTGTAGCGAAAGATGGCACAATTTTGATGAGTCAAAAAGTAGAGAAGGGTGATATCTTCAGAATGTGTCAAGCGAAAGATGCACCTATTCAAGATTGGGTAAAATTAGCAGTAACGCGTGCACGACTTTCAGATACGCCTGCTGTTTTCTGGTTAGATCCACAACGTGCGCACGATCGTGAGATGATCAAAAAAGTTGAACGTTACTTAAAAGATCATGATACAAATGGTCTTGATATTCAAATTATGGATCCTATCTCTGCGGCAAAGCATACGTTAAAGCGTATTAGAGAAGGAAAAGATACGATCTCTGTAACAGGTAACGTTCTACGTGATTATTTAACGGATCTCTTCCCTATTCTTGAGCTTGGTACTTCAGCGAAGATGCTCTCAATCGTTCCGTTGATGAAAGGGGGCGGTCTTTTTGAAACAGGAGCAGGTGGTTCTGCGCCGAAGCATGTAGAGCAATTTTTAACTGAAGGATATCTTCGTTGGGATTCTTTAGGTGAGTTTTTAGCATTAGCAGAATCACTTAAACATTTAGGTCGCACTCAGGATAATCCAAAAGCCTTAGTCTTGGCTGATGCGCTTGATCTTGCAAATAGTAAGTTCTTAAAAGAAGATCGTTCACCAGCAAGAAAATTGGGGCAGATTGATAATCGCGGTTCGCACTTCTATCTTGCTCTCTATTGGGCGGAAGCATTAGCAAACCAAGATCAAGATGCAGAGTTAAAAGAGATCTTCACTAAAGTGCATCAAGAATTAGCGGAAAATGAAGCGAAGATTAATGAAGAGTTGATCAGTGCTCAAGGTAAAGCGCAAGACATTGGTGGCTACTATCGTCCAATTGATGAAAAAGCAATTAAAGCGATGCGTCCTAGTGAGACCTTCAATGCTGTTTTAGCGGCGCTTTAATCATCGATCAATAAAAAGCGATCATCAAAAATTAAAAATAGAGAAAATAGTTTTTGATTGAGTAAAAAAAGAGAAACCCCGACAAGATGACTTGTTGGGGTTTTTTTAGAGCTTTTTATAGCTTTTGATACCATTTTTTATTTTACGGTTTTATTCTACAGAACTCTCTGATCAGTTTGCCACTATATTGACTAAGCGGTTAGGCACGACGATAATTCTGCGAATCTCACCTTCAATAAATTTAGCCGCATTCTCATTTGCAAGAGCTGCTTTTTCTATCTCCTCTTTTGAGGCAGAGGCTGGAACAATAATCTCTCCTCTTAAGCGGCCATTAACTTGCACCATATATTTCACTTCATCAGAGACTAATGCTTCCGCAACAACTTCAGGAAGTGGATGGTTAAGAATATCATCGCCAAACAATGTCTCCCAGATCGTGTGTGTAATATGGGGAACAATAGGACTCAGTAGGCGAAGCATAATAGAGAAGCCTTCCTGTTTAACTGCCGCTTCATCTCTAGAGTCACCCAATTTACCTAAAATATTGAGCATAATCATATTAGCAGAGATGACGGTGTTAAAGTGGAATCGCTCATAATCGTAGAGTGCTTTCTTTAGCTCTTGATGAATCTCGCGACGGGCATCTTTAGCGTTCTTTTCTGTTAATACTTCACAGCTGAGGGTTAAATCTTTTAAGATCGCCTGATTCTCATAAGCGAAGTTCCAAACACGACGTAAGAAGCGATCTGCACCTTCTAGACCAGATGCTGACCATTCAAGTGTCTGCTCAGGAGGAGAAGTAAACATCATAAAGAGACGCGAGACATCTGCACCATACTCTTTAACAATCGCTTCCGGGTCAACCCCATTATTTTTCGATTTACCCATCTTTTGGATGCCATAATAGGTAACAGGTTCACCATCTGCTTTTAAGAAATACTCTTTCTCACCATTATTTTCACGAACTTCAACATCTTTAATATTGAACCACTCGTAGCCTTTTGAGCTATGGCGGAAGAATGAAGGAGAAACAACCATTCCTTGAGTTAAGAGTGCCTTGAAGGGTTCAGGGCCCACTTTTTCAATATCGCCTAATAAACCTTCATTACGCATTAGCTTATGGAAGAAGCGTGAGTAGAGAAGGTGGAGGATGGCATGCTCAACACCCCCAATATATTGGTCAACAGGAAGCCATGCTGTTGCCGCTTCAGGGTCGATCATTCCTTTCTCATAATTGCTACATGCAAAACGAGCGTAATACCAAGAGGACTCAACAAAAGTATCCATTGTGTCAGTTTCGCGCTCAGCTGCACCACCACATTTTGGACATGCTACATTTTTGAAAGAGTCTAATTTATTAAGTGGGTTTCCACTTCCATCAGGAATACAGTCGGTCGGTAGGACGACGGGCAGATCTTTTTCAGGAACAGGTACTTCGCCACAGCTTGGGCAGTTGATGATAGGAATTGGGCAACCCCAGTAGCGTTGTCGTGAAATTCCCCAGTCGCGTAAGCGATATTGCGTCTTCGGTTTACCTAAACCTTTAGACTCTAATGCTGTACCAATTTTACTAAAGGCTTCTTCAAAATTAAGACCATCAAACTCACCAGAATTGATCAATGTGCCATGTTCTGCGAGTGACTCATGCCATGTATCGGTGCTGATGTCCCCATTTTCTGGTTTGATAACAACTTTGATAGGGAGGTTATACTTTTTAGCAAAGGCAAAATCACGAGCATCATGTGCCGGAACGGCCATTACCGCGCCATCACCATAAGCCATTAAGACATAGTTAGCGACCCAGATCTCAACCTTTTCACCTGTTAGGGGGTGGGTTGCAAATTCCCCAGTTGGCATTCCTTTTGCTTCTTGTGTTGCAAAGTCAGCTTCACTAGTGCCTGTTTTTTGACATTCTTTAATAAACTCTGCTAATTGAGGATTCTTTTCTGCTGCTTTTGCGGCAATAGGATGCTCAGGAGCGACTGCAACATAGGTAACACCCATCAATGTGTCGGGGCGAGTAGTGAAGACATTAAATTGCCCACCTTCATGGAGGAATGTTACCTCCATCCCTTCAGAGCGCCCAATCCAATTTGCCTGCATTGTTCTGACTTGCTCAGGCCACTCTTCTAAAAGTGCGAGATCTTCCAATAACTCATCGGCATAATCGGTAATTTTGAAGTAGTACATAGGGATCTCACGGCGCTCCACAAGTGCATCAGAACGCCAGCCACGCCCATCAATAACCTGCTCATTAGCAAGTACTGTTTGATCTACAGGGTCCCAATTAACGATCCCTTTTTTACGATAGATAACCCCTTTTTTATAGAGTTGGAGGAAGAACCATTGCTCCCAACCATAATATTCAGGATCGCAAGTAGAGAATTCGCGAGACCAATCGAAGCCAAATCCAAGCTCTCTAAATTGTTTACGCATATAGACAATATTCTTCTGCGTCCAATCATTAGGAGAGACCTTGTTATCGATCGCCGCATTTTCAGCCGGCATCCCAAATGCATCCCAACCAATTGGTTGCATGACATTGTAGCCACTCATCTTTTTATAGCGTGTGATAACGTCACCAATGGTGTAGTTACGGACATGGCCCATATGGAGTCTACCGGATGGGTAGGGGAACATCGAAAGACAGTAGTAATTTGGCTTATCGGTTTTATCTTCTACTTTAAAAGAAGCATTCTTTTCCCAAAATTCTTGCGCTGATGCTTCAATTACGGCCGCTTCGTAGGTTGGTTTCATTCAAAAAAATCCTTTATTTTATAGTCATTTAATAAAGTTTAAATAGGGTTTAAATAGAGTTTAATCGTCTTTAAGCAGAGTTTTAATACTCAGTTTTTAGTACTCAAATGTGCTTAACAAGCTTAATATTAATAATTTTTAATAATTTCGCTAACGATATCGTTAAATATTGTTTAAAGCTGCCACTAGACAGTTTGATACAGATTTTTCGATTATACATTTTAATCCTAGTTTAGGACCTAAATTCTGAATCCTAAATCCTAAATCCTAAATCCTGAATCTCGGAGGAATATCTATCAATGTATGGCGATGCATCTATCTTGATAGATCAAATATATTGTTGCATCTATATATTGGTATCAATTGTAGGTTTTAGTCAGCAGTTTTCGGGCAAATAATCTAGAAAGCATGTAAAAACCGCTACTAAAGTAGTGTTGAAAATGGTGGTAATATGCCACTTTCTACAGCTATTTTTTGATTTCGTTATTATACACTATGTTTTGGCCCTTTTGTCCTATTGGCTCGGGAACTTTCTAAGAAATGTTCAGTCGTTTCTTGGTGAATGTTGTTATAATAAAGAGCTTGCCTTATCTTATTTGAATATTAGGAATCATCATATTATGAGCAGTCAGCCTACGTTAGTCGTTGAAAATATCCATAAGTCTTTTGGGGATAGAGAGATCTTAAAAGGGATCTCATTGACCTTAAATAAGGGAGATGTTGTCTCGATGTTAGGGGCTTCTGGCTCCGGTAAGAGTACTTTTTTACGATGTATTAATTTGTTGGAGAATCCAGATCAAGGAGAGATAACGCTCAATGGCGAGAAGCTCATTTTAGTACCAGGGCCTGATGGTTTAGTGGCAAAAGATCCTAAAGCATTACAGAAGATGCGTACTGAATTAGGGATGGTATTCCAAAACTTTAATCTTTGGGGCCATATGACGGTGCTTGAGAATATGATCGAAGCCCCTATTCATGTTTTAGGGCTCTCAAAAAGGGAAGCAAAAGAGCGCGCTTTAGCGCTTTTGGCTAAAGTAGGGATGAGTGAGCGAGTGAATGATTATCCTATTTCCTTATCAGGTGGGCAGCAGCAACGTGTTGCAATTGCGCGCGCTTTAGCGATGGAGCCGAGCGTTATTCTCTTTGATGAGCCGACATCAGCACTTGATCCAGAATTAGTGCATGAGGTATTAACAGTGATGCAAGATTTAGCAAAAGAGGGGATGACGATGATTGTTGTTACCCATGAGATGGATTTTGCGCGTAATGTTTCCAATCGTGTCGTCTTCTTCCATGAAGGTAAAATTGAAGAGGAGGGAGCGCCCCATGAACTCTTTACGAATCCTCAGTCAGATCGCTTTAAGCAATTTATTAAGCATTATAATCGTTAGAAATTCTCCTTTTGAGGGTATAAAGAATTACCAATTAAAGGCTCTTTGTGAGCCTTTTTCATTTCTGATGTAGCATCCTGTTATAGAGATAACTGTTATAGAGATAATTATGAAATCAATATTAGAAAGTTTTGGGATTGATCCATTTATGAAACAGCGCGATGATCAGCAAAATCATGCTTTGCAAAAGGGATCAATAGGGAAGAGCGACTCTAAGTTACCGACTAAACCCCAATTTTCAGGAATTATCTATCTCGACTATGCGGCAACGACGCCGGTTGATCCAGAGGTGATCGACTCGATGGTCAGCGCAATGGAGTGTGATTGGGCAAATGTAGGAAGCCCTCATGAATTGGGGATGTTGGCTAAACAGAGAATTGAGGATGCGCTTTCAGAGATAGCGGCACATTTTAATCTCCAAAGAGATGAGATTATTATTACAAGTGGTGCGACTGAGTCGATTAATCATGCGCTAAAAGGGGTATTGATGGCGCAAAAGAAACGGGAAATTATTACGACTACGATCGAGCATAAAGCTACACTCAATACGCTCCAAGCATTGATGAAACAGGGATATCGTGCAAAATTTATTGCACCTAATGCGGAGAGAGTCATTACTACGGAGATGATTGAGTCTGCAATTACCGAGGAGACAGCATTAATTTCACTCATTTGGGTGAATAATGAGACAGGCGATAAATTACCTGTTGAAGAGATTGCGCAGATCGCGCGTCGATATAAGATTCCGATCCATATTGATGCAACACAGGCTGCGCCCCATTTTCAATTTGATGCGACACAATTTGATCTAGTGAGTCTTTCAGCTCATAAATGTTATGGCCCTAAAGGAATAGGGTTACTCTATCGACGTGCATTTCCCAAGTTGCCGATGAGACCTCTCATAGATGGTAGCGGAGGACAAATGGCGTTGCGGGCGGGGACGATGATGAATGAGTCGATTATCGGATTTGCTAAAGCGCTTAATCTCATTGCCCAGCGTTGGGAAGATGAGCGTCATCGCTTAGTTCGATTAGAGAGTCTTCTTCTGAAGCAATTGCTCCCTTATGGCGTTGAGGTCAATAGTGCATCCCCTTTAGCTGAACGAGAGCCTGGGGTGCTCAATCTTTATATCCCTCACGTTCACGCAGATGCCTTGATGGCATTAACCCCTAAAGTGGCGGTAGCAAAGGGTTCTGCGTGTAATAGTGATAGTTCACTCCCCTCTTATGTATTAACTGAGATGGGATATAGTGATCGACGAGCACTCTCATCAATACGAGTGAGTGTTGGGCGCTTTACAACAGAAGAGGAGGTCTTAACTGCCGGAAATTATTTGAGAGAAGCTATCGCGTTTTTACAAAGTCTTGCATTAGGAGAGCCGACTGCATGGTATGGAGAATATAATCTTTATGATAGTGATATCTCTTCCATTTTAACGCCGGAATTGGTGGTGGAAAGTTGTGAGGATTATCAGGAGAATAAAATACCTGCAGAGCCTCTACTTGTTATTGATGAACCTCACTATCAATTAGCGCTATATGGTTCGGTAGATGTGCTTGAAGTGGATGATGGGAAGATCTTAAAACTACAAGATATTACGGCAAAAGTGTATGGCGCACCTTTCTATTTAGCGCTCTTTAATGAACTTATTAAGACTTTAAGAGAATCGTCATTGACGCCTAATCTCTCATTAGAGACCCTTTTAGGGAGAAGAATTCCAGCACAATATCTACGTGACTCTCTACAAATTGAGAAGGCATTGCGGAGTTTTGTCAATGAGTCTTTATAAGAGTGAAGGCTTAGGTAGAAACTAGAAACTAGAAACTTAAAAATAAAAATTAAAAAAGAGACATTGAAAAAGAGAAATTGAAAAAGAAGAGCTGAAAAAGAGAAACCCCATTAAAAAATGGGGTTTTTCATTGATATGAGATTTTTTTGAAGTTTTTATCTTCTATCTATTTCGTACTTATCTTACTCGCGCGCTTATCTTACTCGTAAGACTTTCCAAGTTGAGTAGAGGTATTGCATCATTGACCAGAGTGTTAAGACGGTTGCAATAATTAAGAAGATAATGCCGAGTTCATAGAGCGGTATGCCGAAAAGAGGTTTTTCGTAGAGGATAAAGGTAATTGCCCCCATCTGAAAAGCCGTTTTCCATTTGCCGATCCAAGAGACAGCAACGACCCCTCTCTCTCCCATGCTGGCCATCCACTCTCGAAGTGCAGAGATAGTGATTTCACGGCTGATAATAATCATTACAGAGAGTGTGAGATACCACTTATGGGGATCATGATCGATAATTGCAATGAGCGCTACTGCAACAAGGAGCTTATCTGCAACAGGATCTAAAAAGGCGCCAAAACTAGAGGTTTGGTTCCATTTTCTCGCAAGATAACCGTCTAGCCAATCTGTTAATGAGGCGGCCATAAAAAGGAGCGTCAATACAATATTTTTATTGGGAGTATCGAGAAAGTAACAGAGAATAAAGACAGGAATCGCAACGACTCGTGTCCAGGTGATGAGGCTAGGAAGGTTCATACTTAGATTAACTCCTCGAGAACATTTTAATAGGCACCTCGGTTATTATAACAAACTTTTTTAAAATTTATTTAATTGCGCAAAAGCCCCATAAAATCTAGCAAGAGCTATTTTTTTTTGTTAAAATAAGCCACTTTTTAAATTGCTGTTCTTGGAGAGAGACATATGCTTAGAATAATGGAAAAAGGTTTAACCTTTGACGATGTATTATTAGTACCTGATTACTCTGAAGTTCTTCCGAGAGATGTGTCACTCAGGACACAACTTACTCAAAAAATAGCGCTCAATATTCCGCTTCTTTCGGCGGCGATGGATACCGTAACAGAGAGTAAAATGGCAATTGCACTTGCACAGCAAGGTGGAATTGGCATTATTCATAAAAATTTAACCCCAGCAGAGCAGGCAAGACAAGTTCGTAAGGTTAAAAATTTTGAGAGTGGTGTTTTAACAGATCCGATCACAGTCACTACGGAGTGTACATTAGAAGAGGTGCGTAATATTATGCGTAACCGAAGCATCTCTAGTGTACCGGTACTTTCAACGGATGGAAAAGTAGCCGGTATTATTACAACGCGTGACTTACGTTTCCAGACCGATTTAAATAAAAATATAACAGAGGCGATGACGAACCGTGATCGCCTTATTACTATCCATGAAGGGGCAACGCGTGAAGAGATCATTGAGCGTCTTCGTTCGCACCGTTTAGAGCGTCTAGTGGTTGTTAATGATAATAATGAGCTTCGTGGCTTAATCACTGTAAAAGATCTTTCCCATACTGATACGCACCCTAATGCGGTGATGGATGATGAAGAGCGCCTACTTTGTGGTGCTGCGGTCGGGGCTGGTGATGGTACAGAAGAGCGTATCGAGCAATTAGTTGATGTTGGTGTTGATGTTATTATTGTTGATACCGCCCATGGTCATTCAAAAGGGGTTATTGATCGTGTTCGCTGGGTTAAACAACATTATCCTGATCTGCAGATTATTAGCGGAAACATTGCAACAGCAGAAGCGGCAAAAGCATTAATGCAAGCAGGAACAGATGGCGTTAAAGTAGGGATTGGTCCAGGATCTATCTGTACTACACGTATCGTTGCCGGAATTGGCTTCCCGCAAGTCAGCGCAATTGCCAATGTGGCGGCAGCTCTTAGAGGAAGTGGTATTCCTGTGATCGCAGATGGCGGGGTTCGTTATTCAGGCGATATGGCGAAAGCATTAGCAGCCGGGGCAAACTCTATCATGGTGGGTTCTATTCTTGCAGGAACGGATGAGTCTCCTGGTGAGATTGAGTTCTACCAAGGAAGAGCGTACAAATCATATCGTGGAATGGGTTCACTAGGCGCAATGAGTGCCGGTTCATCTGACCGCTATTTCCAAGAAGGATCAAGCGCTGATAAATTAGTGCCGGAAGGTATTGAAGGGCGAGTAGCTTATAAAGGCTCTGCTGCACCTATTATTCATCAATTGATGGGTGGAATTCGTGCGGGAATGGGGTATGTTGGTTGTGCAACGATTGAAGAGATGAATACAAAACCTCGTTTTGTAGAGATTACAAGCGCAGGTATGAATGAATCTCACGTGCATGATGTCACCATTACAAAAGAGGCACCAAACTACTCACGTTAATCACGACTCTCATTACTATTATCATTATCATCATAACTATATCAGCCATGCATATTAATTATGAATATATGAGTATATGAGTGTATGGATATATGGATTATCCACTTATGAGCTGTGAAAGATGGGAAGATTAGTATTAAAGCTCTTTTCAGAGCTTATCAATCACTTCTGATTCTCATGCTGATTAGCAACTATTCTATATTCGCAAGAGTGATTAAAAGTGGTGATTTTAGTTGGGTAATTTCTATAAAATAGTGGATAATAGAAGAGTAAAGTAGTTTGTAGATTCGCATTTGCGAATTTGCGCTAAAAATCTCGGGGAGAGATCCTCGAGATTTTTGAGTTTTTAGAAAAACGAGTAAAAATACCGGCAATGAGGTTCTTCTGGGTCTTCTTTTGACTCATAAAGAGAGGAGAACTCAATTGTCATAACTAAGATGGGGTGAAAGGATTGAATCGAAGAAGTCATCCTTTCGGATATTGTAAACCATGATTTAAAGTAGAAGATATAATGACAAAAGAGACTGTAGTGAACGATCACGAGCATAATGAGAATCATCTAATTACAGAGCGCCGCGAAAAGCTTGCGAAGATTCGTGAGTCGAAACCGGTGGCATTCCCTAATCACTTTAGAAAAGATACCGATGCAAAAGCACTTCATCAAGAGATGGAAGGGCTTGATCGTGAGGCGCTAAAGGAGAAGGGTAAGATTGTTAAGATGGCCGGTCGTATCGTTGCTAAGCGTCTTTTTGGTAAGGGTGGCTTTATCAGTCTGCGTGATCAGACCGGTGATATTCAGATATTTGTGAATACCAGTTTAATTGGGGTTGAGGCCTTTGAAGAATTTAAGACCTGGGATATTGGTGATATCGTTGCCGTGGAGGGTGAAGTCTCCCGCTCAGATAAAGGGGAGTTGACCGTAAGAGCGAATCAGTTAATTTTATTAACAAAATCGTTGCGCCCATTGCCGGATAAATTCCACGGGCTAACTGATGTTGAAGCACGTTATCGTAAACGTTACCTCGATCTTATTATGAATGAGTCCTCTCGTGAGACCTTCCGTAAACGCAACTTAATTTTACGAACCATCCGTAACTTTATGGATGAGTGGGGTTTTGAAGAGGTGGAAACACCGATGATGCACCCTATTCCAGGCGGTGCAAATGCACAACCCTTTGTAACGCATCACAATGCATTAGATATGGAGTTTTATCTCCGTATTGCACCGGAACTCTATCTTAAGAGATTAATTGTTGGTGGTATGGAACGAGTCTATGAGATTAATCGTAACTTCCGCAATGAAGGCGTTTCTACACGGCATAATCCTGAATTTACAATGATGGAGTGGTATTGGGCATATGCAGATTACAAAGATATGATGGATATGACCGAGGCGATGATGCGTAAAGTTGCCTTAGAGGTGAATGGCTCGACAGAAGTTCCTTATCAAGGATATACATTAGATTTTGGTAAGCCATCATTGAGAATGACGGTCCAAGAATCTATTTTGAAATATTGTGAAGAGGCGAAAGATTACGACCTCGATACAAGGGAAGGAGTTGCGGCATTAGCAGACCTCTACCATATTAAATATCAAGATAGCGATTGCTGGGGTAAAATCTTGATGGAGATTTTTGATGAGAAGGTTGAAGAGAATTTGATGCAACCAACCTTTATCACAGGTTATCCGCTTGCAGTATCGCCTTTGGCAAGAAAGAATGATGAAAACCCATTAATTACTGATCGGTTTGAGTATTTTATTGGTGGACGAGAAGTCGGTAATGGCTATTCGGAGCTTAATGATGCGGAAGATCAGCATGAGCGCTTTATCTCTCAGGTAGCAGATAAAGAATCAGGGGATGATGAAGCGATGCATTATGATAAAGATTTCGTAACGGCGCTTGAATATGGTATGCCACCAACAGGTGGGGAAGGAATAGGTATCGATCGATTAGTGATGATCTTTACAGATTCCCCATCAATTCGTGATGTATTACTCTTTCCCCATATGCGTATGCGTGATTGATTAGTTGATTAATTGATTGATATAACATGTATTCTGTATCAGGGTAATAAGAGCAGAGATCTTCAAACTTCAATGATCTCAGTAAAAGATAAGTAATAGTGATCCCTTTTCATAAGTATGAGAAGGGATTTTTTATTGCCATAATAACAACTTCATTATCTCGATTTATGATATGATTATTTTCACGGCCTACTATTTCTATATGTAGCACCATTAATAGGGGAGAGCTTCTGGCCGTATTTTGAGTATCTACTCACTAATTTTCTCATCTATTTATCAATAGTGGTTGTAATCTATTCGATCTGTCGAAGTTATAGATAATCTCTAGATCACATATAGTAATAGGCTCATCAAGAGCAGATCTTATTTATATTGAAGATGGCGCGTAGCTTGATAACTACCCCATAATGAAAGAGATTAAAAAAGATAGAATGAAAGCGAAAGCCTCGATATATGCCCACACAGCTCAGGCAAAAGTGATGCAGGCATTAACGATTTTCCTCTTTACCGTCATTGTCATGGCGATAGCAGCAAAGTTTGATTCCCCTATCCCCCTTCTTACATACCTTATTTTAGCGCTATTTATCTACTACATTGGAGATATGAGAGCAGCGCTCTATACCGATCGTTTACGCGTACGGGCTACTTTAGGGAAGAGAAGAGAGTATCTCTTTTCTCAAGGAAAATTTTGGCTTGAATCGAAGCCTTCACTCTTTGCTAAATTATTCGGTTCTGAAGAAGGTTTGCGAATTGTTTATCAAGAGGAGGGGAAAAGAGCGGTTGTTGTGATGAATGAGCTCTTTTCAGATCAAGATTTAAGGGAGCTTTATGCAGAGATTGATCAGCTCCAAAGGGCATATGCGCAAAAAGATGAAGTCACTATGTTAGGGTAGCGATCTATTTTTTCAGACTTCTAAATACATTTTATGAGATGTAAAAAGCCCATCATATGATGGGCTTTTTAGTGGGTTGGTCGTCTCTTCACGACTCTACTAAATTTGGAATCAAGATAAAGCAATTACGAAACTTAAGCTCTATTTTGATAGTTGATAATAAAATAATAATCTCAAAATTGGGTCAATTAAGATGACTCTTTGTAGTGATTATGAGAATTGTACGAAGTTTTTCATCTCTTCAAACCAGTTGAATCCACCGCCTTTATACCAAACTTGTTCGGTGTTTTCATCAACTCTTATAATGGTATCCCACTGTTCATTTCTCATTAGTAAGCTACCAACATCTACAACATGACCGTTTCTATCGATTGGTTGTTTTTTAATCATAATTTTCTCCTAATTTTTTCTTGTTATTACCATAGGAATTAGCAACGCCTGATTAAGGAGCGTGCTACTTGAAAAGATCTACTTATCTGTTTAATCAATTATTTTGACTCACAAATATTTAATAGATCTCAAACAATCTAACCTGTTTAATGCAATTTGTACATATTAATTTTTTTATTAGTTGATTAATATTCACTAATAAAGTAGAACAGACCCGTTTTTTAGGGGTATGTAACATCTCTCTATACCGAAAAGATCTTTTTAAATTTTTTAAATTCTTATTAAACAGCATCAAGTTTTTAAAAGAAGGGTAAAGCATAGCGCGCTTCAATCTTCTATTTGATGATCTATCTAGTTTCCCAGTACCCACTGTGTCGGTGTAAATGAAATAATATTGACAAAGTAGGCTTGCTACATCATTGCTTGTAATCGTTGAGTAGCAGTTGTTTTGGTAATATGGGTATGTTTTATATAACTTATATCAATGTATTAATGTATTAATGTATTAAATATACAAAAAATATATATAACTATGTAACTTTATAAAGATAAATAAAATAAGTTTATCGGGTTAAATTTAAATTTATTTTTAATCTTATGATTTCTTCTAATATTTCAATTTTAATCTCTACTAGCAACTTCACCCTACAGTTATCAATTTTATATTATGAGAGTGGCAACACAAGGGGCGTGTAGATACTGTTTTATTAAAGAATGTTTCTCATTATAGGAAGTGGCTTAGGCGATGTCAATATATACCTATAATATCTCTATCGTTTATATTCTCATACTGTAGAGAAATCTGTCGATTATTTTGTTTAGCGATTGCCATCATGATCATTTTTGATATACTTCACAAACGCTAAAAAAAGCAGAGGTATTAGCGCAACCCTCTATAAAAAACTAAGGAGATTCCCTATGAATCAAAATCGTGCGATCGTCGTATTTAGTGGCGGTCAAGATAGTACAACCTGTCTATTTTGGGCAAAAGAGCGATTTGAAGATGTTATCGCATTAACGTTTGATTATGGACAGCGTCATAGTAATGAAGTAGATCATGCAAGAGCGATTGCCGAGGAGCTTGGTATTGAGCTTATTGTTTTTGAATTAGATCTCTTTTCTCGATTAACTAAAAATGCCCTCACAGATGAGAGTCTTGCAATTGAGAGTCATGATGGTGAACCGCCATCAACATTTGTTCCTGGGCGTAATCATCTTTTCTTCTCTATCGCCGCAATGGTGGCTTATCAGCGGATGGCGAAACATATTGTTGTCGGAGTCAGTGAAACCGACTTTAGTGGCTACCCAGATTGTCGAGATAACTTTATTAAATCATTAAATGTGACCCTTAATTTAGCAATGGATGCAGCTTTTGAGCTTCATACCCCCTTGATGTGGCGTGATAAAGCGGAAGTTTGGGCATTGGCTGATGAGTTAGGTGCGTTTGATTATGTACGAGAGAGAACACTCACCTGTTATAACGGTATCCCTGCATCGGGTTGTGGAGAATGTCCCGCCTGTATTTTACGAAATAATGGTTTAAATCATTATCTCGCTCAGCGTAAGGAGAAGTAATGTTACAACAATTTTATCCTACGCCGGCACATAGTTTTCGCCATAAGCTCAAGATATGCATTTTGCAGCGGCTCATTTTATTCCAAATGAGCTAGCTGGTGTCTGTCAAAGAGTTTATGGCCATACTTACTTTGCGAATATTACCGTTGTCGGTAATGAGTTAGATGAGTGTGGATTTTTAATCAACTTTCAGACTTTAAAGGTATTACTTCACGGTGCCTATGATCATACATTGATGAATGATCATCCTGATTTTTATCATGAGCCTCCTTCAACAGAAGTGGTTGCGAAGATGGCATGGCAACGAATTCAGAAGGCTTTAGATCAAGAGCCTCATCAGTCACGGTGCATACAGGTTTTAATTAGTGAAACACCGACCAGTTATGTGCGTTATCTTCCACAAGAGGAGGATTTTAGATAAATCTTCCTGTCTTAGAGATCTTTGGACCGACCATTCAGGGTGAAGGGATGGTGATTGGTCGTAAAACCTGTTTTGTCAGATTAGCAGCTTGTGATTATCAGTGTGTTTGGTGTGATTCTAAATTTACTTGGGATGGTTCTATTAAGCCTGATTTGATGAGTATAGAAGAGATTGTTGCCGCTGTGGTAAAACTTGCTGACAATAGGACAGATCACATTACGATTAGTGGTGGTAATCCGGCGCTCTATAAAGGATTGTCGGAACTAGTTTTACAATTGCAAAATAGGGGATATCAAGTCGCTATTGAGACACAAGGATCTAAATGGAATGAGGCTCTTCTGCTGATTGACGAGGTGACGCTCTCTCCTAAGCCACCATCGAGTAAAATGGCGACTGATTTTCCCCTTTTATCAGAGATCATTATAAGATTATCAGGACGAAATATCTCCCTGAAAGTTGTTGTTTTTGATGAAAGAGATCTGCAATATGCTGAAGAGATCCATCCGCGTTATCCAGAGATACCTCTCTTTTTACAGGTTGGAAATGATCAGATGACTTTGGAAGATGAGGCTGCGACGGCGAGATATCTTCTAACTCGCTACAGTGAGCTTGTTGAGGTTGTGATGGCTTCAACAATTTTGAAAAATGTTCGTGTTCTCCCACAGCTTCATGCGCTATTGTGGGGAAATCGTCGCGGTGTGTAGATTAAAGTGCCGGAAGTAGTAGTGAGAAGATCTCATCATCTGATTCAAAGAGCCCAGGACGCCAATCATTAGGGTCGGAGAGAGAGATCGTTACAAGATAGGAGTAGAGAAGGAAAGCTCGTTGTGCAGCTTCCTTTTCGCTATATCCAAGGGATTCTATTAGCTCTTCAATGTAGTTGAGTCGAAATTGATCCACCTCTTCCATCATTTTCCGTGCCATCTTATCTCGTCTTGCCCATGCCCTAATTGCAAGTTCAAAGTCGGCAGCCCCTTTTGCAGAATCTCCACGAGTTGGGAGATTAAAGATAATTGCTAGCTGCTGTTTCGGTGGGTAGTGGGTGTTTTTTAAACGACGAATAACTTGATCAGTTGCTCGACTCTTCCAATCGAGCAAAATCTCTTGGAGCAGCTCATTTCTCCCTTTGAAATGATGGTAGAAACTTCCGCGAGTAATGCCGATATTTTGCGCTAATGTCTCGACACGAACCGAATCAATACCGCTCTTAATAAGCATCTGTTGGCCCGCTTTAATCCAATCATTGCGAGAAAGTGGAGTGGATACTTTACGTGTCATAAATGATCTATACCTTATTTGCTTGGTTCTTTAAATGCCCCTATTACGCTGTAATTATAATCTTGTAATGGGAGCTGAGTAGTAAGAGCCGCGATAGGATTTTTTAGAAAATGAGATTTCTATTGAAGGCTTTTAGTTCGGTTACCAATTTTATCGGGCAATTATCATTTCATAAATAGCGTTTAAAGGCGAATATTTAAATTGACTTTGATCAAACAATAGCCAAAACAAGCAAAACATACACTACTGTATTGACAGCTATCAAAGATCTTGCTTAATATGACAAACATACAGTCGTGTATGGTTCTGTCGGTTACCTGTTTTGATTATTTGCTACTAAGGCAGATGTTAAGCACTGTTTTAAGGAGTATCGGGAGTTAGAAAAGCTGCCGAAAGTGACTAAAAATCGACTCGATAACGAGTGAGAAGCTCGATAAGAAGCCAACAGATTAACCAGAGATAGCGATATCACTTTAAATAACAACATAGTAGATAACAAAATTAGAGAGCAGAAGCATTCTTCGTCTTGAAAATCGAAAGCAAAGATTGAAATCAAAGATCAAGATCAAGATCAGGTCAAGATCGAGATTAGATTAAGAATGGGGATTGGAATCGGGGAGCTTTAAATATCTCTTCGCAATAAGATCAGGACTTCTGCCCTAAATATGCACAGAGGGAGGATATAAGCATGCAAGGAATAGGCAAAAGTATTTTAGCAGCAGATCATCAGACAAATTATCACGAAAGTGGGAGTGGTGAGCCACTCTTCCTACTTCATGGATCAGGCCCGGGTGTATCAGGCTGGACTAACTGGTCTAAGACAATTTCCCATTTTGATGATCGCTGGCGCGTTATTGTGCCGGATATCGCTGGATTTGGATTTACTGAATTTAAAGAGGGCGCTAAATATGACATTAAATTATGGGTTAATCATCTCATCGGCATTATGGATGCTCTAGGAATTGAGAAAGCCTCTTTTGTCGGTAACTCTTTTGGGGGTGCTGTTGCAATCGGTTTAGCACTCTTTGATCCGAGCCGTGTTGATAAATTGATTTTATTGGGAACGCCGGCAGGAGAGTTTGAGCAGACACCCGGTTTGCGTGGCGCATGGACCTATGAACCATCTGTTGAAAATATGCGTTCATTGATGGAACTCTTTCCCTATGATAAGGGGCAAATTACTGAAGAATTGGTAATGGCTCGTTATGAGGCATCAGCAAGAGAGGGAGCGCAAGAAGCATTACGTAAATTATTACCGAAGCCGAAAGAGGATGGAGTCACGATGGTTCGTGGTTTCCCCGCTAAATATTTGGAAAATATTCAAGCGCCAACCTTAGTTGTTCATGGACGTGAAGATAAGGTTGTTCCTCCAGAGTGTGGATTATTATTAGCGAATAGTATCCCTAATGCAGACCTCTACCTCTTTGGTCAATGTGGTCATTGGGTTCAATCAGAGCAGACAGAGAAATTTGTCTCTATCGTTAGAAGTTTTTTAGGGGCGTAGGGTGATATGAGTCGAAATGTATTAGAGCGTGTGCTCTGGCATCTCTCTGTTGAGAGGCCGGCAAAAGAGCGTTTTAAAGAAGATCCCGTGCGTTACCTCTCTCGTTTTGATTTAACAGATGAAGAGAAGCAGATGGTGATGGAGTTTGATGTCGCTTCATTACAGAAATTAGGGGTTAACCCCATGTTAACAATGGGGTATTGGCAAGAGCTTTCCCCTACTCGCAGTATGCGTCTCTACAAAGAGAAACTTGGTGCAGAAGCAGATCAGATTAACGCATTTTCAGCAGCATTGAAGGAGTAGCGCAATGGCTAAAATAGTTGGTGGATTTTGGGTACCTCATGACCCAGTAATGTTTGTAGCGCCAGATGCTCCTGCAGATAAGGATGTTGCGGCGCGTATGTGGCAGGCTTATGAGACTTGTGGTCAGAAAATGGCTGAATTAGATGCCACAGCTGCCATTATTGTGGGGAATGATCACTATATTCTTTTTGGAACGAACTGTCTTCCTCGATATCTCATTGGGACAGGTGATGTTGATGGTCCTATTGAGAATTTGAGGGGCTTAGAGCGTGGTGTGATTAAAAATCATGAAGCTTTAGCGCAACATATTGTTAAACAGGGTGATCAGGAGAATTTTGATTGGTCGGTAGCACGAAGCTTTACAGTAGATCATGCGTTTTCAATACCCCATCAATATGTTGTTGAAGTTGCTGAGAAGGCACTCAATAGAACAATTCCTACGATACCGATCTATATTGCTAGTGGCGTTGATCCTTTTATCTCTCTTAAGCGTAGCCGTGAATTGGGTGAGCATATCTTAAGAGCAGTTGAGAGTTTTCCAGAAGATGAGCGTGTTGTCATTATTGGCAGTGGCGGTATTAGCCATTGGGTGGGGACTGTCGAGATGGGGAAAGTTGCAGAAGATTT
Organism: Ignatzschineria sp. PL_is040; assembly: GCF_055813795.1. Taxonomy (NCBI): domain Bacteria; kingdom Pseudomonadati; phylum Pseudomonadota; class Gammaproteobacteria; order Cardiobacteriales; family Ignatzschineriaceae; genus Ignatzschineria; species Ignatzschineria sp. PL_is040. The sequence goes on from NZ_JBVPGU010000001.1 coordinate 169,323, forward strand.
TGACCAGGAGATTTTAGATCTCGGCGTCAATGGCGATTTAGAGGGATTATCTCGTTATAGCAATGAAGAGATTTTGGAGCGCGGGGGCAATGGGGCGATGGAGATCCGTAATCTTCTTTGTGCATTAGCTGCTGTTCCTAATCGAAAAGGGGAGATTATCGATTATGCACCTGTTCCAGAATGGGTGACAGGTCTAGGTTTTTTACAAATTCATGCAGATCAAGTAGGAGGAGAGTAATGTCAAAGGTCTTACTATGTCGTGAGGATGAGTTGACACCGGGATCTTTAAAGAAGGTGCAAAATGAAGTTGTTGGAGATCTATGTGTCTACAACTTAGATGGTGAATATTTTGCAACATTAGATATGTGTACCCATGCAACGGCTTCATTAGCTGAAGGGTTCATTGAAGATGATCTGATCACCTGTCCAGTTCATTGGGGACAGTTTAATATCAAGACGGGAGAAGCGGTGGCATTTCCTTGTGAAAAGCATCTCCAGACGTTTAAGATCGTGGTGGAAAATGGGGAGGTTTTTGCTGATTTAGAATCCCCATCGCCAGAGGCGATCGAAGCTAATATTGTGAGTTAATTCTTTAAAGCAGTTATAGCGTTTAAGGGATCAATATGAGATCAATATATTTACCCAAGATATATCTAATTGAGATATGTCTAATCAATAATGAAACTAAGAAATAGATCTTAATCATAAAGATCTAAATAATCAAAAGTTAAATAATCAGAAAAGATCGAGATAGTGAGTTTTAAATATCGTTCGATGAATAGAAACCACTGTGGAAAAATCTTATGGAGGAAAAAATGAGAGAAAGAAGTAAATTGCGGGCGTTAGAGCCAACACCAGTTTTAGGAGAGTTAGATCGACTCTGCGATATGGAAGAGGGGCGTCTTGCCGGCAAGATATTTTGGGATCAGGAGATCTATGAGCAGGAGCTTGAAAAGATTTTTGCTCGCTGCTGGCTCTTTGTGGCGCATGAGTCACAAATCCCTAATCCTGGCGATTATCTAACTACAACGATGGGCGAAGATGAAGTATTAGTTGTCCGTCAAAGAGATGGATCGATTAAGGCTTTCCTCAATGCTTGTCCTCATCGTGGTAATAAAGTCTGTTTTGCGGAAGCGGGTAATGCCCGAGGTTTTATCTGTAACTACCATGGTTGGTCTTTTGGTCCTGATGGCGCTTTAAGAGGTGTTCATGAATCAGATATCTATGAAGAGAGTGATTTTGATAAATCTCAACATGGCTTAAGAGAGGTCGCTCAGATCGATTCTTATAAAGGTCTGGTTTTTGCAACTTTTGATCCAGACGCACCAACGCTACGAGAGTATTTAGGTGAGATTACTTGGTATCTTGATTCACTTCTTGATAATGATGAAGGTGGAACTGAATTTGTAGGAGGATGTATCCGTTCTACGATTGAGTGTAACTGGAAACTTGCAGCAGAGAACTTTGTTGCTGATATTCTCCATGCAGGTTGGACACATGACTCTGCAGCAAGAGCGATGTTAGGAGGTCCTGTTGCTAAGGTAAGCGATTTCCCTGAGTCTTATCAAGTGAATTGGAACGGTCACGGTTATGAGTTTGCGCTCGACTTTGTTGGAAATGCTGCCGTTTTAGGTGAGAGAGCAATTAATAAGTATCTCCATCTTCACCGTCCAGCTGCAGAGGAGCGTTTAGGGAAATTCCGCGCATCGATGATCGGTGCTGTCTCCTCTTCAACGATCTTTCCTAACTTCTCCTTCCTTCCTGGGCAAAATACAATTCGTGTTTGGCAGCCAAGAGGTCCTAATAAAATCGATCTCTATACCTGGGTGATTGTTAATAAAAATGCACCTGAAGAGATTAAAGAGATGTGGCGAAAAGGCGCAATGATGACCTTCTCACCAACAGGTGTCTTTGAGATGGATGATGGTGAAAACTGGGAGTATTGTACGAAGACAAGCCGTGGTGCTGTGACACGTTATCAAGATCTCTATATTGGTCTAGGGATGAATACGAAAGTTGAAGATCCTGAAATCCCAGGAAATGTCTTTAAAGGGCAGATCAACGAAGCGAATGCGAGAGCATATTATCAACGTTGGAAAGATCTGTTACAGGCAGAGAGCTGGGATGAAGTTCCTGATCGCAATGGCAAGATGAAGTAGGAGGATACGATGAGTAGAGAAGAGAGACAATATGCAGATTTAGAGCAGATTCGAGAAGTAGAGCGTTTCCTCTATAGAGAGGCAAGATTACTTGACTGGGAATGTTGGGATGATTGGCTCGCAACGCTTTCAGAAGAGATACACTACTGGATGCCGGGAATTGAAAATCGTCGACGTGAGGATAAGCTCGGTCAATATAGTATAGAGCATATGGCCTATTTTGATGATGGATTGCGTGATCTTAATCGTCGAATTGAGCGTTTTAAGCAGCCTACGGCTTGGGCAGAAAATCCACGAACACGTAATGTTCATCTGATTACCAATATTGAAGTATTTCAGGGAGAGAATGAAGGGGAGTTTGAGGTTCATTCCTGCTTCACAAATGTTCGTAGTCGTGGGTTAGATGAAGAGTATACTCTTGCGGGAAGAAGAGAAGATATTCTCCGTTATGAAGCAGGTGAGCTAAAGCTCTATCGCCGGAAGATTTTAATTCCAAATGCCTCATTACTCTTTAAGAACCTTAATACCTTCTTATAAAGATTATATGAGTTATAGGTATGTATGAGTTATATGAGTTGGATGAAAATTGGTTAAGAGTTTGTTAAAAACTTACTCTCGACCTGTCACTAACTCATTAGTAACTCATTAGTAACTCATTAATAACTAATTAAAAATGACTCAAATACTCGCTAGAGAGCTCTAAAGTGACTTTGATGCTCGATGTAACTTTGTTCGCTTATGAGTCATGGATTTATAGATCATAAATAGGGTCTCTCTAGAGAGAAATATATTGAGAGGATCAGTGAGAAGAGGAGTCTATTTTGGGCTGGTTAAAAGAATATAGTGCGCTTATCACCGGTGGAACGGGAGGGATTGGTAGTGCTGTTGTTCGTCGTTATGTTGCAGAAGGGGCGAATGTCACTGTGCTAGCAAACAATGAGGCGGAGCTACTCGAGCTTCAAAAAGAGCTTGGTGATCGAATTGCGATTGTCTGTGGGGATGTTACCTCTTATGAGGATAATGCCCGTGCAGTGGCGCTAGCTTTAGAGACATTTGGAAAACTCGATGTCTTTGTTGCCAATGCAGCACTTTTCGATTATTTCACCCGTTTAGAAAAAATTCCCCCAGAAGAGTTTGAACGCCATTTTCAAAAACTCTTTGCGGTGAATGTTCAAGGGTACCTACTCGGTGCTCAAGCGGCTATTCCGGCGCTAAAAGAGAGCAGAGGTTCAATGATATTCACTCTCTCTAATAGTGCGTTTTATGCAGGTGGTGGCGGTATCCTCTATGTAGCATCAAAGCATGCTGTTGTAGGGATCGTCCGTCAGCTAGCTTATGAACTTGCTCCCTATATTCGGGTCAATGGCGTTGCTCCTGGTGCGACAGATACTCCCATGGCGACATTAGCCGATCTAAATGAAAAGAGTGTTCCACTCAATCAACTTCCTAATTTCGCTGAAAATGCAGCCTCTTCCGTACCGCTTCAAAAGATTGCTGAACCAGACGCACATACAGGTCATTACGTTCTTTTAGCTTCGCGGGAGAACTCCGCACTAACGACAGCCACCATTATTCATAGTGATGGGGGTTGGGAGGTTAGAAAGCCGGGAATTCACAATCGCCGATAACTTAATAGGCAATGGTTATTTATCTTTGGGAGACCAATATGTCACAACAGATAGAAGAGAATTTTTTAGAATCATTGAGACACTTAAAAGTGCCGGTGATGGTTGCCCCCATGTTTTTAGTTTCAGGACCTGAGCTTCTACTTGCTACTTGTCGAGCGGGCGCTATTGGTAGTTTACCGCTGCCCAATGCGCGTAATATCACAATATTGGAGGGGTGGTTAGAGGAGATTAAGCTAGGAATTGATAGATTAGCGCAAGAACAAAAAAGGAGCATTCCTTGGTTGCTGAATATGATTGTCCACCGCACCTATGACCGTTTTGATGCAGAGTTAGAGTTAGTCTGTCAATACCAACCTCCACTGGTGACAACTGCACTCGGTTCACCTAAACGCGTTGTGAAAGAGGTACATCAATATGGTGGCGTTGTTTTTGCTGATGTCACTAATTTAACACTTGCAAAAAAAGCGGTAGATGCAGGTGTCGACGGGCTAATCTTAGTCTCACATGGTGCAGGTGGGCACACAGGCCATCATAATCCATTTGCATTTATAGCTGAGGTGAGAAAGTTTTGGTCAGGCTCTATTGCGCTTTCAGGGGCATTGATGAATGGGCGTGATATTTTGGCCACGCAAGTCTTAGGTGCTGATCTCGCTGTTATGGGAACACGCTTTATTGGTGCGAATGAGAGTTTAGTGGCCAATCAATATCGGCAGATGCTCTTAGATGCCAATCTAGATGACATTATTTTGAGTGACCAAATTAGTGGGGTTCCGGCAAATTGGTTGAGAGCGTCTCTTGAAAAGAGCGGAATAATATTACAAAGAGATCAGCCATCAAAGATCAACTTCTCTGGCAATATTTCAGATGATAAACGTGCATGGCGCGATATCTGGTCTGCGGGCGAAGGGGTTGGTCAGATTGAAAAGTTAGAGAGTGTTGCCGATATTATTGCTGATTTAAGTGTAGATTATCAGCAAGCTAGAGGAGAGATTATTAACTCAAAGAATTATATAAAACTCTAAGTTAAGTCTTAGTTAGAGTGAATTTGGGGCAAAGAGCGAAATAGAGCAATAAGAATCAATCAAGATTAATAGAATCAACAAGATCAATAGAGAGATTCAGGATAAAAGATAGAGCGCGCAAAAAGATCTCCAAAAGCGTAAGCAATCAGTTAAAGAATAGAACAATAAAGCAAGTCGTAGGTTTGTGTGATCACTTCATAAGATCCCGGCTTACGAGATAACAGACAGGGAAGAGGATAAAGAGATGATGCTAGATCATTATAAAAAGGCTGCTGCCGAGTTACTTAGGGCAAGAGAGGAGAGAAAAACTTGTGGTCGAATCTCCGAGGCATATGGCATTACCACGATGGAAGATGCCTATCGCGTCCAAGAGATCAATACAGAAATTGCCTTAAAAAATGGTCGTCGTATTGTTGGACGCAAGATTGGTTTAACTTCAAAAGCAGTCCAGCAACAATTGGGCGTCGATCAGCCCGATTTTGGGATGCTATTTGCTGATATGGAGATTGGTGATGGTGACTCAATCGATGCTTCGACATTAGTGCAACCCAAAGTTGAGGGAGAGATCGCTTTTGTTCTAAAGCGTGATCTACCAACGGAGGATACCACATTAGCGGAGTTGATTAGCTCTATCGATTATCTTCTACCGGCATTAGAGATCGTAGATACCGTTATTGAGAATTGGGATATTACACTTGCTGATACGATTGCCGATAATGCCTCAAGTGGTCTCTTTGTTCTAGGAAAGACACCTATTTCGCTCGACCAACTCGATCTAGAACTAGAAGGGATGTTGCTTTATAAAAATGGAGAACTCGCTTCTACAGGAGTTGGTGCATCTTGCTTAGGAAATCCCCTTAATGCCTGTTTGTGGCTTGCTCGAACAATGTCGCAAAAAGGAAGACCACTTCTTTGTGGAGATATTCTCCTTTCAGGCGCTTTAGGGCCGATGGTCAATGTCGAAAAAGGTGACTCAATCTCTATGCACTTGACGCGTTTAGGCAGTGTTAAATGTGATTTTGTCTAGCTTTATCGTTTGATATCGTTCTAGTTTAATTACGTTTTTACCGACTCAGTTAAGATGATTATAATTTTTCCAATGAAAGTCGTTGGAGAGTCGTTATTTACACCCTCAAAAGCTCAGAAGAGGGCTGTAGTAAAAAATAATAAAGAGCAATTTAAACCAATAGTAATGATGAGAAGACGGTATTACCAATGTCTAGCCGCCAATGCCTATCGCTAATACTTATCGGTATGAATAACTCGATAGGATAACGCGATATAACAACGCGATATGACAATACGATTTGACAACGATGACGACATTATTATTACGACAATATTGTTGTAGAGAGAGTCGTTATTGGGGCAATGCTTGGTAGACCGACAATCTAAAAACGGAGGAGTAGTATGTGTAGGACTTTGGATCAAGAGCAGGGATTAGTAAAAGCAACCATTTTGAAATCTTTCTATGCTAAAGAGAAGCAGAAAGAGGAGGCTGTAGGACGATTAGCAGTGGCTTCTACGCTCTGTGAATATCGGGAGGATGGCAGCTTTATTATGAAATCTCCAGAGAAGCTGAAGCCATATGCAAGATGTGTTGGGGAATGGTTAGATTATTGGGCAGATAAAAAACCCAATCATCCATTTCTCTCCGAAAGAGAGGGCGATGGTTGGAAGAGTCTTACCTACGCAGAAACACGTGATAAAGTGGGGCGAATCGCACAAGGTCTTCTTAATTTAAAGATGCCGACTTGCCATCCTATCGTCTTTCTATCAGGGAATGGATTGAGCCAAGCATTGGTCACTTTAGCGGCTTACCATGTGGGGATTCCTGTTGCGACAATTTCAGCTGCTTATTCACTGCGTCCTACTGACTTTTCTCGCCTTAATTGGATTTTAAATACTTTAGAACCTTCTGCTGTTTTTGTCGATGATGGTGCTAAGTATGAGAAGGCATTGAGGGGTGTTGAGGTCGATAGCCGACTTATTATTGAGAAAAATGCGGAACTCTTTCCTCAAGCAGTTACTTTCGATTCGCTCTTAGAAGCGACGGAAACTGAGGAAGTAAACCATTATTTTGAACAGGTTGGCCCCAATACGGTTGCCCGTTACCTTATGACTTCAGGATCAACGGCAGATCCTAAATTTGTTGTTCATACGCAGCGTGTTCTCTGTTCTAATCAGCAAGCGATCTCTCAATGTTGGCGCTTTATTGAAGAGAGTGAAATTGTTGTAGTTGACTGGTTACCTTGGAGTCATGTTTTTGCCTCTAATCACAACTTTAATATCGTTTTGCGTAATGGCGGAAGTCTCTATATCGATGATGGTATGGCAACTGATCAGAAAATTGAGCGAACCATTGAGAATATTAAGATGGTTAAGCCGACGCTCTATTTTAATGTCCCGAGAGGTTATGAACTCTTACTTCCCTATTTAGAAGAGGATCAAGAGTTAGCAGAAGCGCTCTTTGGTCGATTAGAGCTGCTCTTTTATGCCGGAGCTGCATTGCCGAAAGTCGCCTGGAATCGATTAGAAAAGGTGGCAAGTAGCTGTCGTACAACACCACTTTTTATCGCAACAGAATGGGGAACAACAGAGACGGCACCTGTTATTACTAATGTTCATTACACCATTGATGGACCTGGAAATATCGGCCTACCTGTTCCTGGGGTTGAGGTAAAGTTTGTCCCGAATGAAGAGAAGTATGAGATGCGTGTTCGTGGGGAGTTTATCTTTACCCGTTATCTCGGTGACCCCGCTATGACGGAGAATGCTTTCGACGAGGAAGGATTCTACTACACTGGAGATGCCGGCTATTTAGCAAATCCTCAACGTCCAGAGCAGGGGATTATCTTTGATGGGCGTATTACGGAAGACTTTAAGCTTAATACTGGAACATGGGTATCGGCAGGTGTTTTAAGACCGCTCTTAGTGGATGCATTCTCTCCTTATGCCCTCGATTTTGTCATTACAGGGCATGATCAAAAATATGCAAGCGCCATGATGTTCCCGACAAAAGAGCTCTATTTATTAGCCGATGATCCGGAACAGAAACTCGATGTTGCAGAGCTTTCAGAGCATCCGAAGGTTAGAAAAGAGCTATTAACACGTATGCATCAATTCTATAAAGAGAATAGTGGTTCATCGCGCCATATTAAGCGTCTCATTATTCTTGACACGCTCCCCTGTTTAGAATCGGGCGAGACAACAGATAAAGCTTATATTAATCAACGAAAAACATTAGCAAGAAGACAAGATCAAGTGATGAAACTCTATGCTGCTCATCCGGGTAGAGAGGTCATTAGACTCTCGGAACTTGAAGAACAATAGAAGGATAGGAATGATGAAAGAGAAAGTACGTGCTGCAATTATCGGCTCAGGCAATATCGGCACCGATTTGATGATTAAGATGTTAGAAAATGGGGTCAATGTGGTGATCGATACAGTTGTTGGTATCGATATTGCATCAGATGGATTGAAAAGGGCGAGAGATCGTGGAGTTAATACAACCCATGAAGGGGTAGAGGGATTGGTAAAATCCCCCAATTTTGAAGAGATTGAGATTGTATTTGATGCAACTTCAGCCAATGCTCATCTTCATAATGAGAAGGTTCTTCGAGCGCTAAAACCGGAAATTAAGATGATCGATTTAACGCCAGCTGCGATCGGTCCCTACTGTGTACCTGTTGTAAATCTTGAAGAGCATCTCGCTGAGAATAATGTCAATATGGTCACTTGTGGTGGACAGGCGACTATTCCCATTATTGCGGCAATCTCTTCTGTGGCAAAGGTTCATTATGCAGAGATTGTTGCCTCTATTAGTAGTCTTTCAGCCGGACCAGGAACACGGGCAAATATCGATGAATTTACTGAAACCACATCTCGTGCAATTGAGGAGATTGGCAAGGCAACTAAAGGGAAAGCTATCATTGTTCTCAATCCTGCTGATCCGCCGATATTGATGCGAGATACCGTCTATTGCTTTACCGATAATGCAGATCAAGATCAGATCCGGGAAGCTGTTGAAAAGAGGGTTGCTGAGGTCAATCAATATGTTCAGGGCTACCGTTTAAAGCAAGATGTACAATTTGAGGTGATTCCAGAAGATAAGCCACTCAATCTACCAGGAATCGGTTATCGATCCGGATTGAAAGTTGCTGTTTATCTTGAGGTAGAGGGCGCAGCACACTATCTTCCTGCTTATGCCGGAAATCTCGATATTATGACTTCAGCTGCTTTAGCGACTGCAGAAAAGATTGCTCTCAATTTACTTGCTCAAAAGGAGGCATAAGATGGGAATGCCAGAGAAACTCTATATTTCAGATGTAACACTCCGTGATGGTAGCCACGCTATTATGCATCAATACTCTCTAGAAGATGTGAGATCTATTGCGAAAGCTCTAGATGATGCACATGTTGATAGTATTGAGATCGCTCATGGGGATGGACTTCAAGGTTCAAGTTTTAACTACGGTTTTGGCGCTCATTCTGATCGAGAGTGGATTGAAGCGGCGGCTGATGTGGTTAAAAATGCAAAAATTGCCACTCTATTACTCCCCGGTATCGGTACCACTCGAGATCTTAAAGAGGCTTATGATGCCGGAGCAAGAGTCGTGCGTGTTGCAACTCATTGTACGGAAGCTGATGTTTCCGCTCAACATATCGCTTACGCTCGTGAGTTAGGAATGGACACAGTGGGCTTTTTGATGATGAGCCATATGACGACGCCGGAAAATTTAGCACAGCAGGCTAAAAAGATGGAAAATTATGGGGCTACCTGTATCTATGTCGTTGATTCTGGTGGTGCTATGACAATGAATAATGTGCGTGACCGAGTTCGTGCTGTTCGAGATATCCTACTACCTGAAACTGAAATCGGTATTCACGCACACCATAATCTCTCTTTAGGCGTAGCAAACTCTGTTATTGCGGTAGAGGAGGGGGCTAATAGAATAGATGCAAGTTTAGCCGGCATGGGTGCTGGAGCAGGAAATGCGCCGTTAGAGGTTTTTATTGCTGTCGCTAATAAATTGGGATGGAAACATAATGCTGACCTCTATCGTTTAATGGATGCAGCAGATGATATTGTTCGTCCTCTGCAAGATCGTCCTGTCCGTGTTGATCGGGAGACATTAGCATTAGGTTATGCCGGGGTCTATTCTAGCTTCCTTCGTCATGCTGAAGATGCTGCAAATCGCTTTGATCTTAAGACAGTCGATATTTTGGTTGAATTGGGTAAGCGTAAAATGGTGGGTGGGCAAGAAGATATGATTGTTGACGTTGCGCTAGACCTTCTTGAGAAAAGCCAATCCCTAAAGAGTTAATTAATAGAGTATAAATAGAGTATAACTCCATGACTTCATTACACTTTGACTAAAGTGCTTTCGCCTAAACAGGATCTCCTTTCTGTTTAGGCTTTTTTTATGTTTGATCGGTTATGACCCCTTTTTGATCAACAAAATGACGCGTGAGGAATACCAATACCTTTTGAAGCGCAATCTTTGAAGCACTATCTTTGACGAGTAATAATCTTTGGAGAGTAAGTTTTGAAGGGCAACTTCTTTACAAAAGTTGCCCATTCAATGACTCTCTATTGTATTAATAAATTATGATTATCAAGCCACCAAGCCATCAAACCATCAGACTACTAACGAAGCTTCATAAGATCGATCTCACTATTTTGCAGTTGCTCGGGATCAAGGGAAGCACCTTTTCTAAACCAGAAGCGTCCAACACCAATTGCTTTAGGTTCATTGAAGGCAACAATGGAGCGAACTTTCTGATCTTTATCGAGATGGATAAAGCATTTTTTATCGCCATCTTCTCGAATCACGAGTTGATTTTCTTCTTCAATTGGCAAGCCCATAATTTGAATATTGTGATGATACTGATCTGACCAGATCCAGGGAACCTCCTGATATGGTTCATCTTTCTGCCCAACAATAGCTTTTGCGACTTTTTCTGCTTGTTGCTGTGCATGCGCCCAAGATTGTGTTGTAAAGCCGATAAGAGGGTGGATTGCTGCATCGCCGGCAGCATAGATATCGGGGTCAGAGCTTTGCCCATAATGATCTACTACAATTCCCCCTTTTACTTCGAGTCCTGCAGCAACAGCAAGCTCTGTTGCAATCTCTGCTCCGGCACCGATCAGCAAGATATCAGCTTCTATTGTGATATCGCCACTTTGAATTTGTAAAGTGCCATCGCTCTCTTCTGTGATCTCGATCTCTTTGGCATTCAGAATAATAGTAGTCCCTTCTGCTTCATGGAGCGTCAGTAGATGGGCAGAGACTTCAGGAGAAACACTGCGACTGCAGAGGCGATCTTCACGTTCAAAAAGAGTGACTTCTAATCCGAGCTTATTAGCGGTTGCGGCAACTTCTAATCCGATCCAGCCTCCACCAATAATGGTAAGTCTCTTTCCATCAGTTAATCTCTCTTTGAGTTTCAGCGCATCTTCTACCGTTCTAAGAGTATGGCTATTTTTAAAAGTGAGCCATTGGGCATTAGGAACTCGAGGACGGCTCCCGGTTGCGATGATTAGTTTATCATAGGGGAGAGTAGTGCCTTGATCGGTTTTGACAACTTTTGCTTGACGATCGATCTCAGTTGCACGCATCGGTTTATGCCACTCAATATTGAGTTTGTCGATACTCTCTTGATCGAAAAAGTAGAGTTTATCTAATGTCTCTTCGCCACTAAGAATTCCTTTTGAAAGAGGAGGGCGTTCATAGAAAATACGATCCTCATCGGAGATAATCGCCAACTTCCCTTCATAGCCTTCTTTTCTTAGAGTCGAGGCCGCAAAAGCAGCCGCTTGACCGCCACCGATAATAACAATTGAATCCATTATAACTCCCTTTATAATTCCTTATAGTTGTTGGTATTTAAGCCGATATTAATAATTTTTACATGAAATCTCTAAGCTAACTCCGAATTAGTCAGTTAATGATCTAATGAGCTAGTTAATTAACTCATTCAATTTAAAAATTAACTTATAAGTTAACTTAGAAATCAGATAGATAAAGAAATTAGATAGATAAAAATAGTAAGAGCCACTAATAGTTAATGAGTTTAATGAGTGGCTAATTGAATAAACATACATATCTGTATGTTTAACTATATAGGAGTCAGATAAGATGATCAAGAGAACAAAATATGCGATATAAGGATCTTCAGGCCCTCTAATAATCATTAAGATATGGGCGTTATCAACGATTGGGTGGGTCTATTCATAAAAGGGGTAGCAAGATCAATAAAAAACCTCAAGAATCACTTCTTGAGGTTCAACTATTTCGACTCTTCTCTCTATCTCTTTTTCTCATCTTATAGTGTGTAATCGAGGCCTATATCGAGCGACTTGACACTATGGGTGATCCATCCCATCGCAATAAAATCGACACCTGTCTGTGCAACTTCTAAAACATTGTGGGGCGATATTCCGCCAGATGCTTCTGTCTGACAGATCCCTTTTGCTAATTTGACAGCCTCTCGTAATTGCTCGGGATTCATATTATCGAGCAATACAAGATTAATCCCTTCTTTGAGTGCAAGTTCTAATTGCTCTAAAGTATCAACTTCAACCTCTACCGGAATGAGATGACCGGCAAATGCTTTTGCGCGTTGGATAGCCGTTGTAATATCGCCGGCAATGGCAATATGGTTATCTTTGATTAAGATTGCATCATCAAGCCCCATACGATGATTGCGTCCGCCACCGGCGCGTACAGCATATTTTTGTAATATCCGTAATCCTGGAATGGTTTTACGTGTACAGGTGATCTCAACAGGGTAATCGGCAACGATCTCTTTAATAGCGGCAACCTCTGTCGCAATTCCACTTAGATGAGTTAAAAAATTGAGAGCGGTGCGTTCAGCTGTGAGTAATGCGCGTGCATTTCCAGCAACTTCGGCTAAGAGAGTGCCGGCGGCAACTTTCTCACCATCATCGATTTTGGTACTAAAAGAGATCGAAGGGTCAATCTCTTGAAAGGCTAATCGGGCAAGATCCATGCCGGCAATAACACCTGGCTCTCTTGCTACGATCGCTAATTGACTTGATCGATCTGCTTCAATCAAGGCAGCGCTCGTAAGATCGCCTCTACGGCCTAAATCTTCTTCTAGGGCCTGCTGAACAAAAGGGCGTAGTAGTGGGGTGGGAAGGGCGGCAAGCGATGTCATAAGAACTCCTCATTCCAATTTAATAATGCTCATTATGAGCATATCGACTAATTTTCAAAATCTCAATCTTTATTTTCAATCTATTGTGCGAGTAAAGATGAGTAAAGATCTATTGTTAGGGAAAATGGTGTAACTAATTCCCTAATTAATCCTCTTCTATGAAGAATGATTTTATAAAAAGCTTGTTCTTCTATGAAAATCCATATATGCTCAAATTGAGTATATCTCTCTCATTGAGCGCAATTGATAATCAATATTTTAATCAATATTTGAATGAATAGTTCTCATCGAATTATTTCTATCAATAGTAGAGCCTATGAGATCTATAACATCTATTGGTTAATTAGATAGTTGTGTCAATGGGTGGAGAAAGGCTTAAAAGCCGTTTGAAGATATTAAGGATATGAAGGTCATTAAGGATAAGTGACAGAGGAAGGATGATTGCCATGAATCAGGAAGTAACAAAATGGGTCGACTATATTCAACCGACAAAAGCTGGATCGGCTAAAATTTCCCAAGCAGAAGCAAAAGTACCGGTCGCACTCACTTCAGAAGAAGAGGAGAAGGTGATTGCGGAATTAAAAGCGCTTCTTAAAGCGGAAGATGCCGTGTTAGTGGCGCATTACTACACCGATCCTCGTATTCAAGCATTAGCTGAGGAGACGGGAGGTTGTGTAGCTGACTCGCTTGAGATGGCCCGTTTTGGGCGGGATGCAAAAGCGCAGACGTTAGTCGTTGCGGGGGTTCGCTTTATGGGAGAAACTGCAAAGATTTTAAGCCCCGAAAAACGTGTCTTAATGGCGGATCTAGATGCAACTTGCTCTTTAGATTTAGGCTGCCCAGAGGAGGAATTCTCTCAATTTTGTGATCAATATCCTGATCGAACGGTTGTGGTTTACGCTAATACAAGTGCCAAAGTAAAGGCTCGAGCAGATTGGGTTGTCACCTCAGCAATTGGGCTCGATATTGTTAGAGAGCTAGATCGTGCGGGTGAAAAGATCATCTGGGGTCCTGATAAGCACCTTGGACACTATATTCAAGAGCAGACCGGCGCAGATATGATTTTATGGCAGGGAAGCTGTATTGTGCATGATGAATTTAAAGCTGATAGCTTAGCGCTCTTTCGTAAAGAGCATCCCGACGCTGCAGTTTTAGCTCATCCAGAATCGCCGGCATCCGTATTGGCGCAAGCAGATGTGATCGGCTCAACCTCTCAATTGATTAAGGCGGCACAAGCTTCAACTAGTGAGCGCTTTATTGTGGCAACCGATCGAGGCATTTTTTACAAGATGCAACAGGCGGTTCCCCATAAGGAGCTACTCATTGCACCTACTGCAGGAGAGAGTGCTACCTGTAAGAGTTGTGCGATGTGTCCCTGGATGGCGATGAACTCACTGGCAAAGTTACGAGATGCCTTGAAATTAGGTAGTAATGAGATCAAAGTGGATGAGGCAATCAGAGTCGGTGCAGTTAAAAGCCTTAATCGAATGCTCGATTTCTCTGAAAAGATGCGTGTAAACGTGCAGGCTTCCGGCGATCTGCTTCAGGATCAGAGGCTCTTTCAACACGTCGGGCCTGCGTAACATAAGTTGTGAATCATAAGATCAATCTATTGATGATCGATAGATATGATGGGTAAGAATAATCGATAATCGATTGTGATAGTGCTAACGAGAGATAGGGAGCTTACTGCCGGAGAGGGAGCGTTCTAAAAGAACATCATCTCTAAATTGGTAGAGTCTAGCGGGTCTTCCAGGGCCGCTCTGATCGAGCTCTCCTGTCTCTTCGATCAATTCTTGTTGCGTGATAAAGCGGCGAAAGTTCTGCTTGTGAAGCGTTACACCACCGAGTGCCTCAATACTCTGCTGTAATTGTAGGAGTGTAAAAGTGGGGGGCATCAATTCAAAAATTACCGGTCGATACTTGATCTTTGCTCGTAGACGCGCCATAGCAGAGGCTAAAACGCGGCGATGATCATGAGCCATCCATTGACCTATAATCTCTTTAGGTAGGAGTGCAACATCAGCACCCGCTTCCGGTAGAATTCCCACTTCGTAGAGTAATTCATAACGCTGCAGCGCATACTCTTCATTCCATGTAAAAGGCGCAATTCCCCAACAGAGTTTGACGCGCTGTTCACGTGCTTTCTGTTCTGCAACGGTATTACCGGAATTGATCCAATGACGAAAAATGGGATAGAAGGTCTCTTCAATAAATTGAGGAGGTGCTTCTCGATGATCTTCCCAAGGAAGATATTGATACCAGTTGCACCATATTGCGCTATTGTCGCCGCTCTTTTTCTCTTCATCAGCTTCCTCTCGGACTAATCCAAGATAACTAATATAGATTACATAGTGACCAGAAGAGGTTTTACGATTGGTATCTACAAAGGTATAGAGTTGCTCAACATATCCTAAAGGTCGACCTGTCTGCGTTTCTACCCATTGCCGGACTCCCGCTTGCAATGAGCGATGAATCGGTGTCAGTGGCCCATTGGGGAGTAACTTTCCAGCATCGACGGTCAACACCTTTGCTTCTGATTGTGTCACAGAGATTAAGACTGCTGCGAGTTCTGTCGTTCCTTCTTTGGGTCTCTGATTTAATTGGGTCATAGGCAAATTTTATCTCAAATATAGGGGATAGTGTCTCGCTGATTGGCGGATCATTGAGTGATCTCTTTTGAGGAGGTATTGTACCTCAATTTTAGGATAAGAGCGGGGTAATCTCCATTCAGATCCATGTTTCTTGATCTCTATTCTCGCCTACTGCAATTCTCTCTTCGTTGCTATAAATGCAAATCTGTAATCCATAATTTGCACTATGCAGTCCTCAAAAATATCGCTAGTCTGTTTTCTAAGAGGAGAAAAAGATCTTTTCTTCACTGAAAGAGAAGGTCAATGCTTATTAAGCGAATATGGTTAATATGAATAATAATATATAACTGAAAATAATAATAAGTAACCATATGCAACTACATATAACTATATACAACCATATGTAACGATATGCATCGATATAGATCGATATAGAGCGATATAACAATAAGATAGAAGTATCAGAGGATAAGTGATGATGGAGAGAAGTGAAGAGCAGAAGCAGACAATAGCGCCCGATTATCCAGAGGTGTCACAACAGACGCTACTTTTAGCAAAATATCTGGTAGAAACAGAGTATCAAGATCTCCCAAGTCACGTTATCGAGGGGATGAAAGCTTTAACATTAGACTGGTTAGGATCGGCATTGGCAGGAAAAGAGTTTTATCCCAGTGATCTTTTTCGGCAATATGCAGCGATGATGGGACCTGCTCATGGTCCAAGTACTATTTTTAATTCCAAAGAGATTTCAAGTAATGAGTTAAAGGAGGGAAGCAGCCCCTACTTTGCGGCTCTTGTGAATGGTGCTTGCGGTCATCTTTTAGAGCAAGATGATCTGCATAATAGCTCTGTTTTTCATCCCGCTACGGTCGTTTTTCCGGCACTTCTTGCTGCGAGTGAAGATCTTAATGCATCAGGTGAGGCATTTTTATTAGCCGCCACAATGGGGTATGAGGCAGGCATTCGGATAGGAGAGTTTTTAGGAAGATCTCACTATCGTGTTTTTCATACAACATCAACGGTCGGATCGATCTCTGCAGCGATCGCGGTGGGGAAGTTGATGAATTTTAATCTTGAAGAGATGCTCAATCTAATAGGTAATGCGGCGACTCAATCTGCCGGCATTTGGGCCTTTCTTGAAGATGCCGCTGATTCAAAACAACTGCATACAGCAAAGGCGAATGCTAATGGATTGCTCGCAGCCTATCTGACAAAGATGGGGCTCAAAGGGGCAAAGAATAGTTTAGAAGGGGTGCAAGGGCTTGCTGCTGGAATGTCAGAAGAGAGTAATCCTAGCGCATTAAGCGATCGATTAGGAGTAAGGTGGGCTGCCATTGAAACTTCATTTAAATATCATGCTTCATGTCGCCATACCCATCCTGCCGGAGATGCCTTGTTGCAACTCTTAAATGATGAAGGGCTCTCTTATCACGATATTGTTAAAGTTAAGGCCTTTGTGCATCAAGCTGCAATTGATGTTTTAGGGGCAGTGATTGAACCACAAAGTATCCATCAAGCTAAATTTTCTATGGGGAGTGTACTAGGATTATTAGCGGTACATGGGCGAGCAGGGCTCTTTGAGTTTGATCAATATAGTTTAACAGATCGAGATGTTATCGCTTTTCGTCAAAAGGTCTCAATGGTGCTAGATCCTGAGATTGATGCTGCCTATCCCAAAGAGTGGCGTGGAAGGGTGGAAGTAGAGACGAAGGAGGGTCGACGTTATCAATCTATGTTGCGTTACCCCAAAGGTGATCCAGAAAATCCATTAACCCAGCTTGAATTAGAAGAAAAGTTTCAAAGACTTCTCCATTTTTCAGGAGATCAACATCTTTTAGCGCAATCAGAGGCGCTCATCGCAATGATTTGGAAATTGGAGACACTCGAAACGATGAAGAGCTTAACGAAGTTAATCGATCCTTGTAATGATTTATAAGGAGAATGCCTTTAACAACTGTTGAAGAAAAACTGTTGAAGAAATTTTATGGCAAATTCATGGCGAATTCATCGCGGATTTATGGAGGATTTTTAAAAAAACATTTTTAGCATCATGCAGTAAAAGAAGGAGTGATTAAGCAGTAAGTAGCAGGAAGTAATAGTAAGTAACAGATAATAACAATAAACAATAATTAAAATAATGAAGTGAATAATCACACTCTACACAAAGCGTTTAGTCGACATCTAGTTGATATTTAATATCTATTTTATGTAGTCACTATTTAGTGACTATTTAGTAGCTATTTAGTAAACGCTTTATAGATGTAGTTTATTAAAGGAGAATGGAATGATGGAAGTAATGACACAATCGATCAAGAGATCTATTTCAACGACATTATTGAGTAGCGCACTACTATTTGCCGGCATCAGTAGTATCAATAGTGCATGGGCAGATGAGCCAATCGTTATTAAATTTTCTCACGTAGTTGCTGAGCAGACCCCTAAAGGGCAAGGGGCACTTCTATTTAAAGAGGCTGTTGAGAGAGCACTCCCCGGAAAGGTATCGGTGGAGGTCTATCCTAACTCCTCCCTCTTTGGTGATGGACAGGAGCTAGATGCACTCTTGATTGGAGATGTCCATATGTTAGCGCCTTCAACCTCAAAATTGGAGTATTACTCAAAGCAGACACAGCTTTTTGATCTTCCATTTCTCTTTGATGACTTTGATGCCGTTGAAAAATTTGCAAAGAGCGATGCCGGCAAATCAATTTTGATGAGTATGGAGAACTCCGGTATTACCGGCCTTGCTTATTGGAATAATGGAATGAAGCAGATGTCTGCCAATAAGCCGTTAAAAAAACCGCGGGATGCGAGGGGATTAAAGTTTAGAGTGCAAGCATCTAATGTATTAGAAGATCAATATAAGGCAGTACGAGCGAATCCTCGTAAGATGTCTTTTGCTGAAGTTTATCAAGGGCTGCAAACAGGTGTTGTTAATGGTACAGAGAATACCTACTCCAACTATTACTCCCAGAAGGTGCATGAAGTGCAGAAATATATCACCGAGAGCGATCACGGACCCATTGTCTATATGGTTATTACAAATACGAAATTTTGGGAGAGCTTGCCGGCAGAGATTCAGCAGACTCTAAGTGAAATTTTAGATGATGTCTCAGCCGAGGTAAATCGCCAAGCATATGATCTCAATATGCGTGACAAAGCCAATATTATTGCCGAAGGAAGTACAGAAGTGATCACCTTAACACCTGATCAAAAAGCGAAATGGCGTACGGCAATGGAGCCTGTATGGAAGAAACATGAGAAGGTGATTGGTCCGCACCTTATTGAGGCGGCACTCAATATTAATAGTCATAGTAATAGTAGTAGTGCGTCAGACTGATAGTAAGTCACTCTATTTAAAGGACTATAAGGAGTATCAGTGCAACGGCATAAGAGGCAATCTCCTCAACAATGCACTTAATCTTTTTTTGAGTACCTAAAAGGAGATAACGGGGGAAATGAATAAGGGCTATAAGAGATCAAAAAGATGATTAAACCTAAGTATTGATTATTAAAGATCTATTATCAGTTGAATGGTCAATGCTTCTTAGCTTTTTAACTCAATCTTTTCTATGAGATTCTGTTATGGGTGCGGAAGAAGGGGGTAGCTGATAATGGCATAGTGAGTTTCTCTTATAGCCCTTTTATTACTTTGATTGAGCGGGTTTTTAGAGGATAAAGAGAGTAGATGAGGATAGCTATTGTAATGATTAATCAAGAGTGGATAGATCAAGTTTGAATCTATCAATTTCGTACAAACAAGATTGAAAACGTGAATTAAAAACATGAATTGGACAGAGCAGAGGGAGAGGGAAGATGGGGCGGTATAGTTATAAAGATTACCAAATTGTTGAGCACCAATATGATGTTGTCGTTGTCGGCGCCGGTGGAGCGGGTTTACGCGCGACATTAGGGATGGCAGAGAAAGGATTGAAGACCGCCTGTGTCACAAAGGTCTTTCCGACGCGATCTCATACTGTTGCTGCACAAGGAGGTGTTTCTGCCGCTTTAGGCAATATGGGCGAAGATGATTGGCGTTACCATATGTATGATACGGTTAAAGGCTCCGATTGGTTAGGAGATCAGGATGCTATCGAATATCTCTGCCGGGAGGCGATTCCTGCGATTTTAGAGTTAGAACATTATGGTATGCCTTTCTCCCGAACAGAAGATGGCAAAATCTATCAGCGATCATTAGGGGGAATGACGGCACGATATGGAAAAGCACCGGCACAACGAGCATGTGCTGCCGCTGATAGAACAGGGCATGCAATGCTCCATACGCTCTATCAGCAATGTTTAAAGCATCAAGCTGAATTTTTTATCGAATATTTCGCTCTCGATCTTTTAATGATCGATGGTGAGTGTTGTGGTGTTTTAGCCTGGGATCTAACAGAGGGTAAGATTCATGTTTTTCGAGCCAAGATGACAGTATTGGCAACAGGAGGATATGGACGGGCTTATTTCTCGGCAACATCAGCACATACCTGTACTGGTGATGGTAACGGCATGGTGGCGCGTGCAGGATTACCATTACAAGATATGGAGTTTGTTCAATTTCATCCTACCGGCATCTATGGTGCAGGTTGTCTAATCACAGAGGGGGTACGCGGTGAGGGTGGATTTTTAACTAACTCCAAAGGAGAGCGATTTATGGAGCGATATGCACCTAATGCTAAAGATTTGGCATCCCGAGATGTTGTCTCCCGTTCTATGTTATTAGAGATTCGTGAAGGCAGAGGGGTCGGTCCCTTAAAAGATCATGTCTATCTCCATTTAGAGCATCTTGGCCCTGAGATTATTTTTGATCGACTTCCGACCATCGCTGAAAGCGCAATGACCTTTGCCGGCGTAGATGTAACGCGTGAGCCAATCCCTGTAATTCCAACAGTCCACTACAATATGGGGGGAATTCCGACCAATTATCATGGTGAGGTCGTGACGCTTAAAGATCATAACCCTGACTCTGTGGTGAAAGGATTGATGGCACTTGGTGAAGCGGGATGTGTCTCTGTTCATGGCGCGAATCGCTTAGGTTCAAATTCACTCTTAGATCTGATCGTTTTTGGCCGTGCTGCCGCAAAGCGTTGCGCGGAGATTATCGACCCCAATAGTGCGACGCCCGAAGTTCCTGAAGAGGTGGTTATCAATCTTTTAGAAAGATTTGATCAGATTCGTTTTGCAGATGGCACTATCTCAACGGCGCAGCTTCGCGATAAGATGCAGCGAGCGATGCAGAAAGATGTTGCTGTCTTTAGAACAGAAGAGACTCTTAAAGAGGGGTATGATTCAATTTTAGAAGCTTATCGCCAATTTAAAGAGATCAAAGTTTATGATCGTAGCCTTATTTGGAACTCAGATCTTGTTGAAACCTTGGAGCTTGCCAACCTTTTAGCATGCTCATTAACGACCGTAGCTTCCGCTTATAATCGCCAAGAGTCACGCGGAGCACATGCGCGGGAAGATTTTCCAAAGCGAGATGATCAGAGATGGATGAAGCATACATTAGCTTGGGTCGATGAAGCAGGAGAGGTGACAATTGATTATCGTCCCGTCAGAAACTTTACATTGACAGATGAAGTCTCCTACATCCCACCAGAAGAGCGTTCATATTAGGAGTATAGGATGAGAAAGAGTGATCAGATCGAGTTAAAGCAGTTACGTTACTTCACCCATGTGGCAGAATTTGGGAGTTTTACTCGAGCTGCGAATCATCTCGATATCTCCTCTTCTGTTTTGAGTCGACAGATTCGGCAGTTAGAGGTTGATTTGGGGAAGAATCTCCTTATCCGAGATGGTCGTGGTGTGACATTAACGGAATCAGGTTATCTCTTTTTAGAGCATTGTCGTAAGATCTTAACGCAGTTAGAAAAGGCAGTCGAATCGGTCTCGGGGGCAGAACTTGCCGGAAATGTATCACTTGGCTTTCCGCCGACTTTAGCGCGATACTTCTCTGTACCGATTATTCGTACTTTCCATGAGTTAATGCCCAAGGCAAAATTACGCGTCATTGAGGAATCGACAGTCTCCATTGAAGAGGGGATTATCACTGGCAGAATCGATATGGGATTGATCTACAATCCCGTTCATATGCAGGATCTTGATGCTGTTTTTCTCTTAAAAGAGAGTCTCTATCTGATAGCGCCTCGCACAATGGAGGTCGGTGCAACATCACAGGGGATTTCATTGGCGAAAGCAGCCACATTGCCCCTTATATTGCCGGCATATCCCAATGGGCATCGCCGGTTAATTGAGACCGAGATGATCAAAATAGCTTCTAAGCCCAATCTTATTTTAGAGGTCAATAGTGTTCGAACAACTTTTGAATTAGTGGCAAAAGAGATGGGGTGTACGATCTTCTCAAGTAAAGGGATCGACTTATTGCCAAAAGAGGAGCAGAAGAATATTCAGATGCATCGGATTCATACTCCCTCACTTATTACTAATCTCTATATTGCCACATCAAATAAACGGGTGATGACCAATACAGAGGAGACGCTCAGCAAAATCATAGCATCTCTCTGTTTAGAGTATTTTGCAGTTGGGGAGTAAGAAAGAAGAGAATCGATCAGTAAGAGATCGCCTAAATAGTCGCTTAGAGAGCAATTTGGACAAGGGGATAGTAAGGGTTTAGTTAATGATGCAGCTAGGGATTTAGATAGAGACCGGTAGTAGAAAACGATATTAAAAATTGATATTGAAAAACGGATATTAGAAGAGAGAGATATTAGGAGGAGTGATGACAGGAAATTTACAAAAAGATGGGGTAGTAGATGAGTTACGGATCTTATCTCCTACAGCGATTTTGGGATATGGTTTCCCTTTAAGTTCTTTTGAGAAGGGAATGGCGCGTGATCCCCATGTGATTGCTGTAGATGCCGGCTCAACAGATCCAGGACCTTTCTACTTAGGAAGTGGCCAATCATTTACCGATAGGGCTGCTGTAAAGCGAGATCTGAAGATTATGATCCCTGCGGCAAAGCGTGCGGGAATCCCTATTATTATCGGCTCAGCCGGAGGTGCTGGTGCAGAATCACATCTGCGACTTACGCTTGAGATTATCAAAGAGATCTTAGTAGAGGCGCATCTGAAATTGAAGATAGCTCTCATTAATAGTGAATTACCGAAAGAAGTACTCTTAACGGCATTACGGGCGGGAAAGATTACCCCCTTAGCGCCGGCAGAAGCGTTAACTGAAGCGGAGTTATTGGCAAGTAGCGCGATTGTCGGGCAGATGGGGGAAGCGCCTTTTATCGAGGCGCTTGATCAGGGTGTCGAGCTGATTCTTGCCGGTAGAGCATATGATCCCTCACTCTTTGCGGCATTTGCAATTCGAGAGGGGTTTGATCGTGCCTTATCTCTCCATTTAGGGAAAATTTTAGAGTGTGCGGCAATTGCAGCATTACCGGGAAGTGGTAGTGACAGTATGTTAGGAACATTGCGACAAGATCATTTTATTGTGGAGCCTTTGGCAGATAATCGACGCTGTACAACGCTCTCTGTCGCCGCTCATACCCTCTATGAAAAGTCAGATCCTTACCATCTACCAGGACCTGGTGGGGCACTCAATCTAACGAACTCACAATTTACACAGATTGATGATCGCCGTGTAGCAGTCAGTGGAACAACATTTGATCCTACTGAAAAGTATTTTATTAAGTTAGAAGGGGCTAAAAAGAGAGGGTATCGCACCATCTCTATTGCCGGCGTTTCTGATCCTGTGATGATTGAGAAGATCGATGAGATCTTAGATGCGGTAAAAGAGCGTGTGATTGATAACTTCTCCGGAAGTGATTTTGGGGAGTTTGATCTCAATTTCAATATTTATGGGAAAGGGGGAATCTCTCTACTACCAGAAAAAGAGGAGGAGAGCGAGCCACCTAAAGAGTTAGGTATTGTGATTGAAGCATGTGCACCGACACAAGAAGAGGCGAATGCGATCTGTGGTTTTGCCCGTAGTACAGCGCTTCATTTTGGGTATGAGGGACGGATCTCAACAGCGGGAAATCTTGCTTTTCCATTCTCTCCCTCAGATGCGGAGATGGGAGAGGTCTACCAATTTTCACTCTATCATCTATTAGAAGTTGAGTCGGAGAGTCAGCTTTTCCCTATTGAATATCTTGAGATTGATGGGGGTAAATAGGGATGAATCGACGCCATAATTTAGAAAAATTAGAAAAAGTGCAGTTCTTTAACTGCTCTATATGCTCTATAGAAATTATTCAAAACGCCATTCAATGCAGTATTCAATGCAGTACTCAAAGAATTATTGGGGGAGGAGTAGAATGTTAACTCGAAAACAAGGTAGCCAAGGTCATCAAGATTATCAAGATCATCAAGGTGCATCGCAAGCGATGATCACTTATACTCTACGAGAGGTTGCATCGGTAATACGGAGTAAGAATGCCGGCCCGTTTGAACTCTGCTTCGATATTATCTTTATTGAAGAGGCATTTTATCAGCGCTGTAAGGCAGCGAAGATTATCACTCCTGAATCTTTTGCAGATCTCTATGGTATCAAGCCCGACCAAGTTCTCAATGTTGTCTATTTTGATCCGGCAAAAGCATTGAAGATCACAATCATTCGGCCAATCTCTTCAGGCGCTTTAGGGGAGAAGGATGTTTACGGCGCACAGCAACATCGCCCACTTGTCAATTTTCAGTTTCAATTAGCTTCTTCAGTCAACTCAACAGAGGAGGAGAGGAGTAATGCATAAAATTAATGTCGCCGCTATTACCGACTTGGTGGCAGAGCTCTCTATTGAGGCAAATACCTCATTGAGTGATGATATCTATAGTTGTCTTGGTAGCTGTATGCAAAATGAGAGTTCCCCTTTAGGGCGCAATATTTTGCAGACCATTATCGACAATGCTGATTTAGCGAAAAGGGAGCGCCGGCCGATGTGCCAAGATACGGGGCAGACCGTTGTTTTTGTGGAGCTAGGGCAAGATCTACATATTGAAGGCGGACTCTTAGAAGATGCCATTAATGCCGGTATTCGAGAAGGGTATCGCCGCGGATATCTACGTAATTCCGTTGTAAAAACACCGTTTGATCGCATCAATACAGGAGATAATACGCCGGGGGTGATTCATTATGAGATCGTTGCCGGTGATCAATTGAAAATAACGGTGTCGCCCAAAGGATTTGGGAGTGAAAATATGAGTCAGTTGAAGATGTTAAAGCCGAGTGATGGTCTTGAAGGGGTAAAAGAATTTATCCTTCAAGTGGTTAAAGATGCCGGCTCTAATCCATGTCCGCCCATTATTGTGGGGGTGGGTGTAGGGGGAACGATGGAAAAAGCAGCACTTTTGAGTAAAAAAGCACTCTTAAAGCCGATCGATATTGTCAATGAAGATCCATTTTTAGCTTCGCTTGAGGCGGAATTGTTAGAGAAAATTAATGAGTTAGAGATTGGTCCTGCCGGTTTTGGTGGTAAGACAACGGCATTGGCTGTCAATATTAATCTCTATCCGACCCATATTGCGGGTCTTCCTGTTGCTGTCAATATTGGCTGTCACGCTAATCGGCATGCAGAAGGGATTTTGTAGGAGGGGAGATAATGAAGCTAAATGAGCAAATAGAGCAAATAGAGCAGTCAAAAGATTCGTTGTCCGTGGATCAATCAGGAGCAGTTACAACAGGAAGAGAGCTGAAATTGCCACTGACAAAAGAGGTGATCAACTCTTTAAAGGCAGGGGATCTTATCTATTTAACAGGTTCACTCTATACAGGTCGTGATGCGGCACATAAAAGAATGAGTGAGATGTTATCTCGAGGAGAGAAGCTACCGATTGAAGTTGAGGGAGAGGTGATCTATTATGCTGGCCCCTGTCCTCCGAAACCTGGGGAAGCAATCGGTTCTGTCGGACCGACAACTGCAAGTAGAATGGATGCGTACTCGCCACAGCTGATTGCTGCGGGATTAGTTGCAATGATTGGAAAGGGGAGTCGCAGTCAAGAGGTAGTCGAGGCGATAAAGCGCCATAATGGGATCTATTTTGCTGCTATTGGTGGTGTTGCAGCCTTGATGGGGAAATGTGTTATTACTGCTGAAGTGGTTGCCTTTGAGGATTTAGGTCCCGAAGCGATTCGGCGCTTAGAGGTAAAAAAGTTGCCTCTTATTGTTGCAGTCGACTCAACCGGGAAAAGTCTATATCCTTGAATTACAGAGTATAAGCCATTTAAGAGGTGATCTAGGTTAATTTTACCCATAAAATATTTTCTATAGAAAGCCTTTTTTATGCTATGTTCAATTTAAGTGTTAGAGAAAATCTCTTTAAGAGATGCATAGTGGATGCATAGTAGATCTATAATACGACCTAAATGTGTCCTATAACATACTTAATAGCACGAGTAATAAGATGAACCTTAAATGGCTCATACCCGTTTTAGATGGGATATAACAAGCGTATAAAAAGTAGGAGACAAGGATTAAGACACGTTAAGATGTCGAAAAATCAAATGAGGATAGAGCAGAGCGATCGATACGCTCTGTAATCATATTGGAAGAACCATCATTCCCGGAAGTTCATTTTCGGGATTTCTTCTAATGATCTTCCCCCCATTTCTGATTTTTCAGATC
Source organism: Ignatzschineria sp. PL_is040 (assembly GCF_055813795.1). NCBI lineage: Bacteria > Pseudomonadati > Pseudomonadota > Gammaproteobacteria > Cardiobacteriales > Ignatzschineriaceae > Ignatzschineria > Ignatzschineria sp. PL_is040. Next base: position 195,493 of record NZ_JBVPGU010000001.1, read on the forward strand.
TCTCTACAATACTTCTTTATGAAGTTTTTTCATAAGGTCTCATTTTCAGTTCATTAACGATTGATTGTTATTTGAACTATTTTTATTTGATCTGACAAATAGGAGAGATTATCGGCCAAGTGCAGATGATTTTAAGTATTGCGGATCTTTTCATTAGAGTATTTTCGATAATTTTTTTGATAAGAGTAATCATAATATCTCAGGAGGAGTTATGAATCGTTTAATTCAGCGGCTAATCGCCACTTCAGTTTTAGTAGGTGGTTTAATTATGGGTTTTTCACATGCGGATGAACCGATTGTGATTAAATTCTCACATGTTGTTGCAGACACCACCCCTAAAGGGCAAGGGGCTTTGCTCTTTAAGAAATTAGCAGAAGAGCGCCTCCCAGGTCAGGTTCAAGTAGAGGTCTATCCGAACTCATCTCTCTATGGTGATGGACAAGAGATGGATGCATTGCTTGTAGGAGATGTTCATATTTTGGCGCCTTCCCTTGCAAAGTTTGAGCATTTCCAGAAGAAGATTCAACTCTTTGATCTTCCTTTCCTCTTCGACAATATGGAAGCATTAGATCGATTCCAGCAATCTGAAGCAGGGCAATCACTTCTAACAAGTATGGAAGATAAAGGAATTACAGGTCTTGGCTATTGGCATAATGGCTTGAAACAGCTCTCTGCCAATAAAGCACTTCATGTACCAAGAGATGCGCGCGGCCTTAAGTTCCGTGTACAGAACTCTGCGGTATTAGATGAGCAGTTTAAAGCACTTCGTGCAAATCCTCGTAAAATGGCTTTTGCCGAGATGTATCAAGGGTTACAAACAGGGGTTGTAAATGGTGCAGAGAACCCATACACCAATATCTACTCACAAAAAATTCATGAAGTACAATCTCACATTACTGAATCAAATCACGGTGTTCTCGATTATATGTTGATCACAAATACCGATTTCTGGAATGGATTACCAGAGAATGTTCGTAATGAATTGACCGATATTATTGCGGAAGTAACGGTAGAGGTGAATAATCAAGCAGCGGCACTTAACGAGCGTGATAAGCAGAGTATTATTGATGCTGGTACAACAGAGATTATCTACCTAACTCCAGAGCAGCGTGAAGCATGGCGTGATGCGGTTCGTCCTGTATGGGAGAAATTCCAAGATCAAGTGGGTGCAGATCTTATTGAAGCAGCACTTCAATCGAATAATCCACAGTAGAAAACTTTCTTAAGATCATCAAAATTTAATCTATGCCCTTAACTTACCCTCTAAATTTGATCATTTAATTTGATTACTTAATCTGATTATTGAATTTGATTATTGAATCTGATCATAAATAAGCAGAGTTAAGGGCGTAGATCCCTGTATGTAAAAAAAGAGAGGATTTCTAATGTTTATCAGTACATATCAAAAACTTGATAGAGGCTGGCAACAGATTGAAAAATTTGTCACAGTTCTCATTTTAAGCGCGATGACCTTCGTGACTTTTATCTACACGATGCTCAATAATCTCTATACCCCCTTTTATAGCTTAGCGGATTGGGTGGCGGGAGATGAACCCTCAAAATTAGAAGATTTTTTCCTCGATATGGGCGATTCAATGATGGATCTGGCGACTTCGATGAATTGGTCTAACCGTTTTACAGCGGCCTGTTTTGCTTGGTTAATCTTCTTCTGTATGTCGTATGGTGTGCGTATTGGTGGGCATATCGGCGTTGATGCCTTAGTTAAATTATTTCATAAACCGATTAAGCGCTTTTTAGCTTATATCGGCCTTGGTGCATGTCTTCTTTATGGCGGCATTATGCTATTTGCCAGTTTAGATTGGGTTCTTAACTTCTATAAGCTTGGAACATTAGCGGAAGATCTCGATCGTTTTGGTATTAGACGCTGGCATATTACGATGATTGTTCCTGTTGGTTTTCTCCTATTGATTCTGCGTTATCTTGAGATCGGATATAAAATTATAACGCATCAACAAGATGGCTTGGGCTTAGCTGATGAAGCTAAAGATGCCCTTGAAGAGATTGCACATGCTGAGCATGTTCAATTAGCAGATGATCAAGAAGGAGCGAAAAAATGACCATATTATTCTTATTTGTGTTGCTCTTTGCCTTGATGCTGATTGGTGTACCCGTTGCCATCTCCCTTGGGCTATCGAGCGCATTAACTATTATCTTTTTTAGTCCCGACTCTCCGCGTAGTTTAGCGATTAAGATGTTTGAGACTTCAGAACACTCCACACTTTTAGCCATTCCCTTCTTTCTTATTGCCGGGGCATTTATGACAACAGGAGGTGTTGCGCAACGTCTGATCGACTTTGCAAATGCTTGTGTTGGCCATATTAGAGGAGGGCTAGCAATTGGTTCGGTATTAGCTTGTATGCTCTTTGCTGCACTTTCAGGATCGAGTCCGGCAACAGTGGCCGCAGTAGGTTCAATTGCGATTGCCGGCATGGTTAAATCAGGTTATACCAAAGAGTTTGGTGCAGGTATTATCTGTAATGCCGGAACGCTAGGGATCTTAATTCCGCCCTCTATCGTTATGGTTGTCTATGCGGCAGCTACAGAGCAATCGGTTGGTAAGATGTTTATGGCAGGTGTTGTCCCCGGCGTACTCTTAGGCGTAGCATTAATGGCAGCGATCTATATTGTTGCGCGTATTAAAAAACTGCCAGCCCAACCTCGTGTTAGTGTAAAAGAGTGGTTTGTTGCTTTTAGACGCGCACTTTGGGGATTGCTCCTTATGGTGATCATTTTAGGTGGTATCTATAGCGGAATGTATACACCCACTGAAGCGGCGGCTGTTGCAGCTGTCTATTCAATGTTTGTAGCACTTTTCGTCTATAAAGATATGCGCATTCGTGATTTTTCTAAGGTGATGTTAGAGTCAGGCAAGATGACGGTGATGCTGATGTTTATCATTGCTAACGCCATGCTATTTGCTCATGTATTGACTACAGAGCAGATTCCGCAGTCGATCGCAAGTTGGGTGATCGATATGGGCTTCTCACCATGGATGTTCTTGGTGATTGTCAATATTGTGTTACTAATTGCGGGTAGTTTTATGGAGCCATCAGCGGTGATTCTGATCTTGGCGCCGATCTTCTTCCCCATTGCGATGGAGCTTGGTATTGATCCGATTCACCTAGGGATCATCATGGTTGTAAATATGGAGATTGGGTTAATTACACCACCTATTGGCCTTAACCTCTTTGTCTCCTCTGCTGTAACAGGTATGCCGATCACAAGTACGATTAGAGCAGCACTTCCATGGTTGATGATCTTAATTGTCTTCCTGCTACTGATTACATATATTCCCTTTATCTCTCTCGGATTACCGACTTTCTTAGGGATGATGTAGAGAGACTATATTTATATAATGTATTGAAATATAAAAGCATAAAAGCATAAAAGCATAAAAGCATAACAGCATAAAAGCATAACAAAATGCCATATACCCAGATTCAAGGGGATATGGCATTTTTTATGAAGAGCGTTTAAAGATTTTGGAAGCTTGACCCAGGGAGGGGGAAAAATCTCTATCTAGATTGAATCCATCGGGATGCCTAAGCGCATATATTCATCGACACGCATCCGAGAGTGTAGGCGATAGCGAGAGGCAGGGTAGATAAATTCAGCATAACTGATAAGACCGATTGAGCTCCAGGTTCTTCGTTTAATATCGAGGCAAGCAGAACCTAATTCTACTTTGAGGTAGCGACTTAAGCTCTCATCTGCGATCGTTGCTTCTATTGAATGCTCCATCTCCGTTAAATCATAATTTTTGAGAAGAAATCCACTCGGCGATATCTTTAAAAAATCTTGTTCAAAAAAATTAGGGACCAATTGATGAGGGATATAGCGCTTCTCAATTGCTAACGGGAGATCATTTTCAAAGTGGATAATATGGCAGAAGTAGAGTGTCGATTCGATCGGCACTTCCAACTTTTTAGCGACTAAGCCACTTGCCGGCAGTAGCTTTTGCGCAATAATTTCAGCACGATGACGATTACCTCGATTCTCAATCTCACCGACAATATCTACAACAGTTAATGGTTGAGAGCTAGCTTTTTTAGGCATCACAAATGTACCACTTCCTTGAATGCGCTTTAGGATATTTTGTCTGCTCAGTTCAGTAATGGCACGATTAATGGTCATACGGCTAGCATTAAAGAGCTGTGATAACTCTTGTTCCGTAGGGATCTGTTCGCCTTCGCTATATTCATTATTTTCTATCTTTTCAAGAATATAGTTCTGGACTTTTTTATATATTGGGATTGACATGCATATTTTTCCGGCACTGAATGAATGAGTAGGCAAATTATAGCCCACAACTTAGGGTAATTCATTATTATCTCATGTGAAAATCGATCTGTTATGGGAATTTCTCCGGCATTAAGGAGGATGGTATCTCTCCATTATCAAAGCGTTTCGTGCGATTAGATCCCGTAATGTCTATACAAAAATTAAATGTATAGACATTTAGAAATAGCTATGTATATAATGAAATTAGCTTCAGAGCTAAAAATGAAAAGAAAGAAATTGATTAAAAATTTGAAGCTTTAGGTGTCGGGTTTAGGGAGGAGACTCAGGCGAGGGTAGATCAATACTCAAGACCACTATTCAAATCTCTAAATCCCATGCTTTAAATATATAAAGCTTCGATCGAATAGAGGTGATCTCCATAAAGAGGTCACATCACACAATCTTAGTTTGGAGGATAAGAGTTATGTCTAATAATGATCGTTATAGAGATGTCGAGATTCGCGCACCGAGAGGAACAGAATTAAATGCTAAGAATTGGCTAACAGAAGCTGCGCTTCGGATGTTGATGAATAATCTTGACCCTGATGTTGCAGAGAACCCTAAAGAGCTTGTTGTTTATGGGGGAATTGGCCGAGCAGCTCGTGATTGGGAGTGTTTTGATAAGATCATTGAGACATTAAAAGCGCTTGAAGCAGATGAAACACTCCTTGTGCAATCAGGTAAACCTGTAGGTGTCTTTAAGACCCATAAGGATGCGCCGCGAGTCTTAATCGCAAACTCCAATATTGTCCCTCATTGGGCAAATTGGGAGCATTTCAATGAGCTCGATAAGAAGGGCTTGATGATGTACGGGCAGATGACAGCAGGTAGCTGGATCTATATCGGTAGCCAAGGAATTGTTCAAGGAACATATGAGACCTTTGTGGAAGCAGGGCGTCAACATTATGGCGGTTCTTTAGAAGGAAAATGGATCTTAACTGCCGGTTTGGGCGGAATGGGGGGTGCTCAACCGCTTGCTGCAACGCTAGCTGGAGCTGCTTCTCTCAATATTGAGTGTCAACAATCGAGTATCGATTTCCGTCTTCGTACAGGATATGTTGATGAGCAAGCGGATGATCTCGATGATGCATTAGCGCGTCTTGAAAAATATACTCAAGAAGGTAAAGCGATCTCGATTGCACTTCATGGGAATGCTGCAGAGATTTTGCCAGAGCTTGTTCGTCGTGATGTTCGTCCTGATATGGTGACTGACCAGACGAGCGCACACGACCCACTTCACGGTTATCTACCTATTGGCATGACATGGGAAGAGTATAAAGAGGCGGCAAAAACTGATCCTGCCGGCACAGTGCAAAGAGCAAAAGAATCGATGGGTAAGCATGTTGAAGCGATGTTAGCCTTCCAAGAAATGGGCGTGCCAACCTTTGACTATGGTAATAATATTCGTCAAATGGCGAAAGATGTCGGCGTTGAGAATGCATTTGATTTCCCAGGATTTGTACCTGCTTATATTCGCCCACTCTTCTGCCGTGGTATCGGTCCATTTAGATGGGTTGCGCTTTCGGGAGATCCAGAAGATATCTATAAGACCGATGCGAAAGTGAAAGAGTTACTTCCCGATAATGAGTCTCTCCATCGCTGGTTAGATATGGCAAAAGAGCGTATCCATTTCCAAGGATTGCCGGCACGTATCTGCTGGGTTGGTTTAGGCGATCGTGCGAAACTCGGTCTCGCATTTAATGAGATGGTTCGTAGTGGTGAGCTTTCGGCACCGATAGTGATTGGTCGTGACCACCTCGACTCAGGATCTGTATCTAGTCCGCACCGTGAAACTGAAGCGATGAAAGATGGTTCAGATACCGTTTCAGATTGGCCACTACTCAATGCGTTACTCAATACTGCAGGCGGTGCAACATGGGTATCTCTCCATCATGGTGGTGGTGTTGGTATGGGCTTCTCTCAACATTCTGGAGTCGTGATTGTTTGTGATGGTACAGATGAAGCGGCGGAGAGAATTGCGCGCGTATTGACAAACGATCCTGCTACCGGCGTGATGCGTCATGCAGATGCAGGCTATGAGATTGCTATTGAGTGTGCAAAAGAGCAGGGCTTAAATCTACCGATGGTGAAATAGGCCTATCGGATCATTGATAGCGCTTATCATAGAACTGATCGATATTCTCTAATGAGTCTTCTTTCTACTGATCTTCTAATAGCATGAGTCTTTATCTAAAGCTTTTATATAAGTCTTTCATACAAGGTTTTCATACAAAGTTTTATGTAAAGATTACCCCATGTAAAGATTGCTATGGATTGCTATAGATTGCCATTAAAGGCGATATCTATATCTATTGATTGTGAAGATGAAGAAAAGGGGAGGAGAGTCATTGGGGAATATCATTTTTCTGTTTAAGCGCTATATAAGATGTAAAGAGATGGAGAGAGATCTATAAGTGAGGGAAAGATGATGAAATTTTGGCAAAAAACAGCGAATGAGATCTGGACAGGACGTGATGATAGCCATGAGAGTCAGGCTGCAAAGCGGATGTTCCAGGTTGTTCCTATTGTAGAGGAGCCTCAATTTAACTTTAGTGAGCGAAATGCTCTCATTGGCTTTGCCTGTGATGAAGGCGTTAAGCGAAATCGTGGGAGGGTGGGGGCGGCAGAAGCACCAGATCAGCTGCGAAGAGTTTTTGCTAATTTTGCTGCGCATCAAGAGCATGAAAAGTTGATAGATTGTGGCACGATTCATTATCGAGAATCTCTTGAAGCAACTCAAAATGCCTTAACAGATCTCGTTGTCTTACTACAGAGAAGTCACAATAAAACAGTGGTGTTAGGGGGTGGGCATGAAACAGCCTATGCCCATGGATTAGGACTCTATAAGAGTGATCGTGATGCAAAGATAGGGATTATCAATTTTGATGCCCATCTTGATATGCGCCTAGCTGCAGAATCAACCTCGGGGACACCTTTTAGAGAGTTACAAGAGTATTGTCAAAGAGAGAATCGCCCCTTCCATTATCTCTGTATCGGTGCAAGTGAAGTTGGTAATACAGGCTCTCTTCTAGAGATGGCTCATAGTAGTGGAACAGAGATCATTTGGGATTATGAGTGCCACTTGGGAAATCTCCCATCACTTGAGGCTCAATTGGAAGCATTTTTAGAAAAAGTCGATCTAATCTATCTCAGTTTTGATCTCGATGCGCTATCGCCAAGTAGTATGTTTGCGGTATCGGCACCTGCTTCTTTAGGTGTTGACCCTCAACTCTATCTCCATTTGGGGAAGAAGATTAAAGGTGGTGGCAAATTACAAGCTCTCGATTTTGTAGAGTATCTTCCATCACGTGATCATGATGATCTATGCGCGCGGGTTGCGGCTCGTTTTATTTGGGAGTTTACACGAGGGTTGTAACGGCTCTAAAAGAAGAGAAAGAGCAGAAAAAATGAAGAGAAAATGAAGAGAGAAGAAAGAAAAAAGAGGAGAGTAGAGAATGCAGAATCGAGATAAGAATCAAAAAATTTGGCACAACTGTCAGATCGTCACTATGGCTGATGGGCACTATAATCTGATCGAAAAAGGGATTATTGTGACTAATGATCAAAAAATTCAATGGATTGGTCCTGAGGCCCAATTTGCTGATGTGGATGGCGATTATGAAAAGATCGATCTTGAAGGTCGATTGGTCACCCCCGGCTTGATCGATTGTCATACCCATCTAGTATTTGGTGGAAATCGTAGTGAGGAATTTGAGGCTCGTTTAGAAGGGGTGAGCTATACGGAGATTGCAAAGCGCGGTGGTGGTATTCAGAGTACTGTTAACGCAACACGTCAAGCCTCTGAAGAGGAACTTTTTCTAACAGCTAAAAAACGGATAGAGCACCTGATGGCAGATGGTGTGACAACCGTTGAGATTAAGTCTGGTTATGGCTTAGATCTAGAGTCTGAGTTAAAGATGCTCTCGGTGATTGCGCGCTTAAAAGAGACGATGCCGATCTCCATCCATACGACTTTTTTAGCCGCTCATGCACTTCCTAAAGAGTTTGGGGATGATTCAGATCGTTATATCGATTATGTGATTGAAGAGGTTCTTCCGAAAGTTGTTGAGCAGTGTGAGATCGATGCGCTCGATGCTTTTTGTGAACATATCGCTTTCTCCCCTGCGCAAGTGGAGAGGCTCTTTATCGCCGCTCAAAACTATAATATTCCGATTAAATTGCACGCGGAACAACTCTCATCTCTGCACGGTTCAACATTAGCTGCAAAATATGGCGCATTATCAGCAGATCATATGGAGTATGCGGATGATTCTGATGCAAAAGCGATGGCGAGATCAGGAACGGTAGCGGTTCTTCTTCCGGGCGCATTTTATATGTTAAGGGAAACCCAATATCCTCCCATTGATGCATTTAAACGAGAGGGCGTTAAGATCGCACTTTCAACGGATCTCAATCCCGGAACATCTCCGCTTCTTTCACTCCGTTTAGCACTCAATATGGGATGCACACTATTTAGACTTACCCCAGAAGAGACATTAGCAGGGGTGACCTATAATGCAGCTTTTGCGCTAGGTATAGAAGAAAATGAGGGTTCGTTAGAGGTTGGTAAATTAGCCAATTTTGTTGCTTGGGATGTCACTCACCCTGCAGAACTGAGTTATTGGTTAGGCGGTACAGTAAATAATAGAGTGATCTACCAAGGCTCTGAAATCACCGATCTCTGTCAATGGGATTAAGCGTGATTATAAGGGATCACGATAGCTACTTTTAGAGATAGAAAATACTGGTCAGAGATGAGTGGCAGTAGTAGTCATAAAGTAGCTATCAAAATAGTTATCAGAAATAGCTATCAGAAATAGTTATCAAAATAACAAGCGTCAGCAATAGCCAAAAAAGGTCAACAAAAGCCAACAAAAGTCAACACACAAGACAATATAACAATAAATATAATGATAAAAGTGACGAAAAAATAGCGATAAGTATAACGATAGAATTTAATCGGAGGAAGATGATATGGATGATGTTTTAAGAGAGAATAGAAAGAAGAAAGGTTCGGAGCGCTTGATGTTAACCCGAGTTTTTCTCTACAGTTTGGTGGGAGTTGCGCTCTTTTTTATCTCAATCGATATTGGGGGAAAAGAGACAATTATGTTGGATCATATCGCTGGCTTTGTAATCCATCAAATGCGTCCCTTTGCTTTAACAGCGATTATGTTGATTATGGCATTTGGGGCATTCTACTCCTATATTTCAGGGAATTATAAAAACTCTATAAGCGAGAAGATTTTCTCTGCATTTAAAGTATTAGGGTTGGTTTATTTTAGCCATTCTCTACTTAACAGGATGGGCTCCTGCTTGGGCGATGACGCCCGATATGTTACCTTTTCTGTTTGAAAAGCTAGCATTATCGGTGGGGCTCTTAATTCCTGTTGGCGCGGTGGCTTTAACTTTTCTATTAGGTTTTGGTTTTTTAGAATTTGTTGCCGTCTTTATGGAGCGTTTAATGCGTCCTCTATTTAGAACGCCGGGAGGATCTGCTATTGATGCTGTTGCATCATTTGTAGGGAGTTATTCCATTGGTTTATTGATTACAGATCGTGTCTATCGTCAGGGAAAATACTCTCTAAGAGAGGCGATGATTGTTGCAACAGGGTTTTCAACAGTCTCGGCGACATTTATGATTATTGTAGCTAAAACGATGAATCTCATGGGTGCTTGGAACTTCTTCTTCTGGAGTACCTTTCTGATTACTTTTTTAACAACAACGATCACAGCTTATATCCCACCGATATCACGTCTCGATAATAGAGCTGAAAATCCTTTACCAGATAGTGGTGCAGATCAGAGTCGTCTAGCGCATGCAAAAGATCTCGCAATTACACAATATGAAGCAAATCCAGGGCTCTTTATCTCTCTTTGGAGAAACTTCAAAGATGGTTTAAAGATGTCATCTGTTGTAGCTCCTTCGATCTTAGCTATTGGATTTACCGGGCTCATTCTCTCAAAATATACACCCTTATTTGATTGGATCGGCGTTGTTTTAAAGCCGGCACTCTTAATAACAGGATTAGAGGGAGCATCTGAACATAGTGGTGCAATTGCATCAGGATTAGCAGAGATGCTCTTGCCGGCAATTTTACTCAATGAGGCAGATCTCTCTATTCGTTATATTGCTGCTGTGACATCAATTGGTAGTGTGCTCTTTCTCTCGGGAAGTGTCCCTTGTATTTTAGCAACAAAGATCCCTGTAAAATTTTGGCAAATTTTAGTGATTTGGTTTATTCGAACAGTTCTCTGCTTAATTTTTGCAAGTATCGCCTTTAGAATAGGAATCGCTACAGGGTGGTTAGGGTAATTAGAGAGGGATTAAGATATTAGCTAGATAGGTATTATTCAGATAGATATTATTTAGATAGACCTATTATCCTGTTTGAGTATCTAAGTTTTATCGGTTAATAGAGAGCCGACACTAATGTAATGTAGTGTCGGTTTTTTATGGTTTTTTATGGTTTTTATTATTGATTGATTTACTACCTTGATTTGATCTTATTTCTTCAATCCTATCCCTTCACACAAACGATCTGCTTTAAGGTATGCACAATCTCAACAAGATCTTTTTGCGCAGCCATGACGGCATCAATATCTTTATAAGCCATCGGGATCTCATCGATCACCTCTCTATCTTTTCTGCATTCAACCCCTTGAGTTGCTCTCTTTTGATCCTCTATTGTAAAACGTTTTTTAGCCTCAGTTCGGCTCATCACTCTTCCGGCACCATGAGAGCAGGAGTGAAAACTATCGGGATTTCCTAAGCCTCGAACAATATAGCTTTTAGCCCCCATCGATCCGGGGATAATTCCCAACTCTCCTTTCTGTGCAGATACTGCTCCTTTGCGTGTAACATAGATCTCTTCTCCAAAATGTCGCTCTTTTTGGACATAATTGTGATGACAATTGACAGCTACAGAGGTCGTTGTAAAAGGTTTTTTAATCACTTTTCGTAATGCGGTAATTGTATTTTGCATCATCACTTCTCGATTAAGTCGTGCATAATTTTGTGCCCATTCAACGGCTTCAACATAATCTTCAAAATGCTTTGTTCCCTCTTTTAAGTAAGCAAGATCTTTATGGGGAAGGTTGGCAAGATGGCTCTCCATATCTTTTTTAGCCTGCGCGATAAAGAAGGTGCCTATCGCATTACCAACGCCGCGAGAGCCACTATGGAGCATGACCCAGATACGATCTAACTCATCGGTACAAAGCTCTATAAAGTGATTCCCTGTACCCAACGTTCCTAGATGATGGTAATGATTACTCTTTTCTAACTTGGGGTATTTCTCGGTGATCTTCTTGAAATCAGGGAGAAGTTGTTGCCAGTAGTGATCAACTATTTTAGGGGGCTCCTGCCAACTGCCAATATCTCTTCGTCCCTTTCCAACAGTTCTCCCATGGGGAATCGCTTCTTCAATAGCAAGACGGATAGGGTGAAGATTGTCCGGCATATCAGCAGCCGTTAATGAAGTTAAAAGCGCGATCATTCCACAGCCAATATCAACGCCGACTGCTGCCGGGATAATCGCTTTTTTAGTAGGAATAACAGATCCAACAGTAGATCCCATTCCCATATGTGCATCTGGCATTGCCGCAATATGGCGAAAGATCACCGGCACTTGAGCCGTATCAGATAGTTGTTTTTTTGTCTGCTCATCAAAAGGGACACCTCGGGCCCACATCTTAATGGGGACTCCATTAGGAATCTCTTTTTGAATATAGGTACGATCACACTTTGACTCTTGGTGATTTTTTGGGGGAGCAATATTTTTATGATTCTCTTCTCTCATCTCTTTATCTATTTTAAATATTTAATTGTTTAGTTTTTTAGTTGTTTAATTATTTAGTTGTTTAATTATTTAGTTGTTTAATTATTTAATTATTTAATTATTTAGTTATTTAGTTATTTAGTTATTTAGTTATTTAGTTATTTAGTTATTTGAATTAATTCTGATTAATCATTTTGAAGCGCCTACTTAGAGTGATCTCTTTTGATCTGTTTTAATCTTTTTGGAATATTTCTGCTTTAGTAGGTTGTGGGGTTCCCTTATAGTATTCTTGTAATATTCATTATATCGTAATATCTGCTCTCAATAGGATTCTCCCGATATGAAGGTTGTGTGATAGCATTATGAAGTGGTAATGATGAGATAATTAAAATCGCACCGAGAGACAATGCATGAGCGAGAGTTATCTATCTTATCATTTAGATATAGCGCAAAAATTGAGGAGGAGATTAGCATGAAGATGGAAAAAGTGGGGAAGAAGAGAGGAATTTTGGGAAGACTCTTAATGGTCAGCACATTATTAGGGTTAACTCAGTTACCAACATTCGCCTCAAATTATCTCTTTGTGCAAGATGCTCGATACTATATTGGCGATGAGAAGCGCGTTTGTGGTTTGATTACAGGCTTTAAGAGTCAAAGTGAAAATAATCAATTAGAGATTCTTTTTGAACAGCAGAATCAGCGACCACAATTTATCGTTGAAGTACAAAATTTAAAAAAAGAGGTTGCTGTTGAAGATATTGAAGCTCTTCAGCAACACCTTGGTGCAGAAGCCTGTATCTTCGGCATAATCAGAGAGAGGGAAGGGATACCGATGATCAGCACCCCTTCATTTGAATCGTTAGAGATTATTCGCTATCTCTAGACGTTTTTATCTGTTTAACGGCGACAGCTATGAACTGCTTTATATTCCTCTTTTAATTTAGGCGTTAAGATGGTTAAAGTCCCCGATTGCGCTCTAACAAAGTTATCTTCATAGACCTCATCCACCTCTAAAGTCATTAAGATGTTGTTCTCGGTATTACTCCAGATATGTAGATGCTCAGGTTCAAAATGGCTTTTTTTCAATTTAATCGGGGTATTTTTAAGCTTAATCACCATCTCATCATCATTAGAGAGATTGCCTAAAGCAAGCTCTACTTTTTCAGGGTTTTTGAGTGGAAAAGGTTGTGAAAGTGAGATATCACAGCGATAAACAAGCTTTTTGAGTTCAATTTGTGGCTTTGCTGCACTCTTTTCGCTCTCTTCTGTTGCTACTTGAGCTTCATCGGTTGTGTTTTCTCTATTGTCTTCTTCTGAAGCGCTCTTATTATCGGCATCAGGATTCTCTCTTTTGAGTTCAAATCCGAGTGTTTCAGCATACTCTTGATCGCTCATTGAAGGCGTTGTTAATGTCGGCATCTTTGCGACAGCGAACTGGTTTGAGCCTAAAATAAGCGCGACGGAGATTGTGAGAAGGATTTTTTTCATCGATTTTACTCCTAAGAGAATATGGTTATTATCTAGGTAGATTTTATCATAATAGCGATGGGGGAGAGCAAGACTTAAATATTTTTGAGAGGGTTGTAATCTCATTCTTAAGCCCCATTAAATGAGAGGTTAAGTCAGAAATAAATTAAAAATAAATTGAAAATAGATTGAAAACAGATTGAAAACAGATTGAAAACAGATTGAAGGTCAGTTTGGAAATAGATCGGAAATTTTTTGAGAAATCCGCATAAAATCGGATGACAAGATCGGGCAGCGAGAAGTAATACGAAGTTATTTAAAAAAGAATTTAAAAAGATATTGCTAGGGCTGCAAAAGAGATGAAAACTAGAAGCCTCTAGGGATTCTTAGAGAGAGCATAAACAGAAGGAATATAGAACATGAAACCACGTCTTTTGATATCTGAAAGCGTCAATCCACTCTTTAATTTAGCGGTTGAAGATGCGATCTTTCAGACGATGGATGCTTCGCAACAGGTTCTCTTTTTATGGCGTAATGATCAGACCGTTGTGATTGGTCGTGGGCAAAATCCTTGGAAAGAGTGTAACACCCAAAAAATGGAGGAAGATGGTATCACATTAGCGCGCAGAAGCAGTGGCGGGGGTGCTGTCTACCATGATCTAGGAAATACCAACTTTACCTTTATGGCGGGAAAGCCGGGTTATAACAAGGAGAGTTCAACTGCCTTAATTTTAGAGGCACTTCACGCTCTTGGCATTGCCGCAGAAAGTTCTGGCCGCAATGATATCGTTGTTACACAAGAGGGGGAAGTTCGGAAGATCTCCGGGTCTGCTTATCGGGAGACTAAAGATCGTGGCTTCCATCATGGGACGCTCCTTATCGATGTCGATTTTGGTCGATTGAGCCGTTATCTCAATCCTGATCCTAAAAAGCTACAGGCGAAAGGGATCAGCTCTGTGCGTTCACGCGTTGCCAATTTAGTAGAATTTAAGCCCGAATTGAATCATGAGGTGATCTGCCGTGCGATTGAGGCACAATTTAGGAAAAAATTTGGGGAGATCGAGACGATTGAATATATCTCAGAGGAGAATCCACCCCAGATCCCAGGATTTGATGCGATCTATGAGAAGCAGAAGAGTTGGGATTGGAACTTTGGTCAAGCACTTCATTTCTCCCATCTTCTTGATGAGCGTTTCCCATGGGGTGGTGTCGAAATTCATCTCGATATTCCTAGAGGAGGAAGAATCGAACAGGCAAAGATTTTCACAGATAGCCTCTTTGTCGAGCCATTTGAGTGCTTAGCAATAGCATTGGTGGGAGTTCGTTATCATGGAGAAGAGATTGCCGCACAATTGACTAATATCGGTGAGCAATATCCCCACTTTAAAGAGGAGTGGCAACAGTTTAGTGACTGGTTTGTTGCTGCAATTAGATAAAGAGAGAGGAGAGACTATGAAAGAGATTAATAAGCGTAATAAGGCGTTATTAGGGGTTTATCATGCGCCAGCAGCTCATTGGGTGGGAGATGCATTTCATGTTCGCTCTCTCTTTACCTATAACAATCATGGACGTTATCTTAATCCTTTTTTGCTCTTAGATCGTGCGGGGCCAACAAAATTTGAAGCTAGCGATAAGATCCGTGGTGTCGGCTCCCATCCCCATCGAGGCTTTGAGACAGTGACACTTGTCTATGAAGGAGAGGTTGCTCATCGTGATTCTACCGGAGAGGGCGGAACGATAGGTGCCGGTGATGTTCAGTGGATGACGGCAGCACGAGGTATCCTCCATGAAGAAATGCTTTCAGAGCCCTTCTCTCAGAAAGGAGGTGTACTCGATATGGTGCAGCTTTGGGTTAATCTACCTGCGGAAAAAAAGATGGATTCTCCCCGATATCAGCAGATTATCGCTACAGATATCCCACAATTTTCAGTTGTAGAAGGGGGATTGATGCGGATTATTGCCGGCCAATACCCTCCTAATCTATTTTATGATTCTATTGAGAATAGGGAGCAAGCGCCACAACAAGAGCCACAATATTATCAAGGTCCAGCTAATACGGCTACGCCGGTCGATCTATGGGATCTTGTATTGCAAAAAGGGGTAAAGGCGGAGATTCTCTTACCTGAAAATCGTTATGTTGGTATCGTTGTACTGAAGGGCGAAGTTCGCTGTAATGGGGAAGTTCTTAAAGAGACTGATCTTGCAATATTAGAAAGAGAGGGCAATAAGACAATATTAGAGGCGATCAACGAATCGAGTATTCTAATTTTGAGTGGCGAGATGATCGATGAACCCGTTGTCGGACATGGCCCTTTTGTGATGAATACACGGGAAGAGATTAAACAGGCATCTCTCGATTTTATGAGTGGAAAATTTGGCGAACTATAGGGCTATCAGCCGTTATTAACCCCATTTTGTTTTTGTAAATAAGGTATAATGAGTTATAAGAAGTTTATTATTCATGTAAAGATTATTTAGTAGTCTTTGTAGTAGTTTTTAGCTTTTAATATTTGTATTAATGATTTTTCAGGTGGTTGTTTAGTAAATACTCATTATTAATTACTCACTATTAATTGCTTACTATTAATTACTGGCTATTTTTTAATTCATTATCAACTTATACTAACTCATTGCCCATAGGTTATTGGTAGGCTATGAGTAGTAAGAAATGATGCTGTATATAATTCTATTGAGATAGGAGATAGAGAAATGAGTAAAACAAAAGGTGATATTGTTAAAGAGAACATCACAAAAGCAGCTGAAAAATTGGGTAATGTTGCTGCTAAATTGACAGATGAGACTGTTGTAAAGACTCATGAAGCAAAACGAGTCATTGATGACCAGATTGTTGCTTTGAAAGCAAAGCGTGATTCGCTCTCAGATAATGCTGATGATGCTAAAAAGACATTAGATGAGAAGATTGAAGCTTTAAAAGAGAAAGCGAAAGAGTTATCAAAAATTGCAAATGATAAGATTCAAAAAATGTAGTCGTTTATGTAACTATCTTATATAAATATTTCTGTAGATACTTAAATTCCCTCTAAAGGGAGAGTGTCTTGGGAATATGAATTTATAAGAAGAGATAGAAGTATAGATAGAAGAGCTATTGGGATTATTTTCTCAATAGCTCTTTTTTATGGATGATAAGTGAGATCATCGATCATGGGATACTCTATAAAAATGAAAGAGTTTTTTTGTCTTAAATTCTCCTATTGATACTCCTATTGACTCTCCTATTGGCACCATTGAGGTGTGACTGTTTTTCAGACATAAAGTACTTTGATCTTGAATTATTCTATTCGGACTCCATCTATTAATTATTCAATAAATAGTATGCAAGCAGTGGGTATGCAAGAGATACTTAATACGTACTTAACTAATACCTACTTAATTCAATAAATCGTTGTTAATAAATTATTGTTAATAAATCATTGTTTAATGGAGTCAAAGTAGTTATGACAAAAGAGACACATGCAGAAACAATGCAGTTTCAGACTGAGGTGAATCAGCTTTTAAATTTAATGATCCACTCTCTCTATTCTAATCGTGAAATCTTCCTTCGTGAATTGATTTCAAATGCTTCAGATGCTTTAGATAAGCGTCGTTTTGAAGGGCTTACTGATACCAAATTGATTGATGGGCAAGGAACACCACAGATCGATCTGGCCTTCGATAAAGAAGCGAAAACCTTAACGATTACCGATAATGGTATTGGAATGACCCGGGAAGAGGTGATTGAAAATATCGGTACCATCGCTAAATCGGGGACAAAAGCATTCTTAGAACGTTTAGAGGCTGATCAGAAAAATGCTTCACAATTGATTGGACAATTTGGGGTTGGTTTCTATTCTGCATTTATCGTAGCGCATGAGATTGAATTGATTACGCGCAAAGCCGGTACAAATGAGGATGAAGCAACACATTGGCAGTCAAAAGGGGAAGGGGAATTCACCCTGACAAAGACAACACGTGATAAAGCGGGAACAACTGTCATTCTCCATATGCGTGAAGATGATCTTGATCTCCTCAATGAGTGGTCAATCCGTGATATTGTGAAGAAATATTCAGATCATATCGCTTACCCCATTATGATGGGGGTTGAAAAGCCGATCCCACCTAAAGAGGGAGAAGAAGAGAGTGAGATTAAGCATGAAGTTGTGATTGAACAGATCAACTCGGCTGAATCACTCTGGCAGAGAGAGCGCTCTGAGATTAGTGATGAAGAGTATATCGCTTTCTATAAAGAGCTAACGCATGATTACAGTGATCCACTTGCTTGGAGCCATAATCGTGTGGAAGGGAATACGACTTACACATCACTTCTCTATGTTCCTGCGGTTGCACCACGTGGCTTGTGGGATCAAGAGGTAAAGTATGGTATTGATCTCTATGTTCAGCGCGTCTTTATTATGGAAGGCTCTGATAAATTGATTCCGCGTTACCTTCGCTTTATCCAAGGGGTTGTTGATACGCAAGATCTTCCGCTCAATATCTCACGCGAAATCCTGCAAAACTCAAGAACGATCGATACTATTCGCCAAGGATTGACTCGTCGAAGCCTCTCGATGTTAGAGACATTGAGTCAAGATGAAGAGAAGTATCAAAAATTCTGGGGCCAATTTGGTCGTGTCTTGAAAGAAGGATTAGGGGAAGATTTCTCTAATCGTGAGAAAATTGCCAATCTTCTGCGCTTTGCCTCAACGACAACAGATGAAGAGACTGTTTCGCTCAAAGCCTATAAAGAGCGTATGCAGGAGGGGCAAGAGAAGATCTACTACATTACTGCAGACTCTCTCAATACTGCGAAAAATAGCCCACACTTAGAGATCTTTAAATCGAAAGGGATTGAAGTTCTCTTAATGACGGATGTTATTGATGATTGGATGACAGGATTCCTCCATGAGTTTGATGGCACACCGATGGTGAATGTGGCTAAAGGTGATATTGAGCTTGATAAAGAGAAGGAAGCAGAAGAGAAGCCTGCGGCAAGTGAAGATGAGATAAAATTGATCGACCGCGTAGAGAAGGTGTTAGGCGATCGTGTTGAGAGTGTTAAGATCTCTAAGCGCCTTACCGACTCAGCTTCCGTTTTAGTTCGTAATGAACATGCATTAAGTGGGCATTTTGAGAAGATGCTGAAAGAGGCAGGTCATGACGTTCCTTCAACTAAACCATGGTTAGAGATCAATCCAAAGCATCCTCTCTTAGTGAAATTAAGTGAGACAAATGATGCGAAGATGGAGGAAGATATCGCAATGTTAGTCTATGAAGAGGCGCAACTATTAGAGGGCGCGCAGCTCGATAATCCTTCTGAGTTTGTCGCACGACTCAATCGACTTATGAATGCATAAAAGTCGATTATGAGGCTCTATTATAAGGCCAGGCCCTATATCCTATATATAGGGTCTTATGATAATTATAGAGTCCATATTTGTTGACTCAGTTTTAGAAGATGTCCTTTATAGTGGTGATTAGTTACTGCTATAAAGGACTTTTTTGTGGTTGACGATCAATCTGTATTGTATTTATCTCAAATCCCGAATATCAGCAATCGGTTCATCACCGGTCATGAATGGCGAGTTGAAGTAACGAATAATTGCTTCTGCTGCCTGATGGGGGGAGAGTAATTGATTCTGCGCTTTAAGTTGTAAGAAGCGGTCAATATGGGGAAAGGCTTCAGGAGAACTTGCTCGAATCTCCACCTGCATGTCGGTATCGATAACGCCGGGAGCAAGGGCTGTAACGTAGATGGGATGCGCTTGTTGCTTCTGCTCTAAATGGAGTGCTCGGCTAAAATGATCGATGGCTGCCTTTGTAGCACAATAGATTGACCAGCCAGAGTAGACATGTCGTCCTGCACCAGATGAGATATTAACGATACGCTTCATAATGGGGAGATTCTGCGTTGCAGCGACAAATTGATTACTCAGCTCAATAGGCGCTTTAATATTGATATCGATCGCTTTTGCAATTGCTTCACTTTCCAATCTCCCAACTTGTTCAATAGGCTGTACAACGCCGGCATTATTGATCAGAGTAATCTCTGTCGCAAGAGAGAGGTAAGGCTTTAACCACTCAATGACATGATCTGCTGCCTCGGGCTGGGTAAGATCGAGAGCAAGATGATTAGGGAGCTGCTCAGGATTGCTGCGAGAGATGCGTAGTACCTTATAGCCTTCTGCTTCTAATAGGGTCGCCAACGCGTGGCCAATACCTCGTGATCCACCGGTAACAATATAGATTTTCATCAATAGACTCCTTCTCATTTGTTGAGGGTTAGTAGTTTTCTGTTCCTATCATTGTAGGGAACTTCAGACTATTTTTATACCTCATATCGGCTGAAGTTATTTAAAGCACTCCATTTTTACATAGCAGCTTTCATGTATAATAAGATTTTTTATGTCAACCGAAAATATCAATTAAAGATATCAACTAAAGATATCAATCGAAAATTATAGAGGATCTTCCGAGGTCACAATCAACAATAGGTGGAATGAGTTATGAAAAGATCGAAGCGCTTACTAACGACAGCACTCTTCTGGCTTGCATCTTTTGCAATGGCAGAGCAGCTCTATATTAGCGATAAACTACAAGCCCCTATTAGAGCCGGTGCCGGCGATAATTACCGAATCACAAAGATGATTAATGCCGGCGAACCCGTTGTTAAATTAGCAGAGCGGAATGGGTACTATCAGATTCGTTACGATGGAAATAAGACCGGTTGGATCTATAATACTTTTTTGATGAATGAGCCGAGTGCGCGTAACTATATTGAAGAGGCTAAGAATCGTTATGAGCCACTACTGCAAGAGAATAGGGCATTAGAAGAGGAGATTGAGCGATTAAAAGAGGCGCAGACTCAAGCTCTTAATCGTGCTAATCAAGATAAAGAAGCACTCTTAAATGAGTTGGAGGTCTTAACTGCTGAAAATCAAGCGCTACAATCGGAGATTGTGGAGTTACGTACGCTCAATGCCAGAGAGATCGAATTAGCACAAGAGAATGATGCACTAAATCGCCGTGATCATGTTCAAAAAGTGGAGATTACAACATTAAAACAGGAAAATGCGCGTCTTCAGTCGGTCAATCGAAGTAGTGAATGGACTGCAGGAGCATTGATTCTTCTCGGAGGGATTATTTTAGGAACCTCAATTTTACCGCGACTCTTTGCAAAAACTCGCCGTAAAAGGACTTGGGATTTTTAAAAAGGATATTCCTGACAGGTTGTTTTAAGTCTTTCAAATAGAGTATAAATAGGGCTTAAATAAGATTTAAATCAGACTCCACATAAGACTTAAAATAGAGCATTTATTAAAGCTTTAATTAAAGCATTAATAAATTTGTAATAAAAGTATTGACACTCTTCACAATACCCGTTTTAATAAAGAATGCCGATTTGACACAGCTTGCGGGCAATAAACAGCTAAAGCGTGATATAGAAGATGAGTACCATTTAAAAGACTCTAAGCCTCTATACCAGAATTAGCCAAATAGCCCGTACCTTTTAGGTTACGGGCTTTTTTATGTTTCAAAAGTGGGGATTACTTCAAACCCAAGGGCTCATTGAATATCTAAACTCAAAATTTAATTAAGATATTCAATAGAAAAGATATTTAATAGAAAAGATACTCAATAGAAACAAGCAGATTTATCAACTTATTGTAGAGAGAAGGAATAGAATCGATGAAAGCAGTTTTAAAAAAATTAGCATTTATATCGCTAATCGGGGGCTCATTAGTTTTAGCCGGATGTAATTCTGATGATCAGAGTGACAATGGAGACCGTAAAAAAATTCGCATCGGCACAACCGTGGGTGATTTTGCTGATATGGTGACCGATTCTGTTAAACCACAATTGGAAGCGAAAGGATATCAGGTAGATTTAGTGGTCTTTACTGATTATGTCCTTCCTAATCATGCTCTTGCAGATGGTTCTATCGAGATCAACACTTTCCAACATCTGCCTTACCTCAACTCTTTTAAGACACTCCATAAGCTCGATATCACAGAGGTTTTTCAGATCCCGACGGGGCCATTAGGCATCTATAGCGGAAAGAAGAAGAGTTTAGATCAATTAGAGGAGGGGGCTAAATTTGCTGTGCCGAATGATCCTAGTAACTTCTCTCGTTCACTTGCCCTCTTAGTGGATGCGGGCTTGATTACGTTAAAGCCGGGAACAGATTCACTCAAAGCAGTTGCGGCAGATATTGCAGAAAATCCCCATAAGATTGAATTAGTGATGATTGAAGCACCGCAATTACCGCGCGTTCGTGATGATCTTGATTATGTCATTATTCCAGGGAATTATGCCGCAAGTTCAAAGATTCCTTTTAGTGATGCGCTCTTTACAGACCCTGGATTTGCTTTTATCAATTGGGCTGCCGTGAAGAGTAAAGATCTCGATGCACCTTGGGTCAAAGATGTTAAAGAAGCCTATAACTCCGATGCCTTTAAGGCTTACGCCGCTGAACGATTTGCCGGATATAAATATCCTGCAGCCTGGAGCGATGATGAGTCTCAACAATAGAGAGAAGAGAGCGGTCAATATGACCGCTTTTTTTTAGATATAGTTTAGATATAGTGAAAAAAGAATTGTAATCTCTATCAAATTGTATTATTGTACTACTACGCTAATACAGAAAGAGAGGCGTTACTATGATAAAAGCCTCTCTTTTTTATTTTTATAACCAGATTGAAATCGTAGAGAAGAGGCATCGACAATGATGAAAAGTAGTCGCTTAAAAATCGCTATCCAGAAGTCAGGACGTTTAAGTGAGGAATCTCAAGAGTTACTTGAGAAGAGTGGACTTAAGATCAATATGACCAAGGATAAGTTGATCGCTCATGTAGAAAATATGCCAATCGATATTCTACGAGTTCGTGATGATGATATTCCGGGATTAGTATTTGATGGTGTTGTCGATCTAGGAATTGTTGGTCAAAATGTACTAGAAGAGGTCGCTTTAGGGCGTCAAGAATCGATCGATTCGCTCTATCGTGTGAAACAAATTCTCCCCTTTGGGGGATGTCGCCTCTCTTTAGCGCTTCCTAAGAGTTGTGACTATCAGGGAATTGAAGATTTTCAAGGGCTTCGTGTTGCCACCTCTTTTCCCAATCTTTTAGATCGTTATTTAAAGGAGAAGGGAATCAATTATAAGAGCTCTCTTTTAACGGGATCTGTAGAGGTTGCCCCAAGAGCGGGATTAGCAGATGCGATATGTGATCTGGTCTCTTCAGGCGCAACATTAGAGGCAAATGGCTTAAAAGAGGTTGAGGTTATATTCCGCTCTAAAGCTTGTTTAATCGAGACAAATGTTGAGATGAGCCCAGAAAAAGAGGCCTTGATCGCTAAAATTATGCCGAGAATACAGAGTGTTATTCAAGCAAATGAATCAAAGTATATTATGCTCCATGCGCCTAAAGATCGTCTAAAAGAGATTACCGAGCTTCTTCCGGGTGCTGAAAATCCCACTATTTTACCATTAGCAACAGATCAATCTCGCGTTGCTGTTCATGTGGTCAGTAGCGAAGTTCTCTTTTGGGAGACGATGGAAGCACTGAAAGCAAAAGGTGCTAGCTCTATCTTAGTTCTTCCTATTGAGAAGATGATGGAGTAATCGAAATTATTGGGTCGGTGCTCTAGCATGGCAGAGCATCATCGATGGCAGATTGAGTGAAAAAGAGAGCAAATCAATGGAGAAAATTATCTGGAATTCTCTGACAGAAGCAGAGCGAAAAAAAGCATTAGAGAGACCTGCAGAGCGATCTGCGAAAGAGATTAAAGAGATTGTTGCCAAGATTGGCGAAAGAGTAAAAACTGAAGGTGATCAGGCAATCATTGCGTTAACAGAAGAGTTTGATAAAGTTTCAGTGACACAATTGGCAGTAGAGCAAGAGGCATTTGCTGCTGCAGAATCACGCCTATCTTCTGAGTTTAAAGAGGCGATTGGACGCGCTTATCGTAATATTAAAAAATTCCATGAAGCGCAAAAAAGCCCTAAAGTGACAGTAGAGACAGAAGAGGGTGTTTTTTGTGAAGTATTAATAAGAGCGATTGAGTCTGTAGGGCTCTATATCCCGGGAGGAACGGCACCGCTCTTTTCAACCGTATTGATGTTAGCGATTCCAGCACAAATTGCGGGATGTCGTGAGATTGTTCTCGCCTCACCGCCACCGATTGCTGATGAGATTCTCTATGCTGCGGAGCTTTGTGGTATCGACAAGATCTATCAGATGGGAGGTGCGCAAGCGATCTTTGCACTCGGTTTAGGAAGTGAGAGTGTTACCAAGGTGGATAAGATCTTCGGTCCTGGGAATAGTTTTGTCACAGAAGCGAAGCGACAAATCAGTCAAATGCCGGGTGGTGCAGCGATCGATATGCCGGCAGGACCTTCCGAAGTATTGGTCATTGCAGATCAATATGCTCATCCTGCTTTTGTTGCGGCAGATCTTCTCTCTCAAGCGGAGCATGGTGCAGATTCCCAAGTAATTTTGGTGACGCCGTCAGCAAAATTAATTGATGAGGTAGAGCGTGAAATAAGCGCGCAACTACAGCTGTTAGGACGCGCAGAAACAGCGAGAGCAGCATTGGAGCACAGCCGTTCTATCTTGGTTGAAAACTTAACAGAAGCGATTGAGGTGAGTAATCGTTATGCGCCGGAGCATCTAATCATTCAGACAGAAACGCCGGAGAGATGGGTTGATCAGATTATGCATGCTGGCTCGCTCTTTTTGGGGGCTTACTCTCCAGAGTCGATGGGAGATTACGCATCGGGTACTAATCATGTGTTACCTACCTATGGATATGCTAGAACCTATTCCAGTTTAGGTTTAGCCGATTTTAGTAAGCGAATGACTGTTCAACGCTTAACGAAAGAGGGATTTTCACGCTTAGGACCGACGGTTGCACTCCTTGCAGAAAAGGAGCAATTAGATGCTCATAAATTGGCAGTAGATGTTCGCTTGCAAGCATTAGCAAGAGAGTAGATGATAGAAGAGATCCATTCAATAGAGATCGATACAATGAGTTATTGATATAGGATCTACAAACAAGCAATATGATTAATAGATAATTCTATTAATTGTCTATTAATTGGTTATTTATTAATAGGTCATTAATAAAAAACCAACAAGAAAGTATCAAGAAAGTAATCAGAGATCGATAGGGGGAGATATGAGTGAGAATAGGGTTGAAGCTAAGGTTGAGGTGGAAGTGGCGCAAAAGATGGATAACTTAGACGATTTTTTATCAAAAGAGTCGAGCGATATCGCTCAACGTTTGAGCCGCCGATCTGTGCAGAAATGTGAGCCCTATATCGCCCCAGCAAGAGATTATAGTGGTCGTGAGATCTATCTCGATGCTAATGAAAACCCCTATGCTATACCGATCTCGCTGGAGCTCATGATGAATCGCTATCCCGACTCACAACCGGAGCAGGTGATTGCACGCTATGCGGAATATCTCGGTGTTGATCAAGAAGAGATTCTGGCAACATTAGGGGGGGATTCTGCTATTGAACTTCTGATTAAAGCCTTTTGTGAACCGAAAGAGGATAAGCTTCTCTATCTGCCACCGACCTTTGGGATGTATCAGGTAACCTGTGATCTTTATGATGTAGAGACGGTAACAGTACCATTGCGAGACGATTTTTCGATCGATCTTGATGCGCTTCTCTCAAAGCTTGAGGCGATTGATAACATTAAGATGCTCTTTCTCTGTAGTCCCAACAATCCTACCGGTAATGTGATTCCAACCAAAGATATTGAGACCATTTTAGAAGCAACGCGCAATAAAACAATTGTGGTATTAGATGAAGCTTATATTGAGTTGAGTGATCAAGCCTCTTTTGCTACTCGTGTGAAGGAGTATCCTCACTTAGCATTAGTTCGTACACTCTCGAAAGCATTTGCGCTTGCCGGTATTCGCATGGGATTTGTTGTGGCAGATCGTAACTTGATCGATATTCTTCGCCGAGTGATTGCGCCTTATCCATTGCCTGTTCCAGCAATTGCAGCCGCAGAGGTGACACTCTCCCCAGAGGGGATCGCTCATATGAAAAAGAGTCGCACTAAAATTTTGCAGAGCCGAAAGAAGTTAGAAGAAACGCTTGCCGGCATCTCAATCATTGAGCGGGTCTACCCATCGGATGCGAACTTTCTATTGGTCAAGGTGGAAAATTCCAACTCCCTCTTTGAGTATCTTTCTGAGGAGGGTATTTTTGTTCGCTACCAAAGCGCGCCGGCATTGGCAAATATGTTACGAATCTCTGTCGGTTTACCAGAAGAGAATGAAGCCTTAATCGCTGCTATAAAGCGCTATGCAAAAGGTTTAGAGATCTAGTTTTGATAGTTTTGAATGAACTCATCGAGCTAATTCAATGAGTTCGAAATTCAATGAGTTTGAATGACCCAGTTAATGATGATTTTAAGTACGACTTATCAGTGTGACTTTTAAGTATTAAAAAATTTTAGGAAGAAGAGGATAGGGATGCAAAATATTCTATTTATTGATCGTGATGGCACCTTAATTGATGAGCCCAAGAGCGATTTTCAGGTAGATACATTAGAGAAGTTACTATTTGAGCCGAAGGTAATTCCTGCGCTGTTAGAGCTACAAAATGCCGGCTACCGTTTTGTGATCGTCTCCAATCAAGATGGTTTAGGGACAGAGAGTAATCCTCAAGATAAATTTGATCTTGTTCATGAGCGTATGATGGAGACCTTTGCCTCACAAGGAATTATATTTGATGAGGTGTTGCTCTGCCCACATTTTCCGGAAGATCAGTGTGAATGCCGGAAACCGAAAACAGGTATGGTGACCCGTTACTTGGAAGAGAAGCTCTTCAATCCTGAAAATAGTTATGTGATTGGCGATCGGGAGACGGATCTTGGTTTAGCGGAAAATATGGGAATTGAGGGAATTCTGTATGATCGCGAGAAGATGGATTGGTCTTTGATTGTTGAGCGCCTGATCGATAAAGGGATTGTCAGAGAGGGGCATCAGCCTCGTAGTGCCAAGATCTCTCGTAAAACAAAGGAGACCGATATTGAGATTGAGCTCTTCTTAGATGAGACCGGAAGCAGTACCATTGAGACAGGTATCCCATTTTTTAATCATATGCTCGATCAGATCGCAACGCATGGAGGATTTAGAATGAATGTCGCAGTTGATGGCGATCTCGAGATCGATGATCACCATACTGTAGAGGATACCGGTATTGCTTTAGGTGAAGCGCTCCGTGCCGCTTTAGGTGATAAACGGGGAATTGCTCGATTCGGATTTGTCTTACCAATGGATGAGTGCCGTGCTTTCTGTACACTTGACCTATCAGGGCGCCCCCACATCGACTTTGAAGCCACTTTTAATCGCGATATGATCGGTACCTTTAGTACAGAGATGGTGCCTCATTTTTTCCGCTCTTTAGCTTATGCGTTAGGTTGTACTCTCCACTTAAAAGCGGAAGGGGTCAATACGCACCATAAAATTGAGTCGCTCTTTAAGGTCTTTGGTCGTACGCTGCGTCAGGCGATTAAGGTTGAAGGGGATCTACTTCCAAGCTCGAAAGGGTTGCTCTAATCAGACGCTATCTTTAGTGTCGTGGTCGAGGATAGATCTACACGTATATGATCTACCCATATATCTATACGAATAGATCCCTGGCAATCACTATATCAACGATATCACTCATCACTATATCAATAACAGCAACAGTAATTACAACAGTAATAGCAACAGTAACAATAGCTACAAGGAGTAGCCCATGATTATTCCCGCTTTAGATCTTATCAATGGCGAAGTTGTGCGTCTCCAACAGGGGGACTATCAACGCCAAACCACCTTCTCATACTCACCGATTGAGCAGTTTCAACATTATGTAGATGCCGGAGCGCAATATCTCCATCTTGTAGATTTAGATGGTGCTAAAGATCCAGCGGCTAGACAGCTCTCCCTAATTGCAAAGATTGTTGAAGAGGTTGAAGCGCCTATTCAAGTCGGTGGTGGTATTCGAACAGAGGCCGATATTCAAAATTTACTCGATATCGGTGTCTCACGCGTAGTAGTGGGTTCTACTGCGGTGACTAATCCTGATGAAGTCATTCGTTGGTTTGAGAAGTTTGGAGGAGATCATATCGTTCTAGCGCTCGATATTCGTATTGAAGGGGGCGTTAAAAAAGTTGCATTAAGCGGTTGGCTAGAAACAAGCGAGAGTAGCTTAGAAGAGCTTATTGCGCGTTATGAGCCATATGGTTTAAAGCATGTTCTCTGCACCGATATTTCGCGTGATGGCATGTTATCAGGATCGAATGTTCCTCTCTATCAAGAGCTCTCTACGACTTATCCCGATATTGCCTTTCAATCTTCAGGTGGTATTGGGTCACTTGCCGATATTGAGGCATTAAAAGAGAGCCAAGTGGCTGGTGTGATCGTAGGTCGCGCACTATTGGAAGGGAAATTTAGCGCTGAGGAGGCGATCAGATGTTGGCAAAAATAGTGGCATGTTTAGATGTTAAAGAGGGTGTTGTTGTTAAAGGAACCCAATTTCGAAACCATGAAGAGATGGGAGATGCAGCGCTTCTAGCGAAACGTTACTCTGATGAGGGCGCGGATGAATTGGTTATTTATGATATTACCGCATCGAGTAAAGGGGCAGTGGTTGATAAATCTTGGGTTAAAGAGATCAAGGCGTTGATCGATATTCCGCTCTGTGTTGCCGGCGGGATTCGCTCTTTAGAGGATGCAGAAGCCCTCTTTGAGCATGGTGCTGATAAGATCTCCATCAATTCTCCTGCATTAGCGAATCCTCATCTGATCAATGAATTAGTAGCAGCGTTTGGAAGTGATAAAATTGTAGTGGGGATCGACTCTTACTATGATAAAGCGTTAGATGACTATTTTGTCTATACCTTAACAGGAGATGAAGCAACAACAGAGAAGACCGCATGGCGAACATTAGATTGGGTAGCTGAGGTAGAGAGCCGAGGTGCCGGAGAGATTGTTCTGAATATGATGAATCAAGATGGTGTTCGTGATGGTTATGATCTAGCGCAGTTAAAGGCGGTTAAAGCTATTTGTCAGCGCGCAAAGCTAATTGCTTCAGGGGGTGCTGGTAAGATGGAGCATTTCCGCGATGCATATCTGATCGCAGGCGTTGATGGAACATTAGGCGCTTCCGCTTTTCATAAACAGTTAGTGAATATCACCGCACTTAAGGAGTATCTCGCTGCTGCCGGTATTGAGGTTCTTCCTACCCAATCATTAAAAGCGCAAGCGGAGCGAAAGCTCTCATTAGAAGCTTCTCAAAAACTTATCGCGGCAGTTAATTGGGAGAAGGTAGAGCATCTTCTTCCTGTGATTGTCCAAGATTATGATTCGGCTGAAGTTTTGATGCTAGGATATATGAATGCTGAAGCGTTAGAGATGAGTCTCATGCAAGGGCGCGTGACCTTCTTCTCTCGAACTAAAGAGCGACTCTGGACCAAAGGGGAGTCATCTGGAAATTATCTACAGATTGTTGATTATGCGCTCGATTGCGATCAAGATACATTGTTAATCTTAGCTAAACCGATAGGTCCTACATGTCACTTAGGGGAGATTAGCTGTTTTGAATCTAGCTCAAAAAATGTCCCTTGGGTCTTTTTCTCCCGTTTAGAAGCACTATTAGCCTCTAGAAAAGGGGGAGATCCTGCAGAATCTTATACCGCATCTCTCTATGCAAAAGGGACAAAACGAATTGCTCAAAAAGTAGGAGAAGAGGGCGTTGAGGTGGCATTAGCGGCAACGGTCCGCGATGCTGATGAGGTGATCTCTGAGATGGCCGATCTGCTCTATCATGCAACTGTCTTATTGCAAGATCAGGAGCTCTCCTGGGGCGATGTTTTAGCTAAATTGGAAGAGCGTAATCGGTAAGCATAGAGAATAATGGAAAATAGTTAACATATATTTAACATAATGCTTGCCTTTTTTAGAAAAGGCTCTATAATTACTAAATCAATTAGCGCGGGGTGGAGCAGTCTGGTAGCTCGTCGGGCTCATAACCCGAAGGTCGTTGGTTCAAATCCGGCCCCCGCAACCAAATTGAAAAGCCTACTAACGATTGTTAGTAGGCTTTTTGTTTATTCTATTATTTCTAACTCTAATTTGGATTCTTAGGTTTTTAGAGTATTGATGATATAAGGAGACCTTAATGATTGTTTATGGTATTAAAAATTGCGATACGATGAAGAAAGCTTTTACATGGTTAGATAATCATAAAATCGATTATCAATTTCAGGATTATCGTAATCCCCCATTGCCGGCAGAGACCTTATTAGCGTTGATCGATAAGATTGGGCTCGATCAATTAGTCAATAAACGGAGTACTTCTTGGCGCGCACTTTCAGAGAGTGAGAAGAAGTCAGTGATGGAGCGATCAGAGGCTGTAGCGATTTTACAAGCACATCCAACATTGATTAAACGTCCTGTCGTAGTGACGGCTGATCAGGCATTCGTTGGTTTTTCAGATGCGCTCTATAGTGAAACTTTTTTAAAATAAAAAAGATAAAAAAGAGATAGTGAAAAAGAGACAGTCAAAAAGAGACAATCAAAAGTTAAATCCTAAATGGATAAAAATGGATGAGTCAAAAATAATCGGGTTAGCGTTTCTTAGCTAACCAGATTGTTCGTCCGCCACAACTTTGGTCCACAATCTGATATTGAATCAGGCCAAAGCCGTGATCAATAAAGAGTTGCCGGTAGTGATCGGGAGAGAGGCTTGCATGATAGAGATCATGCCCATTAAATTCCCCAATAGCTTCGCCGGCATCTGCCCCTGTTGTTATAAGAAGTGGTGCTCCTAGGGCACAGTAGCGCTCAAATTTTTTAAATAGCGCAACTTGATCATTAGGGGGAAGATGGAAGTAGCTATCCCAAGCAATGATGCCGGAGAACGTTTTATCGAAAGTAATATCGCGCATATCTGCAAGGATCCACTCTGCCGGCATCCCTTTAAATTGTTTTTTAGCTGCTTTGATAAAAGCTTTGGTAATATCTACTCCTGTAACAGAATAGCCTTCCTCTATAAGATAGTGAGCAATAGGGTAGCCATCACCCGATCCAAGATCTAAAATCTCACGCTCCGCTGCACTTTCCGCTTTTGGAATCATCGAGAGAAATCGATCGAGCCAAGCCTTCTCGATAAAGGGTGCTTCTGCACGTAATTTGCGCCATGCTTTCGCATAGCGCTTATAGATGATAGGAAGATAATCAGCAGAAGGGTGGACCATATTATGACTCTTTTAATTCTTTAACCATGTTAACTAACTTGTAGATGAGTTCTAGGCCCAACAATTAACGTGCGGTTAAGCCCTCATCTGCAATATGACATTTCTCACTCTCCACGCTTTCGATATTCGCAACATCTTTTGCCGGCATATTTTTTGCACTTATGGCACTTACGGCAGTGGTACTCTCTGTTGTAACATCATGGAGAGCTATTTCAGCGCTCTTAGCACTCTTTTTTTTAGGAAAGCGTCTTTTCTGTTGAAAACGATTATGGAGATTGTTCGCTATAATCATACCACAGACGATCACAACGCCGAGCAATTCTACTACTTCGATGGTGTGTCCTTGGAACATCCGAATAATGATCGTTGTTATAGGTGCAAAGTTGATAAAGAGTACCGCATTGATCGGTGTTAAGATCTGCACCCCTTTATTCCAGCCAATGAGCGCAAAGAGCCCGGGGAGGAAGATCATAAAGAGAAGCTCATACTTAACAGAGTAGATCTCCGGCAATGTGGGTGGTGTGATTGTGCCAAAGATTGTGCCGATCATTACCACGATAAAGGTAGTTGCCATTCCATAGATAATTGAGAGTGTGGAGTAACGTAACACCGACCATTTTGGAAGGCGGGAGCCACCGATTGTATAGAGCGCCCAGCCTAATGCCGCTAAGAAGAGCAAAAAGAGGGGAAGGAGACGATCACCACCAAAGAGTGTTGAGAAATCACCATTAGTGACAACTAGCGTGACGCCGAAGAAAGCGATAATGATCGTTCCAAGTGTGAAGTTACTCGGTCTTGAGCGATAGTAAGCCCAGATCACAATGGCAGAGATGATCGGAACGGCAGCTTCCATAATCGATGCGATTAGAACGCCGGGGTCACCCAATTGATCTTGACCAATAAATATTAAGAGGTTATAGACGGTAAAGCCCATTGAGCCAAAGAACCAGATCATTAAGGTATGGCCCTCTGGCTTAAAAGCGGCAGCACCCTCTTTATAGTAGAGGATGACGGCTAAAATAAGTGCAACAGGAAGATAACGTAGCAACGTAAAGTAGTAAGGATTGATCACCTTAAAAATTTCGGCAGCAACAGGGAACATCGCACCCCAAGATGCGCTTGCGATGATCAGTAGTAATGCTCCATAAATTAGACTATACCGACTTGCCATAATAATTCACCCCATTCCTTGTCAATTTTTCTTTAGAATCCTATTTTGGATTCCATTTTGATCGTTTACTGTTATTTAGATATTCGATATTCGATATTCGATATTCGATTTCATCAATTTTTATTATTATTTCGATTGCTCTATTTCTCTATCGCTATATTTCTATAACTCTCTAAAAGTATCGCTGATCTATTTGCGTGCGCTACGTTCCGTTCTATAGCAATGTGACTCAATTTAAACCGCTTTTCATATCTTGTAAAACGATTAATTATATTAGTTGCGATCATTTTTAGTGATAGATATAATATCTCCATCATTAAATGAGAGATGAATCAATCAAAGAGGAGGCGGGAGCGATGAATGGTCGTGATCTACGAATATTTACAAAAGTGGCGGAGTTAGGCTCCATCAGTCATGCGGCAAAAGAGCTCAATTATGTTCAATCGAATGTGAGTTCTCGGATCCAGAAGTTAGAGGAAGATCTTAATGTGACGCTCTTTTTTCGCAGTAAGCAGGGAATGCAATTAACGCCGGAAGGAAAGGTGCTGATCGATATTGCTTATAAGATCATTGAGCTCTCTGACAAGATGATGCAACTTGCACGCTCAGGTGGAAAGCCGGTGGGTAAATTAGAGATTGCATCTGTTGAAACAGTGATTAAATTGCCATTGATTCTCTCTAAGTTTAATAAAAATTACCCCACTGTTGATCTTCGTTTAGCCACGGGAGTCACAACGGAATTACGAGATAAGGTATTAAATTATAAGTTAGATGGGGCATTTGTTACTAAGAGTCGCTTTACAAGTCATCCGGAATTGCGTGAAATTGATGTTTTTGAAGAGAAGTTAGTATTGATCGCCGATCATCGAGCAGAGGATATTGAGACACTGCTCGAGATGCCGCTATTAAGTTTTAGTGATGGATGTGGTTATCGTGCGAAACTACAAGAATGGTTAAAGACCATTCATTTTGAACCCACAAAGAATATGGAGCTTGGTACATTAGAGACGACTCTGGGTAGTGTGATTTCCGGCTTGGGGATTGCTTATGTACCTTATTCTGCGGTGCAACATTATGAGCAGCAAGGGCTTATTTTCTGTCATGAATTGCCGGCTCAATATAGTGAGATTACAACCACCTTTATCCATCGCGTAACAGAGGAGATTAGCCCAGTATTGCAAGCTTTTGTAGAGACAATCGAGTTAGCTAAAGATGATGCCATCTCTCCTTTTTTCCGTTTTAAGTGATGTAACGTATTCAAAAGATTCAAAAAATTTAAGCGGTTTAAGAGGAATAAGTGATTTTAAGTAGTTCGGAGTGCTTTGAATGACTTCTAACGGCTTTTGAGTAGAGAGGAGAAGCGATGGAAGCGATAGTAATCGTGATTGTGATATTGGTAGCCTTTAGTGCATTACGTTTTGTCTTAGGATTTGTTGGAAAGATCGCTTCGGTCTTTATTAAATTAGTGATGCGTCTTGTGATGATCTTAATCTTTCTAGGAATTGTCCTGTGGGTTTTAGATTATTACCAGATCTGGAGCTTAAAAGATGCACGGCAGATGGTAGAGCAGCAAGCAGAGCGGTTTGATCTTCCGGAGTTACCCGATTTTAAAGGAAAGGATCATCAAAATCGCCATTAAGGCAGAAGCGCCAGAAGCGCAGAAGCTACTAGCGATCTACTAAAAACCATTAAAATATGCCGGCAATTGCCGGCAATCTATTTTGACTTATCTATCGGTGTATCTATCTGATGCGTTATCCATTATGGTGAGAGGTTATTGTGCGCAATAGACCTCTTTACCACCGACATAGGTCTTTAAGACTTTGGTATTACCGATCTCTTCTGGCGGATGATTGAGAGGATTACGATCGAGAATAATATAATCTGCAAATTTCCCTGGCTCTAATGAACCGATATAACGATCAGCATCGAGCATATAGGCCGCTTCAATCGTGGCAGATCGTAAAACTTCGGTTAAAGTGAGATCTCTATCGGTGTTGAGCCTTGGATTATCATCGCCATCACCGCGCCTTGTGACCGCAACTTTAAAAGCGAACCACTCATCGAGAGGATCGATCGGCCAATCGCTGCCAAAAGCAACTCGTACACCGGCATCATAGAATTTACCCGCCGTCTCTAAATATTGAAAGCGCTCATCCCCTAAGATCTCCTTCATCTCATCGGCAAAAACTTGTGGGTAGTCCGCCCATTGAAATGAGAGGCAAGGAATCGCTTCAAGCGCTCTAAAACGCTCATATTGATGGGGAGAAGTTAACTCATTATGAGCAAGACTTGGGCGAATATCCCCCTTCACTTGAGCGCGCATCTTCTCAATGGCATTGAGCGTCGCTTCAATGGCGCCATCTCCCACAGTATGCATATGGGGATGAAATCCATGTCGGCTCACTTCGGTAATAAGTGCTGTTAATAGCTCATCTGAGTAGTAGAGATCCCCAGTCTGTTCTGATAAGCGATATTCTGGCGCACTCTTTGTCCCATAATTAATACGGTAAGGGGAGAGGAGTGCTGCCGTATGGATCGGTGCTTGCATAACGCCATCGACAAAAAATTTAGCATGTTGAATAAAAATTCCTGGTGACACGTCCCATGATGCATCACTATATTTTTTTGCAAATGTCGCCATCTCTTCAACCGCACGGGGAACATCGGCAACAGTTGGGGAATCATCAGGTGTAATCTCACGCGCACCTAAGAGACGAAGGGTTAATTTCCCAGCCTCTTTAACGGCGGTAAAGGCATCAAATTGAAGGGGTAATGCACGCGCATCCATAACCGTGGTCACCCCTTGGCGATTGAGGAGTTGTTGAACATTTTCGGCAACTTTTATTGCTGTAGTAGCATCGAGAGTGGGGATCGAATCGTAAGCACGCATTGCCGGCGCATCTTCCATGATTCCATTGAGTGTACCATCGGGATAGCGGCGAATCGTACCATCTTTGGGCGTCGGAGTAGATTCATCAATCCCAAAGAGTTCTAATGCGCGACTATTAGCCACCAAGGTATGACAATCATTGGCGAAGAGAATAACGGGACGTACAGTATTGAGCTGATCAAGATCACGCCGAGTGATGTCGTATCCTAATGGAAGAACTGCATGGCGAAGATAGGCCCGGACAGGGAGCCAATCTCGATCCCCTTTATGTTCATCACGGTCGAGATAATCTTGAATAAATTTTAGGGTCTCTTCTACCGAAAGAGATTGATAATCTAAATTGCAGCCTGAAAGTTGTAATCCGCCCCAGAAAGGATGAAGGTGGGAATCGATAATTCCCGGCATTAACATCTTGCCGGCAAGATCGATCTGCTCTGTTTCTGTACTGATATATGGTTTGAGCGAATCTAAAGTCCCTGTAGCAAGTACTTTGCCATCTTTGAAAGCGATTGCGTCGGTGATCTGATTCGCTGCATCTGCGGTAAAGATTGCGCCGTTGTAGTAGATTTTATCTGCGAACTGAGTCATATCGTCTCCCTATTGTTGATCTATTAAGTTGACCTGTTAAGTTCTACTCTATTAGTTATGAGATTATGCGTCATGATCATTAGTTTCATTATTGGTTGATGATGAATTGATTGATGATGACACTATTGTTTTGAGAAATTATTAATCCTTATTAATCCCTATTGGGAGATCAGCTCCTTGAGGAGAAGAATTAACTTTTTAGGGTCTTCTTCTGGTAGAAGATGATCAGCATCAATCTCTCCTCCATTACTACTTTCATTGAGTGCTGAAAAAGCGGCTTGAGAGCTCAGTTGAAAGATAGCCCGTGAATTTTTCCCCCAAAGAATAGTGATAGGAACCCTCTCATTGAGTCTTTGTAACATCTCTGCGGTAAAGGGGAGAGGATCTTTTTGGGTTAAGAGCTTATTGAGGGTATGTCGATTATCCTCCTTAATCTCTTGAATCGACTCCGATTGCTCTTTAAGGGAGAAGGGTGCATTTTTACAGGCGGCTATAAAGTGATCGATCGCTTTCGTCTCTTCATCTCGGCGAAAAGCACGAATGATCGGGCTCATCATCTTGGCGATATCCCGGGTAAATTGTTGATGCATCTCTTCAGAGATTCCGTAACTTGGGATAATCAATTCATAGAGGATAAGCCCGGCAAAGAGCGAGCTCGCAGAGGATAATCGATCTTGCGATTGCGCTTTATGCGCTGCTAAGAGTGCAACATGACAGGCATAAGACCATGCGATAACAATATATTGTCGATGAGGCTTTCCCTCTTTTTCATTGAGTGCTTGGCAAAAGGTGAGTACTTCTTTGCCATGGCGATCGGTATCAAAGGGGATTGCTGTTTCACTATTTTGCCCAAATCCTGAGAGCGTTAAAGCATAACAATCATATTGGGGAAATGCAGTGAGATAAGGTATCCACGTACGCGCATCCCCTAAAATCCCATGAAGAAAGAGAAGCGCCGGCTTCTCATCGCTCTTGACTCCCTGTTGATGGCTTTGACATTGAAGATAGGAGAGGGATAGCTGCTGATGATGTTGCTCATCTTGATTATTTTGACCATCTTGATTGCCTTGAGGATCGATCTCAATTGTTAAAGTCTTAGCATTAATCATTTCGGTTTCTCTTTGAGGTGTGAATGTTTGAGATATTGAGGTTTCTGTTAGCTAGAGAGCATTCACTACTACTCAACAAACTCTGAAAAATCTTCCCGATTGAGGAGATCCACTAAGGCTGATGTCAGCTCTCCGAGCTCCTCTTTATTGGTAATAAAGGGGGGCATAATATAGACCAGACGATTGAAGGGGCGAATCCAAACACCGCGATCGACAAAATATTTCTGAATACGTGCTTGGTTGACAGGACGTTTTAATTCGACAACGCCTATTGCGCCTAAAACACGGACATCTTCAATATGGGGATTCTCTCTCAATGGATTTAAAAGCTCCTCTTTGAGCTGCTTCTCAATGCGGGAGACATTCTCTTGCCAATGACCACCCTCTAATAGGGAGAGGTTCGCATTCGCTGCGGCACAGGCTAAGGGATTACCCATAAAGGTGGGGCCATGCATAAAGCATTTCGCCTCGCCTTGACTAATTGTCTCGGCGACATGGCGCGTTGTTAAAACTGCAGAGAGCGTTAAGTATCCACCGGTTAATGCTTTTCCAAGACAGAGAATATCGGGAACGACGTCGGCATGTTCACCTGCTAAGAAGCGACCCGTACGACCAAATCCGGTAGCGATCTCATCAAAGATGAGCAGTACACCACTCTGATCACAAAGTTCCCGGAGGACTTTAAGATAATTAGGATGGTAGAAGCGCATGCCACCGGCACCTTGTACAATGGGTTCAGCAATGACAGCAAAGAGCTCATGGTGATGTTTTGTAAAGAGCGCTCGTAGATTATCTGCGGCTGAATCGTCCCAAGGTTCATCAAAGCCGATGGTAAAGGTGTCGGCAAAGAGGTGATTAGGGAGATAATCACCATAGATAGAGTGCATCGAGTTTTGTGGATCACAAACAGACATCGCACCAAAGGTATCTCCATGGTAGGCGTGGGAGAGTGAGAGAACGCGATGGCGTGGTTTTTCAGCTCTTCCTTCACGCTTTGCGGCTAAGCTCTCTTTCGCTTGCCAATATTGAAAGGCCATTTTTAGGGCAACTTCAACAGCAACAGAGCCTGAATCGGCAAGAAAGACACACTCCAGTGCTTCAGGTGTTAGCGCGATCAACTTTTTAACAAGATCTACAGCAGGTTGATGGGTAATGCCACCAAACATCACATGAGAGACCTTCTCCAGTTGTGCTTTAATGGCTTCATTCATCACAGGATGGTTATAGCCATGGAGTACCGCCCACCAAGAAGACATCCCATCGATAAGTTCCCTTCCATCTTCTAGGCGTAATTTCACCCCTTCTGCCGAAGTAACCGGATAGCAAGGAAGTGGCTCACTCATTGAGGTATAAGGGTGCCAGATATGTTGGGTATCAAATGTTAAATCGATAGAATCAAAAAACGTATCGTGACCTTGTAAGGATTTTTTTTCTTGTTTCATCTTCTTCTCTTTAGGTTGATGGTTTGTGCTGCGATAAATCATCCACTTATCATCCATTTATCATCCATATGTTATCTATTTATTATCCACTTACTTTCCATGATCAATCTCTGTAAAGAGTGTGGTGTATTGCTGATAGAGCGGAGAGCTAAATGAGATTTACAGCTCAAGTGATAGAGCTCTATGGTACTATAAATAAGATTTTTGATAACACTTTTAGGCTTCAATCTCACCTGAAGAGCATCGTAGGTTAATGCAGGGATCCCATCAGATCCCCTAGGGGTTCATTAGAGATTCATTAGAACTTATAAGGGGTATAAAGGGTTATAGGGGGAATAACTTATCAAGATGTTTTTCAAGATAGCATTCAAGATAATATATTTTTAGGAATCGATAGGAATCGCCATTGATAAACCTTAGCAATGATTGCTAGAGCGTTTTCTCAATGGCTTTTATGGTTATGTGGAAAGAAAGAATTAGAAAAGCGCTCGAGCAACAACGACTCGATGATCGTTATCGGCAGAGAGTTGTCTGTCATGCGCAGGGAAGTAGTATCAATATTGAAGTTGAAGAGGTAACATATCTCAACTTCTCTTCTAATGATTATCTCGGTTTAGCGCACCATCCTCAATTAGTTCTTGCTGCAGCTTATGGTGCAGAACATTATGGTGTGGGAAGTGGTGGTTCGCCTCATGTAACAGGATTTAGTCGCCCACTTGCACTATTGGAAGAGCGATTGGCAGATTGGTTGGGGTATGAAGCTGCGATTGTCTATCCTTCTGGATTTACAGCTAATCAAGCAGTGATCAAGGTGCTGATTGAGAAAGGGGATCTCATTATTGCTGATCGACTCTCTCATGCATCACTTATGGAGGCTGCTATCTTATCTCCCGGACGATTGCATCGCTTCAAGCATAATGATCTGCAATCATTAGAGAGTTATCTCGAACGTTATAGTGTTTCTTCATTTGATCCTTCATCTGACGCTTCATCTCTTGATACTTCCTCTTTACCAACACCACTTAAAACGCCACTTAAACTAGTCGTTACAGAAGGGCTTTTTAGTATGGATGGTGATGGCGCTCCTCTTAGTGAGATAGCGAAGGTAGCGGCTAATTATGGAGCGCTTTTAATGGTGGATGATGCACATGGGATTGGCATTATCGGTGATGAAGGGAGAGGAAGTTGTGATCAAGCCGGCATTAAGCCAGATATTCTTATTGTGACTTTTGGAAAAGCATTGGGTTGCAGTGGTGCGGCGGTCCTTCTCTCTGATGAGCTTGCTGAGTACTTTACTCAATTCTCTCGCCCATTAATCTATAGTACGGCGATTCCACCTATGCAGGCAGAGATCTTAAATGAGGCGATCACCCTTATTCGCTCTGATGAAGGGGAGCAGCGTCGAGAGAAGCTTGCGGCGAATATTGCTTATTTCCGCACTCGTATGGGAGATATGCTTGCTACTTTAAAGGAGAGATTTAGTCGTGATTTTACGCTATCTCCCGGAGTTAATGAGTTTAATGCGCTCCCTTTTCCTTACCTTATTCCCTCCGAGAGTGCTATTCAGCCATTAGTGATTGGGGAAGATTCAGTGGCATTGAAGTTATCAAGACTATTGAAGAATCATGGGATCTGGGTTTCGGCGATTCGGCCACCGACCGTTCCCCCTAAAAGTGCGCGTCTCCGTATTACTATTACCGCAGAACATCAACAATCGATGATCGATTATCTTATTGATCAATTAGAAGAGTCGCTCATTATCCTTTTAACTCAACAGAACGATGAAGCGGTGGGAGTGCTAGATGTGTAGTTTGATAGATCGTGTAGCAAAGCCTGAGGTGCAGAAAAAATTTGGCACCTATGCGGCACAATATGATTCTGTTGCCGTTGTTCAACGGGAAATTGCAGATCGCTTAATGACTCGATACCTATTGCCGGCACTTCTTCCTTCAAGTGATAAGGAAAGTGGTAAGAGCGGTAATAGGGAAGATAAGGTGAGGGAGTCTTCTCATCCCATCAAAATTTTGGATGCCGGTGCCGGAACAGGCTATCTCGGGCGCGCACTGAGGGCCGCATTGGTCACTGCTCCTATCGTAAATTCAAATAGTATCGCAAATAGTATCGAGGGAGCTATAGATACGGATCAATCATCTATTACCGATGATCCTTCTTCGACAAAAATGCTGTTGAAACATCAAATAGAATTGACCGCTTTCGATCTTGCGCCAGAGATGCTATCGATGACAAAGGCGCAAGGGGGCTATCAGACATTTGTGGAAGGGGATATTGAGCAGATCGGCAAGACTTTTTCGGCTGCCTCTTTCGATTTTACAATGAGTAGCCTTGCGGTGCAGTGGTGCCATAGTCTTCAGCAGGCATTGATCGGATTACAAGGAGTGACTCAACAAAGACTCTTTGTGACAACATTGCTCGATGGCACATTACAAGAATTAGAGAATGCTTTTAAGGCCGTTGACGATCAACAACATATCCTTCCTTTTCTCTCCCTTGAGGAGGCGAGTCATATTGTGACGCAATTGGGGGGAGAGTTGGTTCATTATGAGAAGGTGATGTGCTTTCCAACTTTAAAGGCGCTCTTTAAGAGTTTACGTTCAATAGGTGCATCGGCATTGCCGGCGCGTCGAAAGGGGTTGATGGGACGAAATGATTTTTTAAAGATCGATCAATATTTTCAGCAACTCGGTGCCTATCAATTAACTTATCATGTGGCTGAAATTATCTTGCCAGGCAGTAGTGATAGAGATTAGGCTGAGATTAGGAAAAGAAGTTAGGCGAAGAAATTTAAGTTGTAGCAGCGTTAATATCGATAATTACAATATGGAAGAGCAATATGGAAGAAGGGAGAGATAAAATGGCGCAAGAGAAACAAGTAGAGAATCATCAACAATGGTTTATTACCGGCACCGATACTGAGATTGGTAAGACCTATGTTTCAACGCTTCTGCTCAAAGCGCTTAATCGGCAGGGGGCAAAAGCAAATGGTTATAAACCTGTCGCATCTGGTGCCGCTAAGACGCCATTAGGTATTAAAAATCCGGATGCTTATTCATTACTGAGAGCCTCTTATTGTGATCTCGATTATGAGTGGGTCAATCCTTACTTCTTTCCTGAAGAGGAAGCGCCCCATATTTTGGCAGAAAAAGCGGGGAAAGCGATTGAGTTTGAGGTGATGAATCGTGGTTTAGCGCTTCTTGCGAGTAAGGGGAAGATCACATTGGTGGAAGGGGCTGGAGGCTGGTATACACCTTTGAGCTTCAAGCGTAGTTATAGCGATTGGGTCATTGAGAATCGGCTCCCTGTCATTGTTGTTGTGGGTTTAAAGCTTGGTGTGATCAATCATGCGCGTCTAACCTTTGATGCCATTGAGGCGGCTGGTTTAGAGATTACCGGCTGGATTGCAAATCATCTCTCTGATTCTTCCTCATTACCTAACTATATTGCCGGCATTCAAGCATTTACCGACATTCCCATGATTGGGGAAGTTCCCTATCAAGCCGCAACAGATCCGGCAGTGATGGAGAAAGTAGATCAATATTTCGATCTCGATCCACTACTGAAGGGAGTAGCGTGATAGGGCAATCAATAGAGTCGTGAACATATCTTTAAAAGATATTTAAAGAGGATTGATAGTGTTGATTTTATTGCCCTTTTTTTAAAAAATACTTGCATGCTTAATTGATTCCACATACTTTAGATAGTTCTCTTGATAACGCTTTCTTTCACTCGCTATAGGGGAGAGAGGCTCATATCTGGATGAAAAAGGGCGTTTATGATATTGATAGGGTTGATGGGCGCAGTAGTCGATCGCTACTCATTAAAGGAAATGATATCGATAGCTATGCGTGGCGGTCATGGAGTATCAATTGTCAATCAGCGGTTATTAGGCACAATGAACAGAATAATAGAGTCCATTTGAGGATGGGAGTAGGGGGAGATATTAAGAATGACAAAGCAAACAGAAAAAGAACAACAAGTATCTACATTAGGGTTTACCAGCAAAATTCTCAATAGTGATAAAAATCATCCTGATATTCACCGATCAATGAATACCCCTATTTATCGAAGTGCTGCTTATGGATTTCCAAATGCTGAAGCGATTGCGGCTGCTTTCCAAAATCGGGAGCATACCCCCTCACATACCTATTCTCGCATCAGTAATCCTACGGTTGAAGCGTTAGAGAATAAGATTAAAGCGATCTCAGGAGCGAGAGATGTCATGATGCTCAGTAGTGGCATGGCGGCAATTTCTAATACCTTTATGGCACTTGCTTATGCTGGCAGTAATATTGTCACCTCTCCCCACCTCTTTGGAAATAGCTTCTCCTTTTTCCAATTTACTTTGGCGGAATTTGGAGTTGAAGTTCGTTTTGTCAATACAGATTCTCCGGCCGAGATTGAAGCTGCGATCGATGAGAATACCGTAGCATTTTTTTGTGAACTTGTGACCAATCCTCACCTTGAAATTGCCGATTTAACCAAGATAAAGCCAATTTTAGTCCGTAAAAAGGTTCCCTTAATTGTCGATACGACTGTTGTTCCTTGGTGTGATTTTGATGCAAGAGCATGGGGAATTGATATTGAGGTTGTCTCCACCACAAAGTATATTTCAGGGGGCGCGACCAGTGTGGGCGGTGCAATCCTCGATTATGGAACCTTTGATTGGTCAGCAAATAGAAGATTAGCGAAAGTGACAAATCCCGAGCCATTTAGCCCTTTTATGTTTAAAATTAAGCGAGAGATCGCCCGTAATTTTGGGGCCTGTCTCGATGCAGATAGTGCTTATGCCCAAATTATGGGGTTAGAGACGCTTAAATTACGTTATCAGGCGATGGGGGAGAGTGCTTATCAATTAGCACAGTTTTTAGAGCAGGAGGCGCAGGTTAAAGCGGTCAATTATCCCAAACTCCCATCATCTTCTTATAAAGCTTTGAGTGATCAATTCTTTAAAAAGTATCCAGGTGCGATGTTAACCTTCAATCTTGCTTCCAAAGAGGCCTGTTTCCAGCTGATGGATGCCTTAAAAATAATCCGTAGAGCTACCAATCTTTTTGATAATCGTACATTGATTATCCATCCGGAATCGACCATTTACGGCACCTTTTCCCCGGAGTTGAAAAAGTTAATGGGGATTGATGAGACGCTACTTCGTCTCTCTGTGGGGCTAGAAGAGTTAGAAGATCTTAAAGCAGATCTTCTTTCTGCGCTGGCAAAACTCTCTTTATAGATCGGTTGCCTCATACCGACTACTTCATATCAACTATTTCATGAGCTCATGACGAACCGCATAGACAGCCGCTTCAACGCGGCTCGATACGGAGAATTTCTTTAAGATATTTTGGACGTGAACCTTTACGGTACTCTCTGATATATGGAGCGCACGGGCAATCTCTTTATTGCTATCCCCTTTAACGAGGTAGGCTAAAATCTCCTCTTCACGGGGGGTTAGTGTCGCGAAGAGAGAGTGCTTATCACTCTCTTCTTGTGGTGTTAAAATTTGAGTCACCAGATCGATAAAGGCTTGCCGATCGACACTTCTGCTTAAGGCGTAGTAACGCTCAATCGGTGCTAGTTGGTGGCGTATCTTTTCTGAAAGTATCTGCTCATGAGCCGCATCAGTGCTATTTTTCTGTGGGTTTCCGATAGAGAATCTCTTTGTCACACCTTCCACCCAGAGAATAATGACCATATCAGGCGATTGAGCGGTGAGATTTTCAAATAACTGTCGCTCTTTTGCACTATTGAGATAGTGTGCATCGATTAAGAGCAGCTCAATCTCAAACATGGTAGCAGGAAGAGAGGTTAAGGATTCAGCCACGACTACCGATGGGCTATTGATCTCTATCTCATTTCTTAAAAGAAAGTCGATTCGTTCACGAAAGAGACGATTAGGGTCGATTAGAACAATCTTGGGCTCTTGTATCACTACACTCTTTTTCATAATAAATTTGGGATTCCTCTCTATCATTGATCGCTCTCCAATCATCTTAGGTTATTTTCCTTAAATTATTTATTAGATCACCATTAGATCAATTATTAGGTTATCCATTAGATCATTTATGAGATTATTTATGAGATTATTTATTAGTATCATCTCGTAATTTAACAATCTTGGAGTAGCGCCTCTCTCTTATGCTATCTCTTTTCTAAATCAATATTTCTTCAATTTTTTCCATAAGTTATGAGATATCGATCGATTCTGTCATAAAGCGGGATCATTATAACCGATTATTCCCAATCTATAACAGCCTTATTGGAGCGTTATCTATCTATAGGGGATTAGGGAGAGAGATGATATTATTAATGACTCGTATGATATCTCGTATTACATTTTGACTATATCGAATTAGATTGAAAAGGAAGGTTTTATATGAGAGCAGTTTCTGCCCGTAATCAGCTTCGTGGTAAGGTGAGCGCTATTATCGAAGGAAGTGTTAATAATGAGGTGATTATTACTTTAGATAATGGTGATGAGATCGTGACTGTTATCACTAAACAGAGTTGTGAATCTTTGGGAATTGTCCCTAGTAAAGTGGTCATCTCCGTGATCAAAGCACCTTGGGTTGTTTTAGCACAAGCAGATGGCAATCTTCGTTTTTCTGCACGTAATCAGTTCTTAGGGCGCGTTGAGAAGTGTGTGAAAGGCGCGGTTAATAGTACTGTCCACTTTGTCACAGAGAAGGGCCTTGGTTTAACAGCAGTGATTACCAATGAGAGCTTTGATGAGATGGAGATTAAAGAGGGCGTAAAAGTTATCGGCCTTATTAAAGCATCTAGCATTATTGTTGCGACAGAGAAAGAGGCTTAAGTAATATAAAGCGAATATAAAGCGGTAGAGATAGAGGGGGAGAAAGATTCTAAAAAAGTAAAGAGATTGTGTATAATCTTTTATTGCTTTAATCTTTACATATTAATATTAGAGAGCATTAGC
Source organism: Ignatzschineria sp. PL_is040 (assembly GCF_055813795.1). Classification (NCBI taxonomy): domain Bacteria; kingdom Pseudomonadati; phylum Pseudomonadota; class Gammaproteobacteria; order Cardiobacteriales; family Ignatzschineriaceae; genus Ignatzschineria; species Ignatzschineria sp. PL_is040. The sequence goes on from NZ_JBVPGU010000001.1 coordinate 240,456, forward strand.
GGTTTAGGTGCTATTTTCGATACTAATGATCAGTAAGAGATAGCGTGTTACTACTATTTTATTCGATCAAATAGTTGAATCGGATTGAATCGAATTGAATTATATTGAGTTAATAAGGAATCAGAGATGAAAAAGCTTTTATTAGGTGCTGCGGTTCTCTTTGTTGTAGCGGCATGTTCATCAAAAGGAATTACGCCTATGAGCCAATTAGATACAAAAATTGCAACAGTTCCAGAATTGCAACATCATGATTATCAATTAGTATCTGTGAATGGTAAAGCCTTCGAAGCAGGTAAAAATGAAGCGGCGCCAACAATTGCATTTAGTCAAGATATGCGTGTAACAGGAACAATGTGTAATAACTTCTTTGGTCAAGCAACGCTCTCTAATCGTGGTGTTTTACGTGCTCAAGGTGTAGGAATGACTCGTATGCTCTGCACAGACCCTCTTCTTAATCAACTCGATAGTGACATTGCTCAGCTCTTAGAAAATGGTGCTGAAGCAGTTGTTTCTGCTGATGGTCAATTCTTAAGATTATCAAATACAACGACTCAATTAGAGTTTAAACTCGTTGATAAAGTCAAATAGTTATCGTTTCTAGTTTATGCTGGAAAAGTTAAGTTAATGGGGAGGTGATCTATAATAGATCACCTTTTTCATCAATGAAGGAGTAGATATGAAATCACATTGGAATGAGCGTTTCTCTCAAGAAGCTTATCTCTATGGAAAGGCACCGAATCAATTTATTCGTGAGATCAATCAGAAGATCAATCTTAAAGGGGATATTTTAGCGATCGCAGAGGGAGAGGGAAGAAATGCTCTCTATATCGCTAAAGAGGCTGTCGCCGCCGAAGAGCCGATTAAAATTGAGGTGTGGGATTATTCTGATGTGGCACTAGAGAAGATCAATCAACGCAAGGAGGATCTTCCTATTGAGACAAGAGAGGTGGATTTAACAGAAGTGATCTGGCCGGAAAATCGTTATGATGCGGCGATCTGTGTTTATGGACACTTTGCCAAAGAGATGCAAGAAAAGGTCTTCCAAGGCTTACGTCAAAGCGTTAAATCTGGTGGGTGGATTGTTGGGGAGGTCTATTCAGAAGAGCAGATTCCTTATCAATCTGGAGGCCCTCGAAATCAAGATTATCTCTACTCTCCATCACTCTTTACAAGGCTCTTTGCAGAGGATTTTATTCGCCATCTCTATGTCGGAGAGGTTATGCGTGAAGAGGGAGCATTACATCGAGGAATCTGTCACGTTATCCAATTTGCGATTCAGCTGCGCAAAGCGTAATAAAAAGAGGAGCAATATCATTATTGCTCCTCTCCCGCTTTCTTATAGAGAAGAGCTGATTTAAGAAGAAGGTTAGCGTAGAAATCAGCATAAAAACTCGTATAAAAATTCGTATAAAAATTAGAGTAGGAAGAAGTAAGCATAGATGGTTAAGATACCAACACAGCAGAGGTTGAGAATACCGCCGGCGAACATCATATCGCGCTGTTTTAAGTGACCAGTACCGAAAACAATGGCATTTGGTGGTGTTGCGATTGGCAACATAAAGGCACATGAAGCACCTAAGCCGATCATCAATACTAATACCTCTTCTGGCATTCCCATCTCTGCAGCTACTGCGGCAAATACCGGTACTAAAAGTGCAGCTGATGCGGTATTACTGGTGAATTCAGTAAGGATAATAATAAAGATCACAACAATAAAGATGACCACTAAAGGATGTGAGCGGCCAAAGAGATCAGCAACTGTATTGCCTAAGATCTCTGAAGCGCCTGAGCTTCCTAATACGGCACTTAAGGTTAATCCACCGCCAAAGAGGAAGAGAACTCCCCAATCTGTATTTTCAGAAACCTCTTGCCATGAAGCTAAGCCTAAAACTACTACGGCAATAGCACAGGTAATTGCAACATATGTATCAGGAGAGCTGATCCCGAGATGCTTTTGAATGTAAGAGCCGCTAATCCATGCAATTGCTGTGACGATAAAGAGTACCGTGGCAATAATACGGGGAAGGGTCCAAGGAATAACCTCATCTGTGACATTGATTCGCATATTGAGCTTTGGCTTAAAGATAATGTAGAGCACAATAAACATCACTGGCATTAAGACAACCATCATAGGAATTCCTACTAGGAACCAATCATCAAAACTATAGTTGAGTGCTTTTGCTGCGATCGCATTAGGAGGCGATCCCACCAATGTTCCAAGTCCGCCGATACTTGCGGAGTAGGCAATTCCGAGCAAGATAAAGATAAAAGTCCCGCGCTCTTTAGAGAAATCGAGATTACTCATAATCCCAAGTGCAAGTGGAAGCATCATTGCCGCCGTTGCTGTATTACTAATCCACATCGATAAGCCGGCAGTGACAAAGAAGAGAGAGAAGACGGTGACACCAAGATGTCCTTTGGAGAGACGAATCATAAAGAGGGCGATCTTTCTATCAATTTTTTGCATATGAAGCGCAGTTGCCAGGGCAAATCCTCCAAAGAAGAGGAAGATGATAGGATCTGCAAAACTCGTTAATGAGCTTTTTAGAGTGATCGACTCCGGTACCCCTAACAGAACTGCAGAAAGCGGCACTAGTAGTGCTGTGATCGTGGTATGAACAATCTCTGTTAACCAGAGAGCACCGATAAAAAAGAGAATCACAAGCCCTTTATTAGCTTGCTCTGTAAAGGGAAGAAAGCGATAGATGACAGCACAAATAGCTACTATAATCGCGATCCCCACGACAGATTTAATCACCTTTGCTAGATTGAAACGAGATAGCTCCTCAGCTAGCAAGTCTGGATTTTGTGCGGAACTTGCCACAGTATACTCCTTTAATATTAATAAATAATAGGTATAAAAATAGTCACACCTTACTGATCATTCTATTGAAATAGATATTGTTATTGCTTTAAGCATCGATCTTTATAGTGGATCGTGATCACGATTGCAAACATCTATCTAATAATTTGCCAGAAACTTGCGAAGTATCTATGAGATATTGTGCAATTTTAACGTGAATTTATTACTTTTATGACAGAGAGATCACCGCCTTTATGCTCCTTTATATTCCTTTATGATAAGGTATGAAGCTTATCTTTCGCCTCAATATCTCTGCTATGTTTGACCTTAGTAACAGGTGAAAGAATTATCGCGAATTATCATATATATATCTGTAATAAATTGTTATAATCTACGAATATTTTTATATATCTTTCATATTCGATTTATACGTGACTTATACGTAGTTTATATATGATTTGTATGTGATCTGTATGCACGTGGTGTGCATTTTATCTACATTTTTATAACAGCTATACTCTTAGGGAGTTTTACAAAATGGAAAGAGCAATTAAGAATTGGTGGATGTGGGTCTTGATGGGGATTCTCTACATCATTATGAGTGGTTATCTATTTATCAGCCCCTTAACAAGTTTTATTGTCTTATCACAATTTATGGTAGCGTTCTTCTTTGTAACGGGGATCTTTGAAGTGATCTATTCACTGACCAATAGACATGTAGAAGGTTGGGTCTTCAATCTTATTATGGGGATTTTACAGGTCTTTATCGGTGCTTATCTCATTAAACATGCTAATGAAGGCCTACCAGAGATGATGATGATCTTCCTCTTTATGTTCTGGTTAATCTTTTACGGTATCTCTGCTATCACTTTCTCATTTAGTCTTAAGAAAATGGGGGTTGATAGCTGGTGGTTAACATTAGTTATTGGTATTTTAGGACTTCTTTTAGGGCTCTCAATGTCTTACTCACCGCTTAATAGTATCTCGATTATTACTACATTGATTGGTGCATATGCTTTAGTAGCAGGGATTTATAGCCTCTTCTTCGGTTTTGCAATCCGCCGCCACAGAGCATAATCTTCTTGAGAGAATCCCCCTAAAAACGGGGTAGAAGGGAAGAGTTTTTATAAGAATAGAGCCTCTAATTGCCTCCAATTAATTGGAGGCTCTTTTTTTTTATCGAAAGAAAGGGTATAGTACCTAAACAGGTTTTAAATTTATCTTTGGGGCAGGGTGAGAGAATTTCTCGATTCCCGACCGGCGGTGATAGTCCGCGAGCGTAAGCTGATATTGGTGCAATTCCAAAACCGACAGTATAGTCTGGATGGTAAAAGATAAATGATTTGCTAAAGCAATATTTTATATTGAGTTGTATCTTAGTTGAGTTTATTTTAATCGGTTATTTCAGTGTTCATCTTAATGCTCATCTTGTATGCCCATCTTTCATGGTGAGAGATAGCAGAAAGAGTTGAAATAAGCGTATGATCTTCTCCATGCTCTTAGAGAGTATTATGTATAGAGAGCAATAGAGAACTTGATCTTTCTGATACTATCGTAAGATCCTCTAGGAGATAATCAGCTCTCACAGCTGATAAGATCAATGATCTTAAGCCGTTTTAGCTAAGCGATATCTTCTCAATGACTATAACTTGTTGTTATCGATATCGTCTATTAGAGATTATGTGATAGCCATAGATATAGATATAAGAGACTTTAACAGACATCTATCCCGAATCGTTAAAAGCCCCAAGCAGATTGCAAGGGGCTTTTTTAATGCAAAAATCAGAGCAGAGATCAGATCAGACATCGGTCGAAAGAGATCAGGCGCAATATCAGGCTTCAGGCGAAGCGTTAGAGCAAGAGTTTGAGCAGAATGTCGATCAGAGTTTAAGTCAAAAAGAGATTGATCGTACCTATCTTTTAGAAGCGGTTAAGCTTGCAGAGCGTGGTTATGGTGCAGTCTCACCTAACCCCTATGTCGGGGCATTACTGGTCAAAGAGGGCGAGATCATCGGCCGCGGTTATCATCAATATGCTGGAGGTGCTCATGCAGAAGTGAATGCTGTGCAAGATGCACTTGATCATGGCTATCAACTCGCGGGAGCAACACTCTATGTCACGTTAGAACCTTGCTGTTTTAGAGGGAAGACAGGCGCTTGTACAGATCTCATTTTAAAGAGTGGCATTCGACGCGTTGTCACGGCGATGGAGGATCCTAATCCCGCCGTTGCCGGTAAAGGGCATCAAATTTTACAGGATGCCGGCATTGAGGTCGTTACCAATCTTCTTACTGATCAGGGGGAGAGACTCATTGAAATTTTTAGCCACAATCAGCGCTACCAAAAGAGCTTTGTTACTTTAAAGGCTGCTTTGAGCCTCGATGGTAAATTGGCAACTAAGCGACGCGATTCACAATGGATTACCGGTGAGGCTGCTCGTAAACGAGCGCACTACTATCGAGGATTGCACGATCTTATACTGATTGGGAAGGGAACACTTCTAGCCGATAATCCATCACTGACGGTACGTTATGGTTATGAGACTAAAGCGCCCACGCGACTATTGATGCTCAACAATTTTGTGGGTATTACCGAAGAGATCATCACTCAATATCACTTCTTTAATATCAATTTAGCCCCTTCGCTGATTCTCTATGATGCTGGGAATCCTCCTAGCCACTCATTAGAAGCGCTATTAAAAGCAAAAGGGGTTGAAGTAGTGCCACTTGCCGAGATCACTCCTCAATCCGTTTTAGAATATATCTTTAATGCCGGTTTTATGAGTCTCTTTATTGAAGGTGGCGCCGGCATTTATGATGCCTTTATCAGCGCCGATTGTGTTGATCAATATCTTCTCTTCTATGGACCTAAATTGATTGGAAGCCCAAAAGCTTTAGAGCTGTGGCAATCGAGCAGTATCGAGCAATTAAGCGATGCACCACTTGTAACAATTGAATCAGTTGAACTACTTGAAGAATCATTTTTAACCGTCGCAAGAAGGAGACGTTAGATGTTTACAGGAATTATTGAAGAGCGTGGAAAAATTATCGCAATGAATCATCATCACAATATCTCTAGACTCACCTTCAGTGCAAAAGTGGTTTTAGGGGATGTTAAATTGGGTGATAGCATCGCCGTAAATGGCGTCTGTTTAACGGTGACAGAGTTTGGGGATGATTATTTCAAAGCAGACTTGATGCCGGAGACACTCAAGCGGACAGGATTTGATCAATATCAGGTGGGAACCCTTGTCAATTTAGAGCGCGCCCTTCGAATGGGCGATCGCTTAGGAGGACACATGGTGAGTGGCCATATCGATGGTGAGGCAAAGCTCTTAAGAGTGGATGATCTTGGTGATATTCGCGAGCTCACTTTTGAATTGAAGGATTCCCATGAAGGACTGATTATCCCTAAAGGCTCTATTGCAATCGATGGGATCAGCTTAACGATTATCTCTGTGACAGATCGCTCCTTTAAAGTAGGAATTATCCCTCACACATTTGAGAATACCAATCTAGAGAAGTTGAAGATTGGGGGAAGAGTCAATATTGAGTTCGATATGATCGGTAAATATATTAAGGCACAACAACAAGAGCGTAAAAGCCTGCAATATGAACAACTCTCCAATTGGGGTTATTAAAAGTTTGAACATCATATTTTTATTTTATACACCTTTAAAACACCTTTAGAAAATTAGGTAGGAAACCAGATGGCAACAATATTTCAAGAAGTAGGTTCTGTCGCAAAAGTGAGAGAAGCAATTGAATTTATGAAGAAAGGGGGGATGATCATTGTCACCGATGATGCCTCTCGTGAAAATGAGGGAGATCTCATTATGCCCGCAGAGACCGTTACTCCTGAAGATACTAACTTTATGATTCGTCATGCCGGCGGATTGATCTGCGCACCCATTTCACAAGCATATGCAGATCGTTTAGCGCTCACCCCTATGGTGGTGGATAATCGTGACCCTTATAAAACGGCATTTACTGTTTCGATCGATCTAGCGACAACCCATACCGGAATCTCAGCATTTGAGAGAACAGAGACGCTCAATGCCTTAGCAGATGAGCGTAAAACCGGTGCTGACTTTAATCGCCCAGGCCATATCTTCCCCTTAATTGCGAAAGCAGGTGGTGTGTTAGAGCGTCGTGGTCATACTGAAGCTGCTGTTGATATTGTGACTTTAGCCGGTTTTAAACCCGCCGCTGTTATTTGTGAAATTTTAAAAGAGGATGGGGAGATGGCTCGCGAGAGTGATCTGATCCCTTATGCTAAAGAGCATGGCTTACCAATCATCTCGATTCAGGATATTGTCAATTATCGTTTGATGTTAGAGGATGAATCTCTTCTGATGCCATTGAGTGAAGCGACATTACCTACCGAGTATGGCACCTTTAAGATCTACTCCTTTCCTAATAAAAATGGGGGAGAGCCTCATATGGCGCTCTGTTCAGCTCTTCAAACGCATCAAGCAGAGAAGAATCATCAGGAAGCGACGGTACGAATCCATTCTGAATGTTTAACGGGAGATGTTTTTTCATCACTCAAATGTGATTGCCATGCGCAATTAGCTTTTGGATTGGAAGAGACAGCAAAAGCGGAGAATGGCATTCTTCTCTATCTGCGACAAGAGGGAAGAGGAATCGGTATTGTGGAGAAGCTGAAAGCCTATAAATTGCAAGAAGAGGGGTATGACACCATTGCCGCAAATCAGCTCTTAGGTCATGGTGCTGATGAACGTACCTATGATGAGGCGGCGGCGATTTTAAAGTTTTTTGGTGTTAAAAAGGTCAATCTTCTCACTAATAACCCCGATAAAATTGCTGCGCTTAAAACTGCAGGAATAGAGGTTAAAGAAGGGGGGACGCCTCGATTTGAGACGGCAGAAAATAGTGATTATTTAGATGTTAAGCGAGATCATATGGGGCATAAAGGGCTTACTCGTTAATTAATATAATAAAATATAATAAGTTTATCTCTTGAGTATATTACCTTGAATAAAGAGTATCGTGCTTTAGCGGGATTAGAGAGCTAGATATTAATAACTATCGATAACAACTATCGATAATGACTATTGATTAAGTGTGATAGCTCAAGGGCTAGAGATTAAAATTCGTTTTTAGAAGTTAGAAGTTAGAAGTTAGAAGTTAGAAGCTAGAGATTAGATATTTGAGATTCAATATTCGATATAAAAAGTGAGGAAAAGATGAAAGTATTAGAAGGTCAATTAAGTATTCAAGGTAAAAAGATTGCGATTGTTGCAGGGCGCTTCAATAGCTTGATTACCAAGCAGTTGATTGAGGGAGCAAGAGATGGCTTAGTACGAAGCGGTATCTCTGAAGAAGATATTACTCTCGCCTGGGTTCCTGGAGCCTATGAGATCCCTCTTATTGCGAAAAAATTTGCAGAAAAGAGCGATATTGATGCTGTGATCTGTTTAGGTGCTGTCATTCGTGGTGCTACTGCCCATTTTGAATATGTTGCCGGTGAAGTTGCAAAAGGGGTAAGCCGTGTTGGTTTAGAGAGTGGTAAACCTGTGATGTTTGGTGTTTTAACTGTCGATACCATTGAACAAGCGTTAGAGCGTGCTGGTACAAAAGCAGGAAATAATGGTTTTGCTGCGGCGATGGGTGTTGTGGAAATGTTAAGCCTTATTGATGAAATCATTTAGCATGCAAGAGTGTTTTTAAGGTTTCCTTTTATTGTGTAATCTTGCTATCATGGGCGCGGAATAAGGTGCAATAACAAAGAACAATAAAAGAGAATAAAAACAAAGTTATTGATAAAAGCCTTAATATCAAGTTTTTAAAGGATTTAGCAGACTATTTTTTTATTAACTTAGGAGGTCAACATGAGTAATGTAAACTCATTAAATACTCTCTCTACCTTAAAAGTAGGGGATAAAGAGTATCACTACCACTCAATCAAGAAAGCTGAAGAGAAATTAGGTGATCTTTCTCGTTTACCGAAATCGATGAAAGTTCTTTTAGAGAACTTACTCCGTTTTGAAGATAACGTTACAGTGAATGCTGACGATATCGCTGCAATTGGTGAGTGGGCTAAAAACCGCACATCTAAGCGTGAAATTCAATATCGCCCTGCACGTGTTTTAATGCAAGACTTTACCGGTGTACCTGCTGTTGTTGACTTAGCAGCAATGCGTGACGCGATGGTTAAAGCAGGTGGCGATGCAAAACATATCAATCCATTAGCACCAGTAGACCTTGTTATCGACCACTCAGTCATGATCGATAAGTTTGGTACAGATTCAGCGTTCGAAGAGAACGTTAAGCTCGAGATGGAGCGTAATGGTGAGCGTTATGAGTTCCTTAAGTGGGGTCAAAATGCATTTGATAATTTCCGCGTCGTTCCACCCGGAACAGGAATCTGTCACCAAGTTAACCTTGAGTATCTTTCACAAGTGGCGTGGACCAATGAGAAAGATGGTAAAACTTGGATTATGCCAGACACATGTGTAGGAACTGACTCTCATACACCAATGGTGAATGGTCTTTCAGTACTTGCATGGGGTGTGGGTGGTATCGAAGCGGAAGCGGCGATTCTTGGTCAGCCTATCTCAATGGTGATCCCTGAAGTGATCGGTTTTAAATTAACCGGTAAATTGAAAGAGGGTGTCACTGCAACGGACTTGGTTTTAACAATTGTTGAAATGCTCCGTAAAAAAGGTGTTGTTGGTAAATTTGTTGAGTATTATGGTGATGGACTTAAAGAGCTTCCATTAGCAGACCGCGCAACAATCTCTAACATGGCGCCTGAGTATGGTGCTACGGTTGGTTTCTTCCCAGTAGATCAAATCACACTTGATTATATGCGTCTAACAGGTCGTGATGAAGAGGTTATCGCACGTACAGAAATCTATGCAAAAGAGCAAGGTTTCTGGGGTAATGATCATGATGAGCCGGTATTTACAGATACACTTGAACTTGATCTTGGTAGCGTAGAGCCAAGCATGGCAGGTCCTAAGCGTCCTCAAGACCGTGTCACTTTACCAAATCTTAAATCAGCATTTGATAAATTTGTTGAAGATTCAAAAGAAGATATCACCCTTTCTGCAGATATTACTTTAGATGGTAAAACAGAGACTCTCAATCAAGGGGATGTTGTTTTCGCTGCAATCACATCATGTACGAATACCTCTAACCCAAGCGTTATGATGGCAGCAGGTTTAGTTGCAGAAAAAGCAGCAAAACTTGGTTTGACACGTAAGCCATGGGTGAAAACCTCTTTAGCACCTGGTTCTAAGGTGGTTAGCGAGTATCTTGATAAAGCAGGCTTAACAAAATATCTTGATGAAGTTGGTTTCAACTTAACAGGTTATGGTTGTACGGCTTGTATCGGTAACTCAGGTCCATTAATTAAAGAAGTGGGTGAGGCGATTGATCAAAACGACTTCACAATGGCTGCTGTTATCTCTGGTAACCGTAACTTTGAAGGCCGTATCCATCCACAGATCAAAACAAACTGGATCGCTTCACCACCATTAGTCGTTGCATTTGCGATTGCAGGTACAACACGTATCGATATCTCAAAAGATCCGATCGCTCAAGATAAAGATGGTAATGATGTTTACCTCAAAGATATCTGGCCTTCAAATCATGAGATTGCAGAAGCAGTTGCAAAAGTTGATGGCACAATGTTCCGTAAAGGTTATGAAGGTGTCTTCGACGGTGATGCTCACTGGCAGGCGCTTGATGTTGATAAGACAGAGACATTCCAATGGAATGAGAAATCTACTTATGTTCAACATCCTCCATACTTTGAGAAGATTGACCAACCGGTTGAAGCTGTTAAATCAATCGAAAATGCAAATGTACTTGCATACTTTGGTGACTCAATCACCACAGACCATATCTCTCCAGCAGGGGTAATTATGGCAGGTTCACCAGCAGGTCTCTATCTCCAAGATAAAGGGGTACAACCAAAAGACTTTAACTCATACGGTTCACGTCGTGGTAACCATGAAGTAATGATCCGTGGTACTTTTGCTAATATCCGTATTCGTAACAAGATGTTAACAGATGTTGAGGGTGGATATACGAAGCATATCCCTTCAGGCGAAACAATGCCTATCTATGATGCGGCGGTGCGTTATGCTGAAGAGAACACCCCATTAATCGTTCTTGCGGGTAAAGAGTATGGTTCAGGTTCAAGCCGTGACTGGGCAGCTAAAGGTCCAAACCTTTTAGGTGTTAAAGCCGTTATTGCTGAGAGCTATGAGCGTATTCACCGTTCTAACTTAATCGGTATGGGTATCCTTGCACTTCAGTACAAAGATGGCCAAAATGCTGAGAGCTTAGGTTTAACGGGTGAAGAGTCATTCTCAATTGCGTTAAATGATGATATTAAGCCAGGTCAAGATATCGAAGTTGTAGCACGTAAAGCAGATGGTAGTGAGGTGAAATTCACTGTTCTTTGCCGTATCGATACTCTTAATGAAGTAGATTACTACAAATCAGGCGGTATCTTACATTACGTTCTTCGTGAGATGATCAAAGAGCATAAATAGTCGGTTACTACTTAAACTGGTTATTATTTAGAGAGAAGAGATGCAGATTCTTGCATCTCTTTTTCTGTTTTATGTGATAATATTAAATGAAAGTTAGTCGTAAAATTAAGCATTAAACTCACAGTTAAACTTAACTGTTAAATTCATAGTTAAATTCAGGGTTAAACTCATTATCAAGTAAAGATCTCATAAAAGATGAAGTGATCGATCGAGTCGAGATGAAAGAGAGAGATCAATATCAATCTGTTAGTAATTGAGTAATTTAGGATAATGATAATTAAGGGTAATAAGGAGAAATATGATGAAGTTAATGACAAAAATGGCTTCTTTATTGGCAATCGCTACTGTTGTAACAGCCTGTTCTACTTGGGATGGGATGAGCAGTAAGGAGAAGGGTATGGTTATCGGCACAGGTGCAGGCGCAGTTGCTGGTGCAGCAGTTACAGATACAATCTTAGGAACCGGTATTGGCGCTGCTGTTGGTGGTGTTATCGGTAATGAAGTCGGTAAGGCGCTCTAATATTTTTTAAAATTGATGATTCTTTACTGAATCGATAGTTGCGATTTGCGCAATCAATAAACCCGTAGAGTATCAACTATTCTACGGGTCTATCTTTATGCTGATTATTTCATGATTATTTCACGATCATTTATTGATCTTTATGGGGTAACTCACTATTTTGGCGGCTCTCCCAACGCTTTTTAGCAAGAAGGCGCATATCGGGCACAATATCATGCTCATCAAGAATTTCTTCACCAATCAGTTTCTCTAAGATATCTTCTAAGGTGATAATACCGAGCCATGTCCCATACTCATCATAGATAAAAGCAAGATGTTGCTGCTCATCGAGAAGTTTACGAAATGCATTTTTAACACTGATTGTATCGGGAAAGACTAAGGGCTCTTCTGCAAGATCCATAATTCTTTCTCCCTCTTGCGCAACTTTTAGGAGATCATGCCGGAAGAAGACCCCTAAGGGATTCTCCGCATCATCAATAATGGGGTATCGTGAAAATTGATGCTTCTCAATCAGATCGGTCAAATTCTCAGGGTCGATATCGGGCTTAATTGCAGTTGTCACAACACGTGGTGTCATAATTGAAGTGATATCAACTTCATTGAGATCTAAGACATTAGCGATCACCTGTTGCTCTTTTGTCTCTATCTTGCCAAGCTCTTTAGCAAGTTGTGATAGCGCTTTAATCTCTGCTCGTAGATTGATCTCCTCTTTATGATTACCAATAATACGCAAAATTCGATCAGAGAGCCAGATAAAGGGGCGTAGAAGAAGAATCATCGGATTGAGGATCTTTGGCAATGCCGGCGCTATTTTTCGCCAATATTTTGCCCCCAATACTTTAGGGATAATCTCTGAAAGGATCAGAATCAGAATCGTCATAATCGCCGAGGCGATACCTAAGTAATGGCTACCATAAAGTGCTGTCACTTGAGCGCCAACGCCGGCAGCGCCTGCTGTATGTGCAATTGTATTGAGCGTTAGAATCGCAACTAATGGCCGGTCGATCTTATCTCTTAATGCCTTTAGTGCAATATAGAGCTGTGGCGAGCGACTCTTCTGTTGTGAGATAAAAGTGGGGGTTAATGAGAGTAGGCTTGCCTCTAAAATAGAGCAGAGAAATGAGACTGCAATCGAAATAACAACGATAAAAATGAGTATAACCATAGTGACTCTAAAAAGAAAAGAAGTAACAATTATAACGAATTATTCTCCTATTTGTTGTGGTAATCATCTGACCCCTTTTTTGGCGGAAATCGCTCAGAATCAGCGATAAATAAAAGTTATGAAGATCTTTTTAATAAGATTAAAGAGTGTTATTAATATAATTCATTTTTATAATTGCAGATGAACTATTATGCTATAGTTATTGAGCGATAAGGCTCAATAGTCAGAGCTTAAGTAAAAAGCTTAATTGATGAGACTTAACCGAACTCTTTAACTTCAGCAGAAGGATAACTTTATGAGCGATAAAAAATATTTTACGACCGCAGCAGGCGCACCTGTAGCTAATAACCAAGATTCTTTAACTGCAGGTCGTCGTGGACCGATGTTACTACAAGATGTCTGGTTCTTAGAGAAATTAGCCCACTTTGATCGTGAAGTTATTCCTGAGCGCCGGATGCATGCAAAAGGATCAGGAGCTTTTGGGAAATTTACTGTAACACATGATATTACCCAATATACCAGCGCTAAAATCTTCTCTGAGATTGGGAAAGAGACAGAGATGTTTGCTCGCTTTTCAACAGTTGCCGGAGAACGTGGTGCCGCAGATACAGAGCGTGATATTCGTGGATTTGCACTTCGCTTCTATACCGAAGAGGGGAACTGGGATTTAGTGGGTAATAATACACCGGTCTTCTTCTTCCGTGATCCATTAAAATTCCCCGATCTTAATCATGCGATTAAGCGTGATCCCCATACCAATATGCGTTGCCCTAATGCTAACTGGGATTTCTGGACCTCTCTGCCAGAGGCACTTCATCAAATTACCATTACAATGAGTGATCGCGGTATTCCAAAATCATACCGTCATATGCATGGGTTTGGTAGCCATACCTTTAGCTTTATCAATAAAGAGAAGGAGCGTTTCTGGGTCAAATTCCACTTCCAAACACGTCAGGGAATTGAGAATTTAACGGATAGTGAAGCAGAGAAGATTATTGGTAAAGATCGTGAAGCGAGTCAGCGCGATCTTCATGATGCTATTAAAAAGGGTGATTATCCAAAATGGGATATGTTTATTCAGGTAATGACGCTTGAAGAGGCAGAGAAGATGCCATACAACCCATTTGACCTTACAAAAGTTTGGTATAAGAAGGATTTTCCATTGATTCCTGTGGGTACATTTGAGCTTAACCGCAATCCGGATAACTACTTCCAAGATGTTGAGCAAGCGGCATTTAACCCTGCGCATGTTGTTCCTGGTATCGGTTTTTCACCTGATAGAATGTTACAAGGACGACTCTTCTCTTATGGAGATGCCCAGCGTTACCGCTTAGGGGTGAACCATCATCAGATTCCTGTAAACTCCCCTAAATGTCCAGTTCATAGTTACCATCGCGATGGTGCAATGCGAGTGGATGGTAACCAAGGTCGCCGTATTGCTTATGAACCCAATAGCTATAGTGAGTGGACAGAAGCACGCCATCTTGAAGAGCCAGAACTCGATCTTATTGGACCTGCAACTCGCTGGGACTTCCGTGAGGATGATAATAATTACTTTGAGCAGCCTGGAAAACTATTCCGCTTGATGACACCAGAAGAGCAACAACGTCTCTTTGATAACACTGCTCGTAATATGGGTGATAGTGAAGAGCATATTAAAAAGCGCCATATCTACCACTGCTACCAAGCTGATCCGGCTTATGGTACCGGCGTGGCAGAAGCTTTAGGAATTGATATTAAGAGTGTTATTACAGCATAATTGATGTAAACTAACACGGCTGAGATCTGATCGATTGTTAAATATTTCGCCCTCTCCTCTTTGGATAATTTTAGAAGAGGAGAGATCAGATCCAGGAGTGATTTGAGTGAAAGGGGGATGTAGTAATCCCTCTTATTGGAAATGCCCCATTTCTACAGTAGATCTATTGTAATGAGATGATCTACAGTGGAAAGTGGGGCATCTTTTTATCTTTTCATTTTTATAAAATATTGGCACCAATGAGTAGATGCCGATATTTTAATATGTAGACTCTTAATATGAAGACTTTAATAAGAAATCTATAGTATGAAGCTTGGTATGGAGCTTGATATGGTAGTTACTTCTCTAACTTTTCAGCAGGCGCTTTATGGAAGCGAAGAAGTAGGTAACCTAATACTCCTGAGAGAATGGAGCCTAAGAAGACACCAATCTTACTGAGGTTCTGTAACTCTGCTGAGCTGAAGGCTAACATACTGATAAAGAGACTCATCGTAAAGCCGATCCCGCAGAGAAGGGCGATGCCGTAGACCTGAGTCCAACTCGCACCGCTCGGACGTTGGAATATCCCTAATTTCTCGCCAATAAAGACCATACCAAAAACACCTACCTGCTTTCCGACAAAGAGACCTAAGGTAACGCCTAAAACGACAGGATGTGTCAACATCGAAAAATCGAAGCCTTTCAATGAAACGCCGGCATTTGCTAAGCCAAAAAGCGGAATGATTAAGAAGCTGACCCAATTGCTAAGAGCGTGTTCCCACGCAATAAGAGGTGTTTCCCCTTTTTTATTCTCTTTAACACCATTGAGCGGAATGGTCATCGCTAATACAACACCAGCAAGCGTTGCATGAATTCCTGATTTTAAGACCACAAACCAGAGAATAGCGCCAATGATAATATAGACGAATGGTTGTGTAATTCGACGATAGTTACAGAAGATTAAGATGATCACGCAGACGAGCGCCGCTAAGAGATAGCTAAGCTGTAAGGAGTCACTGTAGAAGATCGCGATAATCAAAATAGCCGCTAAATCATCAATAATGGCTAAAGCGGTTAAAAAGATCTTAAGAGAGACGGGGACACGACTGCCTAAGAGTGCCACGATCCCAAGCGCAAAAGCGATATCTGTAGCTGTGGGAATTGCCCAGCCGTGAAGCGCGACAGAATCTGCACTATTAAGCGCAAAGTAGATCAATGCCGGAACCAATAACCCAGCAAAAGCCGCTAATCCAGGTAAAATACGTTGTGCATTTGTTGCAAGCTCTCCACTAATGAATTCTCGTTTCAATTCGAGTCCAACATAGAGAAAGAAGATCGCCATCAAAGCATCATTGATCCAATGAAGTACCGACAAGCCGGCAATATGGCTCTCTAAAATAGAGACATAGAGGTCTGATAATGCACTATTGGCGAGAATAAGCCCAATAATTGCTGAAAGCATTAAGATAATGCCGCCTGCAGTTGGAAGTGTGAAAAAGTACTTAATTTTTTGATACATCTTGGCTCCTAAAGTGAGTCAGGTGTTTGTAATTTTCATTGATATTTTCAACGCGAAAAATCAGTGTACTAAAATTTTTAGCGACAAAATATGGAAATTTATACAATTTATGGTTAAAAATTAAGCAAAATTGATCGTAAAATTGTATCTAATCGACCATCTCAACTCTCCTAGAAGGAGCTAGCGAATATCCATGCCTCATGTAAATTGCCGATTTTACAAGGCTTAACTGATGATTTTGTTACAATATTGTGGGACAATTTCAGAAGCAGGGCCATAATGAGCTTCATCAAAGAGCGTTGCTCCTTGGGTCGGTTCGAGGTTGAGTTCTACACTATGTGCCCCCACCATTTTCGCAATCTCTACAAAGCCAGCAGCAGGATAGACATTTCCAGAGGTGCCGATAGAGAGAAAAAGATCAGCCTCTTCTAAAGCTTGGTAGATAGACTCCATCTCCAGCGGCATCTCCCCAAACCAAACAATATGGGGACGAAGAGAACCCTTTTGTTGACAGCAAGGGCAGAGACTCTCCTCTGTTACGGCACTTTTCCAATCGAAGATCATTCCACTTGTTAAACAGCGAACCTTAAGTAGTTCTCCATGCATATGAATCAATCTCTTTGATCCGGCACGTTCATGGAGATTATCGACATTTTGTGTGACAAGGAGGAAATGATCCCCTAATTGCTCTTCTAAATGAGCGAGTGCAAAATGCGCTGCATTGGGTTTTACCATTTCCGATTGTAATTGCGCCCGGCGATCATTATAAAATTGTTGTACTAATTGCGGATTTCGCCGAAATCCTGCAGGAGAGGCGACCTCTTCAATAGGATGATTTTCCCATAAACCATCGGCGGCACGAAAGGTGCGAATACCAGATTCTGCTGAGATGCCGGCACCGGTCAAGACAACGATTCTCGGTCTCTTTTGAGGGAAGAGCTTTTCAGATTGTTCGTGACCGATCTTTGTATTCTTGATCTTTTCGTCATTGATCTTTTTCTTCATTATGTTTTCCATATAGACTCTCCTTTCTAAACTTCCGTTTTTCAATTTTAGATTGAGGTTAGCATCTCTTATGGCTTATTTACATATATTCATCTAATTGATAAAAAACACTTTAATTAATTTTATAGCTTTATTTATTAAAATTTATATGTAGGGCAATAGTATTTATTGGGCAAAGATCATTGCCATTGCAATTACTGATCAAACTCCAAATATTGATGAAGTCATTGATGTTGAGGGAAAGTATATCCTTCCCGGCGGTATTGATGAACATACCCATTTAGGTTCCTTTGGTGCTATGGGCTTTGAAACAACCCATGCCGCACTTACCGGTGGTACAACGATGGTGATCGATTTTGCACCGATGCATGAAGGTGAAACATTTAGTGATGCGATTGAAGCGCATGATCAAACCGCGGTGGGGATAGCAAGTTGTGATTATGCCTTTCACTCAATGGTGCAGAAGTGGGCATCTTAGTCGGCAGAAGTTTGTTGAAATTACGGCGACAAATCCTGCAAGATTACTCAATATTCCCCATAAAGAGCGAGCCGATAAGGTCTTTCTACGTGGCCAGCTGATGGCAGAGAAGGGGAAATTTATTGGTAAGAAGGGTGAAGGTAAACGTCAACATGCCAACAATCATATTTAGCCACCGCAACAGCTACTTTTCACTTTGTCGCTCTTGATCTCTTCTGCTCCCAGCTGTTCTTTTTCCGGCTGTAGTGATAAAGGGGAAGATAATGAGGTCGCAAGTGAGTTATTGGCCGTTGCTCTTTGATCTGAATCTTCAACTTGGCTATTGGCCGGGGTTAGGGCATATTTTCGATCTTCTCGTCTGCAGTTACAATTTTTACAGGTACAGGTTCCTGGCGGACAATCACACATCACCTCCTCAACGGCAAAAGCTTTTTTAGCTTCTAATGCCTTTTCAATATTTGCGATATCATCGAAGGAGAGAATGCGGTTTTCGATCATCTCGACAATACGACTCCCCACCTTTCGAGCGCAGATATGGGTGGAACTCTCCCCGATATTTCGGCTACGATCACCTTCTGCGATTGTTGGGAAGTAGACATTATAGCGACCCCGTTTTCGGATACCGACAACACCTTTACTCACTAAACGGGAGAGCATCACCTGAATGGTATTGGGTTTCCAATCGGTCGATTTGCTCAAGATAGTAATCATCTCTTGGCTTGTTGCTTGGTTTTGGGACCATAATACCTGCATGATGGTATATTCTGCTGGTGATATCTTATTTTTTGTCATGATCTCCCTCAATCAGCTCTAGAAATTTATCGGCAATAGATTTGTAAAGACTCATTATAGATCAAAAGTGACCTCTATTGATGAGGAAATAGGATAAGCTTAATATCAGTTTAATATCAGTTTAACTTTCACTCGGTAATGTATGATCGCTTCTATATAGAATCTAACGAGCGTTGAGAGATTTTAAGTTATACTAGCTTTTTTGACTGTCGATCGATGGGAGATTGAATCGAAAATATGCCAATCAATTCATTTCAAGAATTTCTGCACTCATTAGAGCGTGATGATCGCTCTTTACCACTCTATCAGAAGATTAAAGAGTTTATACTCGAAAAGATTGCTATCCGAGAGTGGTTGCCACATCAAAAACTCCCTTCTGAAAATGAGATCTCGGCTATTTTAAATGTTAGTCGAATGACAGTTAATCGAGCTTTTAAGGAGCTTACGGAGGAGGGCTATCTCTTTCGTGAAAAGGGATCGGGTACATTTGTGGCAGAGCCATTTCAGCTTACCCCTTTTTTTGAGCTATTTCCCATCTCCCAAGAGATTGCCATTGAGGGGAATCAATATGGTGTTTTGATTCTTGAGCGCAAACGTCTCGCCTATGATGAGGTCCCTTTTGCCTCGCTCTTTCAGCTTTCTAAAGAGGAGGCGGCAGAATTTCCTTTTCTCTATAGTGAAATTCTCTATCTTAGTAACGGTATCCCGATTCAATATGAAATGCGAACATTATTAGCCGCTTTTGCCCCTCGTTATGAAGAGGAGCACTTTACCCATCATTGTAGTAGTGCCTATCTTCTCAATTTAGTGCCGGCACTCTCCCAAAATCATCGTCTCGAGGCGATGATACCCTCTCCTGAACTGAAGAAAATTTTGAGTATTGAGGGGGAAGAGGCTTGCTTTAAAGTGATTGAAAAACTGCAGATTCAAGGAAAGCTACGCTCCTATGCAGAGCAGTTCTATCCGGCATCCCGATATCAATTCCATAGTAAAATTTGATTTCTATAATCTACTTTTCAAATCCACTTTTAAAATCCACTTTTCAAACCTACTTTGCAAACCTACTCTGCAAAATCTCATCTTCAAAGCTTCATCTTCAAAATCTGATCATTAGAGCCTAATCTTCTAAGTCGAGTATTCATATATCGGTAAGCGATCCATAATCAATCGACAGTAGGTCATTGATATTGCTCAGTTATTTATCACTCTTTGACCTCTATCTCCCTCTTTTTTAAAAAGAGTTGCCGGTAGGGCTTTATTATTTATTTTTTTAGAGCTAGACTATATCCCTATAGTTAACAAGCTGTATAGACAACTAGGTACTATAATCCTGTATATACAACTTATTAAAGATAGGCGCAAAAAACAATAAGGATATAAAAGAGAATATTAATAGCAGTGATTGATCCCTAAAAGATCGATCAAATAGTAGAAATAGGGGACAGAAATGATTGATATTACGTTGCTTGCAGCGGTGTTTTTGGTAGGGCTTAATGGTTCTCTACATTGTGTGGGGATGTGTGGACCGATTGTCGGTATTTTAGGGATGAATACCGATGCGAATACTCATAGTAAGCGTATTGGAACGGCTATTTTTTACAATTTAGGACGAATCTCTACCTATGTAATCTTAGGATTTGTTGCGATGCTTCTTAGTATTGCGATGCAAGATCTCAAGCCATTACAGATTGTGATTCGTTACTTTTCAGGAATTATCATGCTCTTTGTGGCGTTACAGTTGATCGGCTTTCCACAATATCTCGCCTTTATTGAGAAACCGCTCAATAAGCTCTCTCGCCCGATCTCTCAGTTAACGCGCAAATTCTTTCCTATTAAGACCTTAAAAGGGGCCTATGCTGCCGGACTTGCTTGGGGTCTACTCCCTTGCGGTATGGTCTATATGGCATTTGCGATGAGCTTAGGAGTGGAGAATGTTTTAGCAGCACCATTAGTGATGCTCTTTTTTGGATTAGGAACGTTACCGATGATGTTGACCTTAAGTGTCTCTGGAAACTTCTTTGGGAGCTTCTTTAGCTCTCCAAAAGCACGTAAGATTTCCGGATTATTGGTGTTAGCAATGACCATCTTCTACATGGGATCGATGTTGATGAGCGATCTTGGGATCGGCGGCGGTCATGATCATCATGGACATGGTATGGATCATTCAGCGATGGACCATTCACAGATGGATCATAGTGCGATGGGTCATGGGGCAATGGATCACTCACAGATGGATCATGGTGCGATACACCATTAAATAAGATAGGTAACTGATATTAGTTAATTGAAAATTGAGTAAGAGATTAAATCATCGATAGTGAGTAGTGGGTGTAAGGCTCTCGATGAAAAACGATCCCCTAGTAATATTGATAGATTAAGAATGCATCCTATCAATTATAAAAGCCGACATGATGATAACGATCATGCCGGCTTTTCTTTATTCTCTTCTTAATTTTCTCAATGGTGTTTTGCCTTATATTTTTCATCTTATATTCTTCATTCAGTAATATATTATTGAATGAGTTTATTGTTTAATGTGATCTACGCGCCACATATAACAATTAGAGATAAGTTTTTATATTTTTTAGCTCCTTTTGCGCTATTTTTAGGGATATTTACCTTAAGTATAGAAATTATGATGTATGTCAACTTATACCAATAAATGAGAAAGATTTTCCGCTACCTGTGACAATTTTTGTTATGATTTGTTGTTCTGTACGGTAGTTTCACTAGACCCAAACAGCACATATTTTATGTGTTCTAATGGATACTATTTTACAGAAAGGGCTAAAGTGCCCAATATCCTTATTGGTGAATTCCATCACAATTCATCCTACTCATTGAGGATCACTTTCTCCCAAGGTATAAAAAATTGTGAAAATCTGTATCACTACTCATAATCACATCTCTTAAAAACAATAAACCTTAATGGGAGTATCCATTCAATTGCCGGCATAGCGCCGGCTTTTTGTTTTTTTGGGGGGAGAGGGTATTGATTGAGATATTAATATTTAAAATATTATCTCAGCTTTTATGGCTATTTTTATTACATCGATAATTTAACTTTATTACGCTACAATAATTTAAATTTATCTACGGAGTGTTGGGAGAGATCGATGTTTCAGCAGTTTGATAACATTAATGATTTACTGGGTGATGATCTACGAGAAAAATTGACAAAAGGATCTCAATTAAAGATCGCGGCTTCCTATTTTTCAATTTATGCTTTTGAGGCATTGAAAGAGGCGTTAGGTGAGGTCTCTGAATTACAATTTCTCTTTAATTCTCCCACATTTGTTGCTGAAAAGAGTTTAGATGGCTCTAATGGAAAAGCAAAGCGTGAATTTTATATCCCAAAATTAGGGCGTGAAAGAAGCCTTTATGGGACGGAATTTGAAATTGCGCTTAAAAATCAATTGACGCAAAAAGCGATTGCTAAAGAGTGTGCGGACTGGATTCGGCAGAAAGTGACCTTTAAATCTCTAACACAAGAGCGACAAGTACAATCTTTTATTCATCTCCATAACAATAAAGATCATTATGCATATACCCCGATTAATGGCTTTACAACAGCAGATTTAGGCTTTCAAAAGAGTAATGCCATTAGCTTTATTTCGCGACTTTCTGGAGAATCATTTACCGCGCAATTTTTAGAGAGCTTTAAACAGTTATGGAATGATGTTGATTCTACCGAAGATGTGACAGAAACAATCTGCCGGCATATTGAATCAGTATATGAGGAAAACTCACCAGAACGGATCTATTTTATTATTCTCTACAATATCTTTTATGAGTATCTGCAGGAGATGGATGAAGGTTTTCTCCCTGATGAAAAGACAGGATTTACTGAAACAGTGATCTGGAATAAGCTCTTCGATTTCCAGAAAGATGCTGTTAAAAGCATTATCAATAAGCTTGATACCTATAACGGCTGTATTCTTGCCGATAGCGTCGGCCTAGGGAAGACATTTACAGCATTAGCAGTCATTAAATATTATGAGCTACGGAATGCGCGAGTACTAGTTTTATGCCCGAAGCGTCTAGCTGCGAACTGGCAGGAATTTAATCAAAACCTAATCACAAATCCGATCAGTGAAGATCGCTTACACTACACAATATTGGCTCATACTGACTTAGATCGAACAAGTGGCGAATCTTTCGGCATTCAACTAGATCGTTTTAATTGGGGAAACTATGATCTTGTTGTGATCGATGAGTCCCACAATTTCCGCAATAATGAGTTGAATAAAGAGCGAGAAACACGTTACCAAAAATTGATGCGGAAAGTGATTCAAGATGGTGTAGATACTAAGGTACTGATGCTTTCGGCAACGCCGGTCAATAATCGTTTTACCGATCTGCGCAATCAGTTAGCACTTGCTTATGAGGGGAAATCAGAAACGCTCCGTAAGAAGCTCAATATTAATAAAGGTATTGAAACGATCTTTAGCCAAGCACAAGGGGCATTTAATCGTTGGAGTGAGTTACCACCAGCAGAGAGAACCGCAGATACGATTCAATCACTACTAGATAATGATTTTTTTGTACTACTCGATAGTGTAACGATTGCTCGCTCTCGCAAGCAGATTCAAAAATATTACGATATTTCAAAGATTGGTGCATTTCCTAAGCGCCGTAAACCGATCTCCTTTCATTCCCCCATTACGACAGAAAAAGATTGGTTAGACTTTAATGAGATCTTTGAGATGCTCAACTCCCTTCAATTAGTCGTCTATCAACCTTTAGCATATGTTTTCCCAAGCAGGCTGAAGAAGTATGAAGAGCTTTTTGATTCTGCTGTTGAAGGGAAAGGAACCCTCAAGCAGAGTGATCGTGAAAAGGCGCTTGTCGGCTTAATGACAACCAATCTTCTGAAACGACTTGAAAGCTCTGTTCACTCTTTTCGTTTAACATTGAGCTCATTAAAAGAAAAGCATGAAAGTATATTAGATGCGATTCAAGCCTATCGAGAGCATTTTAGTAGCCGTACATCAACCTCTTTGAAGATCGATATTGTTGATTTCAGTAATGTCGAAGAGGATGAGGTTCTTCCCGGCAGTGGGGAAGAATTTTTAGTAGGGAAAGGCGCACAAATCAGTCTTGAAGATATCGATATTGATAGTTGGGAACGTGAGCTTTTAAATGATTTAGAGCAGATTGAGATACTTCTAAATTACCTTGCAGATATCACGCCGGAGAAGGATGCTAAATTACAAGATCTTCTCAATTTAATTCGTAATAAGATCAAAAACCCAATTAATCCCGGCAATAAAAAAATCTTAATTTTTAGCGCTTTTGCCGATACGGCAGATTATCTTTACAAACATATTGCACCGATGCTTACTCAAGAATTTCATCTCCATAGCGCTATGATCACAGGTGGGAACAGTAAGCCAGAGACGACACTAACATTAAAAGGTGCAAACAAGTTAGGACTTCAAGAGGTTCTCACATTTTTCTCACCGCTCTCTAAAGGGAAGGCGGTCGTCTATCCAGATATTGATGCCGAAATCGATCTTGTTATTGCAACAGATTGTATCTCCGAAGGGCAAAATCTGCAGGATTGTGACTATCTCATTAATTACGATATCCATTGGAATCCTGTTCGTATTATTCAGCGATTTGGACGAATTGATCGTATTGGCTCCCCAAATAGTGAGATTCAATTGGTTAATTTCTGGCCCAGTATCGATCTTGATGAGTATATCAACCTCAAAAATCGGGTAGAAGGGCGCATGATTATTACCGATATGACAGCAACGGCAGATGATAATCTTCTCGGCAGTAACAAGCATAATGTCGGCTATCGAGAAGAGCAGCTCAAACGAATGCAAGATGAAGTTGTCGATCTGGAAGATATTAAAGTGGGTGTTTCCATTATGGATTTAGGTTTAAATGAGTATCGTATGGATCTCCATCATTTAATGGAAAAATATGGTGAACCTACCAATGCACCGCTTGGGCTCCATGCAGTCGTACCGGCTCATTTAGAATTAGGCATTCAACCCGGCATTATCTTTGCATTAAGAAATATCAATTCTCCAAAGGATATGGATCGAAAAAATCGTATTCATCCTTATTACCTTGTCTATATTGGAAATGATGGAGAGTTGATTCTTGATCAGTTTAAGGTTAAGGAGATATTCGATATTTTAAGATTGAGTTGTAACGGGATTGATAAGCCCTTTCTTAAAGTATGTGAGATCTTTAATCTCGCAACCAGTGATGGGCGAGATATGCAACATTGTTCATCACTCTTAAGCAAGAGTATTCGTAGCATGGTGGAGGTGAATGATAAAGCAGATATCGATGCGCTATTTAGTATCGATGCTTCATTCTCTAATGATGAAATTCAAGGATTAGATGATTTTGAACTCCTCGCTTTTATTGTGATTCAAGATGCACAATCGTAAAAGAGGATAAGTAGAAGGTAGGTTAGTTAAATTTATGTTATATCAATATTCTCAGCTTATTGCAGAAGCTGATAATCTTTTAAAGAGTAAGCCTTTTATACAACGTCTTCAGTTATCGAGTGATCTAAAGCGCTCTTTGCAAGAGAGTGTAGCTTCCATTCGATGGATTGCTAAAGTCATACCCGATCGCACCTCTTTAGATACCGAAGCAGAATTTAAGGGTTTTCATGTTTTCGCGATTACGCTTAAAGGGGAGTTCCTCGATTCTGAGATTTTGCGTGCGATTGATACTGCTATTCCTTATCCCATTATTTTTGAAGTGATATCAGATGCCGGTATCTATGTTACAGCAACCTATAAAACCATAGAAACAGGGAAGGGAAAAGTTGTATTAAGTAATCCCTATTTTTGTAGTGAGTATTACCCGGCGGATAGCCAACGGCAACCACTGCCGCCAGCCACTTCATTACGTGATCTTTATGAGGCGATCTTTAAAAGTCTTATGCCGGAGAAAGAGAGAGAAGCATGGGGCGGACTTCCTCTATCAGAGATCTTGCTTCGTGTTGAAAAGGCTCAAAAATTGGAGCAACAGTTACAGAAGCTAAAAAATGCCCAACGCCGGGAAAAGCAATTTAAAAAGAAGGTAGAACTCAACCAAGAGATCAAACAGTTAGAGAGGGAGATCGATCGGTTTTATACTCATGAATAACTGTAGTTTGTTCAATTACTTATCATGTTTACATAGTGATCAATCATCATATATAGAGAAATTTGGCATCTAAGACCAATTCGCTCATAATAGTAGAATTTTAATAATTTTTATATTAGTTGGATTGAATCTACTTGGAGTGAGTATGAGTAAGTTAAAGATGATGTCGCCGGATTTAACGGCACAGAATATCGACAAAATCGCCGAACTTTTCCCGGCAGTTATAACGGAGGTTGCAGTAACAGATGAGCTGGGTAATCAGTTGAGGGATGAGGCCGGCAATTTACTACTCCGTAAAGCAATCGATTTTGATTTCTTAAAGCAAGAGCTCTCTTCAACAGTTGTTGAAGGTCCCGTAGAGCGCTATCAGCTTGATTGGCCCGGCAAACGGGAATCCCTCCTTGCTGCCAATGCCCCGATTGCCAAAACCTTGCGCCCCGTGCCGGAAGAGAGTGTGGACTTTGAGAGCACAGAGAATCTCTTTATCGAGGGCGATAATCTCGAAGCCTTGAAATTACTGCAAGAATCCTATCTCGGTAAGGTGAAGATGATCTATATCGATCCGCCTTATAATATGCGAAAAGATTCCAATAATCTAATATATAAAGATGATTTTGCTGAGGATGCCGAAGCGTATTTAGAGCGATCTCTGCAGAAAGATGCCAATGGCGATCGTTTAGTGTCTAATACCGAATTCAATGGGCGCTTTCACTCAGACTGGCTCTCAATGATGCATTCTCGTTTGCGCCTTGCACGGAATTTATTGACGGATGATGGCGTGATCTTTATCTCGATTGATGATAATGAACATGCGAATTTGAAAAAACTTTGTGATGAAGTTTTTGGAGAACAGAATTTCGAATCCGATATTTCTTGGAGAAGAAGACATAATCAGCCTAATGATAAATCTAAAATGATATCTAAAGTTGCTGAAAATATTTTAGTTTTTTCAAAAAGTTCCATTGCCTTATCCGATAAAAAATCTTATTACGGATTACCTTTATCTGAAAATAGGAAGCAAGAATATAAGAATCCTGATAATGATCCAAGAG
Organism: Ignatzschineria sp. PL_is040; assembly: GCF_055813795.1. Classification (NCBI taxonomy): domain Bacteria; kingdom Pseudomonadati; phylum Pseudomonadota; class Gammaproteobacteria; order Cardiobacteriales; family Ignatzschineriaceae; genus Ignatzschineria; species Ignatzschineria sp. PL_is040. Next base: position 267,179 of record NZ_JBVPGU010000001.1, read on the forward strand.
GGCCATGGACAACAAATCCATGGAAAGCAGCAGTAGGTAGAGGTGGGACTCAATATGCTATTACAACCCCGTCAGGAGCCGTGTTTAATGAAACATGGTATGGGAATTTAGATACTTTCAATCAGCTATTAAATGAAAATAGAGTCCATTGGACAGCAGGAGGACAGGGGTTACCAAGAATTAAAATTTATTTAAAAGATGCCGAGCTATCTGGTCAGACAGCTATAAATTTCTTTACACATCAACAGTTTGGGAGTAATCAGGAAGGTTCAGAAGAGCTCCAGAAGCTTTTTGAAAAAAAAGGGTTATTTAGTAATCCTAAACCACTTAAATTAATAAAATCTTTGTTAAAATTATCCACAAAAGAGGAGGACATCATCCTCGACTTCTTCGCTGGCTCTTCAACGACTGCCCATGCAGTAATGCAACTCAATGCCGAGGATGGTGGGAATCGCAAATTTATTATGGTGCAATTACCGGAAGCCACTGATGAGAAATCGGAAGCTTATAAAGCCGGTTATCAAACGATTGCCGAAATCTCCAAAGAGCGCATTCGTCGCGCCGGCAAGCAGATTTTAGAATCAGATGAAATTCATGAAGATTGGAATCGGGATATCGGTTTCCGCGTCTTAAAGGTGGATAGTAGCAATATGAAAGAGGTCTACTACCAACCGCAGGAGTTAACACAAGCGGATCTTTTAGATCAGGTGGATAATGTGAAAGAGGATCGTACGCCGGAAGATCTCCTCTTCCAAGTGATGCTCGATTGGGGCTTGGAGTTATCCTTACCGATTACTACAGAAGAGATTGAGGGTAAAAAAGTCTTCTTTGTGGCGGGAGATGCGCTGATTGCTTGTTTTGATGCCGGCATTACGGAAAGCCTTGTGCAAACCTTAGCGGCGAAAGAACCGCTGCGCCTGCTCTTCCGGGATAATCATTACCTTGATAATGATACGAAGATCAATGCCGAACAGTTAGTGAAGCAGATTGCGCCGAATACAGAATTGAAATCGATCTAGGAGGGCATTGTGAAGATTAAATTTAAACAATATCCCTATCAATTAGCGGCTGTGAATGCGGTGGTCGATTGCTTTGAAGGGCAACCTTTTAGTACCGGCGTGCAGTATCGCGTTGATCCCGGCACAACGGCAAAAGGGCAGACACAGACTATTCAGCAAGAGGGTGCGTATGATGCGGGGTTTAGAAATGCGCCAATCATGTTGCATGATTATGAGATCTTAGAAAATATCCAAAAAGTGCAACGTCGGCAAAATCTTAAAATTTCCGATAAGTTGATCTCAACACTCCAAGCACGCGTTAATCTTGATGTGGAGATGGAGACAGGAACGGGGAAGACCTATGTCTATATTCGCACCATCTTTGAGCTTAATAAGCGCTATGGTTGGAATAAATTTATTATTATGGTGCCAAGTATTGCCATTCGCGAAGGGATCTATAAATCTTTTCAAATGACGAAAGAGCACTTTCTTGAAGAGTATCAGAAGCAGGCTCGTTTCTTTATCTATAATTCGAGCCAGCTCAATGAGGTGGAATCCTTCTCTACTGATGCCGGCATTAATGTAATGATTATCAATATTCAAGCTTTTAACTCTCGAGGAAAAGATAATCGCCGAATCTATGAGGTATTAGATAGTTTCCAATCTCGCCGGCCGATTGATGTTATTAAGGCAAATAATCCGATTCTGATTCTTGATGAGCCTCAGAAGATGGAAGGCAAGCGAACCATGGAAGCGCTCGAAGAGTTTGAAGCGCCGATTATACTCCGTTATTCCGCAACCCATAAAACGCTTAATAACCTTGTTCACCGTTTAGATGCTGTAGATGCTTATAATCAAAAGTTGGTTAAACGGATCTCTGTACGGGGTATTACTCTTAATACACATGAAGGAACCCATGGTTACCTCTATCTAGAAGGGATCGATCTCTCTTCAAAAAAACCACCTGTTGCAAGACTTTTAATGGAAGTGAAAAGTAGCGGGGGTAAAATCTCTCGTTTAATTCGAAAAGTCGAAAAGGGCGATAATCTCTATCCTCTCTCCGGAGAAATGGAGCAATATAAGGAGGGATATCTTGTAACTGATATTGAGGTCACACCTGATTATCAACGTCTTGCTTTTGAAAATGGTGTTGAGCTAAAAATTGGTGAAGCAATTGGCGATGTATCTGAAGAGGATATGCGCCGAATTCAGATTCGTGAAACGATTCGTGCCCATTTTGAAAAAGAGCAGTTACTCTTTAAAAAGGGGATTAAAGCATTATCGCTCTTCTTTATAGATGAAGTTGCAAAATATCGAGATTATGATGTTGAGGATACTAAAGGTCTCTATGCACGAATGTTTGAGGAAGAGTACAAAAGTATTCGGGATCAATATCTCTCAGAATTACCTTTAACAGAGGAAGAAGAGGCATATCATCGTTATCTTGAGAATGCGAAAGTTGAATCAGTGCATAAAGGTTACTTCTCAGTTGATAAGCAGAATCGCTTAGTCGACCCAAAAGGAAAAGGAGAATCGAATGATGCTAATGACTACGATCTTATCCTAAAAGATAAAGAGCGGCTTCTCTCCTTTGAAGAACCTACACGTTTTATCTTTTCACATTCAGCGCTTAGAGAAGGGTGGGATAATCCTAACGTTTTTACGCTCTGTACGCTTAAACATAGTGATAATACAATTTCACGTCGTCAGGAGATTGGACGCGGTTTACGAATTGCCGTCAATCAAAAAGGTGAACGGCAAGATGATCCGGCAACGGTTCACGATATCAATATTCTTGATGTGATTGCTAATGAATCTTATGAAGACTTTGCGACAAACCTTCAAAAAGAGCTATTAGAAGAGTTGAAAGATCGACCCAAAAAAGCGAGCGTCAGCTTCTTTAAGGGTAAGGTGATACAAGATTCTGAAGGTCAAGAGACACTTATCACAGAAGATCTTGCCGAAGATATTATGGGCTATCTCCGAGAACATCAATATATTCATTTAGCAGATCGAACGATTAGTGAGTATTATCAAGCGGCAAGAAAGAGCGGTACATTAGCCCCGATGGAAGGGGTGCTTGCCGGCAAAGAAGAGTCCGTTGCACAGCTCATTGATATGATTTTAGATCCTAATATGACTCATAAATTATTAGAAGATGCAACAAAATCACGTCAAAATCGGGTAAAGCAACATAATTTACAGCGGAAAGAGTTTTTGGAGCTTTGGAAACGAATTAATCGCAAAGCAATTTATCAGGTCAATATTGATACGAAGAGCCTGATCAGCAATAGTATTACAGCGATCGATAAAGAGTTACGAGTTCGTAAGCTTGAGTATGTGATTCAGCGCGGTATGCAAAATGCAGAAATTTCAGATACTGATATTGCAAATCGTCAACTCATTCAATCGGGCAAAACTAGAAGAGAATCTTATCAACATGAGTTTAGCTCTTCTGTAAAATATGATCTTTTAGGGAAGATTGCTGAAAATACTTATCTCACAAGAAAAACAATTGCGGAGATCTTAACGCGTATTGCAGCAACGGTATTTGCTCAATTCGAGCAAAATCCAGAAGACTTCATTACACAAGCCTCAAGAATTATTAATAATCAAAAGGCACGGATTATTATTAACCAAGTAACATATAACCCTATTGAAGAGAGTTACGAAACAACACTCTTTACTGATGCTCAAGTGAAGATCGATCCTTATAGCGCAAACGGGCCTTTGGAAAAACATGTCTTAGAGTATGCAGTGACAGACTCAAAAATTGAGCGAGATTTTATCCAACAATTAGAAAGTAATGATGAAGTTGTAGTTTATGCAAAATTACCTAACGGTTTTAAAATCCCGACACCTGTGGGGGATTACAATCCTGATTGGGCAATCACTTTTAAAGAGGGGAATGTAAAGCATATCTACTTTGTCGCCGAAACCAAGGGATCAATCTCCACAATGGAGTTCCGTGATGTAGAGAAAGCAAAAATGGAGTGCGCTCGCCGCTTCTTTAATTCCATTAATCCTGGCGATGACTCAATTAAGTATGACGTTGTCAGTAATTACGAGCAACTTTTAGCAATTGTTCGCTCATCATAGATAGAGGACATTATTTCACTTCCAGGATTACTGATAAGTAATCAATCAATATTAAAAAAGCGCTCTTCGGAGTAATGCCAGTCAGTTAACGCTGACTGGTATTTTTTTTTAGGGGGGATTACAATACCTCACTATCGGCCACTAGAGTTGTGAGAGTTTTAGAGCAACTTAAGGAAGAAAGAGGTGTTCCTAGAATGATTCGTGTCGATAATGGCAGTGAAATGACTTCTTCAGCTTTTACAAAATGGTGTGAAAATAATCACGTTAGGATCTGTTGTATTGAGCCAGGAAAGCCAAATCAAAATGCTTATATCGAGCGTTTTAATCGCAGTTATCGAACAGAAGTATTAAACCCCATTTATTCTCTTCACTAGCGCAGGTGCGGGAACTTAGTTGTGCTTGGATGTTAAGTTATAACGAAGAAAGACCTCATGAGTCACTGGGAAATTTACCTCCCAGTGAATTTAAAAAACAATTAACCGAAAAAGTCTCTAGTTATAAACTGTGCGCTTGACGGTAAGCTTACGCATAATGAATAACATTCTGAATATCCTATGATCCGATTATAAAGATCTAGATGTATTACTTAAAATAGTGAGGATATTGCACTACGGCATTCACTAGTAACTGCAATCCTAAACGCATGCCATCTTCATCAATTCCAAATTTAGGGTGATGATGTGGGTAATTGAAATTCATCTCCTCATTTCCGCCACCTACAAAGAGAAAAGTAGAAGGCACGATTTTTGAGAATGCACTAAAATCTTCGCCACCAAGCATACATTTTTCCGTAATAATGGTTGTACCTTCAATATTTTCAGCTACTTGACGCATAAAAGCTGTTTTTTCAGGATTATTATAAGTTACCCCATAACCTACCGTATAATCTACTGTACAAGTAGCGCCATACTCTTCACAGGTAGATTGGGCCATTTTTGTAATATTGCTTTTAAGAATCTCGCGCACTTCATCACTCGAAGAACGTACACTTCCGCCTAAATGGCAAGTATCTGGGATCACATTTAAAGCCTCTGCTCTCCCTGCTTGAAATACTGTATTACTAATGACTGCCGGCTCTTGTGGCGAGACCATACGTGAAACAATCGTCTGCAGTTTTTGGACAATCATTGAACCAATAATAATAGGATCAATGGCCATATCAGGTTGTGACGCATGACCACCCTTACCTTGAATATGAATCTCGTAAGTATCTGAGTTTGAGCTTGCCGGTCCTTCTTTAATATCAATAATCCCCACCGGCATTCCTGACCAGATATGCTGGCCATAGATAAAATCTAATTCATCAAACAGCCCTGTTTTAACCATCTCTTGCGCACCACCAGGAAGTAACTCCTCTGCATGTTGGAAAATAGCCCATACTTCCCCTGTTAATTCCTCAAAGTGGTCATCAAAATAACGACAAGCCGCGAGTAACATTGAAGTATGAATATCGTGACCACAAGCGTGCATTACCCCATCGTTTTGAGAGCAAAATGGTAACTCTGTCCGCTCTTCTTTAATCGCTAAGGCATCAATATCTGCACGAAGCCCTATCTTTGGCCCTGGTTTTCCAGTGACAAATTTCACTAATACACTCGTGCCAACAGGCCGAATAATCTCGGCGTGTTTTAACTGCTCCATTTCACTAATAATGTATTTCGCGGTTTCATACTCCTGAAAAGAGAGTTCAGGATTCGCATGAAGATGACGGCGATTCTCCACCATCTTAGCTTCATAGGGTTGTAATTCTGCCTGTGTAACTAATTTCATGATACGCCTCATAGTAATAATCTATTTATTGTAAATAACGTGTAATAAATATGTATATCTAGTTGAAGACCATCACCTACAATAGTGTGTTAGGAGATGATCTTCGGTAATGTAGATATCATTTGTAACTATCTTTTATTCCATTAGAAATATTGTTGCTCAAGATGAATCGGACCACCTGGACCTACCGGTAAACCTGTCCAGTACCAGATTAAGACAAAGATTGTCCAAATCAGACCTAATGCTAATGTATAGGGGAAGAGATTCGAGATTAGGGTTCCTAATCCCATATTCTTATCATACTTCTTCGCAAAAGTAAGAAGGAGTGGTAAATAAGCCATCATCGGCGTAATGGGATTGGTAATAGAATCTCCGATACGATAGAGAATCTGTGTAAATGCAGGATGATAACCTAAGAAGAGGAACATCGGCACGAAGATTGGTGCTAATAACGCCCATTTAGCCGAAGCACTCCCGATAAAGATATTGATAATACTAGTAATAAAGATAAAGCCAATAATGAGTACAAAGCCACTTTGATGTTCAAGTAATGAAGCTCCTTTTATAGCGATAATGAGTCCTAAATTACTCCAAGCAAAAATAGCGATCATCTGTGCTGAAAAGAAGACAATAACGATAAATGTACTCATCCCAGCCATAGAGCGATTAATCATCTCGACAATATCTTTAGAACTTTTTGCTTTTTGAGTAATTACCGCATAGATCAGACCTGGTACAAAGAAGATCACAGCAATTACAACAGCAACTCCTTTAATTAAAGGCCCATCAATTAAACTGCCAGATTCAGGATTACGCAAGAAACTCGACTCAGGAATGGCTAATAGTGTAATCAGTACTAAAATCGTCATTAAGGCATAATTCGCCCATTTTAAGCCCTTCTTCTCTAGATCTGTTAAATCATCAATCTCATGAACAGCATCTACAGATTCATAGGTTCCTAATCGAGGAATAATAACTTTATGAGTAATAAAAAGAATGACAAAGAGCAGCAGAAACATCGATGCGGTCATAAAATACCAGTTCATTGCAATATTGACCGGCACATCCACATCGATTGTTTTAAGACCTGCTTCGGTAAAGGAGAGTGCTAATGCATCAGCCATTCCAATCACAACGTTAGCTGCAAAAGCACCTAGAGCAGCCGCATAGGCCATCACTAATCCTGCAATAGGATGATAGCCTAAACGCAAAAAGATCATTGCAGCTAGTGGTGGCACAACAATTTGTGAAGCATCGCCGGCAACTGTTCCTACCATCGCCACTAAAATAATCACAGGCATTATCAATTTAGTAGGTGCTTTTTCTACAGTGAAGATCATCAATGCTTTAAAATAACCACTATGTTCAGCAACACCAATCCCGAACATCACTACAAGTACTACCCCTAATGCCGGAAATTCTGTAAAATTAGAGGTGGCTTTATTAATGATCTGTGTTAATCCTTCAATAGTTAATAGATTAACTACCTCAACAGTCTGCTTAGTGACAGGATTAAAAGCCGTCACATCCATCATATGTAAAATCGCCGAGGCAACCACTGTTAATACCGATAATCCAATAAAAATCATCACCGGATCAGGCAGTTTATTCCCCCAATACTCAATCCTATTCAAGAGTCTCATAAACAGACTCGGCTTAATTACTTCCGCTGCCATAATCGCTCCTTTAATTAATTCTCATCCCCTGATAGGGACTATTTCTTTATAGTTATTTATATTTATTGTTATTGCCATTGATGTTTTCATCACTATTTCATTGTTATTTCATGCTATTCAATCCACACCAATGATCTCAGGTCTTCACCCTTGTTATTCTTAGGTATAACAGATCTTCTTCAAAAATTAAATTTCTTTCTAATTTTCTACTCAATCAGCAATAGTATATTTATATAACATAAAATATAACATTTTGATGTATATTAACTATTGTCTCTCAACTTATTAAAATAGTATGTGTAATATCTCTTTCAGATCATTTTGAATTGAATATTTACAAAAATATATCAATGCTATAAAATTTCCTAAAATATTTTACGGATAAGATATCTAACTGATACTAATAAAATAATTATAGGTTATTATTTGTAAGAAAAGGGAGCGTTGTTTACACTTCCTGTTTAAAATAAAAATCTAAAACTTCATAAGGCGTTGAGCCATTTAATCCCTTATGAGGTTTTACCATGTTATAGAAATTTAAAAATCTTTTGAGTTTTGATTTTCGATCATTACTATTTAAAAACTCTTCTTTTTCATACCACATTTCCATTAATGTACGGATGACCCGTTCAGCTTTACCATTCGTTTGTGGTCTTGCTGGTCGTGTAAATTTCTGATTAATATGGTTCAATCTACACAGGTTAACAAAGGCATGATCTATCGTTCCTTTATATTCTCGTCCATTATCAGAGTAGACGCAATCAATAGTATAAGGGCATTGGGCAAGAATATCTTCCTGAAGAAACGTTGCCGCACTAAATTGTGATTTATCTTCATAAATGCCGGCATATAGTTCTCTTGAGAAATCATCGATACCCACAAACAGGTATTCTCTACGACCTGTTTTAAGCTCTCCTTTAAGCAATGGTAGCCTTTTGGTATCAACATGAACCATTTCACCAGGATAGGATTTATTGTAACGTTTAGCTTGCCTTTTTAGGCGATCTTCTATTGATTTTTCAACCTTTACAAGTCTTTTAATACCGTATTTGATGGTTTTAAAGCGCTCATTAGTGCTAGTCTGTGGCTTAAATAGCCCAAGTCTGGAGAGCCTAAGAGCTTTGTAAATAGTGGGACGACTGACATTAAATCTTTGCGCAAGATAAGTAACAGTCACTTTTTCTTTGGTATAAAGACGCCAAATCTCTTCACGATGATAAGGCGTTAATCTGGTATTTTTATGCATATTCATAACAGTATTTTCTCCGAATACTGTAAACAATGCTAGTAAATCCTACATATAAGCTAATGAATCTTCTAGAATACTTATCATAAAATCTTAAGATGATCATTTCACTTTATAGATTTTTGTATTTAGAGATCTATATCACCAATAGATAGATAAACCCACCGATGGTTAGTGGCGACAAGATAGTGCTGAGTAATAGTGCCGAGGGCATATTTTTTTCTGCGACCTTATATTCAATCGCAAAAACTACGATGATCGGCATTGCCGGAATTGCCATTGTAATCACTGCTTGAGCGACAGTTTTATGATCGAGTCCCAATGCAGATGCCGCAAAATAGATCGCTGCCGGTGCCGCAATATTCTTTAATATGACAATAAACCATGTTAAAAAATCTAATCGAATTTTGTAGGCCGCTAACATAATCCCGGAAGCAAAAAGGGCGACTCCGGAGGCTGATGATCCCAATAAATTGAGGGATTTACCAAAAAGAGAGGAGAGATCGAGGCCTGAAAAGACAATAATAACAGCAAGAATTGGTGCCCATACTAAAGGTTTTTGTACAGTCTCTTTTAAGTGCTCAATAAATATAGAGCCGGCATCTTCTATCTCTTTATCATTTTCTGCTTGCTCACTCTTCATTTTTCCGACCGTTAAAAGATAAACAGTGAAGGGGACGATCGTAACGTTAATGACGATACTACCGATAGCCATCGGTACTGCACCAGATGTGCCGAAAACACCTTCAAGAATTGCAGGACCAAAAAAAGGAACGGCAGGTCCGGAAACAGCAACCGCCACCAATGCGCTAGCGCTAAGGGATAATCTTAGTAAGAGGCGAGAGATAAAATAGACAACAATATAGGTAATAACAACACCTGCAGTAATTGTTGTAAATAAGGGGAGACTTTCAATTAAATATTCGCGAGAAGTACTGATTGTTCCGGCAAAAATTGCCATCGGAACGGCATATGTTAAGACCATTCGATTTAAAATCGGCGCATCACTACTGGTGAAATCATGATGCCATGCAGCGAAAAAACCGAGTAACAGCGTTACAACTATAGGGAGCGTTGTATCTAATACAGTCATCATCATATCGATCACCTTATTTGGGAGTGGTAGCTTCTTGTGGTAGCTATTTTACAGATCTTTATAAGATCTCCTCTTTATAATTTTTATAAAATATTTTTGCAAATGTTTTCCATCTATTTTTGTCCATCTATTTTTGAATATGCATGAATGTATATTTAAAAATAGATATTCCAGTTGATGTTTAAGTGATGTTTAAATGATATTTAAGCGATGGCAGATGGAGGGTTTGTAGTGCTACTCTCTCAAAATGGGGCTTAAATCTTCAAAAGTGGTTGATCTATATGTAATTATTGAGTTTTATCATAGACAATATTCCTAATAACCCGTTAATATTGTATCTGGTAGATCAATTTGAGAGGCAGGGTATCGCTACTGCCGTTTACATTAATTTCTCAATCATTTCAATACATTGATATCTTAAAAGAGAGGATTTATGGGCGCTTCCGCTGCTGCTGGTGGTTTTATTATTGTTATCTTTATTGCCATCCTTGGCTTTCTACTCTTTTTAGGATTGTGGATCTATCGCCGGCGTTATTTACGAGGATCGAGAGAGATCTCTAAGCTCAAACTCTTTGGAATCAATCTATCGATGGTGATTACGGTTTTCCCGGCAGTTATGCTTCTTTGGACCATCTTTGTTACAGAAATTACCGATTTAATCGCTGAAAAGCGAGCTTTAGAAGCGCTTAAAGAGCGTTATTTTCAAGTAGAAGAAGATTTAAGTTTTGGCGAGATAGTGATCCCGGCACAATCATGGATTAATCTCGATTCTCCCACAGATTATCCATTAGAGAGCCTAAAAGATATCCGCCAAGGCATCGATAGTGTCCGTTTTTCAACACCCCAAGCGATTCATCATCTTCCAACTTCCGCCTTTGAATTCAACTATCAAGGAGTCGCCCTTGAACTTGCCGAGGCGTATCAATATGAGAAGGATGGTGAGATTCATCATTGCGATAAAGGATGGGTTGTGATGCTCAACTATCCAGAAGGGATCGATTGGCATACGCGCTATAGAGAAGAGAGTGATCAATGGTTTAATCCTTCAACCTGGAAGATCGATAACTGCTTTGAGATGACAAATGGCGTCGCTGTCTTCGGCGTGGGTGAATATGGGCTCTATTTGTTGTTAAAGTGATATCGTAAATTTATTGTTGTTTGGGCTATTAGAAAAAATCAGATAGATTGTTTGCATCATTTCAATAGAAGTTATAGTATCAAAATATGGAAAAGAAGATTGCAATAAAAATGTTTGAAGCATTATCGTCTGAGGTCAGATTGGATGTATACCGCTTATTAGTTAAGTATGGTGATTCAGGTTTAGTTGCAGGAGAAATAGCAACTCTACTGGATATTCCTAATACTAATTTATCCTTTCATTTAAAGGCTCTTGTACACGCTGAAATGCTATATGTAGAGCAAGAAGGAAGGTTCCTACGTTATAAAGCTAATATTGATTTAATGTTATCTTTAGTAGAATTTTTAACTGATGAATGTTGTTTTAATAACCCAAACCATTGTTTATCTATTCGAGAGAAACATCCCAAACTTAAAAATGTTTTAAGATAATTTTAGGATGCTGTAAACATGGATACTCATCTAATATTTCAATAGTTGTTGAATAGTTGCTTTGTTAGAGTTTAAAAGTTATCCTCAAGAAAAGATCTGTTAGCGCTTTTATAGCCGTTGAACTAGGAGTTATTGATATGAATTTTATTAAACATGCCTCTCCCTTTCTATTTTTTACCGGTAAAGGCGGTGTTGGAAAAACATCTATTGCCGCCTCAACGGCTGTAACGCTGGCAGATATGGGAAAAAAGGTATTAATTGTTAGTACGGATCCTGCTTCTAATATTGCTCAAGTATTCGGGCAAAAAGTAGGTTCACATATTACTGAGATAAAAGTTGTTTCGAATCTTTCAGCGATTGAAATTAATCCTCACGATGCAGCTGAAGCTTATCGTAAAAAGATCATTGATCCTATTAAAGGCACACTTCCTGAAGATGTTATTGCCGGAATAGAAGAGCAATTATCAGGAGCATGTACCACTGAAATTGCGGCATTTGATGAATTTACAGCACTATTAACAAATAGTGATATTAAGCGTGAATTTGACCATATTATCTTTGATACAGCACCCACAGGTCATACTATTAGAATGTTATCGTTACCAGGTGCTTGGAGCGATTTCTTAGAAGCTTCACCTGAAGGCGCTTCTTGCTTAGGACCTTTAGCGGGGCTAGAAAAACAGAAAACTCAATATAAAGCTGCGGTTGATGCCTTAGCTGATGAAACAATGACAACGATGGTTCTTGTCTCTCGAGCGCAAAGAAGTGCTATTAATGAGGTATCTAAAACTTTTGATGAACTGTATGCTCTTGGAATTCATAAACAATATCTCGTGATCAATGGTTTATTCCCTAAAGAAGAAGCGCAGAAGGATGAACTAGGGGCCACAATTTATGAAAGAGAGCAGAAAATTTTAAAAGCCATCCCATCAAATATTGAGAAATTATCGATTGATTATATCCCTTTAAAACCCTTTAATTTAGTGGGGGTTGATCACTTAAGGTTACTGTTAAATCGTGAGAGTCTCTCGTTTGAAACATTGATAACACCCGAAGCAATCAATGTTACTGTTCCCGATTTAGCAACTATGGTAGAAAAAATTGCTCAAAAGGATACAGGATTATTAATGCTAATGGGGAAGGGCGGTGTCGGGAAAACAACGATGGCCGCAGCAATTGCCGTTAAATTAGCGCAAATGGGGAAACAGGTTCATCTATCGACATCTGATCCTTCAGCACATTTAGCATCGACTTTAAATGATGAAGCGTTGAGCAATTTAACCATCAGTCGCATTGATCCTATTGCGGAAACTGAAAGATATCGTGGGGAAGTGATGAAACGCCATGGGGATAATTTAAGTGATAGTGAAAAAGCTGTTTTAGAGGAAGATTTAAGATCACCTTGTACCGAAGAGATTGCGATTTTCCAAGCATTCTCGAGAATTATCAGAGAATCTAGTAAAAAGATTGTTGTGATGGATACAGCGCCAACAGGGCATACACTACTATTATTAGATGCAACCGGCGCCTATCATAATGAGGTGATTAAGCAAATGGGTAGTAAAGGCGTTACAACGCCGATGATGCAGATTCAAGATCCCGATAAAACAAAGATTATTCTTGTAACACTTGCGGAAACAACGCCCATTACAGAAGCTCAGCATCTTGAAGAAGATTTAAGTAGAGCAGGAATTCAACCATGGGGCTGGATCGTCAATAATAGTTTAGTCAATCATCCTACTCGATCAGGACTCCTAAAAGAGCGAGCCTTGAAAGAAAAAGAGGAAATTGAAAAGGTATCAAAACGTCAAGAAAACTTAGCGCTTGTTAGGTTACAAAATGATGAGCCTGTGGGCATAGAAGGATTAAGTAAACTTTCTCATCACTGATAAGCATTATTTTTATAAATAAATCATATATTGATAAGCTCCTTTATTAGGGGCTTATTGATCTTTTTTAGGAAATTACTGATGATAGCAGCAATTATTATATTTATACTGACTTTGGTGTTAGTCATATGGCAACCCAAAGGTTTAGGAATTGGTTGGAGCGCATCTATTGGCGCTATATTAGCACTTTTATTTGGGGTGATTACCTTTGAAGATATTCCCCTCGTTTGGGAGATCATTTGGAATGCGACGATTACTTTTATCGCCATTATTATTATTAGTTTAATTTTAGATGAAGCAGGCTTTTTTAAATGGTCGGCCTTACATATTGCTAGATTTGGTAACGGTAATAGCCGAAAACTCTTCACCTATCTGATTCTGCTCGGGGCTTTAGTTGCGGCATTCTTTGCCAATGATGGTGCGGCTCTCATTATTACGCCAATCGTTATGGCCATGCTTCTATCTTTAGGCGTTAGCCGAGCAACCACACTCGCATTTGTGATGGCGGCTGGCTTTATCGCTGATACAGGAAGTTTGCCATTTATTGTTTCGAATCTTGTTAATATTGTTTCAGCGGATTATTTTGATATTAATTTTACACGTTACGCCTCTGTTATGTTGCCGGTAAATATCGTTTCTGTTGTCGCAACATTAATTGTGCTCCATCTCTTTTTTAGAAGAGATACAAAATTTTCATATAACGTTCATCATCTTGAAATGCCGAAAGATTCTATTGTGGATTTAGCGACATTTAAAGCAGGATGGGGGATTTTAGTTTTCCTATTGATTGGCTTCTTCACATCTGATTATTTAGAGATACCTATCAGTTTAATCGCCTCTACTGCGGCATTAATTTTGGCATTGATTGCTTATCGAGGAAAGAAAATCAACCTTAAAACTGTTGTAAACGGCGCTCCTTGGCAAATCGTGATATTCTCTCTAGGCATGTATCTTGTAGTTTTTGGATTACGAAATGCAGGATTAACAGATTATATTACCGATATACTCAATCATCTTGCGGATAATGGGTTATGGGCATCCATATTTGGAACAGGGGTTCTCACCGCTATTTTATCATCTGCGATGAATAATATGCCTACAGTATTGGTCGGTGTACTCTCTATTGATGCGAGTACGGCGGCAGGACTGACAGAAGAAGCGATGGTTTATGCAAACGTGATCGGTAGTGATTTAGGCCCTAAAATAACGCCAATAGGAAGCCTCGCAACACTACTTTGGTTACATGTTTTATCTCAGAAGAACTTAAAAATTACTTGGGGATATTACTTCAAAGTCGGTATTATTTTAACCATGCCAATTTTATTGGTCACTTTAGCTGCTTTGGCCATCAGGCTCTCTTTCTAATTCGAGTAGAAATTGAATATAAATACTTTTAATGAAACCTCAAGATTTATTCTGAGGTTTCATTATGTAAGCTTACGATTAATATTAATTTGGGATCGTCATTATGAATCTATAAGAGATAGATATTTATGAGTTAGGACTGTATAAACAAATTATTTAACATAATATATAGAATCAGACATTCTATATATCTCTCATATATAGATAGGTGAGTACCCTCTTTAAAGCTTACTACCCATTTTGATCCTTATTCTTTTATCTTATGTTCCTATTTAAGCCTATTTAAGATTTTAGACTTTAGACTTTAGACTTTTAGTATGACCATCATTGGATTTAGATGAAGATGACTTTGAAACCTTTAAAGACTTTAAAGGCTTTTAAGACTCTGAGGCTTAAGAGAGATTCTCTAAAATTTATATCTTAGTAGTTTATATCTAGTGCGTTTAGATGAAATGCTTTTGATCTATTTTGAAAAGATCCGGAATAAAGATAGAAAGACCCGTTCTAAATAAGCATGATAGACCAATAGCTGAAGATTAATCGCACCAATTTTACGACTGATGGTTCATATGAAATCTATTAAAGATAGGCGTTAAAAAAGGATCGGGAGAAATTCCACAATCCTTTCGATGGGTTTGATTAGTAATCGCTCAAAATTGTTCAAACATCGCTATCTATCTGCTCTATTGGGGAAGATTACTCAATGGCGATCTTTTAGATATATTACACATTGCGTGTTGCATGCAACTACCACATATGATAAAAATACCATTAAGCTAAACGAATTGATAAGTAAGGAGAGATCTTTAAAATATTACTGTTTATGAATCCAGGAGAACTGTTCGAGAATATCGGTATCATTCCAATTTTCACGGCTATTTGATTCTTGTGTCACTAAGAGACGTGCGGTATTGATAATATGGCGCTCCATCTCTTTGCCGGCATTATCTGGGTCACCATTTAGGATCGCTTTATGTAATCCTTGATGATCCTCAAAAGCTTCAAGACAGGTGCGAGAATGAGGAATAGTACTCGGTCCCGATAGTAAAACGGTATTACGGGTATTATCGATAATGGTCAGCGCCCTTTCGACGGCGGCAATTTTAAGAAGTGCTGAGTGATACTCTTTATCTGCTTGAAGTGTTGCTTTTGCATCATCTGCCTCTGCTGCTTTAAAGAGGTTATGATAAGCAATATTGAGCGCTTTAAGGTCATCTTCGGTCCGAATCATTGCCACTTTTCGAACTAATGGTACTTCGAGCATCAGGCGAATTTGGAAAGATTCTAGAAGATCTTTTAAAGAGGTCGGAAGGATACGAATACCACGATTACGCTCAATACGGACCAGACCGATATTGGCCAGTTGTTGGGCGGCTTCTCGAATGGGGGTTCTCGATGCACCGACCCACTCCCCTATCTCAGTTGCTGAGTAGAGTTTTCCTGGTTCTAACACATTGTTAAGGATCGCTTCACGTAAGAGTTCAAACGCTTGATCAGAGAGACTTTCTATTTTTTTTAGTTTTTTCATATTCAAGTATCGTAATTAAGGAGATAAATGTGTCAACCATCAACTATGCAGTGATTGGAGGAGGAATCAACGGACTCTCCGTTGCAAGACAGCTTCTCATCGACTATCCCGATGCCAATGTGACCCTTTTTGAAAAAGAGTCGGAGGTTGCAAGACATCAAACAAGCCATAACTCCGGCGTGGTGCATGCAGGATTATATTATGCAAAGGGTAGCCTAAAAGCAAGATTATGTCGACGTGGTGTGGAGCTTGTTCGTGATTATTGTCAAACGAATAATCTTCCTTATGATCAGTGTGGAAAAGTGGTGGTCGCCCTCAATGAGATTGAAGAGGAACGATTAAAAAAGCTCTATCAAATCGCCCTCGATAACGAAGTACCCAATGTTCGCATGCTCTATGGCGATGAGATCAAAGAGGTGGAGCCTAACTGTATTGGTGTTGCTGCCCTTCACTCTCCTGAAACGGCGATCGTCAGTTATGAAGCGATTGCAAAACGCATTGCCGAAGAGATTCGGGAGCGTGGCGGTAAGATCGAACTCAATAGTCCGGTTGAATCGATCACCAATCGCTCTGATGGCAAGATTAAGATCACACTTGCCGGCAATCGTGCTATTCCTACAGAATTTGATTATGCGATAAGCTGTGCCGGCTTGCAGTCAGACCGATTAGCGAAGAATTCAGGTGATATCGATACGCCTAAAATAGTCCCCTTCTTTGGGCAATATTTTGTTTTAGATGATCAATATACAGATGATGTTAAAGGGCTTATCTACCCTGTTCCTGATCCTAAATATCCATTTTTAGGTGTCCATTTTACCAAGCGTATCGATGGGAAAATGACAATAGGCCCTAATGCTTTTCTCTCTAAAGGACGAGAAAATTATGATGGTAAAGGATTTAATTTGCGCGATATTAAAGAGTATCTCCTCTATCCTGGTTTTTGGCGTTTTGCTTTCCGTAATATTCCTGCCGCTATGCGCGAATCAAAGACGGTTTTTAGCCAACAAAACTTTATTAATGAAGCGACTAAATATGTGCCGAGCCTCGCTAAAATGACAGTAAAACCAGCAACAAGAGGGATTAGAGCGCAAGCAATGGAGGCAGATGGAACGTTAGTTGATGACTTTGTGATTCGTCGTGATGGGAATATTACCCATATCCGCAATGCACCATCACCGGGAGCGACCTCTTCTATGGCAATCGCAGAGTATATTGTGCGAGAAGTGATGCCGGGGAAAGCATAAGATTAGAGTGGCTCATAAATCTCAAGTAACTACTAAAGTAATTATCATTAGAGCATTAGAGCATTAGAGCAATATAATATCGATCGATATTATAAAGTTTTAAACCTTAAAACTTTAAAGCCTTTGATACTGATAAGTATCAAAGGCTATTTATTATGAGTTATATTTATTATGGGTTAAATTAGTGATGATTTTTGAGTTTTAAAAGAATCTCTTCTTGAAGAAGATGCCGGCAATTACACCACTGAGTACCACCATGATTGCGATCAGTAACATAAATGCTTCCGGTTCATCTTGATATGGCAGGGGAACATTCATCCCATAGATGCTCGCAATTAATGTTGGAATCGAGAGTACAATCGTCATTGCCGTTAAAAGCTTAACTACATGACTGACATTATTTTGAATAATATTGCCATAAGCATCCATCACATTATTGGCATTGAGTTGGTTGATCTCTGCAACAGAGTAAGCCTGCTCAAGCTCGACAATAGTGTCATCAAATAACTCTTGTCCATCTGCAATGAGCTCTAAGTGATGCTCATGATTAATCTTTCTCATAAGATGTAACATCTGTTTAAGAGAGATTGTCATATCGAGTAATCCATCGTTGAGGTAGAGTAACGTATAGAGCTCTGAATTGCGATATGAACGGGAGAGCTCCTCCTCTGCTTCTGCGATCTCATGCTCCATGGTATGCATCAATTTTAGATAGCGTTGTGCAGTGTGATGAAGGAGATCGAGCGTATTTTGAATAAGCCGCTCTGCCCCTAAACCTTGGCAGTTTCGAATAAAATTCTCCCGTAATTGTGGCGTCTCGACATCACAGATTGTTACAAGGTGAGAGCCGGTCAATACGATACCAAATGGCACTGTACGGTAACGGATACCATCGCTATTTTTCTCAATTTCCCGATTCACTGTTGGCACATGAATAATAATGTAAGTGATCCCGGCACTCTTCTCAATCATGGGTCGAGTATTAGGATCGAGCGCTTCGGCAATAAAATGGTTAGAGATCCCAAGTTGCCGATTCATCTTGAGTCGCTCTGCCGCTGTGGGGGCAATCACCTCTACCCAATTCTCTTGCGTGATCTCTGATTCATGGTAGTAGCTATTGCGAATAAGGTTTTTATAGATCTGCATCATTGTGATACCTCCGATATTGTTGGCTGTTTCTTCTGTTCTGCTTATATCTTCGAATTTTTTCTTCAATCTCGATTCCCGACCTTTCGATCAATGTAGGCGAAGATAACGCTTAAAGTAGAAAAAGAGTATGAGCAGTAGACTCAATCCCGCCATGATGGTGGCGACGATAATGGTAGTCGTAGGATCATCTTCATTCGGTAGCGCAACATTCATTGAGAAGATCGAACCAATCATCGTAGGAATAATCATCACAATGGCGATAGCGGTGAGCGCTTTTAAAACGGTATTGAGATTGTTATGTACAATTGCAGCATAAGCATCCATTAGGTTACTAAGGCTCTCTCGTCGCATCTCGGCAACTTCGGCTGATTGTTCAATATCGACTAAAATTGTATCGAGCAGTTTTCGATCAGATTCTTGAATTTTGAAGGTGCGTCCTTGCATCATCTGGCGATAGAGAATGGCCAAGGCGGAGAGCGAAGTTGAGAAGAAGACTAGACTCTTACTCAATTCGATTAAGCTAAAGAGCTCTCTATTTTGGTAAGAGGCACGTAATTTTTGTTGCAATGCTGCCGCGGCATCATTGATATACCCTAAATGATCATCATATGCTTTTGCCACCGCTTTAAAGAGCAGTAGCGTGATGCGAGTCTTCATCTCTGTCTGGAAATCGCCACACTCTCCATTGATGAGTTGTTCAATAAGAGGATGATGCTGACGACTTACTAGAATGAGATTACTATCGGTATGAATGATCCCTAAAGGTTGAGTGATATAGGGCGGTTCATGTTTCTCCCCTGCCTTGGGATTTTTAATCGGAAGATTGAGAACAATAAGATACCCATGCTCATCTCGCTCTAAACGGGGTCGCTCATCTTGATCGAGGGCATCGGTAAAGAATTTTGCCGGCAATTGAAAATGGCGCGTCATCTGATTGATCTCATCCACATTAGGATCGATCAAAAGAAGGAGATGGTTAGGACGAATGACGGATTTTTGGATTAAGCGCTCATCGCTATTTTTGTAGATGGTTAACATGATGTTACTCCTCTATCTAGGCCGATTTATAATGTTCGGATTAAATTTGATCTCTCACGAGATTGATTATTGCTGATTATTACTGATTGTTATTGGTTATTATTGACTATTATTATTGGTTGCTATCGGATGCTATTGAGTATTATCGATTATTGCAGGTTGCCTTAAAGCATCTTTTTAACCTTAAAGATGAGTAGTGCTCCCACGATTAAGATGCCGGTGATGATGCTTAAGAGCGTTAGGGCGTAAGGTTCATCTTGAAATGGCAAGGGGGTATTCATGCCGTAGAGCGCAGCAATCGACATCGGGATTGCTGAGATGGTGATAAAGATCGTTAAATATTGCACTGAAAGGCTGAGATTATTCTCAATCAGTGCAGAATAAGCATCCATCAAGTTACGCAAATTGGCATTATAGACACGAGCTAAATTCTCTGCTTGAGCCGTCTCTACAATAAGATCAGAGAGCTGCAGATCCTGCTCATAATCTGCTTTTAGAGTACTCTGCTCATAAATCAGGTTGAGAAGTTTATGATTATGCTTTAAAGCTTTTGCAAAAAAGAGGAAACTTTTATTGTAATTGAGAAGTTGATAGACAGATTGGTTGTTAAAAGCGCTTTTGAGCTCATCTTCCATCTTTGTTGTCTCCCTCTCAACCTCTTTGGTTGCAAGAATAAAACTCTCCGTAGTTAACTCTAAAAGGCGATAGACAAAGCTTGTCACATCGGCAAAAGCCCACGTTACCAAATATTCATGCTCAAGATGCATCAAGAGCGGTGTTTCATCCTCTAAAATAGTGATCACTCGATTCCCTTTAATGAGAATTGTTAAAAGGGTCATTTGGTAAGGGATGGCAGAATATGGGAGATTTCTTTTAGGAACATGAAGCCTTAAAAGAAGAAGATCGCCAATCTTTTTCTGCAGACTACCGCGAGGCTGATTGAGGGTATCGAGTGGTAGATTGAGCGAGTGAAGGAGTCTATCGACCTTCTCCTTACTCGGCGCGACTAGATTGACCCAAAGCGTTGTTGCTCGTTGTGCTTCTTGAGATCTGTTGGCGTTATTGAGTAAAATTCCATGCTCTGCTGGATAGATCGTCATTATAAAACTCCTTTTTGCGAATGCCTTTGCTCTCTTTCTCAATAACGCTTAAAGTGCGTCACTGCCCTTTTGATAAGTATTGAGGGAGAGAACAATTTTGATAATCAGTTAGGTAAGGCTAAGTGCAATTGAGAGCAGCAATAATTGAGAGCAATCAAATGATCAAAGTTAATAAAAGCGCATATCAAAGCGTATATCCGAATATCCGAATATCCGAATATCTAAACGGAATACACGAAATATATAAAACATATGGATATAAGCTAATAAAACTTATCGAGGGTAACGCATCTTATCTGTTAAAACTTAATTTTAAAGCTTAATTTTAAAGCCTATTTTTATAGCGATAACGCAAAAAAGCGTACCCTCAATCATGAAGGCACGCTTTCTAGAGAGATAGTATCAAGATACTGATCTCTGTTATACGTTTTTAATCGACTCAGAAGAGATCGATAGAGAGATTATCTCTACCAATTGATCTGAAAGTCTGATCGTCCTCCATTCATTGAGCTTTAGCACTGTACGGCATAAGATCAATCAGATATCAGGAGAAAGTGAGAGGAAGGTAACCCCTACTTTATTCTATCTATCTCAATTGACTAGCTACGTTATAAACCACCTTAATTCGATAGTTTCTGTTCAAACCCGTTGGCGTCTTTGGACGTTTCTGGGCAGTAGCATATCTCCGTACAGGAGCCTCACCTAACGAGGTATTTCTAATTTGTTGGAGCAGATCATAGACTCAATAGTGCATCGATGTCAACTCTTTTCATAAAAAGAATTTTACTCCAAGCGCTATTTCTCCGTTTCATCCTCTTTCATCTTGCCTGCTTGCATCTCCCAAAAAGAGGCGTAAAGCCCCCCTTTTTTCAGTAATGATTGATGGGTTCCCTGCTCTATAATCTTGCCATTTTCCATCACAATTAAACGATCCATTTTGGCAATGGTGGAGAGTCGATGGGCAATGGCGATTACTGTTTTCCCAGCCATCAATTGCTCAAGATTCTCTTGAATCACACTCTCCGATTCAGAGTCGAGTGCAGAGGTTGCTTCATCGAGAATCAAAATCGGCGCATTTTTAAGTAAGACTCGCGCTATGGCAATACGTTGTCGCTGCCCACCTGAAAGTTTTACACCACTTTCTCCGACTAAAGCATCTAATCCTTTCTGCCCATATTGATCTATCAACTCTCTGACAAATTGATCTGCATGGGTTTTTCTTAAAGCTTCATAGAGCATCTCATCTGTCGCATCAGGATTGCCATAGAGCAGATTATCTCTGATAGAGCGATGAAATAGCGTCGGCTCCTGTGTGACAACGCCAATTTTTTGCCGTAAAGAATCTTGCGTAAAGTGACAAATATTCTCACCATCAATTAATATTTCACCGCTATCGATGTCATAGAGTCGTAGCAGTATCTGTGTTAATGTTGTTTTGCCGGCACCCGATGGCCCTACTAGTCCAATTTTTTCTCCTGGATGAATCATTAAATTGAGATTCTGATAGATCGGTTTCTCCTGATGATAATTGAAAGAGACATTACGAAAAGTGATCTCACCTGTCACATTTTTTAACATTCTGGCGTGAGGATGATCTTGTACTTCTCGCGATTGGGCTATCACTTTAATTCCATCTTGAACATTACCAATATCTTCAAAAATATGGCTAATCACTCGCATCACCCAGCTTGACATGGTATTGATTCGAATAACAAGACTCATAGTAAATGCGATTGCTCCGGCAGTGATTAAAGAGGCACCCCAGAGATAGATAGAGAGCATGATCGTTGTCGCAATTAAGAGGCTATTTAGAATCATCAGAGTGAGATCCATCATGGTTGAGAGCTGCGTTGATCGAAGAGCAGCATCGGTCTGTTTCTGCATCACTGATTTTGCATCATTCTCATCTTTTTCAGAATGGGAGAAAAGTTTCAATGTTGTAATATTGCTATAACTATCGACAATATGGCCCATTAGACGAGAGCGTGCTTTTGCAGAGATATGGGAACGGTGACGTGTTCTTGGGAGAAAATAACGTAAAATCAGCGTATAAAGCAGAATCCAGATTAAGATAGGGAGTGCGAGCCAAGGATTCATCTCAAAGAAGAGAATAATCGTTGTAACCGCATAGATTACTATGCGCCACATGGAGTCGGTAGACATAATCACCGAATTGCGGATCGATTGACCGGTATTCATAACGCGACTTGCAATCCCACCAGAAAGGCTACTATGAAAGAAGTTAAGGCTCTGTTTAACGACATAACGGTGCTGTTGCCAGCGAATCATCGATGTAAAGTTGGTCGTTAATGATTGATTGATCAGAAGATTATGCAAAAATGAGGCTAAAGGACGGAAGAGTAGAATAACCGATAGCATAAGAATAAAGGTCCAATGGTGCTTCTCCCAGAGCTCTGCAGGCGTATGAACACTATCGACAAGATCAACAATCTCCCCAATATATTTAAAGAGAAAGATCTCCAATGTTGAGACAAAAAATCCTGTCACAAGGAGTGCAACAAAGACCCATTTAACCTGGCTAATATAGTGCCAATAGAAGGCAAATAACGTTTTAGGGGGCGCCTTATCGGGGTGTGATTTAAAAGGGTCGATAAGGGATTCAAAACGTTGGAGAATTTTCATAAAGGGCCATTATAAAAGTACTAAAAATAGGGGCTAAAAATATTCGATCAATAATATTCGACTGATAGTTGATAGAGTACCTTATTTGATATCCGTTATCAATTAGAGGGTAAAGAATAGGTGAAGAGTCGGTGAAAAGTAACTAAAAATGAAAAGGCGACTTAGAATGTCGCCTTTTTTATGTCCAGCTATCGATTATTTGTGATAGCAATATGTGATAATAAGTATCAATAAGTGATAATTGATAATAATAGGTGATTAAAAACTTTGATTAGGTAATTTTGCGCTCGATAAAAGCGCCCCCTAAACAGATATCTCCATCATAAAAGACAATCGATTGCCCGGG
Organism: Ignatzschineria sp. PL_is040; assembly: GCF_055813795.1. Classification (NCBI taxonomy): domain Bacteria; kingdom Pseudomonadati; phylum Pseudomonadota; class Gammaproteobacteria; order Cardiobacteriales; family Ignatzschineriaceae; genus Ignatzschineria; species Ignatzschineria sp. PL_is040. Next base: position 290,935 of record NZ_JBVPGU010000001.1, read on the forward strand.
CGTGATGGCTCTTTGTGGCTCTCTAAAATCGACGCGGATTTTGCCCTCTTTCTCCAGTGTCACCTCACATTTAACATCTTGTTGGCGATAGCGAATCTTTGCCGTTAAGCGAGGGTTGACCTCTTCCCAATTGATAGGATTAATTTGATGGAGCTCGCGAGCGATTAGACCCCTTCCATAGAGCTCCTTTTGATCCCCTTGCACCACAATCAATTGATTCTTCTCAAGATCTTTATCTGCCACAAACCAAGGCTCACCTGTAGAATCTTTACGCCCACCAATGCCTAAGCCTTGTCGCTGACCGATAGTGTAAAATGCTAAACCTTGATGTTGCGCTACAACTTCACCATTAGGCATGACCATATCACCGGGCTCTGTGGGGAGATATTGCATGATAAAATCGGTAAAATCTCGCTCCCCAATAAAGCAGATCCCTGTAGAATCTTTTTTATCAAAAGTGATCAGGCGATTATCGAGAGCAATTTGTCGCACTTCGCTCTTCTCATAATCTCCGATCGGAAAAAGAGTATTGATTAGCTGTTGTTGATTGAGTAGATAGAGAAAGTAGCTCTGATCTTTATTATTATCGATACCTTTTAGGAGATAGGCTTTACCATCTTCCCGGCGAACACGAGCATAATGCCCCGTTGCGAGATAATCTGCGCCCAACTCTTCTGCATACTCTAAAAAAGCTTTAAATTTAATCTCTTTATTACAGAGAACATCGGGATTGGGGGTTAGCCCATCTTTCAACGTATCGATAAAGTAGTCAAATACTCGCTCTTTATAATTTTTAGCGAAATTGACACGGTGAAGTGGAATGCCGAGTGTCTCACAGACCGCTTCTGCATCTTTAAGATCATCTTCCGCACTACAGTAACCTTGGTCAAACTCCTCTTCCCAATTCTTCATAAATACGCCATGAACATCAGCGCCCCGCTCTTTTAAGAGAAACGCTGCTACAGAGGAGTCGACTCCACCGCTCATTCCTACAATGACACGTTTACCTCTTATATCTTCCATCTCTTAGCCTCTCAACTCTTTTAGCCCATTACTATGAATGGTACAGATCTAAATAGTATAAATTTTAATGATATTTTAATGATATAAATCATCGATATAAATCATTAATGTAAATTATTGATATAAAATTAATGATACAAACTTTGACAGTCCGGATTTCCAATAGTACGAATTTTAGTATGGCTGATCCATCATACTGGCCGCTGTAAAAATAAATGGTTAGCATTCTATCGAATAATATAAATAGAAGGCTAACCATTTTTATAGCTGATTTTTATCGCTGATTTCTATCGTTGATTGATACAGTATATCGTTACTGTTTATCGCTCTTCTTTTCATCATCGAGAAGATCGATATAATCACGGAGAATCAATAATCCCTCTTCAAGTAGAAGGTCTGTCTCTGTTTCTTTTAAGAGCTTTGTATATGAACCATCTTCATTGCGGAACTGCTCAAGTGTTAATGGTTCATAGTCGTAGAGAACTCTCATTCTATTTTGCAATTGAAGATTCTCTTCCTCTTCGCGCTTAAGCTTCTCTTTGCGCTTATCAAGATTGAGGCTCATCTCATTGATCTTCCAGAGCTCTAATGTTTTATTCGCCTGTTTTTTAAAGATCTGATGCTTCTCTTCCTCTTTAAAGCGCTCTTTACTCTTATTTTGCAACTGAGAAGTCACTTCTTCTGTAATAACGACAGAAGGTTCATAATCCGGAGCTGCATCGATAGTATCCCAAGCCATAACATAGAGCTCTTTCGATTCACCAATCTCATTAGGATCATAAATTGAAGGGAGCGTTACATCAGGCTCAACTCCTTTCTCTTGTGTCGATTCCCCATTTGCGCGGTAGAACTTCGCAATAGTGACTTTCGATTGTCCTGGTTTGGTCGATTTTGCTAAAATTCGGCTAAGATCGATCATCGTCTGAACGGTACCTTTACCAAAAGAGGTTTGACCAGCAATGATTGCTCTCCCCTGATCTTGCATACTGCCGGCAAAAATTTCAGAAGCTGAAGCACTTAAGCGATCGATCAGAACCACCATTGGTCCATCATAGATCAACTCTTCATTAGGACTCGATTGTGCATCTTGCTGACCATCAAATCCTCGCGTTTGAACAATGGTCTTATCACTACCGATAAAGAGTGCAGAGAGATCGATCACCTCCGTTAAAGATCCACCACCATTACCGCGTAGATCAATTAAGAGTCCATCAATATGCTCATCATTGACCAACTTAAGTAGTAATTTTTTAACGTCACGTGTTGTACTCTTGAAGTCTTGAATCCCTTTTTTACTACCTTCAAAGTCACTATAGAATGCCGGAAGTGTAATAACGCCTAAGGTATATTCCTCTTCACCATTTTCAGAAGGGAGTTGATAGACCTTCGATTTCGCTTCCTGCTCTTCAAGTTTGACCGTATCACGAACGATCTTAACAATTTTTTCTGCGCCCTTTCCTTTATTGCCAATCATCTGTAGACGGACAACGGTATCTTTTTCGCCGCGAACCATCTCAACCACTTTATCAAGACGCATCCCAACAATATCGACAAACTCACCATCTTCTCCCTGCGCAACACCGATAATCTCATCACCGATCTGCACCTGGCCAGTCAAGTCTGCAGGTCCTCCAGGAACGACCTCTACAATCTTGATGGAATCATCATCTTGGCGTAAAACCGTACCGATTCCTTGCAGTGAAAGACTCATACTAATATTAAACTGCTCCATCTGTTTAGCGGAGTAGTAACCAGAATGGGGGTCAAAACTGAGAGAAACTACATTCATAATAAGACTAAAGAGTTCTCCCTCTTCCATATCATGAATACGTTTTTGACGTGCATTATAACGCTTCTGGAGCTTCTCTTTTGCCTCTTCAAGGGTCAAGGCATCATCTGTGACCATGAGGTTAATCAGCTCATTTTGTAGACGATCTTTCCAAAGTTGACGCATCTCGGTCTTATCTTTGGGGAAATTTTCATCTTTGCGCTGAATGAAGAGACTCTTATCTACATCGAAATCAAAATCTTCAGCTAAGATCTCGGTGACCATTGCATACTGCTCATCCATACGGATCAGGAGTTGTTGGTACATCTCATAGGGAATCTCTAATTGTGAGCGGCGAATGAAGTCATCAAAGCTATACTTATATTGCTCAAATTGTTCGATATCTGATTGAACGAAGAAGACCTTCTGTGGATCGAGCGCCTTAAGGTAGAGTGTATAGATACGCTCTGATAGTGCATCATCAATAGGGATACGATCATAATGATATTGTGCCAAGATTGCCGTATGGGCAGAATTGATCAGTTGCTCATTATAGGAAGGCTTCGTGATAATCGGCGTTTTTGGTGTATCGGTTGCGGCGATTGTCGATTGGCCAAATAGAAGTGCTGACGAGATAAAGAGTCCACCGACTAATTTGGCAAAGCGGCTTTTGATGAATTTTTTCCCATTAACCATTACGTTTTCTATATCCATTGTCTGTTTGATTAGTTCGCAAATGTTTGCTGATCAAAAATCTATATATTTTATATATCTATCTATATATCTTTTTGCTGAATACTTTTTGCAATCAGTGCGATAAGAGATATCCCTACCATCGAGAGTATAAGGAATATGATCTGTAAGAGTGACCAATAAACACCCTTATCAGTTCCATTTCAATTGATAAAACTCGTTTTAGTATAGCGGAATCGAGCTTTTTTGTTTAACTTTTTTGCCTACATTACTTAGAAGTAATCGGTAGTGCTGAAGATCATCATAATTCAATAAATCCCAATAAAACTCAATACAAACCCAATAAAAGAGAGCCCTATAACTTTAGGACTCTTGTAGGACTCTCTTAGAGATACTCATTACGAATTACGAATCACAAATTATGAATAGAGTGCGGACTATGAGTAGTGACGATCTTCAAAGTCTTTCATAAAGTTCGTCAAAGCGATGACGCCTTCAATCGGCATTGCATTGTAGATACTTGCCCTCATACCGCCAACACTACGGTGTCCTTTAAGGTTGATTAGATGATTCTCTTCTGCTTCTTTTAAGAAGAGTGCATCTAAGGTAGGATCTGCGAGTGTAAAAGGAATAGTCATATTTGAGCGAGCGTCAACATCCACACGATTACGATAGAGGCGACTATTATCGATAGTATTGTAGAGTAGGAATGCTTTTTTATGATTAAGCTTCTCGATCTCCTCTAAGCCACCCTTCTCCTTAAGCGCTTTAAGTACCAAGCTCATAAGATAGATTGCAAAAGTTGGCGGTGTGTTGAGCATTGAATCATTTTTAGCCTGTAGCGTATAGTTCAGTGCATCAGGAACATAGGGGGAGGCATTTCCTAATAGATCTTCTCTTACAATAACTAAAGTTAAACCTGCAGGACCAATATTTTTTTGTGCGCCGGCATAGATCACGCCATATTGACTTACATCGATCTTACGGGAGAGGATGTTAGAGCTCATATCTGCAACAACAGGGATGGGGCTATTTTTAATATCGTAGAAGAATTCAACACCATTGATCGTCTCATTTGAACAGAGATGAAGGTAAGCACTATTGGGATTAGGGGAGATCTCATTCTCTCTTGGTATAGAGATATAACCCTCCTCTTTTCCACTATAGAGAATATTGTTTTTTGCGTAACGAGCGCCTTCAGCGGCTGCTTTTTTGGACCAGATCCCCGTCTCTATATAATCAACGGTGGTTTTACCATCACCAATACGATCACCTAATAGGTTGAGAGGCACTAAACCAAATTGTGAAAGGCCGCCTCCTTGGAGAAAAAGAACCTTGTAGTTTACCGGGATATCGAGCAACTCACGAAGGTCTGCTTCACACTCTTTTGCTAATGCTACAAACTCTTTACTACGATGGGACACTTCCATCACAGAAGCGCCCTGCTTCTGCCAATCGAGAAGTTCTGCTTGCGCCTCTTTTAAGACTTTATAAGGCATTGTTGCTGGACCTGCACAAAAATTGAATGTCTCTCTCACTGCGATTAATCCTCTGTTTCTGCTTTAATTAGTGACTTAAATAGTTACTTAAATAGTTACTTAAATAGTTGCTTAAGTAGGTTGTTCAAATTAATGAAAATTGCGCTTAAGTATCATAACTTCATGGCTATAAGGTGTTGAATACTTAAGGCACTAAAAAGATGCTACAAATAAAAAATGGTACAAAAGTTATCTAAAAAATCACCCCTATCTTACTACTAAGGGCGAGAGATTTCAGAGATATTTTATCCATAATTGAAGTGGAGGAATGGGATCTTTAGCTCTCTTTAGGGGAAGATAATTTTTGCGAAATTTCTTAAGCAGATGCAGATTGAAATGATATTTGAGAATATCTGAATATTATTCATAATGCTTTTTGCTTTTCTGCTAAAATGGCTCGTTTGAAAGAGATTAATTGAGATTAATTGGTTTAAACCACAGAGGGAAAATTCGTAATGTCTTCTATTATCGATACTGAAATGGCGCGTTTAGTGCCTATGGTTGTTGAACAAACTGGTCGTGGAGAGCGTTCATATGATATCTACTCGCGACTTCTTAAAGAGCGGATTATCTTTATGGTCGGTCAGGTGGAAGATCATATGGCTAACCTAATTGTGGCGCAGCTCCTCTTTTTAGAAGCGGAAGATCCCAATAAAGATATCCATCTCTACATCAATTCTCCAGGAGGATCTGTCACTGCCGGCATGTCGATCTACGATACAATGCAATTTGTTAAGCCTGATGTATCAACAATGTGCTTAGGACAAGCTTGCAGTATGGGAGCATTCTTATTAACTGCCGGGGCTAAAGGTAAGCGTTTTGCCCTTCCTAATTCACGGGTGATGATCCATCAACCGCTTGGAGGATATCAGGGGCAGGCGTCTGATATTGAGATCCACACGCGTGAGATGCTTAAAATTAAGAAGCAACTCAATACTCTCCTTGCGCATCATACCGGCAAAACAGTTAAACAGATCGAAAAAGATACCGATCGCGATAACTTTATGAGCGCGGAAGAGGCGATGAAATATGGTTTGATCGATCAGGTCGTCACTAAGCGTTAATTGGATTAATATCATGAGAAGTATCATGATAAATATCACTTAAATTGAGCTCAATCGGGTTAAATCGAGTCATTCAGATCTATAAAGAAGTCTCTGATATGCGATATGCGATATTTAAGAATGATGATATCAAGCGTTGATAAATGAAAGAATTGGAGTGAATTCACACAATGAGTAATAAAACTGATAAACCCACAAAAAGTATCGAATGCTCCTTCTGTGGTAAAGATCAGAGCGAAGCAGAACGCCTTATCTCAGGAAATGGTGTCTATATCTGTAAAGAGTGTATTGAGCTCTGTAATAATCTTGTAGTAGAAGATGTTAAAGCTGAGCTTGAAGCGGAGTATGAGAGCCTTCCTACCCCAAAAGAGATCTTTACACACCTTGATGAGTATGTGATTGGTCAAGAAGATGCAAAGCGCACCTTAAGTGTAGCTGTTTACAATCACTATAAACGTCTAGAGAGTGAGCGTTTTTCTGATACGAAAGAGGTTGAGCTTAGTAAGAGTAATATTCTCCTTATTGGTCCGACAGGATCAGGAAAGACTCTTCTTGCAGAGACTTTAGCAAAAACGCTCAATGTTCCTTTTGCCATCGCTGATGCAACGACACTGACGGAAGCAGGTTATGTCGGGGAAGATGTTGAAAATATAGTTCTTCGTCTTCTTCAAAACTGTGACTTTGATGTGGAGAGTGCGGAATCTGGAATCATCTATATCGATGAGATCGATAAGATCTCCCGTAGAAGTGAAAATCCTTCTATTACCCGCGATGTCTCCGGTGAAGGGGTGCAACAAGCGCTTCTTAAAATTATTGAGGGAACAACTGCTTCCGTCTCCCCTACCGGCGGACGTAAACACCCAAATGCAGAGCTCATTGATGTTAACACTCGCAATATTCTCTTTATCTGTGGTGGTGCATTCTCTGGCCTTGATAAGATTGTGCAACAGCGCCAATCGAAAGGGGGGATCGGTTTCGGCGCAGAGGTAAAAGCGAAAGATGAACAGAAAAATATCTCCCAACTCTTATCTGAGGTGGAATCGGAAGATTTAGCGAAATATGGCTTAATCCCGGAGTTTATTGGCCGACTGCCTGTCATCACAACGCTTGAAGAGTTAGATGAAGATGCACTTGTCAATATCTTAACGGAACCGAAAAATGCTTTAACAAAGCAATTCTCTTATCTTTTTGAGATGGAAGATGTCTCATTAGAATTTACAGAATCTGCTTTAAGAGCGATCGCTAAAAAAGCGTTAGCACGTAAAACAGGAGCGCGAGGCTTAAGAAGTATTATCGAACACCTACTTTTAGATACGATGTTTGAACTCCCATCACTCGATAATGTTGCTAAGGTAATTGTCGATGAGAAATGTGTGACAGAAGGTGTTGCGCCTGAGATTGTTTTTCACAAAGATCATCAAAAGAGTGATGAGAAAGAGATTTCAACGGAGAGCCCCTCTAAAAAGAGCGCCTCATCGAAGTAACTTATCAGATTAGATCAAGTGTTGATAATCAACTTCAGACTGATCCAAACCGACTTAAAAGATTTAATAGAAAAGGAAGAAGAGACTCTTCAAAGATTATGGCAGATCATTTACAATCCCCTCCCCCCATCTCAATGCGCTTTCGTGGTTTTCTTCCCGTCGTTATTGATGTGGAAACAGGTGGGGTTAACCCACGAACAGATGCCCTCTTAGAGATCGCTGCTGTTGTGATCGATATGAATGATGAGGGTAGACTCACCATGGCAGAGAGTGTTTCTGCACATATTGAGCCAGAGAAAGGGCTTCTTCTCAATCCTGAGTCGATGAAGATCAACGGCATCAAGATCGATAACCCTTTCCGCTTTGCAATCTCTGAAAAAGAGGCGCTGAAAAAGGTCTTTGCTGTTGTTCGTGCTGCGTTGAAAGAGAAAGGATGCACTCGTGCTATTTTAGTGGGGCATAATGCCCATTTCGATCTTGCATTTTTAAATGCAGCAATCGAACGGACCGGCATTAAAAACTCCCCTTTCCATCCCTTCTCCGTCATCGATACGGTAAGCCTTGCCGGCCTTGCTTATGGGCAAACAGTGCTTGCACGGGCGATTCAAGCTGCCGGCATTGAGTGGGATCATAGTCAAGCTCACTCCGCACTCTATGATACAGAAAAGACGGCAGAGCTATTTTGTAATATAGTCAATATATGGCAGGAGAAAGTCGGCTTTAATCTCGCCCTGTTTCAACCTAATGATGACCCTATTGATGCCCGATAGGCGCAATAGATGCAATAGAATCAGAATGAACAACCCCGTAGTACCGATAAGAGAGCGTTTGCATGGATAATTTACTAGACCGTTTAGAGAAAAATCTGACACTCCTTGGAAAGCATCAATCCTCCCTCAAAGAGGTTAATATTGGGCTCGAAAGAGAGACTCTTCGAATCAACCCAGAGACAGGCAGAATTAGTGATAAAGGGCATCCAAAAGCGATCGGCTCGGCATTAACTCACTCCAATATTACCACTGACTTTGCAGAATCCCTGCTTGAATTTGTCACGGATCCTGTGGATTCTCCTGAAAAAGCATTGGCGGACCTCAGTGAGATTCAACGATTTGTCTTAGAGAAGTTAGATAATGAGATCTTTTGGCCTAATTCTATGCCCCCGTTCATTGAATCGGAAGATGAGATCGAAATTGGTCATTATGGCAATTCAAATGATGGCAAGATGAAGTCCCTCTATCGTAAGGGATTGAGCCTTCGCTATGGCAAAATGATGCAGGTTATCTCCGGCATTCACTATAATTTCTCCTTAAAAGATCATCTCTTTGATGCATTTCAAAATGCATTTGACCGTCAAGAGATAAAAGAGATGAGCTTACAGCAGTTTAAGACAGATCGTTATCTCCATGCTTGTCGTAATATCTCTCGCTATGGCTTTGTGATTCCTTTTCTTTTAGGGGCATCGCCGGTAATGGATAAGAGCTTTCTTCGTGGGAAAGAGAATCCTTTTGCGTCGCTTAATGCAACAGATAGCTATCTTGACCAAGGGGAATCGCTACGTCTTTCTGATATCGGTTACGGCAATAATAAGTGCCACTTTGATGTCTCATTCAATACGATTGAAGAGTTTACCAAAAATATTCAATTTGCGATTACCACACCATGCAATATCTTCTCGCAAATTCCGGTGGTAGAAAATGGCGAATATAACCAGATCAACAATCACATTTTACAGATCGAAAATGAGTATTACGCAAGTGTTCGTCCAAAACAGATTATGCGCCCTGGTGAAAACTTCTTAACAGCGCTCAATCGCCGTGGGATTGAGTATATTGAGTTGAGATCGATCGATATTAACCCGCTCGTAGCGGAAGGCATTGGAATCGATGAGATGCGCTTTGTACAACTCTTGATGACAGCTTCTATCTTGACCGATGCGCCAGAATTATCGCAAAAAGAGTATGAGCATAATCAGAAAAATATGAAAGCAGTTGCTAAGCGAGGATTAGATCTCGCTCAAGAATTTAATGTTGCCGGAACAACTCGCACTCTTAAAGCTTCTATTTTAGCGGTATTAGAGTGGTTAACACCTTTGGCCCCCATATTAGGAGAAGCATATCAAGCAGCTCTTGAGAAGATGTATGCGCGCGTTGAAGATCCTTCCCTACTCCCTTCACAACAGGTTTTAACTGCGCTCAAAGAGAGCGGCACTCCTTATCAGACATTTTTCTTAACGCAGGCGAAAAAGCTCTATCAAAAAGAGCTCAAGCCTTTAGATGAGAAGAGTCGCGTTGCATTTGAGGAGAGTGCCATCAAATCTCTGGAGAAACAGCAAGCAATTGAAGCTTCACCTCAAATCCCATTTGCGCAATATCTCGATCACTATTTCCAATTTGAATCTTAAAATTTAAATAACTTAAATGGTTTGGATCTAAAGATTTGAATCTAGAATTATCTATGTAGCTAGCAGTCAATTTGGTAGATATCTTTCGCGCAATTAGTAAGATTAATTGCGCGCTTTAACCTCTTGAGGGACTTCTTAAATTACCTTTCACTAAAGATATAGACCTTGATAGCAAAATCCCATAAACTTACGCTTTATTTATCTACCCTTTTTTTAGAGGTATTTCTCAGTGACTGAAGTTGTCGCACAAACAATCGAATCTACTGCGCATATCGCGCAGGAGGTTCACTCCTTAGGTTCCCCCCTTCTCTATACTATCTTTGCCATTGTTGTTGCCGTAATGATCCTTATCGACATGTTTGCACTCAAAGCAAGTGGCGATCATCGTGTTAGCGTAAAAGAGGCTTTGATCTGGACGCTCATCTGGATCACCGTCGCGCTACTCTTTATGGCAGGAATCTGGGGCTATATTCGTTATATGCTGCCACCAGAGATCCTTATTCCTAGTGAATTTGCCACAACGAGTGAATATGCAACAAGTAAAGCGCTTGAGTTTTTAACCGGTTACATCGTTGAAAAATCACTCTCGATCGATAATATCTTTATCTTTCTCCTCATCTTTAGTTTCTTCAAAGTTCCTAATATCTATCAGCGTCGCGTCTTAGTTTATGGCGTTTTAGCAGCGGTCTTTTTACGGGTTGTGATGGTGTTGATCGGTAGCTTCTTGATCTCTAAGTTTGAGTGGATTCTCTACGTCTTTGGCGCATTCCTCCTCTTTACCGGGATCAAGATGTGCTTTGGTCATGACGATGAAGCAGATTTGAGTGAGAATAAGATCGTCAAATGGACTAAAAAGTTTGTGAAGACAACTGATGAGTATCAAAAAGAGCACTTCTTTATTGTCAAAGAGGGCGTTCGTTACGCAACACCGCTCTTTATCGTTTTAGTTTTGATTACCATTTCCGATATTATCTTTGCAGTCGATTCCGTGCCGGCGGTCTTCTCTATCACCGCTGATCCTTTTATTGTGATGACCTCTAACGTCTTTGCAATTTTAGGATTAAGAGCCATGTATTTCCTCTTAGCAGATATGGCAGAACGCTTCCATCTACTACAATATGGTTTGGCGATTATCTTAATCTTTATCGGTATTAAGATGTTAGTACTCTATTTCGACTACCATTTTCCGATTACGATCTCTTTGACAATAATTTTAGGAACTTTAGTGGGTTCGATCATCTTATCGCTGATGATCCCCCCTAAAAAACGATCTTCTTAACCCCATAAGTCTCGTACTACCTGCGAGACTTTTTTCATTTCTCTTCGCAAAAAGGACGCGTCATGTTAGAGAAACTCTTTAAACTTAAAGAACACGGCACAACGACTCGAACAGAGATCATTGCCGGAATTACGACCTTCTTAACGATGTCATATATCATTTTCGTAAATCCAAGCCTGCTCTCAACTACAGGGATGGATCACGATTCTGTCTTTATGGCTACCTGTCTTGCTGCCGCAATTGGTACTTTAGTGATGGCATTTGTTGCAAACTATCCTGTTGGACTTGCACCGGGAATGGGGCTGAATGCTTTCTTTGCGTTTACAATTGCAGCTCCCGTTGCTGCGGGTGGTTTTGGCTACACTTGGCAAGAAGCTTTAGGAGCTGTTTTTGTCTCCGGTGTGATCTTCTTTGCACTCACTATTACCGGGCTTCGTTCATGGATTATCAATGGTATTCCTAAATCATTAAGAGCTGCTGTCGGTGCTGGTATCGGCCTCTTCTTAGCGTTCATTGGTCTTTCTAATCCTGAAGTAGGCATCATCAAGGCGAATTCAGCAACGCTTGTAAGCTTAGGTGATCTCTCATCTCACGGTGCGCTCTATGCAATTTTAGGATTCTTCTTAATTGTAGTGTTAGATAACTTTAAGATTAGAGGTGCGATTCTTTTAAGTATCTTGATTGTCTCTGTGATCAGTGCTTTAGCAGGTCACACAGAGTTTAAAGGTGTGATTTCAACGCCCCCCTCTATTGAACCAACCTTCTTCCAGTTAAGTTTTGAAAAGGTCTTAAGTGGCAGCTTTGTACAGATCTTAATTGCGCTGGTACTTGTTGAACTCTTCGATGCCACGGGCGTTTTAATGAGTGTTGCTAAGCAGAGTGGATTACTTGATGAGACAAAAGTGCCGGATGCGAAAAAACGCTTCAATCGTGCGCTCTTTTCAGATAGTACGGCGATTCTTTCCGGAAGTCTGTTAGGAACGAGTTCTGTAACAGCTTATGTAGAGAGTACTGCCGGCGTTCAAGCAGGAGGACGAACAGGTCTTACAGCACTTGCGATTGCTGCTTGTTTTATTCTCGCGATCTTCTTCTCACCATTAGCGAATTCAATTCCCGCTTATGCAACGGCTCCGGCATTAGTCTATATCGCAGGCTTGATGTTAAGAGAGTTAACAGAAGTTGAGTGGGATTCCCCTACCGATTCAATTCCAGCGGCACTCTTAGTGTTAGGTATTCCTTTTACCTACTCAATTGCAGAAGGTTTCGCTTTTGGTTTTATTAGCTACGTTGCATTAAAACTAGGAACAGGAAAATTAAAAGATATTCATCCTGCAACCTATATCATTGCGATTCTATTTTTAGTAAAATTTGCACTCTTCTAGGATCTTCCCCTTTTCTCGGGTAAAGATGCTAACCTAGAGATGAGCATTGAAATAGGCATCAGTACGCCATATTAGAGCATGATCTTTAATATGGCGTTTTTAAATGTGGGGTTTTAGAAGTATGAATCACTTTATTACAGTAACTTATCGATTCTTTTTTAGTAGCGACTTTGCCATGGGGGTAAAGATGGCGCTAGGGATCTTTCTGCCTGTTGCGCTTTTAGCCCTCTTCTCAATTCCCTTAGAGATCTTAATGATTGCCGGCTACGGTAGTCTAACCATGTCTATTGCCGATCAAACCGGTACCTTAAAGCATAAACGCAATGAGATGCTCGGCACCTTTATTGCGATTGTGATTATTACCCTGCTCTTTATCTTTCAATCACCAGGGCTCCATCTTCTAAAGATCGTTTCACTCTCACTTATCTCATTTGTCGTAGCCTTCATCTATGCTTTTAAGGCTAAATTTATCGCTCTCGGATTTATCGTGGGCTTTACGGCCCTTCTTGCCGCATCTAATAGCGCTGCCACTCCCGCGGTCTACCTCTTCTTCTTCTCTTTAGGGGCTCTTTTCTATTTTGCCTTTAGCATGGCGGTGACGAAGATTTTTCAGATCTATATTGTGCGGCAGAATCTCTCCGGCATCTACTTTCTCCTGTCGCGCTATCTTAAAGCACTCTCAAAATGTTACCGTCAAAATGTAGTGATTGAGAAAGAGTTTAAAAACTTTATCAACTCTCAAACTGAACTACTTGAGGAGTTACAGGTGATGCGAGACCTTCTCTTTAGGCTCGATTATGAGAAGGATCATCGTCTTAACCAGATGGTCAATGAGTTGTTACTCCTAATTGAAACTCGCGAGATTGCAACTATCCCATTGCAAGATTTTGTCATTATTCGTGAAAACTATCCCAATAGTGATCTACAGATCTTCTTTCGTGATAGTTTCTCTAAGGCGGGAATCAATCTTGAAGAGATGGGGATGTATTCAATGCGCGCCGGCGATATGTTAAAGCGTCTCGGCTTTAAAGCGGAATTACGAGCATTAGAGTATGAATTAGAACTTCTACGCCGGCAAGATTTAGAGGGTGAAGCGTTAGAGGCCTATCAAATTGTAGCGAATCACTTTCGTAAAGTTTGGTCACTTTCCCGTAATTTAGAGCGTATTCGCTCATTCTTAGTCGATGATGTTGCCCTTGAGGGGAGCTTTCCAAAGCATAAATTGAAAAAATTTCTCTCTCAATCCCACTGGTCTCATGATTATATTACCCAAAACTTAACCCTCCAGTCACCTGTGTTACGTTTTGCAATTCGCTCTTCACTGGCGATGTTTTGCGCACTCTCAATTGTGAGTATGACTGACTTTCTCTCTCACGGTTTCTGGATTGCCTTTACACTCTTAAGTCTTATGCGACCAGGATTTAGTCTCACTAAAGAGCGCAGTAGAAATCGAATTATTGGCACCATTATTGGCTGTATCGTTGGGGGGATCTTAATCTCCATGGAGATCTCAACTTTAGGGTTACTCTCCATCCTCTTTGTATCGGTTATTCTTAATAATGGTTTAATTCGTATCCATAACCCACTTAGTGTCACTTTTACGACAGTCTATGTCCTAATTATTCTCAACATTAGTAAAGACTTAACGATGTTCCAAGGGATATCTGTCTCTATTGAGCGCATCATTGATACCCTAATTGCCGCTGTTATTGCGATCGGCTTTAGCCATTTTCTTCCAAGTTGGGAGAAGGTAAATCTTCCGCGACTTACTAAAAGTGCGAGAAAAGATCTCTTTACGGTGATTGAAGAGATTGAGAAATGGCAAATTACGAAAGAGAGTGAGGACGATGCTGATCTTAAATTAGCGCTCCGCCGAGCTCAAGTCTCTATTGTTTCTCTCTCAAATTCTCTAGAGCGGATGAAAGATGAGCCGATTAAGAATAGAGAACGAGATATCTCAACGATTAATGATGAGTTGATTGAGATGCAATCTGTGCTCTCTCAGCTCTCCTATTTAGCATCTCTACTAGAGGGGAAAGATGCAACAAAGATCCCGGAATTTAGGGAGATTTTCCAAGTGATCAAGTTCCGCATGGATCCCAAAATTCACCAGCAATGTTCTCCCCGTATTCCTCGGTTTATGATGCGAGAATTAAAACCACTTATCTGGTTGGTAGAACCGAAGTAAACAACTAAAGTGGTGAAATTATGAAGATGACTATGAGTATTACGCAAATAGGTAGTTTCTGCCGATAAAAGGTTGGCATTTATCGCTGATAATCGTATTATAAAATGATCTTATTCCACTTTTTTAAGGCGGAATATGATCAATGGGTGGAATATCTTCATGATCAATTGTAGGCACAGGTTACAAATATGTATCAGTTTTTAGGGGAATATGAGTTAAAGGTCGATGCGAAGAATCGTATCGCGCTCCCTGCCGCCCTTAGAAAACAGTTTAATGGCATGAATCATTTTGTCATTAGCCGTGCGCTCGATAAATGTCTTAACTTCTATCCGATCGAAGCTTGGCGCCAAGTTGAAGAAGAATTAGAAAAACTAAACCCTTTTGTAAAGAAAGAGCGTGACTTTGCACGCTTTGTTCGAGGTGGCGCAACAGAAGTTATCTTAGATGCTCAAGGCCGAATGGTCCTACCGAAGAGGTTGATGCAATATGCCAATATCGAGAGTGATCTGATTCTCCTAGGCAATGGTAATCTCTTTGAGATGTGGGATCTTATCACCTACGAAACGATGCTTGATATCGATCCTGAAGATTTCTCTCTTTTAGCAGAAGAGGTGATGACAAAAGAGGAAGAGGTTGAAGAAGCACCTCTCTTAGATCCATCTATCGTTGTTCCTTTAGGGCGCCGATAGATCTATTAGTAGAACAGGGATAAAAAAGGGAGAGGTGTGATAAAGATTGGTTTAATCGATTCTGGTATTGGGGGATTCTCTATTTTAAATGCTTTTTTAGCAGCTCCCCCACTCAATCGAACACAATTTATCTATATTGCTGATTCTGGCCACCTTCCCTATGGTGTGAAGAGTGATGCTTATATCCATGAACGAATGGAGCGCTTAACAGCGGAACTTCTATCCCGAAAGATTGATGCGTTAGTGATTGCCTGCAATACTGCAACAGCGGTAAGTGCTGAGAAGTTACGAGAAAAATACCCCGATCTTATTATTATCGGTATTGAACCGGCTATTAAGTTAGCGGCAACAGCGACAAAGAGCGGTCATATTGCTGTCGCAGCAACGCTTTCTACACTCCATAGTGAACGATTAAAGAGCCTTAAAGAGCGCTTTGCAAAAGCGCAGACACTCCATAAAATTATCGGTTCGGAATGGGTCGATTTGGTAGAGAAACAGAAGCTAACGCTAGCTGATAATCAAAAGATTCTAGAAGAGACATTAAAACCGCTATTCCAATATCCGATCGATCAATTGGTCTTGGGTTGCACCCATTTTCCCTTCTTAATACCGGCACTTAAGGCGCTTCTTCCAAAAGAGATCACTATCATCGATCCGGCAAATGCGATTGTCCAAGAGTGTTATAGCCAAATAACCATGCGTTACCCCCATCGTATTACGACGTTTTATAGTGTTAACGATGTGGAGACTACAGTTAGTAAGGAAAAGAGCCATAGCATTAAAGCATTACCTCTTAAAACATTACAGCTTTTAACTACGGGGGAGCTTAAAGATTTTCAAAGACAACTCTCTCTTTTAGATGCGGTAGGAGTTCCCATTGAGATTGCAAAAATCGATACTTAACCACTGTCGCTAGATATGTTAGAATCGATCCTATTATCGACAAAAGATGCTAGGATTAACCATGAACAAATTATTAAAAGCAACTATCGCCTTAGGCGCAATGATGATTTTAGCAGCATGTGGTGACTCACTAAAGAGCCTCTCCCCTGAGGATCAGCTCTTTACGATGAAGGTCAGTGAGCAATTTCAAGATGTAATGGATAAGAAAGATGCGATTGTCGCCGTCCGTTTAGAGGGTGCTCCTGCGGAGAACATTACACTACTTCAAGCTAAAGAGGGAGATATTGAGAAAGATATCCTCTACGCTGTCACGATCGATCTGCCTGAAGGGGTTGTGATCACCCTCTCTGAATTTGAAGAGGTGATGAATGAGCAGATGGATGCGATTAATGAGATTGTCGATTTTAAAGTAATGCCTGTTAAAGAGAGTGATACCCAGATCAACTATATTGCTGAGACGCGTCTAAATAACGTTCCCTATTATGAATATTGTCGTATTGCGGTAGAAGAGCAAATTACCACCATCTGCTTAGGTACTACCAATGATACAAAAGGGGCGGAAGCTGCCATTAACAGTATTCAATTTAAAAAATAGCTCCCGATAAGCGCTATTTCCCGAAAGAATTATTGAAATATTTCTCGAAAAATTTAATATCTCGATCCGCTAATTTGTGTAATATTTCACTACAACCTTCTGTTGTAGTAACGCATTAGCGGATTCTTATTGAGAGTACTCAATGATTTAATTACCTGTTTTATACTCATAAGTCATAAACTCATTTTTTACTCTAACTGTTTGCTGAAACAGTTTACTATAACCGTTTATATAACTGTTTATCTATAACCGTTTACTCTAGTGACTATTCTAGTTGTTTGAAGGTTGCCTCCTAAAGCGTGCGACCGATAGAAAGGATCTCTCTATGCCATTTACGCCCCGTTCAGATCAGCAGATCTATCGTTTAGATTATCTTGCTCCCACCTTTACAATTCCCCATTTAGATCTCCATTTCTCTCTCGACCCTAAGGTTAGCAGAGTGCGCTCTCAATTTAAGGTGATTGTAGAAGAAAATATCGATCTACCCCATACTATCAAGCTTCATGGATCAAAGATGTTGTTTGATATTCAATTGAAGATCGATGGGAAAGAGGAAGATATCAGCTCATTGTTAGATGAGGCAGGTAATCTGTCATTAACTTTAAATGCACGTGAGCAACTGATTGAGATCAAAAATAGTGTCTCGCCGGCGGCGAATAGCGCGTTAAGTGGCCTCTATCTTTCAAGAGGCATTATCTGCTCGGACTGTGAGCCTCAAGGCTTTAGAAACATCACGCTCTTCCCTGATCGCCCTGATGTGATGGCACAATATCGCGTCACTTTAGAAGCGGATCAATGCTACCCTATTCTTCTCTCTAATGGCAATCTGATAGAGAATGGAGTTCTTGATGAAACGCGTCATTATGCCATTTGGGAGGACCCCTATCCTAAACCCACTTATCTATTTGCGATTGTTGCCGGCGATCTGCAATTTATCGAAGATCAACATATTCGTCCTGATGGTCGCCCCGTACAGCTTCGTATCTATGCATCTAAAGAGAATATTGGTGCCTGTGACTTTGCGCTTGAAAGCCTCAAAAAAGCGATGCGTTGGGATGAGGATCGTTTTGGATTAGCATGTGATCTCGATTTTTATAATGTGGTCGCAGTGGATGATTTTAATAGTGGTGCAATGGAGAATAAGGGGCTTAACCTCTTTAATACAAGCTGTATTTTAGCAACAAAAGAGCAAGCGACCGATCGTGACTTTCGTTTCGTTGAAGCGGTCATTGCTCATGAGTATTTTCATAATTGGACGGGGAATCGTATCACCTGTCAAGATTGGTTTAACCTCTCATTAAAGGAGAGTTTAACGGTCTTTCGTGAGCAGGAGTTTATGTCGGAAGTAGAGCCCGGCATTCGTCGTATTGAAGATGTCAATTTTCTCCGTTTACATCAATTCCCTGAAGATCAAGGCCCTCTCTCACATGCGGTCCGCCCCGACAAATTGGGGTCAATTGAGAATATCTATACCACAACAACCTATGAAAAAGGGGCAGAGATTATTCGCCTCTATCAAACCATTTTAGGTCGAGAAGGCTTTGATCGAGGCTTTGCGCGCTATATTAAAGAGTTTGATGGCATGGCTGTGACTGTCGATGATTTCTATGCAGCGATGAAGATGGAAAATCCTCGTCTTTTTGAAAACTTCCCCCTCTGGTACTCTCAAAGAGGAACACCCAAGATTCAAGTCGCCACTGAATATTATCCCGATAAACGAGAAATGCGCCTCTCATTGAAGCAATTTCTCTTCGATCCTGTCACTAATGAGCTACAAGAGCCGTTGCCGATCCCGATTAAATATGCCTTTTTCAATCGTCAAGGAGAGATGCTGCTCGAAGAGACCTATACATTGACGATGGCGCATCAATGTTTAATCTTCCACAATATTGATGAAGTGCCGGTGATCTCACTATTGAGAGACTTCTCTGCACCTGTTATGGTCGATTATCCACAATCGATCGATGATCTGAAAATCCTGATTCAATATGAGCGTGATTACTTTGCAAAGTGGGATGCTGCTCAAAAATTAGTAGAGCGCCTTCTTTTCAACCGAGAATTGGCACGAGAAGAGCAGATCAAGATGATAGGTGATGCATTCGCACCTCTATTTGATTATGCTTATCAAGAACCTGGATTTGCTGCACTACTCTTAACCTTGCCCGATAATGATCATCTTTTCGATCGCTTAGAAAGTGAAGAGATCTTACCACTCTATCAAATCAAAAGAGAGGTAGAAGTGGGTCTTGCTACTCGTTTCCAGAAACATTGGCAAGCGCTTTATGATCGATTCCAAGAGGATTCTATTGCAGCAAGAGCGATTAAAAATGTGGCGTTGCACTATCTAAGTCGTCTCCCCCATGAGAGTGAGTTAGCAGTAAGAGAATATGAGAAAGCAGATAATATGACCGATATCAATGCGGCATTAACAGCACTGCTTTCTAATCAAAATCCAAAAGCAAAAGTGATTTTAGAGAGCTTCTATCATCGATATGAAGATGATGCGCTTCTCGTAGATCGCTACTTCTCTCTGCTAGGACGTAATCCGAACTTAACGATGGATGATGTGGCGATGATCAGTAACCACCCGGCTTTTGATCTTAAAAATCCTAATCGAGCAAGAGCAATTGTGGGATCCATTGGGCGAAATCGTATTGCTCTTGCCAGAATAGGCGCCCCCCTCTATCGATGGATAGGGGCAGAGATTGTAAAAATTGATAAGATTAATGCCGTAACAGCGGCACGCCTTGTTACACCTTTTGCCAAACTCTCCCGATTACCGGAACCTTTAAAAGAAGAGGTCAGAGCAATTTGCCAAGAGATGCTCAATATCGGGGAGATCTCTCATAACTTATCAGATCAATTGAAGAGGATTTTATTATGATGAATAAAAATGAATCGTTGGTAGACCCAAATTTATCAAGGGAAATGTCAGAGAGCGCTCTTGAGCAGAGTCAGGATCGTGGGGATCTTTTCGAACAGAGAAAGTTAGCTGAATTAATGATTGCTCGCCGGACAATTCATCATTTTGAGCCGACTGAAGTTTCGCTTGAGCCTGTTAAACGAGCATTAGAGCTTGCTGTTTATGCCCCTAATCATCACCATACCCATCCTTATCGATTCTATCTTATGGGAGAAGAGATCAAATCTCGTTTTCTCGAATATGCGAAAGAGGCTTTCTCTGAACGTGATCCAGCTTCTGCTGAAACAAAACTCGCTCGTTGGAAGAGAATTCCTGGGTGGATCTTAGTGACTCGAAAAAAGAGTGACAAGGAGAAGGTTGCCCATGAAGATTATGCCACCTTGAGCATCGCGCTCTATATGATGATGCTCTCATTAACAGCGGAAGGAATCGGCACTAAATGGTCTACAGGCTCTCTTCTCTTCAATGATGAAGTCTATAAAATCTTTGGGCTTAACCCTCAAGAAGAGGCTATTGAAGGGCTCTTTTGGTATGGCTACCCTGAAAAGAGACCGCTTCCCTTCCCTAAACCGCAATTTGATCAGTATGTGACGGAGCTTAAGTAGTTTCTGTTGCACTTCGTATTTGAAGAATCTGCGTATTATTAAATCACAGATTGAATCAACGATTTAATCATTGATCTAGTCAATCATTGGGGTGTTCAGATTAGCCTCAAAACTCTATTAATCAACTCTACTAAATTATGCAAAATAGCACTCAATCACTTCATTCGCTTCAATCATTAATCGTGAAAGAAGATAACAGAGATGATAATAGCCCCTATTTGGGGGCATTTAGAGAGGGGGAAGCACCCTCAATTGTCTTAGGATTTGACTTTGGCACACAAAATTTAGGGATTGCTGTCGGAAACTGTTTAACTCAAACGGCACAACCCTTAACGATCTTAAAAGTTACCCATAATCAGCCCCGCTGGGAAGAGGTAGAGAAACTTCTCAAAGAGTGGCAACCTAATGCATTTATTGTGGGAATGCCCTATACAAAAGATGGCACTGTTACTGAACATCTTAAGATTATTCAAAAATTTATCAATCGCCTCCATGGTCGATTTGGCCTGCCAGTTTTTATTGTCAATGAAGCTTATAGCTCACAAGAGAGTGAGCGCTATCTTAAGCCATCACAGCGCCATAAAAAGGGGCAACTCGATGCGATCTCTGCAGCGATTATTGTTGAGCGTTGGCTACAGCAAGAGATTTAACCTGGCACAGGACTTGTCAGTCCGTAAGTCCTGCGCTATTCTCAAAATGTCATACCATATTAGGACACTTCACAGATGAAAACTTTTTTTCAATTTATTAATCGATTTAGTTTAGTTCAACAGATCATCGTTGGCCTTATTTTAGGGGTTATCGTTGGTTTCTTCTTCCCTCTTCATGTTGCCCAGTCAATCGGTATTATTGGTCAATTTTTTATTGGAGCATTAAAAGCGATTGCTCCTGTTTTGATCTTTATCCTCATTATTGCGGCAATCTCTAACTACCATAAGCAGGAGAGTGGTAATGGTGCCATGCAGAAGGTGATCCTTCTCTATATTTTTGGCACCTTTCTTGCGGCATTAGTGGCGGTCTCTATCAGCTTTATCTATCCGGTTGTTGTTCCTTTAGATATTCCGGCAGCAGAAGCACGAGGACCGGCAGATATTACGGATGTTCTTCGCACACTCTTTATGAATATGGTGGATAATCCTGTCAATGCCTTAGTCACTGCTAACTATATCGGTTTAATCTCTTGGGGTGTTCTCTTTGGTTTTGCATTAAGATCGACGAATGCGTCAACTCGCAATCTCTTTCAAGACCTTGCACAATTAGTAACAAGTGTTATTAAAAAAGTGATTCTTATTGCGCCGCTCGGGGTCTTTGGTCTTGTCTCTGTCACTATTGCAGAAACTGGTTTTGAAGGGATTAAATCTTATATTGAATTGGTCGTTGTTCTCTTAGTGGCAATGGGGATTGTTGCTTTTGTGGTCAACCCACTCTTGGTCTATTGGGCTATTCGTCAAAACCCTTACCCTTTAGTATTACGTTGTATTAAAGAGAGTGGTATGACTGCCTTCTTTACTCGTAGTTCTGCAGCCAATATTCCTGTTAATATCGAGTTAAGTCGTAAGCTTGGTGTTCGCGAAGAGACCTATTCTGTCTCAATTCCTTTAGGGGCGACCATCAATATGGCGGGAGCTGCGATTACTATCACAATCTTTACGCTTGCGGCGGTTCATACTCTAGGAATTGAGGTGGATTTCTTCTCTGCACTTCTTTTGAGCATATTTGCGACAATTGGTGCTTGTGGTGCTTCAGGCGTTGCCGGCGGTTCGCTTCTTCTGATTCCGCTTGCCTGTTCTCTCTTCCAGATCGACAATGATATTGCGATGCAGTTAGTTGTCATTGGCTATGTAGTAGGGGTCATTCAGGACTCAACAGAGACCGGTTTAAACTCATCAACCGATGTTCTCTTTACGGCAGCCGCAGATTTCTCTGCAACAGGTATTGTTCCTAAAGAAGTTTCAAATAAATAATCATTCATATAATCATTCATGATACCTATCGGTTAATGATGATTCATCACAATAGAAGCGTTATCTTAATAAAAGGTGGCACTTTTTTATTGCAATAGAGAATTCTTAAGAAGAATCTGGAGCGGCGGGAGCCAATTATTTTGCTCTTTTCAACGGTGCATGCTCGCAGATCGGGGCATCAACAATACCGAGGAAATAGTATCAAATTGATGCCATTTACAAGCGATAAGATCATTCACTGCCGGCGCGTGATTCATAAAAAATGCGATAGCGAGATCCGGCTGCATTCAGCCTTTTTGTTTCAATATCAAGAAACAAGCCATAAATAAAAATACCCTCCTCAATCCAGAGCCATAAATTGATGGAGGATTGAGGGTATCTTTCAGTTTGATTATTGAATATTGAATCTCATCGAATATTAATAGAGTTCAATATTTTTTATTTTTTGATCATTGGAGAAAAGAGATAAAAGTTTCTCTTTAAATATGATCTATCTACAGCCTATTAATTAGACCGCGGCACTGCGACTTGATGAACGACGTGAAGGGCGTGCGCTACGATCTGTTGTGCTACGACGCTCATTACGAGATTCATTGCGACGACCTTCGCTACGTGGTGCTCGACTGCGATCGCGATCTCCGCGACCTTCTGAACGACCCTCTGTACGGCGTGAAGAACCTTCTCTTCTACCACCACGTGAGTCATTTCTACGACCAGCACCGCCACCAGGACGACGACGGCCACCTCTTGGTGCGCCACGTAATGGCTCTTTCTTAGGCTCTAAACCTTCGATCACATTCGCTTTAATCTCTAATTGAATGAAATCTTCTACTGCATCAAGAAGACGCTTATCTTTGAAGTGAACAAATGTTACAGCTGTTCCTTCACGACCCGCACGACCTGTGCGACCGATACGATGAACATAATCTTCTGGCTGTCTTGGTACACCAACGTTAAAGACATGAGTAATTGTCTCGACATCGATACCACGAGCGGCAACATCTGTTGCTACAAGGATCTTGATTTTACCGCGACGGAGATTATCGAGACAACGATTACGAACACGTTGCTGCATACCACCGTGGAGGTAATCGACAGAGAGCCCCATCTCTTTTAACTCATCTGCAATCTCTTCTGCATCAATCTGAGTTGGAACAAAGACAACAGTTTGATCGATTTTTGCATTTTCCAACCAATGGAAAAGGAGCTTCTTCTGATGTTCACGACCATCTGCCCAATGAAGGATCTGGGTAATATTCTTATTGATAGTATCTTTAGGTGAGATCTCGATACGGAGAGGATGATTCATCATTCCTTCCGCTAATCTCATCACTTTCGGTGGGAAAGTAGCAGAGAACATCAATGTTTGACGATTATTGATACAGCTCTTATGGAGTGTTTCTAAATCTTCAGAGAAGCCCATATCGAGCATACGGTCAGCTTCATCAGCAATAAAGAAGTGGACATTATCAAAGCTAATCTCTCTCTGTTTATAAAGATCGATTAAACGCCCAGGTGTTGCGACTAAAAGCGTGACATTTTGTAGTTCGCGAATTTGACGACCATAAGGCATACCACCTACAACAGTTGCAACGCGGAAATCACGATGAGCCCCCTTTAAGAGAATAGCCTCTTGCGCTACCTGCAACGCAAGCTCACGCGTTGGACACATCACAATTGCATGGGGTGCCGGCATCTTATAAGCAGGTTGACGACCACGACGACCTTTACGAGGTGCAGGACGCTCTTCAGGTGCGCTCTTCTCTTCTAGCTCTTTCGCATCCATAATTTGATGCAAAATAGGAAGGAGGAATGCTGCTGTTTTACCACTACCTGTTTGGCTTGAGACCATAACATCTTGGCCACCCATTGCAACAGGTATAACACGCGTTTGCACTTCTGTGGCACTGTCATAGCCCATTTTTTGGACGGCAGCTAAGAGAATAGGATTTAAATTTAAATCAGAAAATTGAGACATAAAGATACTGATCCCTAATTAAGAGAGGGATTTCCTTTTAATATAATATTTATAGGGAATGCGCTTGAACATTCAGCCAAAAACATGCATCGACCGAATCTCAAATAAGCGTCAAGTACACTTATGTCATAGTTCTTAACTATGAACCAACAGGGCGATGAAGAGGGAATATCATACCCTCTTTCTATTTTTTTGCAATCTATTTTCACGCAAATAGCATAAAATGGGGGTAAGCCCATCATTATTAATGCTTTACCATTGCTTATATTTTCTTTCCTAAAGAGACCTTTCTTAAAAAGAGAGGGTAAACCTAATATAAGAGGAATTTAAGAGTAGAATTTCATTTCTATTTCATCTCTATTCTCGTATAGATCATATCATTTCCCACTACAGACTAGATCAGTCTGGGACTTAATATAAGACTTAAACAAGAGACTTAAATATGAGCATAAGCTAAGCAAGTGTGAATACTATAACACTATTAATGTCCCAGCCCTAATAACTTATTATTTATATTCTTTTAACCCTCTAACCCTCTGGCGCCCTAATTTTTTAGTTGCAGCTTCATTAACGTCTCCCCCCCATTAAGGAAGGGGGAGATTCTATCTTTAATTGTGTTTAATGATAACTACTATTTTTGATTAAAAGATCAATTTCATCCCAAAGTTTATTGAGTCGCTTCTCTGATACCGTCATCTTAGTTCGCATCGGTTGGGCAAAGAAGGAGACGGCCATCTCTTCAATCATCCAACGATACTCTTCTAACATCGCAGGCAACTCTTCCCTATCAGCAAAGAATTTTTGCGCTTTAAGATAATTTTGCCAATGCTGCTCAATGACACCATTTTGCTCATTATCTCGTGTTATGTTTTGAGGAAAACGCTCAATTCTTACAACCATCGCTTCTAAAAACCGGGGAATTTCATCTCGCCATACTTTAGGCGTCTTGCTGATAAAATCGGGATAGATTAAACGATCTAAGGCAGATTTGATCCGTTTTTCTGCTAGAGCACGATTCATCGGATGAAGCTGATTGAGCGCTTCCCTTACCTCATTAACTCGCTCAAAAATTGTGACTATTAAACGGCTAAGATCGGTCGCATCAGAGACCATCTCCCGGCGCATTTTTTCGATCACCTTCTGAAATTCTGCGGCATCTCTAGGCAGAGATGAAGATTCTTCAAGTCGATCTTTAATAATCGCGCGCATGAGATCTTCTCGCAGAAGCTCTTCATTTCCCACTTGTCGGAACATTAGTGCTAATTTACCAAATTGAGGCCACTGTCTGCGCAGATATTTTACCTGTTCATGGAGTGTTTTTAATATCAGTGTTACTAATGTGTTGAGATGCACCTCTTGAGCTGCATGAGGACGATCATAGAGCTGTTTTCGGAGCGTTAAAGGTTGCTCTTTATCGATCAAGAGCGCGGTATATCCCTTAAGCTCGATACCATTTCGGACAAAGCGCTCTTCTGGTGCAATCTTCCACTGATCTACTGAAAAGCAGATCTGCTCTTTCGCCTCTTGATCGGATGCTATCGAGTTATCCTCTCGTCTTCTAGAGTGTGGCTGAGCACCCTCTCTTGCTCCCTTCTCGTCACTGTTTCTCGCTTTTTTCTCTTTTTTGCCGGCACCAAAGCTTGAAGCAAGTTGCTGGAAGGCATTTTCGGCTCTTCCTCTCAATTTTTGAGTCAGTTGTTGAAGATCTCTCCCCTCTGCGATTGTCTTGCCACCGGTATCAATCACTCGAATATTGATTCGAAGATGCTTATCAAGAAGATTCTCATCGAAGAGATGAGGCTCAATCTTAATGCCGGATCGTCGCGTTAAAAACGCTGCAATCTGAAAGTAGAGATTCCCCTCACCGAAGCTCAATTTTTCTAACATCTCATCGACAACATTAGGAAGTGGAACAAAGTTTTTACGCAATGCTCGCGGTAAAGATCTTAAGATCTCTGTAATCTTTTCTCTCAATAATCCCGGCACTAACCAGTCGAGACGAGTCTTATCGAGTAGATTGAGCGCTGCTAAAGGCACCATTAAGGTCATTCCATCATCTTCAGCAGCAGGATCAAAGCGATAGACTGCATTAAGGCGAAGCTGACCAAAAGAGATGGTGGTGGGAAAGTCTTCTAAGTTGAGCTGATCATCATTATCTAAGATATCAGACTCACTAAAGATCAATAATTGATTATTTTTAGGGTTTTTACACCATTTTTCGAGTGATGCGACAGAGTAGATATCTTGCGGTAATCGTTCGTTGTACCACTCAAATAACTTCCACTCCTCAATTAAGATATCCCGGCGGCGGGTCTTTTCTTCCATCTCGGCAACTTTTGAGATCGTTTTTCTATTAACGCGATAAAAGGGAGCTCGCGTCTGAATCTCCCCTTCGACTAAACCTTCTCGAATCAAGAGTTCCCGAGATATTTCAGGTTTAATGCGCCCAAAACTGACCGTGCGATTTTTAATAATCGCTAAATTGAAGAGGCGGATTGTCTCATACGCCGCAGCTTGTCCTTGCTGTTTACTCCAGTGAGGTTCTGTATACTCCCGTTTTAGAAGGTGCTCTGCTAAACGCTCTAACCATTCGGGGTTGATCGCGGCATTCATGCGGGCAAAAACTTGGCTTGTCTCTACAATTTCAAGAGACATTAGCCATTTAGGTGGCTTACGGTAGAGCGCAGACCCTGGGAAGATCTTAAACTTGCGGCCATTAGCACCACTGTAGAACTTCTCCTCCCCTAATTCGCCAATCTGATCGAGAGAGCCGACCAAAATCGCTCGATGAATCTGATCCTCATTAAAAGATGGGAAAAGATACTCCCCTTCCTTAACGCCTTTAGGCTGATTCTTCTCCTCACTTTTAGGAAATGGGTTCCACTTTAGGGATAATGATTGATAGATCCCCTTCAGTTGCTGATAGAGATCGAACCATTCTCGCATGCGCATAAAATTGAGGAAGTGAGCCCGACACACTTTTCGCATCTGATTTTGGCTCTCTTTTCGTGCGCGATCTTGATACCATGCCCAAAGATTGAGTAACGTAATAAAATCGGAGCGCTCTTGTCTAAAGAGGCGATGCTTCTCATCAGCTTGCTGCTGAAACTCTAAAGGACGTTCCCGAGGATCTTGAATAGAGAGTCCTGCCACAAGCGCTAAAACTTCATGGCCTACCCCCTCTTTTTCACCTTGGATAATCATCGCCCCCAATTTAGGGTCGATCGGAATTTTGGCTAAAGTCCGCCCTAGTGGCGTCAATCTTCCCTCATCATTAACCGCTTTTAGCTCTTTTAAAGTCTGAAATCCTTCCCGAATCTGCCGCATCTCCGGCATCTCAACAAAGGGGAACTCTTCAGGATGCCCAAGGCGTAGATGCCCCATCTGTAAGATCACCGAAGCAAGGTGGGTTCTTAAAATTTCAGGATCTAAAAAGAGGGGGCGACTATTGAAATCCTCTTCACTATAGAGACGAATAGCGATCCCTTCCGCAACCCGTCCGCAACGTCCTGATCGTTGATTCGCGGCGGCTTGTGAGATCGGCTCAATCAAAAGACTCTGTATTCTAGAGCGAGCATTATAACGACTCACTCTTGCGACACCGGTATCAATGACGTAACGGATACGCGGGACCGTGATTGAAGTTTCTGCAACGTTAGTTGAAAGAACAATACGACTTCTGCCTTTAGGAGAGAAGATCTTCTTCTGCTCTGCCTGACTCAAGCGTGAAAAGAGGGGTAAGATATCGTAATGTCGAAACTCTTTACGAAGCAGATCAGCCGTCTCTAAGATTTCTCGCTCACCGGGTAGAAAGATTAAGATATCCCCCTCTTTTTCGCTCTGCAATTCATTAACGGCAGCGATAATCCCCTCTTCTATCTCAATAGGATCATTCTCCTCATCAAGATGGAGATCGCGATAACGAATCTCCACAGGATAAGTTCGGCCTGACACTTCAATAATAGGCGCCTTTTCTGGTCCACCAAAATAATTTGAAAATGTTTCAGGATCGATGGTTGCAGAGGTAATAATCAGCTTTAAATCGGGTCTTCTCGGTAGAATTTTCTTTAAAATTCCTAAAAGAAAATCGATATTAAGGCTGCGCTCATGCGCCTCATCGATAATGATCACTTCATACTGATTAAGATAGCGATCATGCATTAATTCTGTTAAGAGAATTCCATCGGTCATCAGCTTTAAGACGGTTTTATCACTGATCTCCTCATTAAAACGCATCTTGTAGCCAACAAAATCCCCAAGCGGTGTATCAAGCTCTTCGGCAATTCTCTCTGCAACAGAGAGTGCCGCTAAACGACGGGGCTGGGTATGGCCTATCGTCCCTCTTGCCCCTAACCCCATCTCTAAGCAAAATTTAGAGAGTTGCGTTGTTTTACCGGAGCCTGTCTCACCACAAACAATTAAAACTTGATGCGATTTCAGCGCTTCTATAATCTCTTCTCGCGCTTGATAGATCGGCAATTCAGTCTGATAATTAAGTTCAGGAAAAGCATTTAAGCGTGCTTTTGTCTCTGAGGCTGATTGCACAATCTGCTCTTTAAGTTTTAAAATTGTCTCTTTTGAGGGAGATCTTTCTCGCTTTAAAGCAAAGAATTGACGACGTAACTGATGTGCTCGTTCAGTACGAATATAGGGTAAAAGGGCTTCTAATTGCGCAATCTCTTTTGGAATATCCATTATGCTCTTTTCTATATATTGATGATAGTTCGTTGATAGTTCGTTAACAGATCATTGGCAGCTTATCTATGGATCATTTTAAGATCATTGATAATCATTGATAGATCAATAGTGTGGTGGGATCTCTTCTTCTGGCGTCCAGCTCTGCTCTTCACTCTTTGGCATCTCTTTCATCTTTTCTATCAATTGTTGAGAGACTCTCGTTAAACGATCGAGCATCTCCTGCTGAGCAATAATCGTTTGATTTAAAAGCTCAACCGTATATTCATGAAAAGCCTCACGACTCTCCAGTTCGTCAATACGAGCGGTGAGATCTTCGATTCTCTCTTCTAAACTTTGATCATTACGCCCATTTTTCTCTGGAGTTTCTGATATCTCTGACATCTTTTGATTCCCTTTTTTACTGATTCTATAAGATCATTCACTCAAATTAATGGAGATATGATAGCAAGAACGATGGAGAAATTATGGAATAAAAAAAGCCGAACTTCTATAAAAGTTCGGCTTTTAATAATTTGGAGCGGGAAACGAGACTCGAACTCGCGACCCCAACCTTGGCAAGGTTGTGCTCTACCAACTGAGCTATTCCCGCAAAAGAGGAATACAATTATAAGGTAAAATTAAAATCTGTCAACTCTCTCTTTGATGAAAAAAACAGCAAACCTAAAGGGGTTTCTTGAAGAGCCGATAAGGAGCAGTATAGGAGATCATATACTTCATAATGAAGTAATATAAAGCTCTTAAAATAAGCTCTTAAATAGACTTATATGGTCGCTGAGGCTAGAATAACAGATTAAATACCTATAACTCCTATAGGAGTACAATGGTTTAACGTTCTAGCAATCAACGATTTAAACTATTTAAATATTTAAACTATTTAGTAACTGACTATCGAGTAGTTAATGATCAATAACTAATGATCCAATAAGCTTATCAGAACAATTATCAATAAGTGAGCAAATGGGGGATTCAATGTGCCAACTATTAGGAATGAACTGTAATACACCAACTGATATCCTCTTCTCCTTTGAAGGATTTCGTAAGCGAGGGGGTGAAACAGATATTCATACAGATGGTTTCGGAATCGCCTTTTTTGAAGGAAAAGGAGTTCGTATCTATCAAGATGATAAACCATGCGCCTCCAGCCCTGTTGCGGATCTTGTAAAGAGCTATCAAATTAAATCTAAAAATGTGATTGCCCATATTCGTAAAGCGACTTATGGGCAAGTCTCTCTCGCAAATACCCACCCTTTTATGCGAGAGATTTGGGGTGAGTATTGGCTTTTTGCTCATAATGGGCATCTCGACTGCCAACGCCTCTTCTCTCATCCTCTTTTTCAAAAAAGAGAGGATGACTTCTATACACCTGTCGGCTCTACCGATTCAGAAGCTGCATTTTGTGCAATATTAAATGCGCTTCGGAGAAAGTTCCCTCAAAAGCCAACTGCAGATATTTTATTCCAGGAGATTAATAGATTAACAGCAACCATTCGCAAGAAAGGGATCTTCAATTATCTTCTCACTAATGGGGAGTGGATGATTGCTCATGCAAGTACGCTTCTTCACTATCTTCTTCGCCAAGCACCTTTTGGTGAAGCGACGCTACTCGATGATGATGTCAACGTGAACTTCGCGGCAGTCACAACACCTTATGACAAGGTCGCCGTTATTGCAACGCTCCCACTTACTACCAATGAAGTGTGGCAGCAATTAGCTAAAGATGAGATTGTAATGTTCCAAGAAGGGGAGATTATTGCACGCTACGCCCCGGATCCAGATCGCTACTTTACAGTTGAGGAGGCATTAGCATTAGCTGTTAAAGTCGGTGCGGCCGCCGCAGAGAGTGATATCTTCTAGAAGATATCTTGGTGTAGATAAAAAGAATAAAAGAGATAAGAAATAAGAGATAAGAAAAGAGCCTGATAACAATGTTATCAGGCTCTTTAAATTTGGAGCGGGAAACGAGACTCGAACTCGCGACCCCAACCTTGGCAAGGTTGTGCTCTACCAACTGAGCTATTCCCGCTAGGAATGGTGAGTATTATACTCTTTGAAATTTCATTGTCAATCTTGTTATCTGTAGAGATTTTATTCAGCTACTTTTTATATCGTAGACTCTGATTGATTATCTCAAGTACGAAACAGATACATACACAGAATATTTCTGTTAGATTGATTTTGGAGCGGGAAACGAGACTCGAACTCGCGACCCCAACCTTGGCAAGGTTGTGCTCTACCAACTGAGCTATTCCCGCAAATCAATGATCGCATAAGTATAAGCTTTTTTTTCATAGTGTCAATTACTGGACTATTTTTTACACAATGGGACTCATCAAGGAGTGAATGAATCACAGTTAAGATCAGTTATCTCTATCGTATTATGTGTAATAGTTACTCTACCATTAGATAGAATGAGATATACCCCCTTGCCCTCTTATGGTATCTTGCCCTCATTATCCTATTTATAATAGAACTAAATAAAACTGAGATAAAACTTAGATAGTACTTAGATAAAGCTAGAATAAGTAGAGAGCTACAAACAATAAAAAGCAATAAAGAAAGCAATAAAGCAAGTCATAAAAAAGTCATAAGAAAGTAACACGATTATCGCAAGGGTCTAAAAGGATGTTAAAAATCAAAACAATTCAAAATTGGTTGTTTGTCTTACTGCTCATTGTGACTGGAATACTCTTTCAGCCCATATCAGCACAGACACTCTTCAATCAGTCTCAAGGTATTACTCCCCCTAAGATTGGTATCGATCCGACAAAGTTGCTCAAGCCGACTGAAGCCTTTATACCGAAAATACATCTACAACAGAGCGATCGCGAGGGAGGAGAGCATCAGCTTCTTCTCTTATGGGAGATCAATCCTGATTACTATCTCTATAAAGAGAAGATCGATCTACAGCTTAAAAATGGCAATGGAGAGATCATCGATATTGTGCTTCCTCGAGGGGTTGAGCATGAAGATGAATTTTTTGGGCAACAAGAGATCTATGATAGTGCCACCATTATCCCCTTTACCGTAAAAAGTGATGGGATCAATACCGGTTACTTTAATATTGAGGCACAAGGATGTGCGAAGAGCGGATACTGCTTTGCACCACAAAATTATGAAATAGCGTTAGAGATCGATCCTTCCATCGATAGAGATCTTGATCAGATCAGAGAGGTTGCTACTAAGTTTAAGAGTGAATCGATCCCGGAGATTACCTCAGAACATGACCGTTTAACGCAATATCTCTATGATAATGAGTATTTAGCGATCCCTCTCTTCTTTCTTTTAGGTCTACTTCTCACCTTTACTCCTTGTGTATTGCCTATGCTTCCAATTCTCTCTGGAATCTTGACTCGAAGTGGCAATCTCTCTCCGAAAGAGGGGTTTACCATCTCGCTAGTCTATGTTTTAGCAATGGCATTGGTCTATACCCTCTTAGGACTATTAGCCGCCTACTTCGGCAAAGGATTAGCTGCTTACCTGCAAAACGCTTATGTCTTAATCGGTTTTGGCTTACTTTTTGTACTACTTTCACTCTCGATGTTTGGTCTCTATCAACTCCAGATGCCGGCAGCCATCCAGTCAAAATTGAGTGCGCTGAGCAATAAACAATCCAATAAAAATAGTTATTGGGGTACGGCGATTATGGGAATGCTCTCTGCGTTAATTGTAGGCCCCTGTGTTACCGCGCCGCTCATTGGCATTATCACCCTTGTTGCTCAATCACAAAACTACCTATTAGGTGGGGCTGCACTCTTTGCAATGAGCTTAGGTATGGGCGTGCCGCTCCTTATTTTAGGCGCATCTTCAGGTCATCTTCTTCCTAAAGCAGGTCCTTGGATGGATAAGATCAAAGTATTATTTGGATTTATGCTATTGGGACTTGCAGCCTATTTTATCGGTAGAACCCTGCCTTTCTATTGGGAGCAGACGCTCTATGCCGTTATTGCATTGGCAACCTTTATCTGGCTAATGGTCACCGTTGTAGAGAGCGGACCTAAAGCACGCCTCTTCTTTGGAGCATTAGCATTAGCAACCCTCTTCTTTGGTATCCATTCCATCCATGAGTCAGGGAAAAAGATAGAGACAGCTCTCTTTACCCCTATTAAAGGAATTTCTGGCCTTAATGAAGCTCTTTCAGATAACAATCAGCGCGTGACGATGTTAGAGTTTAATGCGGATTGGTGTGTTGCTTGTAAAGAGATGGAGAAATATGTCTTTAGTGATCCTGAAGTTAAGAGTGAGATGGCTAAAATCAATCTCTTAGTAGCTGACATTACAGAAAATGATCGTCATGATCAGAGATTGCAAGAACATTTTGAGATCTATGGACCACCAGCGATGCTCTTCTTTGCACCTAATGGTGAGGAGATTCCTCAGTTACGAGTGATGGGAAGTGTACCGAAAGAGGAGTTTTTAAATCATCTTCGAACAATCATCAATCATTACAATAATTAATAGAGTGACATAAAAAGAGCCTCAAAGATTTATCTTCGAGGCTCTCTTTTTGCGCGGAATAAGTGCAAATGAGTCATTTATGATCAACTATAAATAGCACTTATTTATAGATAGCTCTTCACAGAGACAGAGATACTGATAGAATCCTCAATCAATGACAACTCGCTCGATTTTCGCACCTAAATTCGTCAATTTCTCTTCAATAGAATCATATCCTCGATCTAGATGGTGTAGTGCGCCGATCATCGTTGTCCCTTCGGCCACCAATCCTGCAAGAATTAATGCCGCTGAAGCACGGAGATCTGTTGCTGTAACACTCGCTCCAGATAATCGTGAAACGCCCTCAACAAGCGCTAAGCGATTGTTGATCTTAATATCTGCCCCCATACGGGCTAACTCATTAGCATGCATAAAGCGATTTTCAAAAATGGTCTCTGTAATTGTTGATGTTCCCTCTGAAATCGCTGCCATCGCCATAAATTGAGCCTGCATATCGGTTGCTAAGAGTGGATAGGGTGCTGTCTTAAGTCGAAGTGCTTTTAATTTCGGCTCTCCGGCATAGACTCTAATGGTAGATTCCCCCACTTCGACATTAGCGCCCGCTTGTCTTAATGCCGCAGTGACAGCTTCAAGATGCTCTGGGATACAATCGATAATTGTCACATCTCCAAATGTCATCGCCGCAGCGACCATATAGGTACCAATCTCAATACGATCAGGCATAACACTATATTCACCGCCACCTAGCTTCTCAACACCGGTAATTGTTAAACGATCGGTTCCGATCCCTTCAATTTTTGCACCAATACTATTGAGCATATTGGCAAGATCACTCACTTCCGGCTCTTTTGCGCAATTATCTAAAACAGTTACGCCATCAGCAAGTACAGCTGCCATTAAGACATTTTCAACACCGGTGACTGTTACTACATCAAAAGTATGATGCGTTCCCTTAAGGCGTTTCTCTTTTGCTGTTGCTAAGACATAGCCATGCTCAATTTTAATATCAGCACCTAATGCTTCCATACCTAAGAGATGTTGATCTACAGGGCGACTACCGATCGGACATCCGCCCGGCAAGGAGACCTCTGCATGGCCAAATTTTGCCAACATGGGACCTAAAACTAATATCGACGCTCGCATCTGAATAACAAGGTCATGATTTGCTCGTGTCTTTCTGATCGAACGCGGATCAACAATTAATGTCGACCCGTCAAATTCTACCTTAGCCCCTAAATCTTCCAATATTTTTGATAAAACAATCACATCTTGAAGTTTAGGAACATTCTTTAATACAACCGGCTCTGTTGCTAAAATTGTCGCAGCAAGAATAGGAAGAACGGCATTTTTAGCCCCACTTGCGCTCACAGAGCCCTTTAGCGGACCATTGCCTTCTACTAGAAGTCGCTCTTTTCCACTCATTATTTGCTCCATTCAGATGGCTTGTAGGTTTTTAATGCTAATGCATGAATCTCTTCCGTTTCAAGACGATCACCTAAGGCGGAGTAGACCAATTTATGCTGCTTCAACATCGATAACCCTTCAAACTCTGGGCTGACAATAATCGCTTCAAAGTGAACACCATCATCCCCTTTAACCTCAATGTAATCACACTGAAGACCCGCCTCAATAAGCTCTCTCACTTTATCTTTTGTCATCATCTTTAATATTCCTTATACCGAATTAAACGTGATGGAATGTGATTTTTACCCACTTTCTGCTCACAACATTGAAAAACATTTCCCCCTATTATGCCATGATCCCAATGATGAATGGCATATATCGATCAAATTAATACACTCCTTCCCCACTCTTCCCCTACCCTTGCTCTCAAAGAGGTAATCAAGCGGATAGTGCAAAGAATCTTCTTTATGGCCCAACTCAAATAGTTACATTGAAAAAGGGGGAATTGCATTTGAAATAGAGCAAGAAATTGTGCAAAAGCCTCTTCTAATAGAATCCAATAGAGCGCTACTGGTGGTTAAATTTTGATCAAAATAAAGCTTCAGATTAGGAAAAAGGGCGAGCTCTTTGTTAACATGAGTAATCATTGTACGCTTAGATCAACTCTCTAGCGTTATTAGAGAATCAATTATATGAAGGATCAACCAATGCAATATAGAGCGTTATCTCAACACTCTTCTTCTAAAAAAACCTCCACTTCTACCCTTTTTCAGGTTATTTTCAGCCTAATACTGATTATTACGATCGGTTTAACACCCCCCCTCTCTGCACAAGAAACAATTGCTGAAAATGAAGCTTATGCCGTTTTAGAGGCGACTGAAAAATCGATTATTGATACTCAAGAGAAGATCAATGAAGCTAAAAAAGAGCTCACATCTGCCGACTCTGAAGAATCAGCGGCCGCAATTAAAGAGCGAATTGAACAGCTACAATCTCGCCTCAATCAGGCCAGAAATGAGTTTGAAAAATATGCTTTAGGGGGAATTGATCTTCACTATATTAAAGAGAAGGAGAATATTACCGATCTCAACTACGATTGGCAGGCGGAATTACTTCAGATTGTTCAGCCGGTCTTTGCCGAGATTCAGAGATTAACGCAAAACTCTCGTGAGCGCGATACCCTAACTCGTGATCTCTCTCTCTACAATGAAAAAATTGAGCAACTCGAGAAGGGGTTAGAATTTTTACAGAAAGCGCCTTTTGAGCAACTTACACCCGAGTCACAAAAGCGATTAGAGGTGATTCAGAGTAATTGGGAAACCTTTTTAACTGATCTTCTGCGAGAGCGTGATCGGACCCAAACGCTTTTAGATGCAATGGTAACCGATAAGAGCTTTATGGAATCCCTCAAAGATGGATTGCTCGATTTTATTAAAGGGCGCGGACTTATTCTTGTCGTCTCCTTTTCCACCTTTATTTTAGTACTCTATCTCTTAACAAAAGGGATGGATCTTCTGATTGCAAGAAGAGCTAAAAAAGAGCAAGGGATGATTCAACGGGTTAATTTAAAGGGTCGACTACTTCTACTCGCCTATCGTGTTTTTTCCGTTGTTGTCTCTGTTATCGCTTATCTTATTGTTCTCCACGCTATGGGCGATATGGTTCTCTTTGGAATTGCGATCTTAATTCTATTGGCGCTTATTTTCGCTTTTCGTAATTATGTTCCTAAATATTTTTCGGAGATTCGTCTTTTTCTCAACTTAGGATCAGCCCGACAAGGAGAGCGTGTTATCTATCGGGGTATTCCCTGGCGTATTGAAAGGATCACACTCTATAGTGCAACACTTGTCAATCCTGCAATCGATAATGGTCGCATTCGCCTAATGTTGCCGGAGCTAGCAACATTAACCTCTCGTCCACTACAAAGTGATGAGATCTGGTTCCCTGCTAAAGTAGGTGACAGCTTTATTCTGCCTAATGGTGTCTTTGGAGAAGTTAAACGAATCACGCCAGAGTCGGTCTATCTCAACTCATTTAATAGTACGATTATCTACCCTGCTCCTGACTTTATTGCCGGAGCACCGACAAACCTCTCTTATGGTTACTATGCAGTTGCTGATTTTGGGCTCTCTTATAAACACTTTGCCACACCTGTTGATGAGATCTTTACAAAATTGAAAGCCTATATTGAAGAGTTTCTCTCTCATACAGGGATGCATGATCAATATAACTCTATCAGTGTAGAATTTAGACGTATCAATGAGGGGATCTCTCTCGTCTATACCGTAATTGTGGCAATGAAAGGCTCAGGTGCCGGCTACTACTTCCAGTCAGGAAGGCTGTTACAAGAAGCTTGCCTTCGTTGTGCGCAAAAAGAGGGCTGGAGTATGCCTTTTACCAATATTGAGATGCGAGATAACAATCATCGCGTGATTGATGTAACACCCCACTCGGCAACACTCTCATAGTCCAGCACTCGATAGCTCGATATCTTAAAACTTAAGTCATCGAATTATTTAAGGTCAAGCTAAATACTCATTATCATAAGCAATAGTAAATTGTAAATGGTAAACAACAAATAACCAATAGCTTAATAACAGATAGTATAGATAGTGTAATAAAAAAGCGATAAAAAAAGTGCCGATCATCTGATCGGCACTTCTATTTTACTTTCCCTTTTAATGATGGCGTTTCAATTTCACGCCTTCATCATCTTTCATCATTATTAATGTCTTGCAACCATTAACTTCTTAATTTCTGCAATCGCTTTTGCAGGATTCAAGCCTTTCGGACAGGTATTAGTACAGTTCATGATTGTATGACAACGATAGAGCTTAAATGGATCTTCTAACATATCAAGACGCTCCCCTTTGTACTCATCACGCGAGTCAGAGATAAAGCGATATGCCTGAAGTAATACTGCAGGACCAAGATATTTATCAGAATTCCACCAGTAGCTCGGGCATGAGGTAGAACATGATGCACAGAGGATACACTCATAGTAACCATCAAGCTTACGACGCTCATCGATTGATTGTAATCGCTCGCGTGGTGGTGTCGCTGTATCTGTCTGCAACCATGGTTTAATCGATGCATATTGCGCATAAAAATGTGTTAAATCTGGAACTAAGTCCTTAACAACATGCATATGCGGTAATGGATTGATGGTCACTTCGCCATCTTTAACAGAGCTAATTGCCTTTGTACATGCAAGCGTATTAGTACCATCAATATTCATAGCACAAGAACCACACACACCTTCACGGCATGAACGACGAAGCGTTAAAGTTGGATCCATTGTGTTTTTAATAAGAAGTAACGCATCAAGAATCATCGGACCACAAGCGTCAAGATCAACTTCATAACGATCATAACGTGGGTTTTCACCGGTATCAGGATTCCAACGATATACTTTAAAGACTCTTTTATTGGTCGCATTTTCGTTTTTAAAGAACTTACCTTCTTTAACAACCGAATTTGCGGGTAATTTAAATTCAGCCATAATCTTTTCCTTTCTATTTAACCTTTCTTCACTAATCTGTTGCTATTAGTAAGTACGTTCTTTAGGTTCGATATACGCTACTTCATCAGTTAACGTATAGGTGTGAACAGGACGATAGTCGATCTTCACATCACCATTTTCATCAACCCACGCATATGTGTGCTTCATCCAGTTAACATCATCACGATGAGGATAATCTTCACGGGCATGCGCTCCACGTGATTCTGTACGATTGATTGCAGACTTCACAGTTGCAACTGCACAGATTAAAAGGTTAGATAACTCAAGAGTTTCAACTAAGTCTGAGTTCCAGATAAGACTTCTATCATGCACTTTGATATCTGCAAATTGTTTAAATGCTTCATCAACACGTCTGACACCATCTTCTAGAGTCTCTTGCATACGGAATACAGCAACATCTTCCTGCATTGCACGTTGCATCTTATCGCGTAATTCAGCCGTTGGGATACTACCATCAGCGTGACGAATTTTGTCGAAACGATCTAAGATATCGATTACTTTTTGATCATCTAATGGTTTGTGCGCTGCGCCTGGCTCTAAAATTTCTGCTGCACGATTCGCTGCTGCACGACCAAAAACAACTAAGTCTAAAAGGGAGTTAGATCCTAAACGGTTAGCACCATGTACTGATACGCATGCTGCTTCCCCAATTGCCATAAGGCCGGGAACTACTGAATCTGGATCGCCATCTTTTAATGTTACAACTTCACCATGGTAGTTGGTTGGAACACCGCCCATGTTGTAGTGAACTGTTGGAATAACAGGAATCGGCTCTTTACGAACATCGACGTCAGCGAAGATTCTTGCACTCTCAGCGATACTTGGAAGACGCTCTTCAATCACCTCAGGACCTAAATGCTCAAGGTGGAGGAAGATGTGATCTTTTTTAGGACCGACACCGCGACCTTCACGAATCTCGATCAACATAGAGCGTGAAACAACGTCACGTGATGCAAGGTCTTTTGCGTTTGGTGCGTAACGCTCCATGAAACGCTCGCCATTAGAGTTAGTGAGATAACCCCCTTCACCACGAACACCTTCTGTAATTAAGCAACCTGCACCATAAATACCTGTTGGATGGAATTGAACGAACTCCATATCTTGCAGTGGTAAGCCGGCACGTGCAACCATTCCGTTACCATCTCCTGTACAAGTATGTGCTGAAGTTGCAGAGAAGTATGCACGACCATAACCACCTGTCGCTAAAACAACCATCTGCGCACGGAATACATGCATTGAACCATCAGCTAAATCCCAAGCCACAACTCCACGACACTCACCTTCATCCATAAGAAGGTCAATTGCAAAGTACTCAATGTAGAACTCTGCATTATGTTTGAGTGACTGTTGATAGAGCGTATGAAGCATTGCATGCCCTGTTCTATCTGCTGCCGCACAAGTTCTTTGCGCTTGGCCTTCCCCAAAGTTGGTTGTCATTCCACCAAATGGGCGTTGATAAATCTTGCCTTCTTCTGTACGAGAGAAAGGAAGACCATAATGCTCAAGCTCTAAAATTGCAGGAATTGCTTCACGACACATATATTCGATAGCATCCTGGTCACCTAACCAGTCAGACCCTTTAACCGTGTCATACATATGCCAGCGCCAATCATCTTCACCCATGTTACCAAGCGCTGCTGATACACCACCTTGTGCCGCAACAGTATGTGAACGGGTTGGGAATACTTTTGTAACACAAGCGGTTTTTAAACCTTTTTCTGCCATACCGAGCGTTGCACGAAGGCCTGCGCCACCTGCACCTACAACGACAACGTCATAGACATGCTCATGAATCTTATAATCTTTATACTCTTTTAAGTTACTCATCGATTAAAACTCCGAGAATTATTATTCTGTAAAATTTCTACATCTTCTAGATATTAGTGCATACACAATTAGTGCATCATCATGGTGCTAACGATAAATCCAACGCGGATAATAGCCCAGACAATTGCAACACCAATCACAGATAAGATCACACGCATCGCACTTAAAATAACAATGCGTTGGCAGGTCTTACTGACATAGTCCTCGATAAGAACTTGAAGGCCTAAAATAGCGTGATAGATTCCTGCAACGACTAAAACAACCAAAAGAACGGTATTCATCGGAGTTCCCACCCAGAATAATACCTCTTCAAAACTTTTACCATATAGGCTTGCAAATGAGAAAGCGAACCAGAGAAAGAGCAGTGCTAAAACAACAGCAGAGACTTTTTGTGCTAACCAAGAGACAGAACCTGCATGAGCTGATCCTAAACCTTTAACGCGACCTAATGGGGTTTGATATCTTTTCATAACGCTTCCTTATGCTGCAAAACCAACAATAAGAATAAGAACCGCTAAAACAGGAGCAGCGATCTGTACGATCTTCGCGCTCTTTTTAGCTGATTCAATATCCACACCTTTTCCGGCATCCCAAAAGAGATGACGAATGCCGTTACAAAAATGGTAACAAGCAGCGAATGTTCCAAGAATAACAAGGAGCACTACAAAAGGATTTTTTAAGAAAGCGGTCATTGTGGCAAATGCACTTGGACCTGCTGCTAAACTTACCAACCAAGCACCAATGACTAGTAGAACTAACACCAACGCAACGCCGGAGGCACGATGCAAAATACTCATTACCGAAGTAACTTGCCATTTGTATCCGCTACCGAGCATAAATGGCGATAAAGGCCGTTTATTTTGACTCATAGATAGACTCCAATTAATAAAAAATAAAACATACAGATTAAACCTAAGTTGCATCAGTTTGCCAAGTTATGACAAATATTTCAATCTCCCATTCATAAATAGGTGAGATATTGTTGAGATATTGCGCAGATTGCTGATAGATTCAGCTTAGGAACGCTCTAATGCTTCTATAGGTGCGAGCTCTGCTGCCTTTTTTGCCGGGAAGAAGCCAAAAAGGATCCCGATCAAAAATGCAGCAATAAAGGAGAAGATAATTGAGGGTAACGAAAAGCTTAATGGAATCATTCCTCCTAGTTGTTTTAATATAAACCCTGTAGAGAGCGCTAAAGCGACCCCTACTACTCCTCCAATAAGGCAGACTAACACCGATTCAATAAGAAACTGTTGAGATATATCACTTTTACGAGCGCCAACCGCCATGCGCATTCCGATCTCTTTAGTTCTCTCAGCAACAGAGACTAAAAGAATATTCATGACTCCTATCCCACCAACTAGTAGAGAAATTAACGCAATTGCCGTCACTAAAATTCGCATAATTAACGTTGTTGACTCTACCATCTCCTTAATGGCATCCGCGTTATAGATAAAGAAATCCTTTTTTCCATGCAGATCAGTCAATAGGTCGGTAATACTATTTTCTGCTAATGCCATATTGACATCATCATCGACCCTGACTGTAATATTTCTAAATGATGTCCCACCGGTTAGGCGATGCATTGCACTTGAGTAGGGAATCCAGATAGTCATCGTATCACTACTAAACATTCCTTGGGATTTCGAAGTGGCAACACCAATCACTCGAACAGGTAATTGCCCTATAATAATGACCTCACCAATAGGACTCTTCCCTTCACTAAAAAAGGTTTTCACGCCATTTTCATCAATCACAGCTTCAAGTGCGAGTGACAGTTCACTCGCTTCATCAAATGCGATTCCTTCAGTTATCTCATAACCTTGCACATCAAAAAATTGCGCACCTACCCCTTGAATCTGAGTATTGATTGCCGATTGATTACCATATCGCGCTTCAACTACAGTTGAGACAACAGGGGTCACACTATGAATAAAGGGGAGTTTTTTAAGTGCCTCAACATCTGCTGGGCGTAGCGACTGCACACTCTGAGAGCGTCGATCCCCAAAGCCGGTGCCAGGATAGATTGTTAATGTATTAGTCCCCATCTGTCGAATATCTGCAATAATCTGATCTGTCGATCCTCGACCTAATGCGATCACCAGTACAACTGCGGCAATCCCTATAATAATCCCAAGCATCGTTAAAAATGTTCGAAGTCTCTGCATCAACATAGAGAGAATCGCCATATTAAAGGCATTACTGATACGTAGGCCAAGATGGGAGAGTCCCGAAGCTCGCTTCCAGCTCTTCTGCTCTTTTTGAGTCGCTTCACTCTCCGATTCTACGTTATTTTGAGCAGTATTTTGGGCGGAAATTTGTCGCTCATCACCAATAATCAGTCCATCTTTAATCTCGATAATACGATCTGCATGACTTGCGACATCAGGATCATGCGTCACCATAATAATGGTATGCCCTGCATGATTGAGATCTTTTAAGATACCTAATACCGCAGCACCACTCTCGCTATCTAATGCGCCCGTCGGCTCATCTGCAAGAATGATCTCTCCCCCATTCATAAGCGCTCGCGCAATACTGACC
Source organism: Ignatzschineria sp. PL_is040 (assembly GCF_055813795.1). Classification (NCBI taxonomy): domain Bacteria; kingdom Pseudomonadati; phylum Pseudomonadota; class Gammaproteobacteria; order Cardiobacteriales; family Ignatzschineriaceae; genus Ignatzschineria; species Ignatzschineria sp. PL_is040. The sequence continues at coordinate 333,863 of NZ_JBVPGU010000001.1, forward strand.
CTCTGTTGTTGCCCACCTGAAAGTTGGGTTGGATAGTAATTGACTCGCTCTGAGAGCCCTAATTGCGTTAATAACTCTTCTGCCCGTTGATGGCGGAGCGACCCCGGCATTCCCGAATAGATCGCCGGCATCTCAACATTTCCTTTAGCAGTTAAACTATTAAGAAGGTGGTAACGCTGAAAGATAAAGCCGAAATGCTCCCTTCGAAGCTCAGCAAGCTCATCATCACTATAGTGCGCTATATCTCTCCCTTTAAAATAATAACTCCCGGCAGAGAGATAATCTAATCCCCCTATAATATTCATTAGGGTCGATTTTCCTGAACCTGAAGCACCCATAATCGCGATAAACTCACCCTCTTCAATTGAGAGTGTGATCCCTTTTAAAACCTCAACAGAGAGATCCCCCGATTGAAATGAGCGACGAAGGTCCCTCAATTGAATGAGTGGTTCTAAAGATCCTTTTGAAGATTGCCCTAAATCATCCCTATTCATTACCGTCTTCTTCCCATCATTCCCATGCTGCCGGCATTATTATAGCCGGTAGATTCTGCTGTGATAACACGATCTCCCTCTTGAAGCCCTGAGATGACCTCCACAGAGATACTATTAGAGAGCCCTGTTTTAATCGTCCGTGGCACGATCTTACCACTCTCTTCATCTTCTAGGACCCAGACAACTCGTTCCCCCTTTGGAGCTGTTACCGCCGGCATTGTTGATGGCTTAAAGCGAAGGGCCGCCATAGGGATCATCAAAACATTCTCTTTCTCTTCCAAAATAATATGCACTTGCGTCGACATACCGATATAGAAGAGATTGTTAAGATTTTCTACATCGAACAGACCATTATAGTAGACCGCTTCATTAAAATTGGTGACAACATTACCAATGGTTGTCTGAAAAGATTCTGTTGCCGGCTCAATCTGACGTAAAATCGCCTCATAACGCTGGTTAGGCTCCCCTAAAATAGTAAAGTAAGCTTTCATTCCAGGATGAAGTTTTGTCACATCCGCCTCGGAGATTTGCGCTTTTATGGTCATTGTCGAAAGATCTGCAACTTTAACGATCGTCGGTGCAGTCTGGGTCGAGTTAACTGTCTGTCCCTCTTTAACAACGGTCGCGACAACCATTCCATCAATAGGTGAAGTGATCTTTGTGTAATCGAGATTAAGCTCAGCAGTATCAAGGGCTATTTGCGCCTGCGCTATCTGTGCAATGAGAGCATCAACTTCCGCATCTAAAACCTTTAAAGTAGCCTCTGCCTGATCAAGTTCATTTTGAGTTGTAGCACCATTTCGGATCAATTTCTGTTGTCTCTCCAAATTGATTCGAGCATTGAGAAGTTGTGCCTCTTTAGCCGCTTTGGAAGCGATCATATTTTTTAAGCGAGCTTCACTATCTTTGACTGCATTTTGTTGTGGAAGGTCATCAATCTCAACTAAGAGATCGCCTCGAGCTACCTGATCGCCTAATTTCACATACATCTTTTTGATCTGTCCTGAGACTTGCGCTCCCACATCAATCTGATCAGATGCTTCCATTTTGCCATAAGCTAAAATACTCACCTCTAGATCCCCTCGCTCAACAGCTGTTGTGAGATAGGCAACTCGTTTTTCTGGTGCAAAATAGAGATAAGCAGAGAGAGCAAGAAGAATCAGAAGCGCACCGATAAGGTATTTTCGATATTTTTTCATAGTAATTATTTTGTTATTTCCATCTTAGAAGAGTGATTGCATCGAGTGATCAGGCGAAATGTCGATAGTGATACAATCAATCACCAACAATCTAATATTAGTACAAATTAGTACAATGAAATAGTACAACGAATCTCGAGATTAATGGAGATTTAATAGATTAATAGAGAGTAATAGAGATCAATGGAGATTAAAGGGTCTAACTCTTTAGTGAAGGTGCCTACCTAACTCAATGAAAAGTTAGATGTGAGGTTAGATAAAAATCATTCCTCAATAAAAAAGCATTGAAGGCATTCTCCTATTTATACTAAAGCACTATTAGCCCACTACTCCATTGACCGATTACAATCTTGGCATCTCTCTACTATTCTCTATTCTCTATTCTCTATTTTTCTCTACTACAGCATCGTAAAATTATCACAGTAAGATCCACTATACACAATATATCTAAATATAGAGTGTATAGATATAACGCATTTAATAGAGTCCATTTAATAGAGTTCATTTAATATGGTGCATTTATAATCTTATTTGATAAGCCTTGATCATCAATCTTATCGATGCCCCGCTCCCTCTTCGCTTGAAAGCTCCTAGCTGAAAGATCTTAAGTACAAACTCCTCTTTATTGAGCGGATCCTTTGCTTTTCCCCCTTAGTCGGTCGTACAATGAGATATTAACCTTTTAATCACCCTTTATATATCAGCAAGGATACAAGCAAGGATATTATGGATAACAGACTTCGTACAATTGATCTTGCGGTCGTCATTCAACATACTTCAAAAACTGAAGATGAAGCGCTCTATCTTGATAAAGAGGCTGCAACTGAACTTCTTCAAAGTATTGGGCAAAATATTGCAAGCCATTTCCCGGAAATTCAAAACTTCGGTCTTATCGGTGTTGGTTCAATCTACCATCTCCATCAAATCATAAGACCTGGATTCCCTATCTATACACAGCTCTTTGAGCTCTCCAAAATTCACTTTAGAGAGAAAAACTTTAAGCCTTCTATTATCGGTATCGGCACGGCTGAAGAGCAATTTGAAGTCTTTCACTTCAATAAAGAATTGAGTGAATTTGCCGATGTTTTAGAAGTTCTTCCCTTTACCGTAGTGATGCCGGAGACGCCGGAGGCGGCAGATTTTATTGAGAAAATGGAGCGTGAGCTCATTACAAAAGCACACCTCAATGGCAAGATTGTTAGCGATTTTCAGAATGCTTTTGAGCAAGATATCCTCAATATGTCTATTGTGACGCTCGCAGATCTCAATGGACTCTTTGCTTCTCAGTTGATTCAGATCGGATTAGAAGAGCTTTGGGAGATCATGCAGGCGGTAATTTTTGATCAAACAGAAAAACTCAACCAGTTAGGAAGTGGCCATATTCTCTACTGGAAGCTCGATGAAGTTGCTCTCTATGTTGCACATCCATCGATCTACGATGAAGCGATGAAAGATTATCTGCAGGACTACAAAACTTATGCATTGACAACAGATCGCCTTGAGCATCTCTTTAAGATGCATAAAATTCCTTACAGCAAAATTGAAGTGATGAATCCAGATTTCTTTAAAGAGCCTTTAACTGTCGATAACGCTAGAGCGCAGCTTACCACACATATTAAAGCGCTTTAATGTGATTTATGATTTATGATTTATGATTTATGATTTAAAGCAGTCTTGTATTTAGAGCCATTTAAATCTATTTAGATAATAAAAAAGACCTTGCAGTTTAAATTGCAAGGTCTTCTTTTATCATGCTATTGGCAATCTCTCAATTTAAGAGATCTTACCATGACAATCTTTATAACGCTTACCCGATCCACATGGGCATGGCTCATTTCGGCCTACCTGAGCAAAAGCGCCAGAATCGATATCAGCTTTAATTGCCGCTTCAGTTTCAGCAATATTTTCTTCTTTAATATTGCCAATCTCATCGATTAAACGCTCTACATCAGCAGCATTAGTTACAGAACCTTCAATCACCTTCTTCTCTGCATTTTCTGGCGCTGATAGTGCCTCTGAGAGCTCTTCCGGCGTCTCTACACGAATGACAATATTACTTAAGAAACGGATTGTTTTATAGTGAATTTGATCTAACATCGCTTCAAAAAGAATGAAGGATTCACGCTTATACTCCTGCTCAGGGCGTCGTTGACCATAAGCACGAAGTTGGATCCCTTGTCGTAAGTAATCCATCGCTGCCAAATGTTCTTTCCATTGACTATCGAGCACTTCAAGTAAAACAGATTTTTCAAAACGTCTAAATTGAGAAGGGTCAACATCTGCATTCGCCTGTTGTTTCTTCTCGGCATATTGGCGCTCACTCTCGGCGATAATCTCGTTATAGATCTCCTCTTCTGTTAAATTCGGATTCTCTTTTAACGCCTTCTCAAAATCGATCTCAATTCTAAACTCATTTTTAAGGACATCCATCAATCCGACAAGATCCCACTGCTCGGCATAACTTTGAGGGGGGATATATTTCTCGACCAGATCACCAAAGACCTGCTCACGCATCATATTAATTGCATTAGTGATATCATCTGCACGAAGAATATCATCACGCTGTTGGTAGATGATCTTACGTTGATCATTAGCGATATCATCATATTGTAAAAGATTTTTACGGATATCGAAGTTATGACCTTCAACCTTACGTTGTGCATTTTCAATAGAACGGGTAATCATGCGATGCTCTAACGCTTCACCATTCCCCATTCCTAAACTCGCCATCAAATTACGCATCTTAGGATTCATAAAGATACGCATTAAATGGTCATCAAGTGAGAGGTAGAAGCGAGAAGATCCGACATCTCCCTGTCGTCCGGCACGACCACGAAGCTGATTATCGATTCGACGAGACTCATGACGCTCTGTCCCGATAATATGTAAGCCGCCTAATGCTAATACCTGCTCTTGACGCTCTTTCGCACGAGCTCTGAGTTCTTCAAGATCTTTCTCTGTTGCATTAGGATTAGATTCTAAGAAGAGCTGCTCCTCTAACTTAACATTTCCCCCCAAAACAATATCGGTCCCACGACCTGCCATATTGGTTGCAATTGTAATTGCGCCGGGGATACCTGCTCTACCAACCACATATGCTTCTCTCTCATGCTGCTTTGCATTGAGTACTTCATGCGGGATATTCTGTTTTTTAAGAAGATCGGAGATCAATTCAGAAACTTCAACTGAAGCTGTCCCCACTAATACGGGCTGTTTACGCTCATAACAGTCGAGAATATCTTTAATAATCGCTTCATATTTCTCTTTCTGTGTGAGGTAGATTAGATCACCGTAATCCTTTCTCTGAACCGGCTTATGCGTTGGAATTACAACAACTTCAAGTCCGTAGATCTCTAAAAATTCTGGTGCTTCCGTATCGGCAGTACCGGTCATACCCGCAAGTTTTTCATAGATACGGAAATAGTTTTGGAAAGTGATAGAGGCTAATGTCTGATTTTCAGGTTTAACCTCAACACCCTCTTTCACTTCGATTGCTTGATGCAAACCATCAGACCAACGGCGTCCTGCCAAAGTTCGACCGGTATGCTCATCAACAATGACGATCTCCCCTTTTTGTACAATATAGTCAACATCACGTTGGAAAATATAGTGCGCACGCAGACAGTTATCGACATGATGATAGAGCTTAAGGTTATTACTATCGTAGAGGCTATCTCCCTCTTTTAAGAGACCAGCCTCAACAAGAAGTGATTCAAGATGCTGATGCCCTTCTTCTGTTAAGTTAACCTGTTTATCTTTCTCATTAATCTCAAAATCAACAGGCCCCTCTTCCGTTGGCTTTTGAAGATGAGGAATTAATTTATTAACAGCATGATAGAGATCTGCTCCCCCTTCAACCGGCCCTGAGATAATAAGCGGTGTTCTCGCTTCATCAATTAATATTGAGTCAACCTCATCGATCACCGCAAAAGAGAGGGGTCTTTGCACCTTTTGACTCATGTCATAGACCATATTATCGCGTAGATAATCAAACCCTAACTCATTATTAGTTGCATAGGTAATATCTGCTTGATAAGCCGCCTTCTTCTCTTCAAGACTCTGATTAGAGACTACAACGCCTACAGAGAGTCCTAAATAGTTATAGACCTTTCCCATCCACTCCGCATCTCGGCGAGCAAGATAATCATTCACCGTTACAACATGTACCCCTTTGCCGGCTAATGCATTGAGGTAGACCGCCAATGTTGCAACTAACGTTTTACCTTCCCCGGTACGCATCTCTGCAATACGGCCTTGATGCAACATATAACCACCAATAAGCTGCACATCGTAATGACGCATTCCCATCACTCGACTCGAAGCTTCTCGCATTGTGGCAAAAGCCTCTGGTAAAAGATCATCTAGAGTCTCTCCCTTTGCTAAACGCTCCTTAAAGAGAGTGGTCTGCCCCTTTAACTCCTCTTCCGACATTGCACGCATCTGCTCTTCTAATGCGTTAACCTTCGCCACATAACCTCTCGCTTCTTTAATGAGGCGATCATTACGTGTACCAAATATTTTTCGGATCAATTTATTAATCATCTGAGACCTTTAACCAAATCAAAAGTTATATGTAATTTTGTACGTAAATTTTGTACGTAGTTTTGTACGAATACGATTGTACAAATAGGAATAAATGTTGTACGAATTGTTGTATCAAGACTATCGGCTTAACGATAAGGTATTGTTAAATTTACAAGCCCTCTATAATACCCGAATTTCTCTTAAAATTTAATTGTTATCTATCAATATGGTTGTAAATTATTGTGTTTCAACCCAGTTATTTCGATGAATTAATTCATCGGTGATGATATATCCCAGCTTATTAACGATCTCATGAGATGGTGTTCGGAGAATCGACTCCACCTCCATTGCGTGATAGTTGGTCAATCCTCGCCCTACCTCTTCTCCTTGCTGATCAAGACAGAGAATAATATCCCCTCGATCAAAAGCTCCTTCAACAGAGAGGACTCCAATCGGTAGAAGACTTTTACCATCTTCCAAAAGCGCCTTAACGGCACCATCATCGATCACAATTCGTCCTTTGATCTGTTTCTGTCCAAGCATCCACCGTTTTTTAGCTGTCAAACGAGTTCCATCGGCATTTAATTTTGTCCCGATTCGTTCTCCTCTTGCAATTCCAAGCAAGGCATTTTCTCGATCCCCTTTGACAATATAGGTGGTTGTTCCAGATGTTGCCGCAATATGGGAAGCCATAATTTTGGTATACATGCCGCCGGTACCAAATCGACCACCTTCACTCGTTACCATGCTCAATAAACGCTCATCATGCGCATCTGCTTCTTCAATCATCTTAGCATCAGGGTTCTTTCTAGGATCGCTCTCATAAACGCCCTCTTGATCGGTGAGAATAATATAGACATCTGCCTCAATAAGGCTTGCAACAAGGGCTCCGAGCGTATCATTATCCCCAAACTTAATCTCTGAAAAGGAGACTGTATCATTCTCATTAATAATGGGAATCGCTTTATAATCGATCAATGTATGGATCGTATTTTTAATATTGAGATAACGTTTACGATCAGATGCATCCTCATGGGTTAAAAGGATCTGCCCAACATTGAGATCAAAAGCATTAAATCCTTTCATCCAAGCATTAACTAAGGAAGATTGACCGACCGAGGCCGCAGCTTGTAACTCATTTAGAAACTGGGGACGCTCCTCCCACTGAAGAAGCTTCATACCTTCGGCAACGGCACCCGAAGAGACCACCACAACATCGATCCCTTCCGCTTGAAGCTTACTAATCTGCGAACACCAATGGTGAATCCTTTCAGGATCGACGCCCTGCCCATCATTAGTAATCATCGCGCTGCCGATCTTAACGACCCAAACCTGTTTCTCCTGTTCAGTCTGCTTCTCTTCTCTTCTATTATTTTCTGATGCCATACCCATCAAATCCTCTTCTCAATCAATATCTCCTAATAGTAACGACGAATCTACTACTCGGACGCTTCGATATCTATCCGCTTATATTTCTGTTCTTAAAATGTTTCTCTAATCTAATAGCACTAATCTAATGACGATTAAAAACAGCCATTAAAAGTGGCAACTATTCTACCATCCTCTCACAATTTATTTGATAATATCATCTAAATGTATTACTGCTATTGTAGCGGTAGATCGAAAGTGATCATTTTTTATAATCCCCTCCCACAAGGAATCGATATCGATTTAAAAGAGTATGCTATACCCTAGTGACTCTTTTTCTACTCTTCACAAAAGAGCGTTGAAATAGATCGATTATTTCATTGCCCGTTTATAACGCATAATCAATAGTATTGCGATACCATTGGATCGATATTATATGAGGGTCAATGAGCAAGACCATTGCGCAAAAGTAGTGGAGACAATGTTAGCGTTAACAGTGCAGAGTTAACAATGTAGAGCTAATCATCATTCCGACCTTAAAATCGGACCGATCATTAAATAGTAGTGATTAAATATTGATAGTTATATATTGATGGTTAAATATTGATGACTAGATACTGATGATTAATAATCAGTGAACAGATAAATAAAGGGCCAATTTCCATAAAAATAAGATTTAAGTAAGATTTAAATCAGATTGGCGAATGACTTACTAAAGCAGATAGTGGATAGAAATAGATGACAGCAAAGACACTTTACGAAAAAATTTGGGATGATCATGTCGTACGAACAGAAGAAGATGGTACGGCGCTTCTCTATATTGATCGTCATATTATTCATGAGGTAACGAGTGCTCAGGCATTTGAAGGGCTAGAGAAAGCAGGTCGAAAGCTGTGGCGCAAAAATTCAATTGTCGCAATGGCTGATCACAATACACCGACAACAAGTGATATCGATAATATTACTGATCCCATTGCGCGTCTTCAGGTCGATACACTTCATAAGAATGCAACTGAGCATAACCTTGCCTACTTTCCCATCGGCGATATTCGTCGAGGAATTGTCCATGTTGCCGGCCCTGAACAGGGAGCAACACTTCCAGGAATGACGATTGTTTGTGGGGACTCACATACTGCAACCCATGGTGCCTTTGGCGCAATTGCCTTTGGTATTGGTACTAGTGAAGTTGAGCATGTCATGGCGACAAGCTGCTTAGTGCAGAAAAAATCAAAAACAATGAAGATCGAGGTTGTCGGAGAGTTACAACCTAATGTGACGGCTAAAGATCTTATTCTTGCCATTATCGGAAAGATCGGTACAGCTGGCGGTACCGGCTATGCAATTGAGTTCTCCGGGGAAGCGATTCGCAATCTCTCTATGGAAGGTCGTATGACGATCTGTAATATGGCGATTGAAGCGGGTGCTCGTGTCGGTTTAGTAGGCGTTGATGAGACAACTATTGAATATGTTAAAGATCGCCCCTTTGCGCCGAAAGGAGCCGATTGGGAGAAAGCCGTTCAATATTGGCAGACGCTTCATAGTGATGAAGATGCCCATTTTGATAAGGTGATTACTATCGATGCTGCAAAAATTGAACCACAAGTGAGCTGGGGAACAAGCCCGGAGATGGTGATCGGTATTAATGAGTTAATTCCAGATCCTGAAAAGGCAAGCTCCTCTGTACAAAAAGAGAGCATAGAGAAAGCGCTCAATTACATGGGCTTAAAACCGAATCAATCCCCTAAAGAGATTAAGATCGATAAGGTCTTTATCGGCTCTTGCACCAACTCAAGAATTGAAGATATTCGCGATGCAGCACGAATTGTTAAGGGTAAAAAGAAGGCTGATAATGTTAAGTTAGCTATGGTGGTTCCAGGTTCTGGCTTAGTCAAAGCAGAAGCAGAGGCTGAAGGTTTAGATAAAATCTTTATTGAGGCAGGTTTTGAGTGGCGTGAACCGGGATGCTCAATGTGTCTTGCGATGAACCCAGATCGACTAGAGCCATATGAACATTGTGCTTCTACCTCCAACCGTAACTTTGAGGGGCGTCAAGGTAATAATGGCCGCACCCATCTAGTGAGCCCCGCAATGGCAGCCGCGGCAGCGATTGCCGGCCATTTCGTTGATGTTCGTGAATTTAATTAAGATTGAGGAGTCAAATATATGCAACCTTTTGTAACCCATACTGGAATTGTTGTTCCTCTTGATCGTGCAAATGTGGATACCGATGCGATTATCCCCAAACAATTTTTAACGAGCATCTATAAAACGGGATTTGGCCCCAACCTCTTTGATGAATGGCGTTATCTTGATCGTGGTGCGCCGGGAATGGATAATAGTCAACGCCCTCTCAATATGGAGTTTCCCCTTAATAAGCCACAATATGAGGCAGCAACAATCCTTCTCGCTCGTGATAACTTTGGCTGTGGCTCCTCTCGAGAGCATGCGGTTTGGGCTTTAACAGACTACGGTTTTCGCGCTGTAATCAGCACAAGTTATTCCGATATCTTCTTTAATAACTGTTTTAAAAATGGCTTTCTTCCCATCCGCCTCACATCGGAAGAGGTCGAAAAACTCTTTCAACTTACAGATAACGTGGAAGCGCTTGAGATTGCAATCGACCTCCCTAACCAGAGTGTCACGGCAAAATCGGGAGAAGAGATCCTTGCTGGACCTTTCCATTTTGAGATCGATCCTTTCCGGAAGCACTGCTTAGTCAATGGACTTGATGATATTAGCCTTACCCTAGAGCATCAAGATGAGATTCGTGCTTATGAGAAAAAGAGAGCGGAACAAGCGCCTTGGCTCTTTAGAGAGTAATATAGAGCTAGATATATAGCGCTAGACGTATCAAAGCAGAAGCACAGAGTTAGAAGTATAGAATCAGATGCCGGCATAAAAGAGCCGGCATTTTTATACAAAAAGAGTAAGTGGTTGATTGCCATTTACCATTAATTTGTGGCTAACATTTTTGTCTAGTTCCTACTGTTATTAACAGTGTTATTAAAATCAATAGAGCTCAATAGGTGTCAATAGAACTCAATAGAGAACAATAGAAAACAATTGAGCGCAATTCATTTCCAATTAGTGCGTTAGCCGTATAAAATTGATAGGATATATTTTTAGATATTTTGGGTGATGAAACTCAAAATAGACTCAGAGTAAAAAGAGTTCAATATCATCAATATTCGAAATATTCGATATTAATATATTAATCACCCCATCAACCAACTAGTTAAATTATTTAAATAAAGTAAACCAATCCATGAAGACTAATGAAATTCGCCGTAAATTTATCGACTTCTTTGTCAGTAAAGGGCACCAAGAAGTTGCATCGAGTTCACTTCTTCCCGCTAATGACCCTACTCTTCTCTTTACTAATGCGGGAATGAATCAATTTAAAGATTGTTTTTTAGGGTTAGAAAAACGCCCTTATCAACGAGCAACGACCTCACAAAAATGTGTCCGTGCCGGTGGTAAACATAATGACCTTGAAAATGTCGGCTTTACAGCTCGCCATCACACCTTTTTTGAGATGCTCGGAAACTTTAGTTTTGGTGATTACTTCAAGCTTGATGCTATTAAATATGCATGGGAGCTTTTGACAAAAGTCTATCAATTACCGGAAGAGAAGTTATTAGTCACCATCTACCATACCGATGATGAGGCTTTTAAGATCTGGAATGAAGTGATTGGAGTCCCGGCGGAAAAGATCATTCGTATCGGCGACAAAGAGGATGGTTCTTCTGACAACTTCTGGCAGATGGGTGATACAGGTCCTTGTGGTCCCTGCTCTGAAATTTTCTATGACCATGGTGATCATATCTGGGGAGGTCCTCCAGGATCAGCTGAAGAAGATGGCGACCGTTTTATCGAGATCTGGAATCTCGTCTTTATGCAATTTAATCGTGATGAGAGCGGTGAACTTCATCCCCTACCTAACCCCTCCATCGATACCGGAATGGGCTTAGAACGAATTGCCGCAATTTTACAAAATGTACATAGCAATTATGAGATCGATCTCTTTGTAAAACTGATTAAAGCCTCAGCAGAAGCAGTCGGCACAAAAGATCTTGAGAGCAGCTCCTTAAAAGTATTAAGTGATCATATCCGTTCTGTCGCTTTCTTAATCGCAGATGGTATTCTCCCTTCCAATGAAGGGCGTGGTTATGTGCTTCGCCGTATTATTCGTCGCGCGATTCGTCACGGCTATAAATTGGGACAGAAAGAGCTCTTCTTCTATAAACTCGTTCCCACATTAGTAGCGGAGATGGGAGATGCTTACCCACAATTAAGAGAGAAACAACAATTTATTATCGATACGATTAAGGATGAAGAGAAACGTTTCTCTACCACTTTAGAGCATGGCCTTAAACTTCTTGAAGCAGATATTGCCGAGCTTAAGGGAGATGTGATTCAGGGAGAGACTATCTTTAAGCTCTATGATACTTATGGTTTCCCGGTAGATCTCACCAATGATATTGCAAGAGAGCAGAATCTTACCCTCGATATGGAAGGTTTTGAACGCTGTATGGAAGCGCAAAGAGAGCGTGCTCGCGCAGCAAGTAATTTTGGTGCAGAGCGTCTTCTTGATCTGCAAGATAGTGAAGAGACAATCTTCCATGGTTACCATAGTCATCAATTAGAGAGTAATATAGCGACAATTTTAGTCGATGGCGAAAGTGTTCCCGCTGTTGCAGAAGGAATGGAAGCGATTCTTATTTTGACAGAGACCCCTTTCTATGCAGAAGCAGGTGGACAAGTAGGTGATACCGGCACTATTATCGGCGATGGATTTGAATTCTTGGTGAAAGATACAAAGAAACAGCAAGATATCTTCCTCCATATAGGCGTTGTTAAATCGGGCGAGATTAAGGCAGAATCGGTCGCTTCTGCAAAAGTTGATCATACTCGTCGTGATCTGATCAAGAAGAATCACTCAGCAACACATCTTCTTCATCATGCACTTCAAACAGTTTTAGGGGATCATATCGAACAAAAAGGTTCACTTGTGACTGATGATCGTCTTCGCTTTGACTTCTCTCACAATAAGCCTGTGACATTTGAAGAGTTACAAAATATTGAGCGTCTCGTGAATGGAGCGATTCGTGAGAATTCATTAATTGAGATTAATGAGATGCCGATCGATGCTGCAAAAGAGAGAGGCGCTATGGCGCTCTTTGGCGAGAAGTATGGCGATGTTGTACGCGTAGTTGAGATGGGAGATTCTATCGAACTTTGTGGGGGAACACATGTCTCTGCAACAGGTGATATTGGCCTCTTTAAAGTTACGCAAGAGACCGGCATTGCTGCTGGTGTTCGCCGTATTGAAGCAGTGACCGGTGGAACAGCAGTTGAGATTATGCTTCAGCAGAGCGCAACATTACATCACTTAGCATCAACTTTGAAGACAGATCATGCACACATTGAGAGCCGTGTTGATCAAGCGCTTGATGAAGCTAAATCACTTCGTAAAGAGATTGCTGCGTTGCAATCAAAACTGGTCTTTGCAAGTCGTAATGAGATCCTCAATAGCGCTATCGAAATCGATGGTATCAAGGTTATAGTTGCCGATATTAAAGGCGCTGATAACCGCTCACTGAGAGAGCTTTGTGATAACTTACAAGCAGAGACAGCGGGAATCACGCTTCTGCTCTCTGAAGTTGATGGGCGCGTTGCATTAGTCAGTGGTGTCGCCAAAACATTAACAGACCGTATCAAAGCAGGTGAGCTTCTCAATGCGGCAGCACAAGAGGTTGGTGGTAAAGGGGGCGGTCGTCCCGATTCTGCAACAGGTGGTGGTAGTGAGCCAGCACACATCAAAAAAGCAATTGAAGTTGCAATGACCTTTATCAAAGAGAAGTTATTATAGATAAAAAAGGCTTTTACATACTGAAAGTACTGTAAATACTGATAGAAACGGTGCATATCTAATCGTGATATTGCACCGTTTTTTTATTCACAATTGATCTCTTCCCTCCCCTTCTGAAGAATCCCCTCTTGCAATGAGGTAATGAGGTAATGGGGGCAATGGAAATTATTTGGTATTGATGATGACGGCACGATAAGATGTATCAAGTTATCTATAAAAAAGCTATAAAAGCATCCATAAAAATATCCATAAAAGCATCTATAGAGATAGATGTGGAAATAGCAATTACCAAGGGAAATGTTCACTATTATGAAACTTATCACTCAAGAAGCATTAAAGCCTTATGAGGCAAAGCTGATCGCCTATCGTCGCCATCTCCATCAATATCCTGAACTCTCATTTGAAGAGTTTGAAACAAGTCAATTTATTGCTAAGGAGATGTCCAAGCTCCAACATGCGGAGATCCTACCTCTGACTAAAACATCTCTTTTAGTTAAATTTAGAAGTGGGAAGCCTGGTCCTAAAATTGGTCTGAGAGCTGATATTGATGCCCTGCCGATTCATGAAGAGCGAATCGATTGTGATTTTATCTCTAAAAATCCCGGCAAAATGCATGCGTGTGGTCATGATGCTCACACCGCAATCTTAATGGCTGCTTGCCACTACTTTAATGATCATTTTGAGGAGTTAACAGGAGAAGTTTGGGCTGTCTTCCAACATGCTGAAGAACTTCTTCCCGGCGGTGCTAGAGAAATAGTGGCATTAGGTGTTTTAGATGAGCTCGATTTTATGTATGGACATCATCTCTGGTCGATGCTTCCTACCGGCGTTATCGATCTTAAAATAGGCGCAGTTACAGCAAATACCGATATCTATAAAGCAAAAATTATCGGCAAAGGAGGACATTCCTCAGAGCCTCAAAACTGTATCGATCCCGTCTTAATTGCCTCTCAAATTGTCTGCCGATTACAGAGTATTGTCTCCCGGCAATTAGCCCCTTTAGAAGCAGGTGTGATTAGCAATACCTATATTCGTGCCGGCAATCCCCTAGGACTCAATGTGATTCCCGAATATGCAGAGATCGGTGGGAGTGTTCGCTCAACAACGCCAGAAACGCGAGCTCTCTTTAAGCAGCAGATTGAACGAATTATTACCTCAAGCTGTGCCGATTTTGATGCCTCTTATGAAATTGATTACACCATCGGTTATGGTATTACAAAAAATGATGCAGATAAGACGGAAGTTGTTAAAAAGATTGCCGAGATGATTGGGGAAGCTAAGGTGATTGCCGATCCGCCCTACCTTTGTGGTGAAGATTTTAGCGCTTATTCAGACATTCTTCCCACTACTTTTGCCTTTATTGGTGCCGGCAATCAAGAAAAAGATTATATCTACCCTCATCACCATCCTCAATTTGGGCTCGATGAGGATTCCTTTATCTATGGGTTACAGATGTTTATCAATGTCGTTTATAACTTTTCAGACGAAAATAGCAAACTCAAGATCTAATCAAGCGCTTATTAAGAGAGGAAAATAGAAAAATAACTACGACATAACCCTTAAATTTTAAAATTATATTTCTACATACAAAATAGTTACGCTTAATATTATGAATAAATCTTATAAATAAGCAGGTTATGCGTTTTCTCTCTTCTCGCTGAACAACCCTTATTCTTCTAGGCTCTCTTTTATTTTCCCGTTAAGGTAAAATGGGTGTTAAAATTTAGAGATAGAGATAATAGAAGAGGAGCTTATTGAGGGCTCCTCCTTGCTTCACATTCTTATAATTTAGATAGATCTGAGGTTTGTTCTAATGCAAAAAAATAATCGAAAAAAATATATTATCGGTGGCGTTGTCATCCTCGCCCTTATCGTGATTGCCAATATGTTCTTAAATCGTGATGAGATGGCGGGATTTATCAAGAGTAATGGCCGAATTGAAGTTACGCCGCTCGATATTGCGACCAAGTTTCCCGGTCGTGTTGACCATATTTTAGTGGATGAGGGAGACTATGTTGATGCTGGCGATCTTTTAGCGGTGATGCAACTCGGCTCGCTTGAAGCGCAACTTTCAGAGGCTAAAGCATATCTTGAACAAGCAAGACATCAAGCAAATTCAGCTGAAGCGATTATCAAATCGAGAGAGAGTGATAAAGTTGCGGCAAAAGCAGCTGTTTCCGCAGCAGAGAGCAAACTCTATGCCGCAGAACGTAAATTAGCCCGTATTCAGACTCTAGTGAAACGAGGCGCAGCAACGGAGCAAGATCTCGATGACCAAGAAGCTTACACTCGTGTCTTAAAATCTGAGATTGCAACAGCAGAATCGCAAGTATTAGCTGCGCAAGCTGCGATCGATGCCGCAAAAGCACAGTTTGTTGCCGCAGAATCTCAGGTTTCTGCAGCAGAAGCAACGGTTAAACGTGTTGAATCCGATATTGAAGAGAGCAATCTTGTCGCGCCTGTTAGTGGTCGCATCCAATATCGTATAGCAGAACCTTCAGAAGTTTTAGGCGCTGGTGGCAAAGTCCTCAATCTTCTCGATCTCTCTAAAGTCTATATGACCTTCTTTGTGCCAACAGAGTATACCGGGCAATTAATTGAAGGAGAGAAAGATGGTACGGAAGTACGAATTCTTCTTGATGTCGCTCCCGATTCCCCTATCCCTGCTCGCGTAACCTTTGTCTCGCCTGAAGCGCAATTTACACCAAAAACAGTCGAAACCCAAAATGAACGTCAAAAATTGATGTATCGCGTAAAAGCGAAGATCGATGATGATCTTTTAGAGCGCTATCAAAAATATATTAAAACGGGCGTTACCGGCGAAGCATATATCAAGCTCGATCCTGATAAGAAATGGCCTAAATTTCTTCAAGGACCGCTCACTGAAGGCAATGAGGAATAATTAAAAAGCCGCGAAAAAGTCGTGAAATAGCCCCTAAAAAAGCTATTAATGCCCCTTTAAATCACCCCTTAATCATCATCTTCTGTAGATAAGGATGCTTAAATGAGTATGAAAGAACCTGTAGTCACCATTAAAGATGTCTCCTTCTATTATGGCGAAAATCGAGCATTAGAATCATTCTCCATAGAGATACCGCAAGGCGTTATGATGGGACTGATCGGTCCTGATGGTGTAGGGAAATCAACTCTACTCTCCCTTATCGCCGGTTCCCGCGCTATCCAGACGGGAGAGGTGATGGTTTTAGGGGGAGATATGCGTCAAAAAGAGGTTCGCGATAGAATTTGCCCTCGGATTGCCTATATGCCGCAAGGTCTTGGGAAAAACCTCTACCATACCCTCTCTGTAGAGGAGAACCTTCAATTTTTCGGACGTCTCTTTGGTCATGATGCTAAAGAGCGCCGGGAACGTATCGATGATCTGACTAAAAGTACCGGACTCTACAACTTCCTCGATCGTCCTGCCGGGAAACTATCAGGGGGGATGAAGCAAAAACTAGGACTCTGTTGTGCGCTAATTCATGATCCCGATCTTCTTATTCTTGATGAACCAACAACAGGGGTTGACCCATTAGCACGGGCGCAATTTTGGGATCTCATCAGTAGAATTCAGAAAGATCGCCCGGAGATGAGCGTTATTGTCGCAACAGCCTATATGGATGAAGCCGAACGCTTTGAGTGGATCTTAGCGATGGATGATGGGAAAATCTTAGCAACGGGGACGCCTAAAGAGCTCCTCGAGCGTACCGATAGTGAATCATTAGAATCCGCCTTTATTAAACTCCTCCCAGCAGAGAAACGTGCAGGATATGAACCGGTTGTGGTCCCGCCGTTAGAGATTGATGAAAATACAGCAGTTGCCATTAAGGCTGAGGGTTTAACTAAACGTTTCGGAACTTTTACTGCCGTTGATAATGTTAGCTTTGAGATTCAAAAGGGGGAGATTTTTGGCTTCTTAGGCTCAAATGGTTGTGGAAAATCGACCACAATGAAGATGTTAACAGGTCTCTTGCCGGCAACTGAAGGGGAAGCTTGGCTATTTGGTAATCCGATCGATTCGGAAGATATCAATGTCCGTAAACGAGTGGGTTATATGTCACAAGCTTTCTCACTCTATAGTGAATTGACGGTGTTACAGAACCTTGAACTACACGCAAAACTCTTTCATGTCCCTAAAGAGAGAATTGATGAGCGGGTTGCAGAGATGGTCAATCGCTTCGATCTTCGCTCTGTGTTGAACAAATTACCCGATGATATTCCTCTGGGAATGAGGCAGCGTCTCTCTCTTGCCGTTGCGATGGTTCATAAACCAGAGTTACTGATTCTCGATGAACCTACCTCCGGTGTAGATCCTATCGCACGAGATAATTTCTGGCGCCTATTGATTGAACTCTCGCGAAAAGATGGTGTGACGATCTTTATCTCTACCCACTTTATGAATGAAGCATTGCGATGCGATCGAATGTCGATGATGCATGCCGGAAAAGTTTTAGATAGCGATACCCCTCAAAATCTGATTATCAAACAGGGAACAGAGACGCTCGAAGAAGCTTTTATCAAATATCTTATCGATGCCGGCGCCGGGGATGATATTCCGGCAGATAACGCCAATAATGATGTCGCACAAGAAGCACTCAAAGAAGCGGTTGATCAGCCCGATGAAACGACTCCTCCGAAACGATTTAGCCTGCAGCGCCTTCTTAGCTATACATGGCGCGAGGCCTTAGAATTACGCCGAGATCCTGTTCGAGCAACATTGGCGCTTTTGGGATCACTCATCTTAATGGCAACGATCGGCTATGGAATTACCCTAGATGTGGAAGATCTTCCCTACGCGATCTTAGATCGAGATCAGACAACACTCAGCAATAGCTATGCCAATAATATCTCAGGCTCTCGTTATTTTATTGAACAAGATCCCCTCTACGATTATGAAGAACTTGATCGGCGAATGCGAAATGCAGATATCGCCTTAGCGATAGAAATTCCGCCCAACTTTGCACGGGATGTGGCAAAAGGTCACCCTGTCTCTATCGGTGTCTGGATCGACGGTGCGATGCCCCAAAGAGCGGAGACGATCCGAGGATATGTTCAAGGAATGCATCTCGATTGGCTCAAAAAAGAGGCGAAATATAGCCATGGTATCGCCCTACCTAGTGACTTTAATATCGAAATGCGTTATCGCTACAATCCCGATGTTAAGAGTTTAGTCTCCATCGTACCTGCGGTGATTCCCATTCTACTCCTAATTATTCCGGCAATGTTAGCAGCGCTCTCCGTGGTACGAGAAAAAGAGCTTGGCTCCATTCTCAATCTCTACGTCACCCCTGTCACTAAATTTGAGTTTCTATTAGGGAAACAGATTCCCTATATTGTCATCGCTATGCTGAACTTCTTTATCATGGTGATATTGGCGATTCTTGTATTTGGTGTACCGATAAAAGGAGGACTACTCTCCTTAACATTTGCCGCCCTGCTCTTTTCAATCTTCTCTACCGGCTTTGGTCTCTTTGCCTCAAGTTTTACCAGTAGCCAGATTGGAGCGATGTTCTTCACCTTAGTAGGGACATTAATTCCTGCGGTTCAATTTGGAGGGATGATCAATCCTGTCAGTTCAATGGAGGGCTTCTCTCGACTCTTTGGGGAGATCTATCCGGCATCACACATGTTAACAGTCTCTCGCGGAATCTTCAGTAAAGCACTCTACTTCAACGATCTGACAGGAGAGATGATGATTTTAGCGATTGGAGGTCCTCTCATTGTGCTCTGTAGTGTCCTTCTTCTTAAAAAACAGGATTCCTAAACGATGAAAACAAAGTTTGCAAATATCTACAATTTGGGAGTAAAAGAGCTTTGGTCACTCTTTCGTGATCCAATGTTACTTATTCTTATTGCATTTACCTTTACCGTTTCGGTCTATACAGCAGCAACAGCTGTACCTGATGGCTTACAGAATGCCGCAATTGCGATTGTTGATGAAGATCGCTCCACTCTCTCTGAGAGAATTCAGAGCGCGTTCTATCCCCCTCAATTCACATTACCCGAGGAGATCACCCTAAGTGAGATGGATTCTGGTATGGATCGTGGGAAATATACTTTCGTTCTCAATATTCCACCCTCTTTTCAGCAACATCTATTAGGTGGAAGAGAACCAACGATTCAACTCAATATCGATGCAACGCGTATGACTCAAGGTTTTACCGGCAATATGATTATCAATCAGATCATCAATGCTGAGGTAAGAGAGTATCTTAAACGTGAACGAATTGATGCCGATCTCCCGGTCAATATTGTAGAGAGAATGCGCTTTAACCCGAATCTCACCGCCTCATGGTTTGGTGCCATTAATGAAGTTATCAACCTGGTGACGATGCTTTCGATTATCTTAACGGGAGCGGCAGTTATTCGAGAGCGGGAGCGTGGAACGATAGAGCATCTTCTTGTTATGCCACTAACCCCATTTGAGATTATGTTATCGAAAGTTTGGGCAATGGGCTTAGTGGTTTTAATCGCATCGAGCCTCTCTTTAATCTTTGTCGTTCAAGGAGCTTTAGATGTCCCTATCGAAGGCTCTATTTTGCTCTTTATCTTCGGCGCAGCGCTAAATCTCTTTGCCACAACCTCTATCGGCATCTATCTGGCAACAATTGCACGAAATATGCCTCAATTTGGGATGCTATTACTTCTGGTTTTAGTCCCTCTACAGATGCTCTCAGGAGGAATGACGCCGAGAGAGAGTATGCCGGAGTTGATTCAAAACATTATGTTATTAGCGCCAACAACACACTTTATCGAATTAGGTAAAGCGATCCTCTTTAGAGGTGCAGGATTAACGATTGTTTGGCCATCGATGATCTATCTGATTCTAATCGGTGTTGCTTTCTTCTACTTTGCAAATCGTCGCTTTAAAAATACGATTGGGCAGATGGCATAGCGATCACCTCAAGGAAGGATTAAATTCCATAAATATTTTTCCTCTAAAAAAGAGAGATAAAAAATGCCGCTTTCTAATGAGAGTGGCATTTTAATAATTGACTAGATAGTAACCTAAAAAAATATAGCGTAATCTTTAAGACTACTGTACTACATCAATTTTTCATTAATAGCTTCTTAATACTATAGGAAACTTCTTCTCTAAATTGTATCCAAGAGGGATGTTCTTCTTGAAAATATTGATATTGGATAAGAGGCTCTAAAATCATTCCCGTATAGAGAGAAGTTAATGTCGCTAATGAAAATCGCGAATCGATCTCATCTGAAGCTATCCCCTCTGCCAATAGCTGTTGCATCCAAAAATGGGGTTTTAACTCATCTTCTACCATTGTCCAAAATTTATATTGAGAGAGTAGTGCAAACTGGACACTTGCAGAATCGGCATAATAGAGATCATAGGTATAACGCTGCATCTCTTGTAATCGCTCAATAATACTTAAGGAATCATTACGCGCAATCATGCCAATTTCAGCAGTATATCGTTTTAAAATTAAGCGAAAGAGGTAGAGCGCCATCTCCTCTTTACTCTTAAAATGTTTATAGAGGGCTGCTTCTGAGGTTCCCGCCTCTTTCGAGATATCGCGTACCGAGACAAGATCATAACCACGTTCAGCAAAGAGTGTTAAAGCAGCAATGAGATAACGGCTTTTGCTCCCCTCATTTGAAAAATCAAATTTCATACGCGCCCCTTTTCAATTATTTGGAGTTTTAATTTAAAGTTTTAACTTTGAGTCATATACTTTGTGATGACAGCCTGATAGAACGCTCTCAATTGAGTAAAATTAATCCCCAAACGAGTCATTCAAGCTAACAATTGTTAACGTTTAGTATAGCAGAAATTGTCACTCATCCCCCCTGTTTCTCTATCGCTTGACTCCCTCTCTTTGTCTAAGACTTTATACACTCACTACACTGACTGCACTTGCTACAATTAGGCATCATCGAATGACTAAAACTAATAAAGTTAACAGTTGATTACTTTTCTGCTTGACTTCAATGATAGAAGAGCATAATCTAGCCGAAGTTAACTATCGTTTACCTTACGCTTCATCTTCTAATTAAATGGTAATAGAGGTCCGCTATGCGCCGATTCTTATATCTTCTCTTTAAATTGCTCTATCGAATAGAGCTCAATATTGATCCTCGCAGTAAAATGGTCGAGGGGATTATTATCTGTAATCATCAATCTTTCTTAGATGGAATATTGCTAGGACTCTATCTTCCACAGCGTCCACTCTTTGTAATTGATCGTAGAATCGCGGCACGTTGGTATTTTCGTCCACTTCTTCGCTTTGTTTCCCACTTAACGGTTGATCCACGCCACCCTATGGCGATTAAGCAACTGCTACAACATGTGGAAAAAGGGAAAAGTGTTGTGATCTTCCCTGAAGGACGTATCACGCTAACAGGGAGCTTTATGAAGTTTTATGAAGGTGCCGCTTTTATCGCTCAAAAGAGTGGTCGGCCACTTATCCCCGTCTATATTGATGGCGCACAGCTCAGCTACTTTAGTCGCTTAAAAGGTATTATCAAACAACGCGCCTTCCCAAAGATCACTATCGATGTTGACGCACCCCACTATCTATCAGACAAACAGAAATCCACGACAGATAATGATGTAGATAATAGAAAAAATAACCGAAAAAGAAGACTCTCTCACCATGAACTTGCCAATAAAACGCAGGAGATCCTCATGAATACCCGCTTACATACTTTTCAACCCACCTCGCTTTTTGCAACACTTCTCTCTGCACGTGAGCAATTTGGTAAAAAAACAGCAGTCCTAGAAGATATTGAACGCAAGGCATTGAACTATCAACAAATTATCACCTATAGCCTGCTCTTTTCCCGCCTCTTTTCTCGCATAACAGAGGAGAAAGAGCGTATTGGTCTGATGTTACCAAATAGCTCTGCAGCGGCAATCTCTCTCTTTGCTCTTAATGCGATCGGCCGTACAGCGGCGATGATCAATTATACTTCCGGATTAGAGAGCATTCAGACCTCCCTAATTGCCGCCGATATTCAACAGATCATCACTTCTAAACGTTTTCTTAAAGAGGCTAAGTTAGAAGGCATTGTCGCAGCGCTACCACATATTCAATGGCACTACCTTGAAGAACTGAAACCACAGATCACTTTCAAAGATAAATTATGGGCTCTTTGGGCGCGTCGTAACCCTCTACGTCAACTCCCTAAAGTTGATGCCGATGCAGAAGCAGCCATTATCTTTACCTCAGGATCGGAAGGTATCCCTAAAGGCGTTGTCCATAGCAATCGCTCTCTACTCACCAATGTTAAGCAGCTACACACCGTGGCAGACTTCTCCCCTAAAGATACCTTTATGGTGACACTCCCTCTATTTCATGCATTTGGTTTAACCGTTGGATTACTCACCTCCCTCTTTTCTGGGGCAAAGGCTTTTCTCTATCCCTCTCCGTTACACTACCGTATCATTCCTGAGCTTATCTATGAGACACAAGCGACCGTTCTCTTTGGAACATCCACCTTCTTACAAAACTATGCACGCTATGCTCATCCTCTTGATTTCTCATCACTTCGTTATGTTGTTGCCGGCGCAGAGAAGTTAAATGAACATGTTAAGGAGAGTTGGTTGGAGAAGTTTGGTATCCGTATCTTAGAAGGATATGGCGCCTCCGAATGTGCGCCGGTGATCTCCATCAATCTCCCAAGCAACTATAAAGCTGATCGCTTAGGAAAGCTTCTTCCTGGTATGGAAGCAAAGTTACTCCCCATTGAAGGGATTGCAACTGGTGGGAAACTCTTAGTTAAGGGGGGAAATATTATGAAAGGATATCTCTTTGCCGATCAACCCGGAGTCCTTTCTACTACTTATCTCGACAATCATAATGGTTGGTATGATACAGGTGATATTATCACGATTGATGAAGAGGGCTTTCTGAAGATTGAAGGGCGCGTCAAACGCTTTGCTAAAATTGCCGGCGAGATGGTCTCACTAGAGACTACAGAACGCCTCTTTCATGAAGCGTATCCTGACTTTCAACACGCTGCGGTTATTCGTAAAGATGATAAAAAGGGAGAAGCTATTGTCATCTTCACAACTATTCCAGGAGATCCCGATCGGAAAGCATTAGCAGAGACTGCTCGCCTTTTAGGTCTGCCAGAATTAGCAATTAGTAGAGACTATCGCTACCTCCCAGAGCTTCCAAGATTAGGTAGTGGAAAGGTCAATTATCAAGCTCTTAATGAACTAATCGAGAAGAGATCGATAGAAGAGGCCTCAATATGATCAATGGAATCGATAGAATCGATAAATTAAGAGTAAAAAATAGTAAAAACCTCTCTTCAATCGATCGGGAGCAACTCTTTAATAGAGGCATCATTACTACCGCAAATGCACAATTCTTCTCTGCATTTGCCGATAACGCACTCTTTTTTGCCCTGCTAGAATTACTCCAAAGTAGTCATTATGGAAGAGAGAGTAGTTATATCCTTCAAGGTTCTTTTCTCCTCTTCTATATTGCGCTTGCCCCACTTGTCGGCTTTCTTGCAGATAATATTGCCAAATCGAAGATTCTGTTGTGGGGAAATGGATTAAAGATTGTAGGTGTACTCTTGCTCTTTATCGATGCTAGCCCTTTTCTAAGCTATGCTTTTGTTGGCTTAGGTGCAGCAATCTATTCGCCGGCAAAATTTGGCATCTTAAGTGAATTTGTTACAGAGAAATTGCTGATTAAAGCGAATGGGCTAATTGAGGGATCAACTATTATCGCAATCTTATCAGGTGCCGCCCTCGGTGGATTTCTTGCAGAGAATAATCCTCTCTATGCTATTTTACTAACATTGGTCGCTTATCTATTAGCCACTCTCTTTAATTTTTTAATCCCGACTATTATCGTGGAAAAACGTGCCCCATTTAAACCAAGGGTCATTTGGCACCTCTTTACTACAACACTTAAAACGCTCTTTCAAGATCATCGGGCCCGCTTTGCAATTATGGGAACTTCCCTTTTCTGGGCAGGAGTCGCCACTTTAAAACTGCTTCTTAATGATTGGGTCAGAGATCGTTTAGGTGCCGGCACAGAAGTTGTCGCTCAATTAAGTGTTGTCGTCGGCATAGGAGTCATTATTGGTACACTCTTTGCCGCCCTCTTTATCCGAAGTGGCAATCTCTTTATTAGCCTATTTTCCGGCATTCTGATGGCTGGATTGATCTTTCTCTTTCTTCTACAGGAGAGTTATTATCTCACCATCTTTATATTACTACTGATCGGTGCTTGTGGCGGTGCTTTTTTAATTCCACTCAATGCACTGCTCCAGACACGCGGCTCGCTCTTTAAGAGTGTAGGAAGTGCCATCGCCATTCAAAATCTGTGTGAAAATAGTGTCATGCTTCTAATGATCGGGCTCTTCGGTGCTCTTGCTAGTTTTTCCCTCATCTCTATTCAATGGTTAATGGCACTCTTTGCTCTGCTCTTTCTCTTAAGTGTCATGATGCTCTTTGTTGAAGCGCGACGTTATCGAATCTTTGCACGACAATGATAGACATAAGCAGGAGGGAAATTTTTAACCACCCGCTTTCGCTCCCACTGAAAGTAGCGGGAGAGTACACGCTCCATTCTTTGGGTATATTGAAAAAGAATAAAATCACCACCGGTATGTTGCAAAATCGCTAAGACTGAGCGCAAAATCTTTAAGGAGACACGCAGAGGAAGGGATAAAAAAGGAAGACAAGAGAAGATAATATCGTAAGGTTGACTCAACCGCTCTGCTGAATGTTTATGGAGCGTAAGGCGCTGATCACTGATCCCTTCCAAGTCGGCAAAAAAGAGTGGATTGATCTCATATGCCGCCAATGTTGAATCTGCAGGCATTGCATGAAGTATATGCTTTGTTAAAACACCATCACCAGCACCTAATTCCGCCACTCTTAAATTGGGTTGATTCCAATCTAATTCTGAAACCATCGCTCGGCAGAGTGTCGGCGATGAGGGCATCAATGTTCCAATACTACGAGGCGATTTAATAAAACCTTGTATATAGGTGAGATGCTTCTTATAAGAAGGTGCCATAATTATTTCATTATCCTTTGTAGGGAGCTCAATTGTTTTAGCCCAATGGCACTATTATAGCAAAAGCGACCAGCTCTTGATCAATTCTCTCTATCAATCCCTCTTATCATTTTCATAGCACTCTTATAGCGCTTTTAATAATGCTTTTTCAGTTTTTTTACAATTCTTTTATAGTTCTATATTTCTCTTTTATGGCGTTTATCTATAACCCTTCCATAACTTTTTGTCGGGCATCGATTAAGTGACCAGAAAAGCTGTAAGAATTATTTAAATTGCACATTTGTTCTCCAGGAGGTTACTTTTATCCCATACTCATTACATAATCATCATCTCGAAGAGAGAAAAGATCAGATCGCTTGAGTTTTAAATGAATTGCCCTCATGTAGTTAAAACGTAGTCTCAAACTTTTTTCTATGGCATCATACTCTTCATACTCTTTAACATCGCTCTCACATTAATAGATTTTATAAATTTATAAAATTTATAAAACTCATAGATTGAGTAGAAAATTGAGAAATCGAGGGATAGAGAATTGAGCGTTTAGAATTTAGAATTTTATTGTATCTAAGTTGTATCTAAGAATAACCCTTTGAAACTTAAACCTTTGAAGTAAATATATTTATCACTAATTTATCACTGAAACTATAAGGAGTAATCAACTTATGACCGATTTTCGTATTGAAAAAGATACCATGGGCGAAATGAAAGTTCCTAATGAGCAACTTTGGGGCGCACAAACCCAACGCTCATTAATGAACTTTAAGATCTCTACCGAGAAGATGCCTAAAGAACTTATTGAAGCGCTCGCAATTGTAAAGCGTGCGGCGGCAAAAGTGAATATGGATCTTGGTACTTTAGATGCTAAAAAGGCAGAAGCGATTATCGCAGCGGCTGATGAAGTTTTAGCCGGCAAACATAACTCTGAATTCCCCCTCTCTCTCTGGCAGACAGGTTCTGGTACTCAGACTAATATGAATATGAATGAAGTATTAGCTAACCGTGCAAGCGAACTCTTAGGTGGCGCTCGAGGTGAAGAGCGCTTAGTCCATCCGAATGATGATGTCAATAAAGCACAAAGCTCTAATGATACTTTCCCAACAGCAATGCATATTGCGGCAGTATTAGAGATCAAACGCCTTCTCCTTCCTATGTTAGATCGTCTCCATACAACTTTTAAAGCAAAAGCAGAAGCATTTAAAGATATTGTCAAAATTGGTCGTACTCACCTTCAAGATGCAACACCATTGACATTAGGGCAAGAGATCTCTGGCTGGGAAGCGATGTTAGCTCATAGTAAAAAACATATCGAAGCAACACTTCCCCATCTCTATGAATTAGCACTTGGCGGCACTGCCGTTGGAACAGGCCTCAATACCCATCCAGAATATGCTGTTCGTGTTGCTAAAGAGATTGCAGATTTCACAAAAGAGCCTTTTGTAACAGCACCGAACAAGTTTGAAGCTTTAGCAACAACCGATGCCATTGTTCAAGCACATGGCGCATTGAAAGGCCTTGCAGCATCACTCAATAAGATCGCTAATGATGTTCGTTGGTTAGCATCAGGTCCTCGCTCTGGAATTGGTGAAATCTCTATTCCTGAAAATGAGCCTGGAAGCTCAATTATGCCGGGTAAAGTGAACCCAACACAATCTGAAGCTTTAACAATGGGCTGTGCGCAAGTATTCGGTAATGATGTTGCAATCAATATTGGGGGTGCATCAGGCAACTTTGAGCTCAATGTATTCCGCCCTATGATTATCAATAATTTCCTGCAATCTGTCCGTATTTTGGGCGGCGGTATGGAGAGCTTTAATGATCACTGCGCCATCGGTATTGAACCTAACCGCGATCGCATTACAGAATTAGTCAATAACTCTTTAATGCTAGTCACTGCACTTAATACCCATATTGGATATGATAAAGCGGCAGCAATTGCGAAAAATGCTCATGCTAAAGGGACAACACTGAAAGAGTCTGCGCTTGAGCTAGGCTACCTAACTGCTGAGGAGTTTGACCAATGGGTTGTTCCTTCAGAGATGGTAGGAACACTCAAGTAAAAACTCACTAATGTAGAGAAGAAATAGAGCCTTAGAGTATTTCTTAGAGTGTTAATTACTCAATAGAGAGAGTGCTCGACGGAACGCTCCTAAAACAGCTTTTAAATTTACTTTTAAAATTGCTTTTAAAGTTGCTTTTAGTGCTAAAAGAAGACGTCACCTTACAAAGGGTGGCGTTTTTTTTATATTATCGTGCAATTTATAAACAGCATCATAGGTTGTTATTATGGAGTAGTAATGATATATCTTTACAGATCTTTTAATTATTAAAATAAATGCTCTTTAGTGATTGATAATAAAGTATTTATTTTAATGATTAACTTAATCACCAAAAATGATCACCTCCCATTAATGAGAGAGTTTCCAAGAATCAGAGAGGCGTTAGACCTCATCTAAGCCACTATGTAAGCTGTTGCTAAGAGGATAGATTCAACTCCAAAGGGAGAGGTATCCATTAAATACCCATTAAATATCGATTGGTATCGATTGATTGGCATCAATTGATATCGATTAATATCCAGAAATTTCTACCATTTTTATCAGTTGTAGTATCCGATAGCACTAATAACGCAAAAAGTGTCAAAAAATGTAAGCCATAAGATTTAATCAATAAGTTTAATATCTGTTTAATGTTTAAGCTATTGCGCAACTACTATCAGGCTATTGAACTCTTAATATTAAGCTTTTAGCCTTTATTAAGCTTTTAGCCTTAAGTTTTTAGATTAAATCGATAGATCTTCACATCAGAGGAGAATGAGTGATGCTCACAAAAATTTTACAAGATCAACAATTACCGGCATTATCCCCCGCGGAATTCTTTCCATTGATCGGTAAAACTTATCTTGAAGATGAGGTTGTCTGTGTTAACAGATTAAAAGAGAGTTTAACATTTGATGCATCCACATCGAATAAGATCCGCCAAGAGACCTACTCTCTTATTAAAGATATTCGGAGTAAGCCCGATATTGAGAGTTCGCTCGATGCACTGTTACGAGAATATAATCTCTCAACAAAAGAGGGATTGGTTCTAATGTGTCTTGCAGAAGCATATCTGCGCATTCCTGATAAAGCCTCTGCGGATGCTTTTATTAAAGACAAACTTACCGGTATCGATTGGGAGAGCCATCGCGGTAATAGCGATAAGAGCCTTGTTAACTTCGCCACTTGGGGCTTGATCTTAACGAGCAATATTATCGACGTCAATGAAGCGAGCGGTCTTTTCAAACGTCTCTGTAATAAATTGAGTGAACCGATTATTCGTCGTGCAACCTATCAAGCGATGAAAGTGATGGGTAAACAATTTGTCTTAGGAGAGACGATTGAAGAAGCGCTCTCTAATGGACGAAAACTACGAGAAGGCGGCTATACCTACACCTTTGATATGCTTGGTGAAGCGGCGATGACAGAAGATGATGCTGCTCGCTATTTTGAAGATTATAAGCAAGCACTCTTAGCTGTAGGAAAAGAGAGCCCTCTTCCTAAGAGCCCAAAACCTTCCCTCTCTATTAAATTATCGGCACTGCACTCTCGCTACAATGTCGCTAATCATGATCTTGTGATGAGTGAACTCTTTGAACGCGTTAAAAAGTTAGCGCTTTTAGGGAAAGAGCGTGAAGTTGAGATCAGTATTGATGCTGAAGAGGCTGATCGCTTAGAGCTCTCTTTAGAGCTCTTTGAAAAGCTACTCGCTGAAGAGGAGATCACTCAATGGGGTGGACTTGGCTTGGTAGTACAAGGATATGCTAAACATGCGCTTCCAACGCTGATCTGGGCAACGCTTCTTGCTAAAGCAAAAAATACCACGATCCCTATTCGTCTTGTAAAAGGGGCCTATTGGGATACCGAAATTAAAGATTCACAAGTACGTGGATTAAATAATTTCCCCCTCTTTAGCCGTAAAGAGAGCACCGATATCTCCTATCTTGCATGTGCGAAATATCTTCTCTCTCCTATGGCGCAAAACCATATCAAACCACAGTTTGCAACTCATAACGCACAGACTGTAACGGCTATCCTCAATATTAGCGATATGGCGCAAAATCCTAACTTTGAATTTCAACGTCTCCATGGCATGGGAGAGGCACTCTATAATGAAGTGATTGAAAAACGTGGCTGTAGCGTGCGTATCTATGCCCCTGTTGGTAAGCACCATGACCTTCTACCCTACCTTGTCCGTCGACTTTTAGAAAATGGAGCAAACTCTTCATTTGTCCATCAATTGGTCGATCCAGAAGTGACAATCGAATCATTAGTAGAAGATCCTATTTCACTCCTTTCTCAATATGATTCTATTAAAAGCCCTGCAGTGATCTATTCTGATGATCTCTATGGTAAGCGTCGCAACTCTCGCGGTCTTAATACCAATGTGAGCGCCACTTGGAATCCCTTCTCTCAAGCTTATGAGAAGTTTTTACAAAAAAGTTGGGAAGCATCCCCTATTATTGGTGGCAAAAAAGTGAGTGGCAATCCCGTTGTAGAGAGCTATTCACCGGCCGATCAGAGTCTTTTTGTTGGAAAGGTGAGTACCGCAACTGCTGACAATGTTGAATCAGCCATTACAATGCTACAATCTGCATGGTTTGATTGGAACGCTTTAGGTTTTGAGAAGCGTGCAGAAATTATTGAAACATTTGCCGATCTATTAGAAGCAAATCGTGAAGAACTCATTGCACTTTGTAGCTTAGAAGCGGGAAAAACAATCCAAGATGGTGTTGATGAAGTTCGTGAAGCGGTCGATTTTTGCCGTTACTATGCAATGGAAGCGAAGAAGTATCAAAATGAGATTCTCTTCCGCAGTGCAACCGGTGAACGCAATACACTCTTCTATAGTGGAAAAGGGGTGATTGCTTGTATTAGTCCTTGGAACTTCCCGCTAGCGATCTTCCTTGGTCAAGTTGTTGCCGCACTTGTGACGGGAAATACGGTATTAGCAAAACCGGCAGAAGCAACGCCGATGATCGCTTATCGCGCTGTAGAGCTTCTCTTTGAAGCGGGTCTACCCCACGCTGTAATTGCCCTTCTCCCCGGAGATGGAAAAGTACTAGGAGATCTCTTTACTAAAGATCCTCGCGTCGTTGGCATCTGCTTTACAGGCTCAACAGGAACAGCAAAAGCGATCAATCGTAATCTCGCTGAACGTGATGGGGCTATTCCGATGTTAATTGCAGAGACAGGTGGACAAAATGCGATGTTTGTTGATTCAACGGCACTTCCCGAACAGGTGGTGCGCGACGTTCTTCAATCTGCTTTTGTGAGTGCCGGCCAACGTTGCTCTGCGCTTCGTGTTCTCTATCTCCAGAATGAGATTGCGGATCGCATTATTGAGCTTCTCAAAGGTGCGCTTGCCGATTATGTTGTCGGACTCCCCTTCGAGCGAAAAACCGATGTAAGCACCGTTATTGATGCGCGTGCAAAAGCGGGCTTGATGGAGCATATTGAGAAATTAACTGCAGCTGGGAAACTGATTGCACAAGCACCTGAAAGCCCTTGCCAAAATGGCTTCTATATCTCACCAGTAATCTTTGAGATCGATTCGATCCTAGAGTTAGAAAAAGAGCAATTTGGACCGATCCTCCATATTGTTCGTTACCATCGCGATGATCTTCCTCGCCTATTAGATGAGGTGACCCGTTCAGGCTATGGCTTAACAATGGGGATTCATAGCCGTAATGATACCTTCGTCAATGATATTGTGGAGCGCGCTCGTATTGGAAACTTCTATGTCAATCGTAACCAGGTAGGTGCGGTGGTTGGTGTACAACCCTTTGGTGGCATGGGACTTTCAGGAACAGGCCCTAAAGCAGGTGGTCCTAACTATCTACTTCGCTTTATGAGTGAGCATTCACTCTCCATCAACACGGCCGCAATTGGCGGTGATGCTGCACTCTTCACCCAGGCTTATGCCGTGGATGAGGGAAATCAGAGCGATCATCCGGCAACAGAGGAGCGCTCTTCGTCTAAATAATATTCATCGAGCTGAGATCATCCCCACTTTCGATACAAAAATGGCATAATTAGCCTTTTTTGTTCCATTGTGGTGGATGACTCCATTAAAATATGACTAGAAATAATGACGATCATTCTCAAGCGATCGATCATTACATACCACCAAAATGAATCAAAGGAGCATTACATGAGTGGATTACAACCGCTGCATATAACCTTCTTCATCTATATTATTGCGATGATAGGAATCGGGTTTTATGCTTATAAATCAACAAAAGATCTTTCAGACTATATTTTAGGGGGAAGAAGCTTAGGAAGTGTCGTCACCGCTCTCTCAGCAGGAGCATCCGATATGAGTGGCTGGCTCTTAATGGGGTTACCCGGTGCCGTCTTTATTGCCGGCATCTCCGAATCCTGGATCGCCATTGGCTTAACATTAGGTGCCTATCTCAACTGGCTCTTTGTTGCCGGTCGTCTGCGGATGTTTACAGAGAAAGCAAATAATGCTCTAACACTTCCGGACTATTTCCATAGCCGTTTTGATGATAAGAGTAAAATTCTTAAAATTATCTCTGCTGTTATTATCCTCTTCTTCTTCGTCATCTACTGTGCATCAGGTGTTGTTGCAAGTGCAAGACTCTTTGAGTCTACCTTCAATATGCAATATGACGTTGCCATTTGGGTCGGCGCGATTGCGACAATTGCTTATGTCTTTATCGGCGGATTCCTTGCTGTAAGCTGGACCGATACGGTTCAAGCAACATTGATGATCTTCGCTCTACTCTTAGTACCGGTTGTTGTTATTCTAAAGATCAATAACTTTGGTGAGTTTGACATTGTGAATACTATCGAAGTAGTTCGTAATGAGAGCGAGAAGCATCTTAACTTTACCCATGGTCTCACTTGGATTGCCATTGTCTCTCTCCTTGCTTGGGGCTTAGGTTATTGTGGTCAGCCCCACATTCTTGTTCGCTTTATGGCGGCAGACTCTGTGAAGACTATCCCTGCGGCCCGTCGTATCTCTATCACTTGGATGGCGCTCTGTCTTATCGGTGCGGTCTCTGTTGGTTTCTTTGGTTATGCCTACTTCTTAGAGCATCCTGAAGAGGGAATTAATGTCTTAGGTGGCGTTAATGCTGCTGGCGAAGTTGTGAAAGGTAATGCAGAATCGATCTTTATGGAGCTCGCTAAAGTACTCTTAAATCCATGGATTGCAGGAATTGTTCTTTCAGGTGTTTTAGCGGCAGTTATGAGTACCTTAAGTTGCCAATTACTGGTCTCTTCAAGTGCTTTAACAGAAGATCTCTACAAAGGATTCCTCCGTCCAAAAGCAACTGATGGTGAGTTAGTCTGGATTGGTCGTATGATGGTCTTCCTTGTTGCCGCGATCTCGATCTACATTGCTTACAATCCTGATAGTAAAGTTCTTTCGCTCGTCTCCTATGCATGGGCAGGATTTGGTGCCGCATTTGGACCTGTTGTGATCTTCTCTATCTTCTGGAAACGTACTTCACGTAATGGGGTTCTCTTCGGCATGATTGTTGGCGCACTCACTGTGATTATCTTCCCGAAAGTGAAAGAGTGGTTAGCGGCAAGTGGTAATGTTGAAGTTGCTGATATCCTCGCACAATTCCCAATCCTCAATCTTTATGAGATTGTGCCTGGATTTGTTCTCGCTTCAATCACGATTGTCATCGTCAGTCTCTTTAGCCGTCCTTCACAAAAAATTATGGATCGCTTCGATGAGACGGCAGTTGCCTATAAAGAGGCGATGCGTTCGTAAATGCTATTGCACAACAACTATTGATAACTCACTATTTTAAGCGTCAAATGACCCAAGTGAGTTAATGAGTTAATGAGTTAATGAGTTAATAAGCTACATAGGGCCTCTTCTTTAAAGAGTGCCCTTTTTTATTCCTCTTACCTTCTTGTTAAACCAAAGAGAAGCTGATGAATTGCCAGAGATTACCCCTGCACGCTTCCATTAATCCCGTGCCGGCAAGTATCGCTACTTTAACAATACTTATCCCCGGCATCATTGATGCCGATTTGCGGGCATACAGTCGTGATAAGAACGAAATTGTTCTCTCCCGTCCTTCCACAAACTTTCTTATAGGATCAAATAATAAAGGGTAATGAGTTGTCACAAACCTTCCCCTACTTTATTGCTAAGTTGTACAAGAAACTGTACAATTAAAATCTATATTTAATATTTAGATCGATAATAATAGATTGACTCAACAGGAGACCAATATGCATATATTTACCTATTCAGATGCACGTAATAATCTCAAATCTGTCTTAGATAAGGTTAATAATGATGCTGATGTTGCATTTATTACTCGAAAAGAAGGGGGTCATGCCGTCATTATGGGACAAGAACATTATGATAGTTTGATGGAGACTTTATATCTTCTCTCATCTCCCAATAATGCTAATCGCTTAACTGAATCAATCGCTCAATTGCGTTCCAGTAAAAAAGTTGAGAGAGATCTAATTGAGGATGAATAGTAGAACAATCGAATGGACAATACACGCATGGGAGGATTATCTCTACTGGCAAACACAAGATAGAAAAACTCTTAAACGCATTAATAATTTAATCAAGGAGTGTCAAAGAACACCTTTTGAGGGTACCGGCAAACCGGAGGCACTAAAGGCTAATCTTTCTGGATTTTGGAGTCGAAGAATTGATGAAAAACATCGATTAGTCTACGAAGTAACAGATGAGAGAATATCGATTGTTCAATGTAAATTCCATTATTAACCGATGCGATTAAAGTCTATATTAAAATTTTTAGGTTCAATCAAAACAGATAAAAAATAGAATAAAACAGGGCTTCATGCCGGAAAAGTGATGATCTTAAGAATCATTGATTAAAAAGAAGCTGAACGCTGTCGGATCTTACTATCCCGTTCTTCCAAAAATCTCATGCCGACAGATGGCAATCTTTCTGTTGCCGGCCCTTACCATCGCATGCTCCTCAAAATCACGCGCCGACAAGTATCGCTACTTTAACAATATTATCCCCGGCTATCATTGATGCCAATCTGCGGGCATACAGTCGTGATAAGAACGAAATTGTTCTCTCCCGCCTTTCCACAAGTCCTCTTATGGAATCAAATATAAAAAATAGAGTAGGGAAAATTAGAGAGATAATTAGAGAGATCTGATTTGCTAATCTAACAATTGAGTCCACCGATAAACTCTGATACTTTCAAATAGAGCAGATAGAAAATCGCTTACACCCCGATCTTAAATCCCCATATTTGAAGGATTTAAGAAAATAATAAGAATAGATAATAACCACCCTTAAATAGTAGATATAGCAGAGATAGATCAGAAATCGATAGCAATGACCCTACCAATAACGGTCGCTATCGAAATGATCATAAGAGGATAGAGAGGAATATGCAGACTCGCTCATTACAGACAGCAGTACCGATCCTATTGATGTTAGGATCAGCCCATATGCTTAACGATTTTATACAATCGATGCTCACAGCCATCTACCCTATGCTGCAAGAGCTCTTCCTTCTCGACTTTGCTAAAATCGGCCTTATTAGCCTAATCTACCAATGTACCGCCTCTATTTTACAGCCCGCCATTGGACTTTGGACCGATAAATATCCTAAGCCCTACCTTCTCCCTTTTGGCATGTTAATTACGACAAGTGGCATCACTCTACTCGCCTTTGCGACAAGTTACCCTCATCTTCTAATAGCCGCGGCGATGATGGGCGTCGGCTCATCAATCTTTCATCCGGAAGCCGTACGACTCACGCGCATCGCATCGGGTGGACGCTTTGGATTAGCACAATCGATCTTCCAAGTTGGTGGCAATATGGGATCTGCTTTTGGCCCCCTCATTGCCGGGATTGTCATTGTAAAATATGCCCATCAAGACAATATTCTCTACTTTGTTATCGCCGGCATTATCGCGCTTATCCTCCTTACCTATCTTGGTCATTGGGGCGCGGAATATCAACGTAATGAACAGAAGGTGAGAGAGAGAAAAATCACCTTTCCTTATGGTAAAAGACGCACTATTTGGGCCTTGATTATTTTAGGCGTTCTTATTTTCGCCAAATATTTCTATATGGCTAACTTTACCAACTACTTTAGCTTCTATCTTATTGAAAAATTTGATATTGAACGCTCAAATGCCGTGATCCTCCTCTTCCTCTTTCTTGCTGCAATTGCAGTGGGAACCTTTGCCGGCGGGCCGATTGGCGATAAGATTGGCAGAAGAACCGTTATCTGGTTTTCAATGCTCGGAACACTCCCTTTTACCTTGGCTCTTCCCCATCTTCCCTTTATGGGAGTGATGATTTGCGCTGTAATTATTGGTCTTATTTTGGCCTCTGCCTTTTCGGCAATTGTTGTCTTTGCACAAGAACTCGTTCCCGGCAGTGTCGGAATGATTGCCGGCATCTTCTTTGGCTTAATGTTTGGTATGAGTGGCATCGGCGCCCTCTTCTTAGGTTGGCTCGCTGATCTCACGTCGCTACAAACAGTCTTTGTATTAACCTCTTTCCTCCCCATTATTGGGCTTTTAACTTTCCTTCTTCCTAAAGAGGAGGAGAAATCGCTTTAAAAATAGAAGGTTAAAAAAGATAAGGAGAGATCGAATAAAATTGAGCAAAAGAGAGCATCACTGAATGGCTTGATGCAGTCTATCCCTATTAATGGCATAATTGAGAACTGAAATATTATTTTTGGTAAAGATATGACGCAATTTCTCAATTACGGTAAAAGTATTAAACAACAACTTCATCGATTGATTACATGGGCT
Organism: Ignatzschineria sp. PL_is040; assembly: GCF_055813795.1. NCBI lineage: Bacteria > Pseudomonadati > Pseudomonadota > Gammaproteobacteria > Cardiobacteriales > Ignatzschineriaceae > Ignatzschineria > Ignatzschineria sp. PL_is040. Next base: position 370,119 of record NZ_JBVPGU010000001.1, read on the forward strand.
CTCAAAAGTCGTCGTAATCGACGAATAGCGGCTCATCTATTAGCCTTTATTCCTGTCGGATTATGGTTAGCCGTTCATTCTCCCTTCCACAATAATATCTCCATTATTAGCCTGATCTTTATTGTCCCGGTGACCCTCTTTATCTTTAGTATGCTCTACAATGCGCTACTGACGGGACTTAAACGTTTTATCCTCTATGCGAAAACGCCTAATGCATCGATCATTTTAAAGCGATTAAGTAGCCAACATAGCCTCTTTGTAATGGGAATCTTTGCCATTCCAATGGTATTGATTCTCTCACTACTCTTTGTTGATATTGTTTCACTTATAGCCCAAGTTCCCCCATCAAAGCTCTACGGAGGAGAATACACCTTTCTGACCTCACTCTACTTTGGTGCATTTGCCGTCTTAGGATTTAGTGTCTCTGCCTATGTGGCCTCAGTACGCCATCGCTCACTGCGCCACTCAGAGAAACATCTTGAATATACCCAGCAGAAAGATCGTGAAAGTGAAGTCGATCGCCGAATGTTAGAGGGTATTAAGTTACTCGGGGATAAGAATGAATCAGTACGTTTAGGAGGGATCTATATCTTATGGGAGATTGTGAAAGATGCAGTAAAAGCGCTTCCTTACCTCGATAGCCGTTACTACAATGTCTATTATCATCGCTATAAAGATTATCCCATTATTCCTTATATGACGAGTAAGCCGCTTTCAGCTGCTGAAACAAAGGGACAATCTTCCTTAAAGAAGCGCTATCTTCAACAATATCCCGCAGACCAATCGCAAATTAAAGCTTATCTCAAAGCTTTTTCACTCCATGAGCAGGTCTTGAGCATTCTGTGTGGTCATATTCGTACTTTAACCAATAGTGAAGAGTATCTTCTAACCTACTACCCTTCTATTGCAAAGACTCGATTTTCAAGAGCTTATGCAGAACGCTACGATGATGACTCTAAAGTGATTCGTCAGCATGAAGAGGAACCTGGCAATGAGATTGCGATCCTCTTTCGTCTCTTGAGTAAAAAAGAGCATAGTCACGATAAGACGCTTGTCCGGGCGCTCAACTTTAAGCTCAATTTAGCTAGCTCGATCCTCAAAGGGGTCTATAGTGATCATGCTGATCTTGAAAATATGAATCTGCGTAATGTGAACTTCACTTATGCGCGCCTCAACTATGTTACTTTTGATAATAGTAATTGCTTCGATACCAACTTCAATTATGCAACCCTCAATATCTCAAGCTTCACCATGACTGATCTAACAGAAGCGAGCTTTGAAGAGGCGCAAATTACCAATACCACCTTCAAGTATGCCAACTGTATTCGTGCTAATTTCCAACATATCTTCCATAAGGCCTACTTTTATGGAACAACGATGCAACATACCCGTTTTACGCTTGAAGACTTTATGGAGGATCGCATTGAATTCTTAGGGATCAACGGTCTTCCCGGCTTTGCAAATGTTACCAGTCTTGAACAAAAGGCGATTATAGAGCTTCATCCTCGCCATCCGGAAGATGAAAAAAATCAGGGGCTTAGCTTCCCCATCTATATCAATCCCAATAAACCGGAGAGTATCAAAGAGATCAGGGAGATTCCCGATCTCTATATTCAATATCAACGTTTATTAGAGCAACCTCGATGGCGCATTCCAATTGTCGAGGCAAGACAAGCGCATGAAACATTGATGCGAAGCGGTTCTAACCCTCAGCCGGGAGAAGTTTATAGTGGTCATCGCAGTTTAGAGCAGATCAATACCCGGGAGTATCTTGCCGTTTTTCATCGAATGTTTAAGGAGAAGAATCGGCAGTATCAAGCTTTCTATGATGCTCTTAACCATAAAGAGAAACGACTTGTAACGCGAATGTTTATCGACTTCGATCAATCACAACGTCGGGAAGCGAAAGAAGAGGAGAATTGTCAAAGTGAGAAAAACAGACCACCATTACAGCCTCCACTGCCAACAAAAGTAGAGAAAGAGGGAGAAAAAATACAAACACCCTCACAGGAGATCAAAAAGGCCAAAGAAGCCAAAAAGATCAAAGAGAATAGAGAGGATAGAGAGGATAGAGAGAATCTGGAAAGTCAGAAAAAAGAGCGTAAAAATGGATCTAAAAAACCAAATAAGCAGTAGTACTACTCACCAAAAGATCGAAAAAGAGAGCGGGAAAAAGGGATATGAGATCCTCTTAATTGGTGATTTTGCCGGTGTCGGTAAGGTCTCTTTTTCGGTTATGACACCACTTCTTACAGCAGAGAATAGAACACTTAGCTACCTTCCTACTGCCGTTGTCTCTAATAGTTTCGATTATGGTGATGCGGTCGTTTATGAATTGACAGATTATATGGCACAGAGCTTAGCGATGTGGCAAAAACATCAATTCCAATTTGATCTCTTTATTACCGGATTTCTCTTTTCAGAGGCTCAAGTCGTTCTTATCAAAGAGTTAATTGCGACACAAAAAAAGCGTCCTTTTCTGATTGCTGATCCTATTATGGGCGATTGGGGTGAGCTCTATAGTGGGCTCTCCCATAAGCTTGTTGCCGGTATGCGGGATATCGTTATGCTCTCTGATCTCATTATTCCCAATCTTACTGAAACATTACTGATTTTAGGGGAAGAGCAAGAGTATCACCATGTCACTGAAGAGAAGGTCTATCACTGGCTCGATATGCTCCATCAAATGGGGGCAAAATCGATCCTTATTACCAGTGTAAAGATCGATGATCACTTCTACATCTTCGGTTATAGCGAACGTGAACAACACTACTTTAAAATTCCCTATAAGATGATTCCGATCCATTTTGGCGGCACGGGAGATATCTTTACCGCTATGATCGCAAATAGCCTTCTCAATCAGCCTGAACTCTCTTTAGAAAGAGTGGTGACACATGCCGCACAAGTGATCTCTACTATTCTTGAAAAAGAGCAGTCTTATCCAAGAGAGAGGATCGATGAGGTCTATTTTCAGCGCTATCTTCCTCAATTACGCGCCGCGATTCCCGGCAAGTAGATGATAGATCAAGATTCCAGCGGCAACCCCAACATTGAGAGACTCTGTAGCTCCAAGCATCGGAATTTTCACCTTCTGTGTTGCCATCGCTAATAATGTTGGGGAGACACCTTGCCCCTCATTCCCCATCACTAATGCACAACGCGCAGGCACGCGCAGATCACTATAAAATTGTGCCTCTTCCAAAGTGGTAACCCAAGAGTGATATCCCGCCTTATGGAGCAGAGGCAATAATTGAGGCAGAGAAACCCCCGTTAAAATTGGGATCTGAAAGAGCGCTCCTTGGGTTGCTCGGATACTTTTAGGATTATAGAGATCGGCAGATCCTTCACCTAAGATAACCCCTTGAAAGCCAGCGGCTTCTGCCGTTCGAATCATCGTTCCCACATTGCCGGGATCTTGCACGCTGTCGAGCAACAGAAGATGAGCAGATGGTCGCCCCTCTCCCGCGATTAGAAAATCCTCTAAAGTACGCTTAGGCTGTCGAACAAGCGCAATAATCCCCTGTGGAGTTGCCGTATCTGCTAATGATTTAATGATACTCTCTGACACGACAATCGCCTCAAGTGATATTCCACCTTCCCTATCGGAGGCGCCATGCTTCTTTATAGATCTAGACTGACCGAAATCTCGATCTGTATCTCGATCCGAATACCGATCTGAATGCCGATCTAAATATTGCTCTAGAGCAGCTTTAATCTTCTGCCAATCAGTAGGATGTTCCGCAACCATCCCTTCACTATAGAGAATACTCTCAATTTCCGCATCATTGAGCAACGCTTCTTCGAGGAGATGAAATCCTTCAATAAGATAAAGCCCCTCACGATCTCGCTCTCGCTTCTGCTCCAATTTCCGCCATCCTTTTACTCGAGGATTGCTCGGGGAGCTAATTTCTACATTCTTCAATCTCATCTCTCTCATCAATATCTCTCCTTTCTACCCACTCTACTCTTCCGAAAAAGCCATTGCATCTTGAAGATTGACCGATACTAGACGGGAGACGCCCGGCTCTGCCATTGTGACACCAATTAAGGAATCGGAGATTGTCATTGTCGCCTTATTGTGGGTAATAAAGATAAATTGTACCTTTTCACTCATCTCATCGATCAATTTTCCAAGACGGCGAACATTTGCCTCATCAAGCGGCGCATCCACCTCATCGAGCATACAAAATGGTGCAGGATTGAGATTGAAGATAGAAAAGACCAATGCCATCGCCGTTAAAGCCTTCTCTCCCCCTGAGAGAAGATGGATCGTCCCCGGCTTTTTACCAGGTGGATGAGCAATAATATTGATCCCGCTCGTTAATGCATCCGCTTCTGTGAGTTCAAGATAAGCTTTTCCGCCACCAAAGAGACGGGGAAAGAGGGTTGAGAAATCATCATTGATTGCTTCAAAAGTCTCCATAAAACGGGTGCGCGTCTCTTGATCAATCTCTCGAATCGCTTTTTCAAGCATCGATAACGCAGTTTCGAGATCTTCATGTTGGGTATCGAGATACTCTTTACGCTCCCGAAGCTCTTCACTCTCAGCTATCGCCATCAAGTTAACCGCTCCCATCTTCTGAATAGCACTCTGAATCTCTTTTAACTTCTCTTCTAATACCTCTGCTTTTTCAGATTGATAATGCTCTTTCGCTATTAATAGCTCTTCATCTGAGATCTCCGAAACAATCTTTTCCCACTGCTCTAATATGATGGCGCGTTTTGTATTGAACTCCGCCTCTCGGATGGAGAATTGATTCATCTTTTTCTTCAACGCTTCTAAAGAGCTATTGAAGATATCGCGACGCTCTTCAAGTGTGGTGAGTGCAATACGCCCCTTCTCTACCTCATGCTCTAAAGCTTTAAGCTCAGATTCAAAGGTGACAAGTCGCTCAATGGCGATCACCTTTTCAACCTCAAGATCGGCAATTTGATCCTGATAATCTCCCACTTTCTCTTGAGATTTTAAACGTTTCTGCAGTAGCGTTAACTCCTCTTCAGCTCTGTTGTGACGCTCTTTAAGACGAACAAAGTGATGCTCTAATTGATCAACTTGCCCCTTTCGTGCGCGATGACTTTCACGCAACTGCTCCATCTGCTGTTTCTGCTCACTATAGTGACTCTTCTGCATCTCATATTGAAGCAATGATTCTTCAAACTGTTCTTGGAGAAGCATCTGCTCCTCTTCTGCAACTCTTATTTCGGTAGCAAGATGAGCAAGTTGTGTTTGATGCTTACGCTCCTCTTCAACTAACTCATCAAAGCGCCGTTTTGCCCGATGACGCACCTCTGCTTGATGACTCTCAGCTTGTAGCAGCAGACTCAATTTTTTCTCAAGATCATAATATTCCCGATTAACTTTTTGTAACGCTATACGCGCTCTATCAAGAAGCTGTTGACGCGCTTTTAACGCCTCCTCTTTCTCATAGAGGGTCTCATCGAGAAATTCCAATTTTTGATCGATCGCTTGACGCTCCGAGATCGCATTCTCTAAAGAACGCTGCCGTGCTAAGATCCCAAATTGGGCATCTTGTGTATTGTAGAGCGCCCAATCAGGACCGAAGAGTAGCCCAGATTTTGTTACGATCATCTCATAGAGTGCTAACTTTTCTCTGCGGGCCATAAAGCCGGCATCTTTCTCTACCGCAAGAGGATCGAGATGGGAGTCATCAAAGATATAGAGATGTGAGAGCAGTGAGCCCATCGCAATATCACTCTCAATATAGTATCCCAGTTGATGGGAATCATATTGATAGGGATGCTCCCCAATCATATAGCTGCTTCCCCGCTGCTTCTCTGTCTCTACCATTAAAAATTGTTGTAAAACAGTATCCACCGCACTATTCCATCCCTCTTTAACAACGAGATGTTCAAAGAGTGGGGAGCGTGATTTTTTCTCATCTTGATTGAGCATCTTCTGCAACATGCTAATTTCGCCGGCAAGTTGATTTCTTGTGGCTAATTCTTGTCGCTGCTGATCTTGTAAACCGCGAATCTCTGCCTTTAAGGTAATAAGCTCACTATCCCCAACTTCTATTTGAGTATTGAGTTCACTCTGCTCTTTACGATAGGTCACTAATGAAGCTTCTAGCGCTCGAGACTCTTCTGAAGCTTCCGGCACCTCTTCAGAAAGATCTTGCAATTCTAAAGTTTCACGCTCTGCGATCACTTGCGTTAAGCGCTCTTGATGAAATTGCCGGCTCTGTCTTGCCAATTGAAGCTTCTGCTCTAACTGCTTTACTTGATCACGCAGTTGTTGTGTTCGCTTCTCTGCAGACTCGAGCGACTGCTCTAATGTCATTAACTGATCACGCTCTTGCCAAAGCTGCTCTTCGAGGGACTCTAAGGTCAGTTTCTCTTCCGTTAGATTCTCTTCCAATGTGGCAAGCTCAGTAGTGGTCACCTCTAACTCTTGAGAGAGTCGCTCGCCATTCTCCTGCCATTCCGATTGTGATTCTAACGCCTGTTTTTGAAGATCTTGAAGTCGTATCTGCTCATGATTAAGATGATCTACCGCCTGTTTATAGGGATAGAGTTCACGATTTCGTTCCGCAAGAGTCGCCTCAAGCGTTTCAAAGTGCTCTTTTTGTACCACGATTTCTGCACTGATCTCCTGATATTGCGCTAAAACCGCTTGAAACTGCTCATACTCCCCAACATGATCCTGATGAAGCTTCTCAATATCTGCCTCGATCGCTCTCTTCTGCTCCGTCACTTGCGAGTAACGAATCGTTCGCTCTTGCTCTCTTAAGGCTTGATAACGTCTTGCCGCATCTGCTTGCCGCTCCAATTTTGTGAGCTGTTTTCCGAGCTCTAGGCGGATATCGTTAAGTCGCTCTAAATTCTCGCGTGTATGCTCTATCCTCTGCTCTGTCTCATGCCGGCGCTCCTTATACTTTGAGATATTAGCCGCTTCTTCAAAAAAGATACGCAATTCATCGGGTTTTGATTCAACAATACGAGAGATCATTCCCTGCTCAATAATGGCATAGGAGCGAGGTCCCAATCCGGTCCCTAAAAAGATATCGGTAATATCGCGTCGACGACAGCGAGTATTGTTTAAAAAATATTGACTCTTTCCATCCCGATCGAGTGTTCTTCTAATACTAATCTCTCGATATTCTGACCATTTGCCCCCTAAACGCCCCTGATCATTTTCAAAGATCAACTCTATAGAGGCCATGCCGGCAGGTTTTCTACGCTCAGAGCCATTGAATATAACATCACTCATCGACTCCCCACGTAGCTGCTTAGCGGAAGATTCTCCCATGACCCAACGAACGGCATCGATAATATTAGATTTACCACAGCCATTAGGACCGACGATACCATTTAGCTTGCTCGTTAAAACAAAAGTTGTCGGCTCAACAAACGATTTAAAACCAGAGAGTTTAACTTTCTTTAAGCGCATAAGTGACTCTTTCCGTACTCAGTTGGGGGAATAATAAAAAGGATATAATCTAGCACAATTTTACTCGCTTTACTCCCTCTTTACCCGCTTATTGATGAGCGTTTATTGATGAAAAGTAGATGAATAAAAGAGAAAGACAAAAACATACTTATCATATATAATCAGTTTCCATTATAATTCATAACTTGCAATTCATAACTTGTGATTCATAACAATTAATCTTAAGCTAACCATAGAGTAGAGTCAGTCAAAAGAATCGATTCCTCAAAATGAATGAGCAGTAGATGATCTGATCGATCACTAATCGATCACAAAAAGTGACTAAAAAAGCAACTATAAAGCGTACTCAATTAAATTCTTATAAGAGAAGGAGCAGATCATGCCTGAGAGTATCGGCACCCCACAAACCCCGCTTTTTCAAGGGGCTTTCTTTGAAAACTTCTTAGCGATCTCCCGCTATGAGACGATCATTGGTCTACTGATATTAGCGATCGCCTTTTGGATTATCTACCGTCTACAGAAGCGTAAATCGAGCTTCTTTATGCGCATGTCTGTTGGGCTCATCTTTGGCGCCCTCATTGGTTTAGGAATCCAGGCATGGCAAGGCTTTCCCGATCAAGCCAATATTGTCTTAAAAGAGACGGCAACATGGTATGGACTCTTTGGCCGAACCTTTATTGCCTTTATTCGTATGCTCGTTATTCCACTTGTTTTTGTCTCCATTGTTAAGGTGATTTTAGATTTTGGTGGAGATCAGCGCCTGACCAAAGTGGCGCGTCGCGGAATATTCTGGCTGCTCTTTACAACAGGTATTGCAGCCCTGCTAGGGATCTTTATCGCCAATATTATGAATTTAGGTTATGGCGATGCATTAGTTGAGACGGCGGCAAAAGAGCGTGAATATACCACTTTAGTCGATACTTTTGTCAATCTTGTACCCAATAATATTATCTCGGCAATGAATAATAACAATATCATTGGGCTTGTGATCTTCTCGGCGCTAGTGGGAGTTGCAGCTAATCGTATGCGCCCGAAAGCGGTTGAAGCGATCGCAATTTTCCAAAAATTGATCGATGCACTTCATAAAATCGTTATGAGCATCACCATGACTATTATTAAATATATGCCCTACGCAATTATCGCACTACTTGCCGGTACTATTATGACAAATGGTATTCCTGCCGTGATCAAAGTTTCAAGCTTTGTCATTGCGATCTATGTTGCGACATTTATTATGATTATGATTCATCTCTTAATCGTTGCCGGACATGGTCTCTCCCCATTAATGTTTCTCCGTAAATCACGCGATACATTAGTGATGGCTTTCTCTAGCCGCTCATCTGTAGGAACGCTACCCCTTGCAATCTCCACTCTGACAGAGCGAATGGGAGTTTCTGGTAGTACCGCAAACTTAATACCCTCCCTTGGAACAACAATGGGGATGAATGGTTGTGCCGGCTTCTTCCCTGCACTATTAGTGATGATGGTAGCGCATATGGTGGGTATTGAGACAGATCTTCAATTCTATATCATGTTATTGATTGTGATCGTCATTGGATCGATCGGTATTGCCGGCGTCCCAGGTACGGCAACCATTGCTGCAACCATTGCTCTCTCAGGCATGGGGATGGGAGAATATTTTCCCTTAATCGGTATGGTGCTTGCCATCGATCCAATGATCGATATGGGTAGAACAATGACCAATATCTCAGGTGCGCTAACCGCATCAGTAGTCACCGATAAGGAGTTAGGATTACTTAATCAGGAACGATTCCAAGATCCTAATGCCTTTTTAGAAAGTGGTGAGCAAGCATCATAACCTTACAGAAGATCGTCTGATTATTTTGATCTATTCGATTCTATTCGATCGAGTCAATCATTAAGAATTAAGGTAGATCTCAACGATCTCAACCATCAGCTCAAATCAGTAAAAGCGCTAGATACTCAAGCAAAATATGCCGAAGATCCTAGCGCTTTTTTATATTCACATTGATATTCACATTTATATACACACTTTTATATAAGATCGGCTATAGCTTCTTTTTATAAAATGACTAAAATAGAGGCAGATTTAGAGACGCCCATAAAAAGAGATCTCCATCAAAGAACTTAAATAGAGGTCTCAAGAGAGATATCAAAAACAAACATCTATCAATAAACTGATCCTATTACGCTACACTCTTTAGGAGCTAATACTTATGCGCCGCAAAAAACGTGAACAACGCGAACCCTTCAATTGGTTATTTGTTATTACCATCTCCTTTATTGTGATGACTTGGTTAATCGCAATCTATCTAACACTTAAGAGCCCGAACAATGAGAGTATCTTTTTCGATGCGATCGTGGCGCTCTTTACCGGCGTTGCTTTTACCGGCGTTCTTTACTCTCTTCACCTACAGCGAGAAGACTTACAACTCAATCGCGAAGAGTTAGCTATTAATCGTGAGGAGCTAGGGAGAACGCGAGAAGAGATACGGGAGCAGAAAGAGGAGGCGAAAAGGCAGCTCTTTAACCAACACTTTCAGATGATGCTACTCACCTTTTCCCGAAAAGTTGATCTTTTATCAGAACACTATCTGACCGAAGAGTATCTTGCGGATCTAAATCTTACCGCCCAAAAAGAGCGCATTACGCTCTCTGAAACACAATTTATTGAGAAGTTTACCCCCGAGCGACTCAATGCCATTAAAGTCTTTAATGATCTCCTCTACTATTATGATCAACATTATAGTTTTAATGATAAAGAGCACTCGCCGGCACTCTATCTTCTCACCCTTTCGGTAACAGCAGAGCTCGCCTCGCTTCTACGGGTTATCAACTGCCTTAAATTAGAAGATGAAAACTTTGCCTATCTTCAGCCACTTCTTAAAAAATCGATGGAGAGTGCGATCTTTCTAGCACAAAAATATCGCGTAATCTCTTTTTCTTAAAAAGAGTTCTTAAAAAGAGCTCTTCGGCGCTCTTAGCGCCACTGATCCCGATAATTGAGGATCTCATGGCGCGCAAAATGGCAGACTGGCAAAACATCATAATGATCCGTTTCACAGATTAAGGGCGTTGTATAAGGAAGAAGATGATATCCTCGCGATACCATACAGACCTCAACCGTCGCTCTGCCATGAATAACCTGAATGGGATCTCTTCCTCCCATTCGTTCACTAATTCCTGACTCAATCGCATTTGCAGCATCTAAACACTCTACAAAGTCCCGGGTTCGTAATGCTGAAGCTTCGGGAGTGAGGCGGATCTCCTCTCTACTACTTCCCTTTTGCCAAACTTTCTCTTGATACCATCCTTCCGCTTGATAGAGTTTCTCACGCTCTTTAGCATCGAGCTTTACCTCTTCAAGGATTATTGATCGATAATGATCCATCGCCTCATTTTGAGAATGCATCACAGAGCTACATCCCGTCAATAGCAGTGTGCAAGCAATTAGTAGTCGGCGAAAGTGCTTAACTCGCCCCTCTCCTCTCTCTTCTCTATTCATCTATCTCAATTCCTTCTCTCGATATAAGATCGATATAACATCATTAGGAGATAATATCATCTGTTATCATCAGCGGTCATTAGTCGCAATTATTGACTATCGATCCATTGCTATTATCGATACATTACTATCGATTATTACCATCGACTATGCCTCCGCGCCATTAGCGCCCTCTATCATATCACTACTCCCATCAAGCTCATCGAAGTTCATCGAAGCCTCTTATCATCTCACGCTATTACTTACCTGAATTACTTACCTGAGCTTGTTAAAGTAATGGGAATAGAGCGCTAATCTTCTCGACGGGTAGGAGAACTGATATTACTTTGGAAGCCATACCATTTTTCGTATATAATACGGGGTTAATTTTCACTCTTCATGAAGGATATACAAGTGATTGATCCACGCTTATTAAGACAGAATTTAGATGATGTTGTTACTCTACTTGCAAAACGTGGCTACAACTTAGACACGGAGCAATTCAATAAACTTGAAGAGAGTCGTCGCACATTGCAGATCTCACTTCAAGAACTACAAAATGAGCGCAATAAACGCTCAAAAGAGATCGGTATCGCAAAATCGAAAGGGGAAGATGCCTCTGAGATCTTGGCTTCTGTAGCGGATTTAGGTAATCAACTCTCGAAAATTGAGGCTGAACTCAATGTTGTCAGCGAAGAGTTAGAAAAGATTCTCCTCGATATGCCCAATCTTCCACACAATGATGTGCCGGTTGGTAAAGATGAGGATGATAATGTTGAAATTAAACGCTGGGGAACGCCTCGTGAATTTGATTTTGAGCCGAAAGATCATGTCGCTTTAGGGGAATCTTTAGGAATGGATTTTGAAGCAGCGGCTAAAATTAGTGGTTCACGCTTTGTTGTTCTTAAATCAAATATGGCAAAACTTCACCGCGCATTAGCGCAATTTATGCTCGATACACATACTGAAGAGCATAACTATATGGAGGTAAATGTCCCGGTTGTCGTCAATCAAAAGAGTCTTTATGGTACGGCACAATTACCAAAATTTTCTGAAGATCTCTTTAAATTAGAAGATGAGCGCAATTTCTATCTTATCCCAACAGCTGAGGTTCCTCTCTCAAATCTAGCGCAAGATGTGATCTTAGAAGAGAGTGCGCTTCCGACCCAATTAGTGGCTCATAGTAACTGTTTCCGTTCTGAGGCGGGAAGTTATGGTCGAGATACACGCGGCATGATTCGCCAACATCAATTTGAGAAGGTTGAATTGGTTCACTTCACAAAACCAGAAGACTCTTACGATGCATTAGAACGTCTTGTTCGCCATGCTGAGGTGATCTTAGAGAAATTAGAACTCCCCTACCGCCGTGTCGTCCTTTGTACCGGAGATATGGGTTTTTCTGCGGCAAAAACTTATGATTTAGAAGTTTGGTTGCCGGGACAACAGAAATATCGTGAGATCTCTTCCTGCTCAAACTGTGAAGATTTCCAAGCACGTCGTCTAAAAGCGCGCTTCCGCAATAGCGAAAGTGGCAAACCTGAGTTAATCCATACACTTAATGGCTCTGGTCTTGCGGTTGGACGTACATTAGTAGCGGTATTAGAGAATTACCAAGAAGCAGATGGTCGTATTCGCATCCCTGAAGTACTTAAACCCTATATGCAAAATAGAGAGTATCTATAACCACAATCGGATGCAATCTATCTTCATCTACCATCTATTTATATATGATATGTATGATAGCTTCTTACCGCCTCTGCGATCGATCTCTAATAGATCCTGAATAGATCGTAAAGAGATCACAAATAGAATTCTAATGGTTATCTGATCGATATCTATAATATGAGATCTATAATCCGAGATCTACCACCCTATTTTCCTATCGTAGAGTGAGTAGAGAAGCTATAATGATTAGCCCATAATAACGTTGTCATTTTAGGAGAAAAGCAATGGCATTAATGATTACTGATGAGTGCATTAACTGTGATGTATGTGAACCTGAGTGCCCTAATGAGGCAATCTCAATGGGACCTGAGATCTATGTGATCGATCCCGATAAATGTACAGAATGTGTCGGTCACTTCGATACACCACAATGTGTTGAAGTCTGCCCGGTTGAATGTATCCCTAAAAACCCTGATCGCGTCGAGACGCAAGAAGAGCTCATGGAGAAATTCCATAAGCTTCAGGGATAGTAGGATTTCCTCCACGATCTAACCTTGCTGAGAAGTAATATATGAAATTGAAGCGCATATTATTAGCCGTTGGTTTCCTCGTATCCTCTGCATACGCCCAAAAGTATGTTGAGTACCAAAAGCCCAAAGCGGGTGATGATGTTATTGGTGAGCTCGTCTATGTCACCCCTAAAAAACATGAGTCACTTGTCGATCTTACGATCCGTCATGAGATGGGTTATGATGAGTTGCGCTGGGCAAATCCCGGGATTAATGCCTGGATGCTCAATGAGAACCAACCCCTTGTACTGCCCACCCAATTTATCTTACCAAAAGGTAAACGTTCGGGAATTGTCTCCAATATTCCTGAAATGCGAACCTATTACTTCTTAGAAGGTTCAGATAAGGTCTATGTCTACCCTGTAGGCGTTGGTCGGATGGATTGGAAAACACCATTAGGCTCCTGGTCGATTACCCGTAAACAGGAGAATCCCGCATGGTATCCACCAGAATCAATTCGTAGAGAGCATGTCGAGATGGGGCGTGGCACACTTCCTAGCGTTGTTCCGGCAGGCCCAGACAATCCCTTAGGAACTCGTGTACTACGTCTTGCGCTACCTAGCTATCTCCTTCATGGAACAAATGATGAGACCGGCATTGGTATGCGTGTAACTCATGGTTGTATGCGTTTTTACCCGCAGCATATCGAGCATCTTTATGATATGGTCCCAACTAATACCATGGTCACCTTCCTCAATCAGCCTGTGAAATATGGCTTTTTGGGTAATGATATTATGATCGAAGTGCATCCCCCATTAGAAGAGGATAATCTCTCTATACCGGCACTCAAAGAGCAAGCGTTGCAACAACTTGCCGAGTTTATAAAACCCTATCCTAATGCATCGATCAATTACGATATGGTAAATCTCGCCGTCCAACAGCAGACCGGGATCCCTATTATTATCGGGGAAAAAGTTTCCCATATGCCCAATCATATGCCCAATGCTCATCAACAACATGAGCAAGCCTCAACTACATATATGCCGGCAACAGCACCAGTAGCAGCACCTTCAATAGAGCTGATGTCAAGCCCAGAGATGCCCGCTATCGAAATACCTGCACCGGCAATGAGTACAATCGGTTCTGATGGTATCGGCACTCGCGTCAATACACAATATAGTCGCCCGAATCAAACAGCTGAAACGATTCAGCCATCACCTGAAGAGCTTGCAAAAGAGCGCCGGGATGAGACCTATAAACCAGAGTCGACCCTTAAGATGAAAAAGAGAACCATCACTAAAGAGAGTCGCTTAGGTGAACCTACAATTGAGACAGAAGAGGTGGTATTTCCACCCTCTGCCAGAGAGCGCTAAGAGCAGCGTCACTCATTTCAATAATGTAGATTAGAGCTCTATCTGATAGGTATAACAAATCTGATCGATCTCATGACTGTAGATCATCATAAAGAGTAATACGACCTATCGTTATCAGTAGTGTTGTAGTTGGTGGTAGTTAGTAGTAATTAGTAGTAGTTAGTTGTAATTAACAAATCAATAAAATTTAGGATAAAAAAGCATGGCAACCATAGAAGAGAGTCTAGAGATTATTCAACGTGGTACTGATGAAGTGATCTCCATTGAAGATTTAACCGCTAAATTGAAAGAGAATCGTCAGCTCCGCATTAAAGTAGGATTTGACCCTACAGCTCCAGATCTACATCTCGGACATACCGTCGTAATCAATAAGATGCGTCACTTCCAAGATCTTGGTCACGAAGTGAACTTTCTTATCGGTGATTTTACCGGCATGATCGGTGATCCATCAGGTAAAGATGTTACACGTAAACCCCTTACTCGTGAGCAAGTTTTGGCAAATGCTAAGACCTATGAAGAGCAGATCTTTAAAGTACTCGATCCTAAGTTGACTAAAGTCGTCTTCAACTCACAATGGTTAGGTGAGCTAGGCACCGCAGGCATGATTCAACTCGCATCGCGCCATACTGTAGCGCGTATGTTAGAGCGTGATGATTTTGAAAAACGCTATAAAGCACAACAACCTATCGCCATTCATGAGTTTATCTATCCTCTACTTCAAGGCTATGACTCTGTACATCTAAAAACAGATGTAGAGATCGGGGGAACAGATCAGAAATTTAATCTCTTAATGGGTCGCGATCTACAGCGCGCTTATGGTAATGACAAGCCACAATGTGCCATTACTATGCCCCTCTTGGTCGGTCTTGATGGTGTTAATAAGATGTCTAAATCTTTGGGCAACTATGTTGGCGTTGATGAGGCACCCGATGAGCAATTTGGTAAATTGATGTCGATCTCTGATGATCTTATGTGGAACTACTTTGAGCTCCTAAGCTTCCGTTCAAATGCGGAAATTGCACGCCTCAAAGAGGAAGTTACAGCAGGACGCAATCCGCGCGATGTAAAATTTGAACTTTGTGGAGAACTCATCACCCGTTATCACAATGCTGAAGCCGCCGCTTCTGCGCAACGTAACTTTATCGAGCGCTTCCAGAAAGGAAATCTCCCTGAGAATATCGAAGAAAAAGTAGTGATTTCAACAGATGGCGTGATTGGTATCGCCCAAGCAATGCGAGATGCTGGACTCGTCAGCTCAAATTCTGAAGGCTTTAGAATGATTACAGAAGGCGCGGTTCGCATCAATCAAGAGCGCATCGAAGATAAAGGACTGACTCTCTCAAAAGGGGATAATGTTATTATTCAAGTCGGTAAGCGCCGTATTGCCAATGTGATTGTAAAATAGATTGTCAAAATTAGAGGAATCTATTAGAAAAACCTATAAAAAGAGCTCAGTTAAATTAGGAGACCCATATCACTCTTAATCGAAACTGAGCTCTTCTTTCTATAGAGCTTACTAACTCAGAACAATAACTCTAGAAAATTAACCCCAACAATGCTACCGATTACCACTTGTAATCACCTCTCAATAGCGTCACAATAAGCTTTAAATCAAACTAATCGTAAACATCTTATTAATTTACACCTGAACTGATCTTTGGAGAGTTATCAATGACATTTGTCGTAACAGATAATTGTATCTTATGTAAATATACCGACTGTGTAGAGGTATGCCCTGTTGACTGCTTCCATGAAGGACCGAACTTTCTTGTGATCGATCCTGATGAGTGTATCGACTGCACCCTTTGTGAACCTGAATGCCCTGCCGGCGCAATTCTTGCAGATGATGATCTAAGCGAAGATCAGATGATTTTCCTAGAACTCAATGCGGAATTAGCACGTAAGTGGCCTGTTATTACAGAACAGAAACCGCCTCTTCCCGATGCAGAGAAGTGGGATGGTGTTCCTAATAAACTCCCCCATCTTGAAAAATAGAGAGCGATAATAAAAGATGAGCCGCCGCCTTACGAATCAACAAAAAAGGGTGATTGAAGCGCGTCAACAAGCGCTTCTCTCTAATGAAGAGCTACAAAATGCAACGCCCGGTCGGGTGATTGCACAACATGGTCAACATGTGACACTCGAAGATGGCGAGCTAAATCTCCATAAAGCAGCTGTCAGGCAGAGCCTTGGAGCCATTGTTTGTGGGGATTATGTCTACTATCAATTAGAGCAAAATGAACCGGTGGTGATCGCTCGTCTACCACGAGAAAACCACTTCTCACGGATCGCTTTTGGCGGGGCTGAAAAGATTTTAGCCGCTAATATTGATCAGCTCTATATTGTGATCGCCCCTAAACCTGAGCCAAGCCCTTCACTGATCGATCGCTATCTGATCGCAGCCTACTACTTCGGCATTGAAGTCTCTTTTATTCTCAATAAGATCGACCAAATTGATGATTCTATCGATCTCTCCTTCTTAGAGGATTATCGCAAGCTCTCTATTCCTATTTTTGAGACCTCTATCTACCAGCCTGAGTTGATCACTCAATTAGAAGAGGAGCTAGAGGGGAAAACATCGATTTTTGTCGGTCAATCTGGCGTCGGTAAATCTTCACTGACAAATCACCTCATCCCCTCTTTAGCGCTGCAGACACAAAAAATTAATGCCTCCACGGGATTAGGGAATCACACAACGTCAACAACTACCCTCTACCATCTGCCGATGACAGAGAGCTATCTTATCGATTCTCCCGGCGTTCGTAGTTTCAATATTGAACATCTCCCACTCGCTGCAATTGATGAAGGCTTTCCTGAGCTAAAAGCGATTACAACACCATGTCGTTTTAGCAACTGCAGCCATACCGATGATCCCGGTTGCCGTTATCAAGATGCGATTCATGAAGGATTGATCTCTCCTCGACGCTTAGAGAGTTATCTTCAAATTCGCACAAGTATTGCGGAGATGCAAGAGCGACAAAGTCGTGGAAAAAGACGACGTTAGCGCCTTTCAGAGTCAGGACGCAACATCTCAAAGAGATTATCCTGCTCACTATACCACCCTCTACCATGCATTCTGGCGATCAGATTTAACTTCTTTGCATCTACGTAACCGGCATCAGCATCTATTAAAGCTTCATCAATCAAGTGAAGCATCACCACTTCGCCGAGAATAACTGCTTGATTCTCCCCCGTTGGGATCTCTTGATAGAGTCGACACTCCATCTTAATGGGTGAACTTGCGATCAGTGGGATAGGGAGAAGATCTCCGGCTATCACTTCAATTTGATGCTCTTTGAGTTCATCAACGCTTGCATCATAATCTCTACTGGTTAAATTCATCAGCTCAGCATCATCTCTATTGACCAGATTGATGCCAAAAATTTTTTGCTCACGAATATTACGCAATGTATCTTTAGCACCACCATCCGCCGAATGTTGAATTCCGAGTGCGACAATCGGTGGTTCGCTCCCCATCATATTGAAAAAGCTAAAAGGAGCAGCATTAGATATGCCCATTTGATCAACTGTTGTCACCCAAGCGATCGGCCTCGGGACAATCGTAGAGGCTAAAAGTTTATAGATCAGCTGAGGATCTCTATTTTGAAAATGATACTTCATCTCTACCACCAACGATAAAAATGGTGTGTTGGCCCAATGCCTTTCCCGACATGTAGTCGATCGGCATGCTCAATCGCCCCTTCAATATAGGCTTTTGCTAAACGAACACCATTTTTTAATCCATGAGAAGGATAGAGGGCGGCAATTGCGGCAGAGAGTGTACAACCGGTACCATGCGTATTTTGGGTCGCAATACGCGCTGCATTAAAGAGCTCAATCCCCTCTTCTGTTACCAAAAGATCGGGACTCTCCTCACTCTCAAGATGCCCACCTTTCATCAAGACTGCTTTAGGCCCTAAAGAGAGAAGCGCTCTTCCCTGCTCTGCCATCTCTTCAATATTTTGCGCCTCCTTCACTCCTAAAAGCGCCGCAGCTTCGGGTAGATTGGGCGTAATAATATCTGCTAAAGGAAGTAGCGCTTCACGAATAGCTGTCACGGCCTCCTCAACTAATAGTGGATGTCCACCTTTTGCTATCATCACCGTATCTAAAACAACAAAAGGGATCGGTCGCTCCGTTAACAATTTTGCAACCGTTGTAATAATCTCACTATTGACAAGTGCCCCCATTTTAACGGCATCAACATCGATATCATCCATTAATGTATGGTACTGCTTCTCAATAAATTCTGTAGGAATCGGCAAAACACCCGTAACACCTTGCGTAGATTGAGCTGTCAATGCCGAGAGAATCGCCATCCCATAGCACCCAAGTGCCGAAAAGGTCTTCAAATCTGCCTGAATACCGGCACCACCGCTAGGATCAGATCCGGCAATTGTTAAGATCTTATTCATTCTCACCTCGCACAATCGATGCCAATCGTCTTGTAGCTGACGCAATATCTGCCTGCCCACAGATAGCGGAAACAACGGCAATTCCATCGACACCGCTCTTCATAACACTTGCTGCATTATCAATATTAATTCCACCGATTGCGACCTTTGGAATATCTCTCTGCGCGGCAATCATACTCAAGCCATCAATCCCTAAAGCCTTTCGTGCATCTTTTTTTGTTGAGGTTGCAAAGACAGGGCCAATTCCAACATAATCGACATCTTGCAGTTTAACCTGCTCCATCTCATAGATTGAACCGACAGAGAGCCCTAAAATTTTGTTAGGACCTAACAAACGACGGGCGACATCTGCCGGCAGATCCTTCTGCCCCACATGAACACCATCTGCATCAATAGCTAGCGCCACATCGATATGGTCATTCACAATGAGCGGCACATCATAATCTTCTAAAAGCGCTTTCAGTAATAATCCGGCATCATACCAATAGCGCTTATCCACCTCTTTCTCTGAACGTAGCTGCACACAGGTAACCCCTCGCTCAACCGCTTCATAAACCGTTGAGACCATCCCCGCAATACCACCACAGAGCTCAGTGTCGAGCACAAGATAGAGCGATAGATCAAATGAGGTACGACTCAACTCCCGACGAATTTTCGGATATCCCATCCTTTCTCCTTTACATATTCACTGATTGTTTGATTGTCCAATACTCAATTATTAAAACTGAATCTCGGGAGCTTCCCTTTTTGCAATCTCTAATAATTTCTCAGGAGTCATATTAGAGATCTCATCGAGATATTGAAGGGCGAATGAACCCATTCCTGTCGCTTTTTCAGCAGCAAATTCGCCGGCAAGCGCAACTAAATAGCAAGCTGTCGCAGCCGCTTCTAGCGTATCTGGTGTTGAGCCGATCATTCCGGCAACAAGCGCAGAGAGCGAACAACCTGTCCCAGTCACTCGCGTTAAGAGTGTCGTTCCAGCAGAGACGGTATAACCTCGACTGCCATCGGTAATATAGTCTACCTCACCAGTCATCACCACTATTGTCTGAAATTCTCTAGCAACCATCTCTGCATATTGAGCCACATCATCCCCTGACTCTTGAGAATCAACCCCTTTTACCGTAGCATCAACACCTGCTAACACCATTATTTCGGCAATATTTCCCCGAATGACGGTCGGACGATAAGTTAATAATTGATTAACTATCTTTGTACGAAAATAGAGCGCAGGGCCAATACCGACAGGATCTAAAACCCAGGGGGTTCCCGTCACCATCGCCTCCTTGGCTGAATGAAGCATCGCTTCTGCTTGGATCTTCGTTAATGTCCCAACATTGATCAAGAGTGCGCTTGCCACTTCGGTAAATTCTGCACACTCCTCAATATCGGGAATCATTGCCGGACTTCCCCCCGTCGCTAAGAGTAGATTAGCCGTAAAATTTTGGACAACATCATTTGTCATACAATGAACTAATGGTGATTTCTCTTGATACTCCATCAAGTAGGGGATCGCATTTAAGGCGGAAAAGGGAACCATAGAAAAAACTCCTCACTTATCTTAATCTGTTCTTCATTGACGCTCTTTATCAACGCTTTTCATAAACATTGTCCTAAACGCTTTACGTCAACCAATCTCACTTCAACTCACTTCAACTCTCTGTACTCTGCTGACGCTTAAACTCTCTATCTTACACTGAATGTGTCGAGTAAACATGATAATCATCAGTGAAAAATCGGACAAAAAGTAGCGGTTTTTGCATCAATTATCGAATCTCATTCCCGATTTCTAACCAATTTCACCCAAAAAGAGAAGAAATCCGTATAATAACACCCTCACTATATTGCGGAATAAGATATGAAAGACCTCTACATCGATACTCAAGAAGCCTTAGATCAGTGGTGCCAAAAGCAGCTCCAGGAGATTGAACTGTTAGCGCTCGATACAGAGTTTCTTCGGGTTAAAACCTATTTCCCGAAGCTCTGCCTTATTCAACTTGCAACAGAGACAGAAGCAGTCTGCATCGACCCTTTAGCGCTTCAAGATTTTACCCACCTCAAAGCACTCTTAACAGCAGAACATATTACAAAAATTATCCACTCTGCGAGTCAAGATCTTGAGGCGATTGTCCATGCGCTCGATATTCTTCCCACGCCGGTATTCGATACCCAGATTGCAGCACAAATCACACAACAGCAGAAGGTCGGCATGAGCTACCATGATCTTGTTCTGCACTATTGCAATGTTGATCTTATTCGCGATCAGACTCGTACACAGTGGGATCTTCGCCCTTTAACGAGTGAGCAACTAAAATATGCATATGATGACGTTCACTACCTGATTCCTGCATACCACAAGTTACAAAAAGAGATTCATGATGCCGGCAAAGAGGGAGAATTGCGTTCCCACTTCACCCCCTTAACTGAACGAGAGCGTTATGAACCCCAACCAGAGCAGGCATGGCGCAAAGTGAAGGGATATAAACGTTTAAGAGGGGCGGCTAAACAACTTCTTAAAGCTTTAGCAAAGATGCGGGAGCTGATTGCCATTCAGAAAAACCTCCCTAAACGTTGGATTATTAAAGATGATATTTTAATTCGCATTGCTGAAAGTTATGCCAAAAAGGATCACAAGCTCTATAGCGACTATGCTGTCGGCTCCTATTCTGAAGAGATTCAGGAGAGATTAATTCGAACAATTGAAAATTTTTGGCAACAAGGCACGACATCTCAGTCTGAAGAGGGAGATGAAGAGTGATGAGTCAGTTTAAGTAGATTGAGTGGATTGAGGGGATTAAGTGAATTAAGAGAAATAGGTAGATAGATTTAGTAGATAGATTTAGCAGATTCATCAGAGCATCACTTTATTAATATTACTCTATATCACTCACGCTACTTCTCCCGCGCTGCTTCTTCTACATTGCTTGCCTTCAATACTTTTTAAAAACTTCTCTTATTGCTTTATTACCTTATTGTTTCACAGATTATTGCTTCACAGATCCTCTACCCATCGATCATCGATCAGAAGCGGTCGCATATCAGGTAATGATAAAAAAGCATCTGGAAAGAGATATTCCCCGGCAACTCCCGGCAAAGATAGTTCCTGCCAACTCAACTGAGTGGCAAGATGTGGCGCAAATTGTTGTAATGGAATCTCTAAAAGTGTTGTGCAGTAGAGATTCTCCTCCTCACGCCCCTTTAAGATATAAGGCTCTCCTACCCTAGCTGCAACCATTTCTGCAAAATAGAGTCGCTCGATATCAGGCAGAAATTCTGGTCGCGCAATCAGATAAGTTTTAGCAAATGTTGGGGAGAGAAATTTCTCAATCGGTGTTGCTAAAACTTGATTAGGAAGCGCCTCTTCATCATTTGTTGTGGCATGAGTCACAATAATCTCCGGCTCAACTGCGGTAATCAGTGCTATATGGGAAAACTCCCCACCACTGATCCACTGCACAAAGCGACTCTCCTTCCCATATGCCGTACGAAAAACAATATCGCCTACAGCTAATTGGTCACGATAGGTCGAATCCCACGGTTGGTAATACTCCTGATCACTAAAAGGATTGAGATCAATCTCTAAGACGACAATAAGCGCTATCAATAATGTTATGCAGAAGAGAGATAGCACAATAAGGAGTAATCTCACACGCCGATTGATACTTCTGACATACCCTTGAGCTAATCGCCCAAGCGATAAGAGAGCAGATAATGGGCGAAAAGTTTTAAAATAATTGCGTTTAGGATAATTGCGCATAAATGATCGCCCTAAAAAATGGATAAATCTAAGCTTCTAAAGCATATAAAAAAAGAACGCTGTTAACGTTCTTCTTCTCTATCGATCTTCTATTGATCTCTCAGATTAATCTCAACATCAAATGTCAACATCACCTAAATGAGAGATCTAGAATGAATTGGATGAAAGCTCAGCAATTAAATCATCAATTAGATCAACAATTAGAACTTTACTCTCCAACCCTCTTTCCCTTTCATTGTTTCGATCTCTTCTGGATCTTCACTTGTGCCATTTTTATAATGAACTTGGAAAAGTACTGTAGCCTCTGTCTTGCTCTTATTATACTCTACATTATCGAAGGTAATATCTTTAAGCCCACCTTGTGAGTCATAATAGTTTTTCCCCTCTTCCGCAAGAAGTGATAACTTCTCTTGAACAACAGCTTTGCCGAGCGCCTCTTCCGGTGTATTAGCTTCATCAGGAATATAGACAACATTGGTCCAATTAGAAGCATCACCCGTTGCAAACATCTCTACAAATTGACGCACAGCACCTTCTGGTGAATCTTTATCGGCAGAACATGCGGTCACAACGAGTGCAACAATCAGCGCAGTAAAAAAATACTTCAGTTTTTTCATAAAATTAATCCTTAATATTAAGGTAAAGAAATTAAGCAGATCGTTATAGACCTTTTATTGATATCTCTAGATGATGCCAAAGAACCACACTATGGTGAAAATATTACTCAACATGAATTAATTAATATTTAACATATATTTAACATCAAGTTACTCAATATTCAGTATCTCAACATAGAAGGTATAGAGTGCTCTGCTTTGGGCAAATATCATACTAATTTTCAATTATAGCCTGATCTTTAAAATTTAGATTGTCAATATAATAGACACTTTCCTAATAGCATCTTCTCGATATAGAATCTGCCCGCTATAGTATCTTCTCGATGGCGCCCTCAACAAACATTCCTATCAGCCGATTATTTACTATCTCCATTTTTTAAACATCATTTTTAAACATAATAACTTCAGGATGATAACTTAAAGGTAATCGACACAGCTATCGTTCAGTGACTCCTCCCTTAAAATAGCTGAAAATCAATATGATAAGTGATGCGCTCATTTTTTTAGCAATAAAAATACTTGTGTTTTTACAGAAATAGATTATCATCTTTCCTCATAGTTCATTGCATTGCTCAAGCAGCAAGAGAGGCAAAATAGGCAACTCAAAAAGTCTTGACAAGCAATAAAGACAATGTATAATTTACGGCTTATGCGAGCGTGGCGAAATTGGTATACGCGCTAGACTTAGGATCTAGTGGTTCATCCGTGAGAGTTCGAGTCTCTCCGCTCGCACCATATTGAGTTATGGTGATAGAGATCACCTTAATAAGTTGAAGAAGGTGCTTGCATGAGCACCTTTTTTTATATTTTCAATTTTAGAATTCAATCTTAGAATCGGGTATATAATTATGTCAGTAGAAACATTAGAAGGCCTCAAACGCCGCGTCGTTATTGAGCTTGATGCAGAGCAAGTTGAGAAAGATATTGAGTCGCGTCTTAAAGAGTTAGCTCGTCGCGTTCGCGTTGATGGATTCCGCCCTGGTAAAGTTCCAGTTAAAGTTGTTCGCAATATGCATGGCGCTGAAGTTGAAAATGAAGTGATCGGCGAAGCGATTGGCAAAAAATATCAAGCAACGATTACTGAACTTAAGCTAGAGCCAGCAGGTCAACCGGTGATTGATCGCCCATCAGAAGAGAACAAATACTCTTTTACCGCTGAGTTTGAAGTGATGCCCGAAGTTAAATTAGACAACCTTGACAAGCTCGAAGCAGTTAAGTTTGAAGCTGAAGTAACAGATGCTGATCTTGAGAATATGCTCAAAACGCTTCAAAAGCAGAGCCAAACATGGAAAGAGAGTGATGAGGCTGCGAAACTTGAAGATCGCGTCAACATCAACTTTGTAGGTCGTGTTGATGGTGAAGAGTTTGAAGGTGGTAAAGCTGAAAACACACCATTAATTTTAGGTTCTAACAGCATGATCCCTGGATTTGAAGATCAGATCGTTGGAATGAAAAAGGGTGAGACTAAAACAATTAAGGTCACCTTCCCTGATGATTATCAAGCAGAACATCTTGAAGGTAAAGAAGCTGAGTTCGATATCACTGTTAACAGTGTAGAAGTTGGTGAATTACCAGAGATCGATGCTCAATTTGCAGAGCGTTTCGGTATTGCTGACGGCGATGTTGAAAAGCTTCGTTCAGAGTTACGCAAAAATATGGAGCGTGAATTAAATAACGTTATCCATAACCGCTTTAAATCTTCAGTTTTAGAATCACTTGAGAAAAATCATGAATTAGAAGTTCCACAAGTGATGGTTGTATCTGAAGCACAAGCGATGGCGCAACAATCAAACTTCCCTCAGCCACGTAGCCAAGAAGAAGCGAATCAATTAATGGAATTGATCACACAAATCTTCTCAAAACAAGCTGAGCAAAAAGTTCGTTTAAGCCTTCTTGTTAGCAAATTTATTGAAGATAACAAAATTACGCCGGATGAGAGCTACGTTGATAAACGTTTAGAACTTATTGCTTCAACTTATGAAGATCCAGCAGAAGTGATCGAACACTTCAAAAAAGATAAAAACAGTATGCAAAATATCCGCAATATCGCTTTAGAAGATCAAGTTGTAGATCTCTTAGCAGAAAAAGCGGCGATTGTTACTGAGAAGAAAACTTTCGATGAGCTTATGAATCAAGCTCAAAGATAAGTAGCGCATTCATGAAATAACCCCTTCTATTGATATTATCAGTTGTTGGGGTTATACTAGTGAATTGGTGCTCTTATTACATTTTGTATAAGAGCAATTTATTTTAACCTATTAATAATTGAGGTGATGTTCAATGCCTTCCGTCAAAATTCGTGAGAATGAACCATTTGACGTTGCTATGCGTCGTTTTAGACGGTCTTGCGAAAAAGCAGGTATCGTATCTGAGGTGCGTGCACGTGAGTACTATGAAAAACCGACCGCTGAAAGAAAGCGTAAGAAGGCTGCGGCTCAGAAGCGCCATTATAAACGTATAATGCGCGAATCTAACCGTAGAATCCGTTACTACTAATTGATCAATATCGATCTTGGGTCTATCTCTAGATCGATACCGTATCGAGTAACGATAAAGCCCTAGATATCTTATCTAGGGCTTTTTTTATAACTTAAACAATCAACTTAAATAATCAACTTGAGCTGCTAAAATAGCTAAAAATCGCTGAAATCACTTAAATCACTTAAATTAAACCTCTTAAATTTATTTGATATTGAGCGCTAAAAAGTCGTTATAATGCTCAAATTGAGCAGAGAGAATTGAACAAAGAGCTAATATTAAAAATGTTAATATTGGAAGTATTAGCATTGGAAGCGTTAATATAGGAAACGTTAATACTGAAAACTCACCGACATTATTATAATTGTGGAGATAGAATGATTAGATGGATTAAGCAGAGCAAACGAATGTTTCCCGTAATGATGATAGTTACCCTACTTATCTTGAGTGGTTGCGCAGCAAGTGGTGGGAGCGCATCTATCCAAGGGAGAAATGATGCGGGTCCCCATCTATACGGTCGTATCGGCGTTGGATACTCTATCTAATCCTCTTTTGCTAACCCTATTTTTGGGGGCTTGCTTTCTGGATCGGAACAATAGCATTTGTCACTTTAATTGTTGAGATTAACTTACCACTCTTTTCTGAGTAGATATTCACATCCCAAACATGACTTCGACGCCCTTTATGGAGAAGATCAGCTTTCGCGATCACCGTATCACCTATACTTGCCGAAGAGAGATGGCTTGCACTAATCTGCATTCCGACACAAGCTTCATCGAGAGGCAATATAGCATAAGAGCCTATCCCCCCGACAGTTTCTGCCAATGCAATTGTTGCACCGCCATGGAGATAGCCCATCGTCTGTTGAAGCGATTCTGTTACCGGCATCTTTGCCTCAGCATACTTCTCCCCTAGCTCAACCATCTCGATACCGAGTGTCTTTAACAGGTTCTTACCTTGATAGCCATTAACACTCTCTACGCTTCTTTCCCCAGTCATATTTTCTCCTTTTATCTGCTTGTTTGATACTTGTTTGTTATAATAACAAGAAGTTTTATAATCTCATTTTTTGTCGATCAAGGAAAGGTCCCGTATGAATATCCAAATTTGGTCTGATTTTTCATGCCCATTTTGTTATATCGGTAAACATAATTTAGAACAAGCCATCATGCAATTGAGTGAAGAGGAGATGGCGATGATCAAAATTCAATATCGCAGCTTTGAACTTGCGCCTGATGCACCTCTCTATACTGAAGAATCTCTAGCTGAAGTATTAGCTGAACGCTACCAAACAACGGTTGAAAAGGCGAAGGAGATGACGGTCAATACCGCGGGAATGGCTGCAACCGTTGGCCTTACGATCAATAATGATAAAATCATTCCTACAAGCACATTTTTAGCACATCAACTTCTTCACTATGTTGCCAATAGAGCACCTAGTAAAATTAAGGCTTGTGCGGATCTTCTCTTTAAGGCTTACTTTCAGGAGGGCGTTAACCTGAGTGATATCGTTGCTCTGATTGAGATTGCCGATAAACTAAAACTCGATCTTACCGATGTGAAGAAAGCTTTAGATGATGAGACTTATGTAAATGCCGTTCGTGATGATGAAAAGATCGCACATCGCATCAATATTCAGAGCGTTCCTTTCTTTGTGATCGATAATGAGATCGCGATTCAAGGCGCACAAAAAGTAGAGGATTTTCATGATTTTATTGTGAAATATCTTGAAGAGAAAAAGAACCAACCTTTAGATGCTTAGGCAAAATCGATATCGATCTGATACAACAGACCTCTTATAAGGAGTTTATAACATGGAAATAGTTTTAATCGGTTTATTAGCGCTTCTCATTATCTGTTACATCGTTTCGCTCTTCCTTCTCACGAAAGAGGGCGTTAAAAAGTTGTGGATGTCACTCTTTCTTCTTGTCTATGTCGTCGCTGTCATTGCATTGATTATGCTTCACTTTAAGACCGGATTACTGGCAGACATCAAAGATATGTCAGAGCTCTACTTTGCTTACTCTGTGATCACCATTCTTCTTCTTTTGGGGCTTATCAATATCTGGGTCTTCAAAGGTGTTATCATTCGTGTCTTTAGAGGGAAAGATTTAACCTTCACAGATGGGGGTGAAAAGGAGAAGAAAAAATAGCAAGTAATCATCAATCCCTTATGCAAGATGCATAGAATATATAGATAGAAGAGAAGCCGAGAAGTGATGATCTCGGTTTTTCTACTTTTGTAATATTATCTTTAGAAGATTCACACGATAGTATCGACACAATATCGATATAACTCAAAGAAGAGGAAGATCTATGAGCAAATCCCATGAAAAGATACAGAAAGCGCCTGCTTATTTTGCGATCAATTTCACCGGTAGAATTGGACGCCTCGAATTTGCCAATCGTTTTACAACCTATCTCTTATTGGCGATTGTGATCTATTGCATCTACTACTTTGTGATTGAACAGGGTATTTTCTCCCTAACTGAATCTGCTGATAAATCGATCGACATGACTCAAACATTGGGAAGAATCATCTTCCATGCCGGCTTTATTGGGGCTGTTATTCTGCTTAATATTCGTGCCGTCGTGATGCGCCTTCATGATATCAATCTCTCCGGATGGTGGGCGACGCTCCTCTTTATATTCCCCTACTCATTAGAACTCATTATTATTATGATGCCGATGACATTAGATAAAACGGTCTACTATACACTCTTCTTTATTCTAATCTCTTTAGCGCTCTTAATTCGACTCTTCCCCTTTATTATGCCGGGAAGTGCGGTGGCTAATCGTTATGGAATGCCGATTCCACGAGGAAAGCCTTATGGACTCATTCTCCTACTTCTCTTTGTGACTATCGGGAGTTATTTCCTCTATCAATATATTACGCTCCAGACAATCACTATCACTTTCCTCTATGCCGCGGTTTAATAACTCGGTTTAATAGCTTATTAATAGAAAAAAGCTGATGCGCTGCCGGATCTCACTATCTCGTACTTCCATGAATCATGCGCCGGCAGTTAATGATCTCACGCCGGCAAATGACATCAATTTAATACTATTTTCTCGGCATCATCGATGCCGATCTGCGGGCATGCACCGGTGAAAAGAGCGAAATGGTCGGTTCCCGCCCTTCCATAATCCTTCTTATTTATTAAAACAACAAAGATTAATGAGTTGCCGGAGATTACCACTGCGTTCTTCCAAAAGTTACATGCCGGCAAGTATCACTACCTGAACGGTTAATCCTTCTGAAATAAAAAAGCTGATACGGTGCCGGATCTCACTATCACGTTCTTTCATGAATCATGCACCGGCAGTTGATGATCTCACGCCGGCAAATAACATCAATTTAATACTATTTTCTCGGCATCATCGATGCCGACCTGCGGGCATACACCGGTAAAAAGAGCGAAATGGTCGGTTCCCGCCCTTCCATAATCCTTCTTATTTATTAAAACAACAAAGATTAATGAGTTGCCGGAGATTACCACTGCGTTCTTCCAAAAGTTACATGCCGGCAAGTATCACTACCTGAACGGTTAATCCTTCTGAGACAAAAAAGCTGATACGGTGCCGGATCTTACTATCTCGCACTTCCATGAGTCATGCCCCGGCAGTTGATGATCTCACGCCGGCAAATGACATCAATTTAATACTATTTTCTCGGTATCATCGATGCCGACCTGCGGGCATGCACCGGTGAAAAGAGCGAAATGGTCGGTTTCCGCCCTTCCATAATCCTTCTTATTTGTTAAAACAACAAAGGTTAATGAGTTGCCGGAGATTACCACTGCGTTCTTCCAAAAGTTACATGCCGGCAAGTATCACTACCTGAACGGTTAATCCTTCTGAAATAAAAAAGCTGATATCTCAAGAGAATAATCTCTTAAAATATCAGCCTCACTCAACCACTCCTATGCTCGCGTACGCTTCTCTAATCGTTTTTTTACCCTAAAACCAATATAGAGCACAATAATCCAGATCGGAATAACAATCACGGCATAAACCATACTGCCCGATTGCGTCATCATCACAAGAAGCAATGCCAAGAAAGCTAATGCAATAAAGTTACTGATCGGATAGAAAGGGACTTTGAAGGTCAAGCTCTTCTCATCTACCTGCTTTCTAAACTTATATTGCACAATCACTATCAATCCCCATGTGATAGTTGCAGCCGCTACCGCAAGAGACATAATGCGCATAAATGCGCCCTCCGGCACTAAGAAGTTGATGACAACAGCAATCAAGGTACAAAGTGATGAGAAGAGAATAGCCACCACCGGCGCGGAATTACGATTGAGCTTCATAAAAAATTTAGGGGCATTCCCCTGTTCTGCTAATCCAAAGAGCATCCGCCCATTACTATAGATCCCACTATTGTAGACAGAGATCGCCGCCGACAATACGACAATGTTGAAGAAAGTCGCCGGGATATTGATCTCACCCAATGGGGTATTCACAATACCAAAACCCATCTCTTTAAAGATAATCACAAAGGGGCTACCATCCGTTCCGATCTCATTCCAAGGATGCAAAATCATCAATACGGCAATCGATAAGATATAGAAGAGAAGAATACGCCAAATTACCTGCTTGATCGCTTTAGGAATTGACTTTTTAGGATCATCTGCCTCCCCTGCCGTTATACCGATAAGCTCTGTCCCACCAAAGGAGAACATCACAATGACTAAAGAGAGAAGAAACTCTTTAACACCATAAGGGAAGAACCCACCATGCTGCCAAAGATTAGCAATGGAAGCACTATCGGTGCCGGTGATAATAAGATAAGCACCTAGAGCGATAAGAAGCATAATGGCCAATACTTTTACCAATGCAAACCAAAACTCAAACTCACCATAGATACGAATCGAGAAGAGATTAATAATGGTGATGATGATCAATACCGTCAATGAGGAGACCCAAAGCGGAATCTCCGGAAACCAGACCTGTATATAGATTCCAATCACCGAAAGTTCTGCCATGCTCACCAATATATAGAGAAACCAGTAGTTCCACCCTGCTAAGAAGCCCGGGAATTCGCCCCAATATTTATAAGAAAAGTGACTAAATGCGCCGGCAACAGGCTCATGAGTCGACATCTCCCCCATCATCGTCATAATAAGATAGATAATAAATCCACCCAATAGATAAGCGAGTAGAATCGCCGGTCCGACCAAAGCGATCGACTCAGCTGATCCATAAAATAACCCAGTACCGATTGCGCCGCCTAAAGCGATCATCTGTATATGACGATTCTTAAGCCCCCGCTTTAACTTTGTTTCTTCCTTTCCTGCTGCTTGGCTCATGACCTTCTCTCTTCAATTGATGCCCAATGTTAAGTGCCACCATCTCTTCTTGATCGAGAATGGGGCTAAATCTTAGGTAGTATATCAACTTTACCCCGCCTGAGTGTAAGCTTCTTTCTAAGAGGAGAATTGCCACTTTTTTTGATGCTCTTTTCAAAATAAGCACTTCAAAATATGAATCCACAATATGAATCCACATTCCCGGTAGTCACGATAGTCACGATAGTCACGAGTCATCTTGATCTATCATTAATATCTCAATGTATCATTATTAGTAAGTCGCAATACCCCTATCATTCCCATTCATCACAATATAAAATAGAGATTCGATAGAGATTCGAAAAATAGAGGATCGTTATAAAACAATCATCTGTAAAATAATCATCTGTACAAGTTAGCTGTACGAGTCAATTGTAAAGCCCACAGTAAAACCCACTTAAAAAATAGCATTAGATAAGAGGATAGAAGAGATATCATGATCGGAATCATTGGTGCGATGGCACAAGAAGTTGCTCTCTTAGCAAGTATGATCAATTCCCCAGAAAAACGCATTATTGCTGGTGTTGAATTTATTCAGGGAGAGCTACAAGGTCATCAAGTAGTTCTTCTTCGCTCCGGCGTAGGCAAGGTGCAAGCCGCAATGGCAACGACGCTTCTTCATGAACACTACCATCCATCGATGATTATCAATATCGGTTCTGCCGGTGGCCTCATTTCTGGTATGGAGATTGGTGATATCATTATCTCTAGTGAAAGTGGACATCATGATGTCGATCTCTCCCCTATCGGTTTAGAGCCGGCGGTACTTCCCGATCTGCCGAAAACATTTCCCTCCGACCCTGAACTTGTCGCATTGGTGGAAAAGGTTCTTACAGAACTCGATATCAACTCTAAAATTGGTCTTATCGCTACAGGGGACGCCTTTATTGCCGATCAAAAGCAGGTCGCAGTGATCAAAGAGATCTTTCCTAATGTTTTAGCAGTAGAGATGGAAGCTGCGGCTATCGCTCAAGTTGCACATCTCTATCAAACCCCCTTCATCGTGATGCGCGCACTCTCTGATCTTCCTGACAAGGAGATGCCGATGAGTTTTGTTGAATATCTCGATCTTGCCGCTAAAAACTCTAGTCAGATCGTTCTTAAAGTCTTAGAAGCGCTTCCTGCTCAACTTTAGAAAAAGATTATCAAAAATAACGCCGGAAATAGCACATTAAAATAATCATTTAGCCATTAAAAATAGAGATTAAGAATCTATCTTAATCCACCTTGAGTCTATCTTCGGCAATCAATTAGCGACGATCCCAATGGAGAAAAGCCCATGGTCGGATATCGTGATAAAGTTGCAAAAGACGCTCATGATTAGCCCAATAGTAATGCTCAACTCGCTCTTTTTCCAAAGGTGAGAGTGGCCCTAAAGCGTGATCAACCTCTTCGATAAACTGTGCTAAAGAGGGGACCTCTCTTTCCCGGCGATGATCTGCCGTAATAAAATCAACAGCAACATTATAGCCTTGTTGATAGAGAAGATTGAGGGCATAGATATAGGTCGGAAATCCAATATATTCACGCTCTAAAAGATCGAGAAACTCCCGATTAATATAACCTTGGCGCATCGTCATGGTCATATAGACCGCCTTTTTTGCACGACTGTTGAGCTTATCGAGTGCTGCCTCAAGATCAGAAACCATCGAAGAGCGAGAAGAGAGCGCAACATCACAGACCGGCACATCAGACCAATCATCCTCCCACGAGAGGAGAATCGTTTCAATATTATCGATGCCGGCAACTTCTGCCTTCTCCGCTAAAAGCGCCAACATCTTGGGACTATGATCAAGCGCATAGACCTTCTCCACATAAGGGGCAACCGCAAGCGCTATCGTACCACTCCCTGTCCCTACATCTAAAAGCGTTGTAACTCCGGACAAATCCATCCGCTTTAAAAATGCTTCCGCATAATCATTATTGCTGCCCTCTCCTGCCACGGCTAGCTTTTCAGCTCGAGCATCCCAGTCAGCTGCCGTTTTAGGCCGGCGCAATGAAGCTTTTGCATGTTCTCTATAGAGCGCCCCAAAATCGATCTCATCAATCATCTTAATCTTTGCCATACCTTAATCTCCTAGCTCAATATCATAATTCTTCTCTACCCTACCACATCCTCTAAAAAGACCCATCAGCCGATAGGCTAATAATAGATAGACTCATAATAAAATTGAACGAATCTCTCTTAAACCTCTCTTAAATTTCTCTCAAATTTCCTTCAAGTTCCCCCTAAAATTTTCTCGAAATAGTGTGACAATAGCTTTATGAAAAGATAAAAAAGATAAAAATAAGTGAGCTAAGTCAGCTTGAGTAGAAATTGCGCAACATTTTACAAATTCTTTAATTGTTATTTATCCAATAAAAATCAATATGATAAGAAAAACCAAGAGTTGTCCCCGTCTAAATGTTATTCATTCCTATTAGTAAAATGGGTGCATTGCGTAGAAGCGAGGTCTATAATGATTTTACATTTAAAATTTATTAGGAATTAGCAATTATGGCATTTCAAACAGTTAACCCTTACACAAATGAAGTGATTAAAACTTTCGAAAGTGCAACACGTGAAGAGATTGTTTCGGCAATCGGCGTTGCGGATCAAGCGTTTCAAAACTGGAAAAAACTTCCGGTCTCTGAGCGCGTTGTCTATCTTCAAAAAGCGGCTGATCTTCTTCGTAAAAATGCAGATGAGTATGCGAAAGTGATCACTCTTGAGATGGGTAAAATCTTTGCTGAAGCAAAAGGTGAAGTGGAACTTTCTGCACAAATTTTAGAGTACTATGTGCGTCACGCAGAAGAGCAACTTCAACCAAGAAAACTTCCTGTTATGGACCCTGCAGAAGGTGATGCAGAATTAGTATATGAGCCATTAGGTGTTCTTCTTGCTATCGAGCCTTGGAACTTCCCTTTCTATCAAGTTGCGCGTATTCTTGCACCGCAACTCTCTGCGGGTAATACGCTTATCCTCAAACATGCATCGAATATTCCACAATGTGCTTTAGCATTTGAACAATTGATGAAAGATGCTGGTCTTCCTGAAGGTGTTTTCCAAAATCTCTTTATCGAGCATGATGACGTTGAGCTTGTATTAGCAGATCCTCGCGTTTGTGGTGTTGCTTTAACCGGTTCTGAATTTGCAGGTTCTGCAGTGGCTCAAGTTGCCGGCAAACATCTTAAAAAAGCGATTATGGAATTAGGTGGCGCTGATGCATTTGTAGTATTAGATGATGCGGATATCGATAAAACAGTTGCTTGGGGTGTATTTGGTCGTCACTGGAATGCAGGCCAAGTTTGTGTCTCTTCAAAACGTATGATTCTTGATGCAAAAATCTATGATGAGTATTTAGAGAAATATACTGCCGGCGTTGCAGCATTAAAAGCTGGTGATCCGATGGATCCTGAAACTCAACTTGCACCACTCTCTTCACAACGCGCGAAAGATGGTCTTTTAAAACAGATCGAAGAAGCTGTAAAACATGGCGCAATTGCAACAGAAGTGGGTCCAAAAGTACCTGAACAAGGCTGTTTCGTTCAACCTACAATCTTGACAAATGTAACACCTGATAACCCTGCATACTACCAAGAGTTCTTTGGCCCTGTATCGATGATCATCAAAGCAGAAGATGAAGCTGATGCAATCCGCATCGCGAATGACTCACCATTTGGTTTAGGTGGATCAGTCTTCACTTCAGATAATGAGCGTGGCCGTCGTGTTGCAAATCAAATTTCAACAGGAATGGTTTTCGTCAACCATCCAACAATGGTTAAAGCAGACCTCCCATTCGGTGGTATTCGCCGTTCAGGTTATGGCCGCGAATTGATCGACTTAGGTCTTAAAGAGTTTGTTAATATCAAACTCGTTGACGTTGTCGATATCGACGCTCCATTCTAATCAAGCATTAATCATTTTAATTACTAATTAAGACTTGATCTCTGATAAAAAATATCAGATTAAACCTAAAGAGAAGGCCGTTATATTAGCGGCCTTTTTCTATCTGCCCTAACCTGTTTTTAGGTAACAATTTAAAAGATAATTCCCCACTGTTTTTTAAAGTTGTAAAGGGAATTCATGATTTCTAAGCTGCCTATACGGCGGTTAACATAGTAAAGAACTCAAATAAGTGATCGGTCAATTTCTAAGCCGCCTGTGCGGCGGTTAACGAATTAATTACATTTAACCATAAAGTGCTAACTTTCTAAGTCGCCTGTGCGGCGGTTAACAGAGCGTGAAACGCCAATTTTGGGTCCTTGAATTTCTAAGCCGCCTATACGGCGGTTAACTTATGAATTATGCAAACGCTGGGGCAATTGATTTTCTAAGCCGCCTATGCGGCGGTTAACGGTGGAAGTTGTACCCCCTATTAGAATACGGGTTTCTAAGCCGCCTATGCGGCGGTTAACGAGCTAAATTCATTGATTCCATTATTGCTGAATTTCTAAGCCGCCTATGCGGCGGTTAACCAATCGTAATGATGATGTTAACGGGGATCGCATTTCTAAGCCGCCTATGCGGCGGTTAACCACCCCCTCAGGGGGTGCGTTAGCGGGGTTTTCTAAGCCGCCTGTGCGGCGGTTAACGCCTTTAATATCATATATTTACGCCATGATAATTTCTAAGCCGCCTGTGCGGCGGTTAACCGATCCACTGACTTAAGAACTGAATTATGAAATTTCTAAGCCGCCTGTGCGGCGGTTAACTATTGATCTCAACAAACTTCTTGGCCGTGGATTTTCTAAGCCGCCTGTGCGGCGGTTAACAGAGGTAACGGCTTCAACATACTGGACTATTCTTTCTAAGCCGCCTGTGCGGCGGTTAACGAAGTGCAACCGCTTCATCTGCTTATCGTTCATTTCTAAGCCGCCTATGCGGCGGTTAACAGGTAGATAGGCTTAGATTTATGTCAACTGGATTTCTAAGCCGCCTATGCGGCGGTTAACCTTGTCTCATAACAAAAAACTCCTGCAAAAAATTTCTAAGCCGCCTATGCGGCGGTTAACTTATTGATGTTAGTGAGTCTGATGTTGCTGAATTTCTAAGCCGCCTATGCGGCGGTTAACATGCCTCACTATATTGCTCTTCTTGACCTTCATTTCTAAGCCGCCTATGCGGCGGTTAACAAGAGCTGAAAGTAAGTACAAAAGATGTTGCCTTTCTAAGCCGCCTATGCGGCGGTTAACTTGTCTTTTGGGAAGTGCCTTATCATTTGAAATTTCTAAGCCGCCTATGCGGCGGTTAACATGTGGTCGAGATCCAAGCGCGTAATTCAAGATTTCTAAGCCGCCTATGCGGCGGTTAACATGTGGTCGAGATCCAAGCGCGTAATTCAAGATTTCTAAGCCGCCTATGCGGCGGTTAACTTTTGGTCTGCGGATCTCTCAGCGCAACATACTTTCTAAGCCGCCTATGCGGCGGTTAACAGTATTTATCTTCACTCTCAGTCCACGACAATTTTCTAAGCCGCCTATGCGGCGGTTAACAAGATGCACCATTGCCCCAAATTTTCGCCTCTTTTCTAAGCCGCCTATGCGGCGGTTAACACGCGCATACTCATTTTGTTGAAGCCACCATTTTTCTAAGCCGCCTATGCGGCGGTTAACGTTTTAGTTGATAATGATTATGTTTCTTATGATTTCTAAGCCGCCTATGCGGCGGTTAACTTCTTTTAAGAAGATCTGCCCACGTTTCACCATTTCTAAGCCGCCTATGCGGCGGTTAACCTTGGATACCCGCAAGCGATGTTTACCCCAAATTTCTAAGCCGCCTATGCGGCGGTTAACAGAGGCTGGTCCACGACAATTTTGGTCTGCTTTCTAAGCCGCCTATGCGGCGGTTAACCGGATTAATCAGTTTTAGCTTAGAGAGTGGGATTTCTAAGCCGCCTGTCCGGCGGTTAACTTTTTGCTTTGATCGTGAGAGCAATTTCAGGATTTCTAAGCCGCCTGTCCGGCGGTTAACTACAGAAGCAATCGTGGCTAGATAAAAATCTATTTCTAAGCCGCCTGTCCGGCGGTTAACTTTTCTTTCATAATCCTCCCTTTTTGAAAGTATTTCTAAGCCGCCTGTCCGGCGGTTAACCTTTTAAAGGGAGATCTGCTTTATGAAAGTAATTTCTAAGCCGCCTGTCCGGCGGTTAACAAATCTACTGATGAACTGGCTAAGCTATGGAATTTCTAAGCCGCCTGTCCGGCGGTTAACGCAGCAAGATGGCATCTTTCTTCCATTCAATTTTTCTAAGCCGCCTGTCCGGCGGTTAACAATGGTGTCAAAGGTTTTATAAAATGGATACATTTCTAAGCCGCCTGTCCGGCGGTTAACATCTTGCGATGTATTTGAATACAAAGCAAGGATTTCTAAGCCGCCTGTCCGGCGGTTAACGTGTAACCACATAAGGTTACACGGAGAGTTAATTTCTAAGCCGCCTGTCCGGCGGTTAACGGGAATCCCTAAAACAAAAGTATAAAAAAATAGTTTCTAAGCCGCCTGTCCGGCGGTTAACAAAGAATCAGATCAATTTTAACAATCACACAATTTCTAAGCCGCCTGTCCGGCGGTTAACGGCTTAAAAATCGAATTTAAGCCTTTTTTTATTTTCTAAGCCGCCTGTCCGGCGGTTAACGGGTTCGATCAATTTATGGTTGAAAAAATAGATTTCTAAGCCGCCTGTCCGGCGGTTAACGTATGATCTCTTCTAAAGACCACGCCGGGAATTTTCTAAGCCGCCTGTCCGGCGGTTAACGGAAAACGCTTGCAACCGTATTACCACCAAGCTTTCTAAGCCGCCTGTCCGGCGGTTAACTTATTGCTTACATTGCGCCGAAAAGACAGAACTTTCTAAGCCGCCTGTCCGGCGGTTAACACAATCTGGCGAAATGCAGACTAAAACAGAGTTTTCTAAGCCGCCTGTCCGGCGGTTAACTTTGAGGCTAAAAACTACTATGAGCACCTAAATTTCTAAGCCGCCTGTCCGGCGGTTAACTCAACCACTGGTTAAGAGATAATCTTTGGAAATTTCTAAGCCGCCTGTCCGGCGGTTAACACACGAAGCAGAAAGAAGAAGTGAAGTATCTCTTTCTAAGCCGCCTGTCCGGCGGTTAACAAGAGCTGATTAGAGGCGAATTTGCTGATCTTTTTCTAAGCCGCCTGTCCGGCGGTTAACAAAGATGGTTCATAGGGTTGTAATGGCTGAATTTTCTAAGCCGCCTGTCCGGCGGTTAACAGGGGGCTTTTTGTCAGGTCATCTTTTGATTGTTTCTAAGCCGCCTGTCCGGCGGTTAACTGAAATTCCCGTCTGTTGCAAGGTGGAGAAAATTTCTAAGCCGCCTGTCCGGCGGTTAACTGTCTTCAAAAGAAATACCAGAATAATTACTGTTTCTAAGCCGCCTGTCCGGCGGTTAACGCAGGGGGGCATAAGGAACGTTGCCCCCCTCTTTTCTAAGCCGCCTGTCCGGCGGTTAACACACCGATACCGTTAGTCGGGGTAAGGTTACATTTCTAAGCCGCCTGTCCGGCGGTTAACCAATCAATTAGCAGCACAAGAAGCAGCACAAATTTCTAAGCCGCCTGTCCGGCGGTTAACGGCGGTTTCTCTGGAAGCAGAAGAATACCACATTTCTAAGCCGCCTGTCCGGCGGTTAACTAGCAGAAGATCCTGTAGATTGAGATACTGCGTTTCTAAGCCGCCTGTCCGGCGGTTAACACACGGCATCGACAGGCTTAATCTACGGTAAATTTCTAAGCCGCCTGTCCGGCGGTTAACTTCGCTATCAACTCTATATTGACGTTCCTGAATTTCTAAGCCGCCTGTCCGGCGGTTAACGGCGCTAGCGCCACTAATTTTTTAATTTAAAATTTCTAAGCCGCCTGTCCGGCGGTTAACTTAAAGCGCTTTTTTAAAATCAAACGGTAAAATTTCTAAGCCGCCTGTCCGGCGGTTAACGGTTTTAGCCATGCCCTCTGCCACCCGGCGAGTTTCTAAGCCGCCTGTCCGGCGGTTAACTAGAGATAAATCTTCTAGAACGCTCATTATATCCAAATTGTTAAAGAACGGGGATAAAAAACCCTAATTTTTCTAGAGCACTTTTCATGATTAAAAATCAATAAGTTACATCTTAACGAAAAATTAGGGTTATTATCTAATCAAAAAGGGTATTCTTTTTATTAAAAAATAGGGACTGCAGCTGTTTTACTTAAACCGTAACTATCAAATAGACCGTAACGTTGATTGTGCTTATCCCATGAATGACGTTTCACCCAGATTGTAAAAGTCTGCCCTGTACTTCCACTTTTCACTTTAAAGTGCGGAATGCCAAAAGGTAAAGAACGCTCAGTTAAAACATATTCACAAACAGCATCACTCCACTTTTCAGGATGACGCTTTTGATAACGTCTCACTTGGCTTTTACTAATTGTTTGGGGGCGCCATCTTGAAAAGATGACATAATCATCCACCTCATCTGGAACTCTTTTTATGGAAGTTACCAAAGCATAATCACGAATAAGATGATTTTGACGGATATATTGATCAAATTGCTGAAGCACTTCTGTACTTGCAAAAAGACGTATAATCCCACCTAATCGCTTATTCAAATTATAGTTAGGAAACCCTACTCCAACCTTTCCTTTTAGACCACTTGAGATTAACAAGTTATGAATCGCCATCATCAATTCACTAATAATGAGATCTTCCGTCATCTCTTCTTGTGGTATTGCCTTTAAATCTAAGTAATCTGTAATAATCATACGACCTCCTTAAGATTTACCACCAAAAACTCCACCACGAATTAAGTTAGCTATCACAAAATGCTTCTCATCGAGGGAAATCTCTTTATCTTTTACAATCCACTCTTCAAAGTATTTATAAAAATGATTCTTTGATCTAAAAGCCTCTCCCATCGTAGAAACTGTACCAAAAGGCTCTACAGCAATGGGAAATTGTGCATCATCCATATACCAAGTATCAATTGTACGGATTGCATTACCTACTTTTTGTGAATGCATCCCCGCCGTATTGTTGGTGCTATAAAGGACTTTGCTCTTTGCCCCTTTAGCAGAACTGGCATCTTGTACAAATTCCTGTGATGGGTAGACTTCATGTCCCTCACCAATATATGCGGTTGCAACCACTTTTAGATTTACAAATTGTTCACCTTTTAAGCCTTCGGCAATCACTTTAGATAAACGTTCGACATTCTCATCTTTTGAAAACTGTAGTAATGGATAAATCTTTACATCTTCAACAGTGATAAATGGATCTGATTCTCCATCCCGATAGATTTCGAGCTGGATATTTCGAGCCGAAACTCGATTTCTCCAGAGCCAACGACCATTGATAATGTTATATGCATAACGATCAGTGAGTGCGGTCAGATTCGCTTCATCTGCTAAATAAACTTCTACCAATGTCATTAATTTCTTCTGAAACTCAGGCTCATTGCAACTCCAAGGCTTACCATTAAAAGGGAGAACCTTGAAATTCCACTCCGCCACTAAACTATCTTTATCATTATCAAGCTTTGCGACATCAACTCGCTGAATATTGGCAGATCGCTTATCATTCTCTTTTGCGCTTTTGTGAGAGATTGTTCCCAAAATGGTCTTTTCAGTAAGCGATATAGGAGTGGGGTCCTCACTGCTTCCTGCACGCTTTTGGAAGAAATAGAGATCAGAACAATCAAATTTACGTTCAAAAGCTAATACGCTTGGATAAGTTACTTTCGTCATTTTTATCTCCTATGGTAAAAATTAACCATCTAACAATATGATTTATTAAATAATTACATCGATACACTGTTGTAGACTTTATTCTTGAGGTGAAGCTAATAGATATTGCCCAGCTTCCCTCTCGTTAAACCAAAAATAGTGGGAAAGTGGTAACTTCGCTCTATCCGATACTATTCGATAAGTTAATATCCATTGTCCAAGAGAATAGAGAGGTTCCACAAATTCAGTGGGATATTCCGGCATTCTTACCGCTTTTAATGCATGAGGCTCAAATACTTTAGAGACTGATTGATATCCCACCATTAAAGGCACAATCCAACCATTTCCTTGTTGTAAAGTTTTAAGTTGCCAGCGGCTATCAATATCTTGAGGCGGTTCATACTGAAGTTTTGCGGTATCGAGCAGAATATCTAAAGCATCTTTTGTCGGATTCTCATCTAATAATCTTCCCATTAGATCTTCTCTTGAGCAAAGAACATAACCAAAACCAACCTGCTTGATAATCTCCCTTTTCATCTGCTCATCATCCGCTTTTAATTCAAGCCAATGGATGTCTTCATAACTCTCAACAACACCGCCAGCTAGCCGAGATTGTGACAACCAGCGTTTGACGATTGACTTTCCTTGCTGTAACTCTGTTTCACTTAAACTCTCTAATACATTAATTTCGATCACTAAAGAGAGTGTTAAGTCAATACGTCCTTCCTCAATAATCGGCGGATTAGCGCCCGTGCGGGTTAAAGGGGCCTTTCTTTGTAAAAAGGTATAATCTCGTCCTGAATGCTCGCGATAAACTTTAGCTTCATACTCGTGCGCTACCAACATCCAACTCTGATATCGAGCCTTTAGTAGAGGATGATTATCGGTCGCTCCAGCATCAATCTCACCTGAATCGACCACTCTATCTTCTATCTCTTGAATTAAAGCTCTATTTAAAGCATGAACAAATCCTTCAATAGCTGTTAATGCCGGAAATCCATAAATTAAATTCCCTGAGATTGTATTTGCGTCTCGAACCGTGAGATGATTGAGAACAAGATAATAGGTCATATCTTCAGATTTAGAACTAAACATGGCTCACCTCCTCACTTGGCACGTCATCAAGATGATTCAATGAGCTAAAAAGGGTCATCTTCAACATCTTTAACCACT
Source organism: Ignatzschineria sp. PL_is040 (assembly GCF_055813795.1). Taxonomy (NCBI): domain Bacteria; kingdom Pseudomonadati; phylum Pseudomonadota; class Gammaproteobacteria; order Cardiobacteriales; family Ignatzschineriaceae; genus Ignatzschineria; species Ignatzschineria sp. PL_is040. Next base: position 412,034 of record NZ_JBVPGU010000001.1, read on the forward strand.
CCTGATATTCCGTATCCGCAATATGTTGCGAACTCAATAATGATGAGAGTTTTGGGTTCTTTTGAAGAATATTGACAATCCATCCCTGAATTCGGCTTGAAAGCTGTTCAATCTCCATTCTACTTAAAGGTTTCCCTTCAAAACGCACATTATCAGGGTCTAGCCAATGTTTTTCGACAAGTACTAATTGATAATTATCACTCCAGCCGGCTGGTTTACGTTGATATTGCTCAATTACCTGAATAATTCGATAAAAAATCGTATCAAGCGCATCTCGAATCTGTAATTTAATATCAATATTGATCTTGTCATGATATTGCACGCGTCTTAGAGCGATCTCTAGTCCTGTAAAAGCATTGCGACAATGGTATGAGAGTCGACCATCAAAGATAGAGTCACTATCAGGATGGAGATAGTATTCATCTCTTAACTGCCCTGTTGGTGGAAATGAGGGAAGTAGATGATTGCGCCCAAAAAGATTATGGGTATGCAACCCCACATTACGGGGATGAGCACCTCCTAAATGTATACGCGCTAAGTTTTGAACATTGAAATAAGGTTTTAATTCCGCAAGCTTCTCTGCCCGCAGCTCCTTTTTCTCAGGATCGATTTTCTGCCAATCTTGCCGGGCTTTTCTCGCAGCTTTCATCTCATCGCTATAGCGCTGATTAATTCTCTGATTTGCTTCATAGAGTAAGGCGGATGCATGTAGTGGAATTAGATTATGATATTGCTCATCATCAATGGAATCACACCCATTAACAGGCCAAACAAGCATCTTGCTCCAATCTCCATCTACTACTACCTCTTCATCATTGATAAAGATCTCTTTAAGCGCTTTTTGCATCGCTTTTGAGCGTTCTTTATCTTTAGAGAAGAGACCATCAAGGGCCTCATCATCTGTCATCAAAAGATCATATAATGATTGATCTTTCGTAATGGGAGCGGTAACTACGCGCATTAATGTGATTGAAGCACCATTACCCGTTACATCCAATAATGGTTTCTCAATTGAATGTGTACCAATATAGTGATCAAGCTCATGCCCACTTGGTTTAAAGGTAAAGTTACTCCCCTTTGAACTCGAATGAACTCCTTTCGAAATGTGAGTTCCCGCTTGTAAACCCGCAGCACGCTCGATATTTTTCTCGAACCACTCTTCCATTGTATCCGGCGAAATTTTGAGCTCTTTTTCAAAAAAGAGTGCCAGTCGTTCTTTCACAATAGAAGATGTTAATGTTTCCATATAACCTCCTCTCAATCAAACAGATCAAAATAAATTAAAATGTAAACATATATCAAAATTATCCATATAAAAATTAATTCAATCAATTTATATACTAGAATAACTATATGCTTTTACTCTCTTATTATTATAATAATCCAGCAAAAAATAATATCAAACAAAAAAACTAGTAAATGGATAAATTATTTCGAGTTATAAAAAAACCCAATGCTATGAGGCACTGGGTTACCGCCTGTTCGGCGGATAATAAACAAAATAACTACTAAATTTTCTTAGCTGCTTATTCAGCAGTTGGGAATTATTATACTCTACCTCTATGATAAAACCCTAGCCAAGGATGGAAATCAAATTGTTTTGTCTGGTCTAACTCGATCGTTAAAAAATTAATCGCCGAGGATCGATATGATCTACCTTTGATTTGTCGGCAGATTTTACTAAATTCCTGTTTCACATCTAATTCTAACCACCTAGAAACTTGTGGATTCTCCCGGGTAATCTCTAAAGAGATCTTTGATGCGACTAAATGCTCATGGCTATCTAAATCTCGATTTCCTCCCTCTTGATAAAACTGTTGTAAGCTCTCATAAGCAATAAATTTAAAATCGGCATCTTTAATATCACTGATCTTCTTGATCTCAGAAAAAGGGAAATAGATATAACGCCGGTCACTGCCATAACTGCATCTAAAAGGGGTTTTAGCTTGTAGATCGGCTCGTAGATGCACCGCATATTGTCTATTCCAAAAGATATTCATCAGATTCTCGGTGGGTTTTCCATCTTTTTTGGGAAAGTAACAAGCTTCTAGTACCCGATGTTCTAAATCAGATAGATATCTACATTTAATAATATTATCCTGATTCCGAGCACTTCGCCTACGCCGTCTTGAGGAAGCTTTTTCAGCCTCCATCGATTCGCTGTCGATTTCCATTTTCATAATTCGTGGAATTGAATCTATCACAGAGAGTTCCACTTCTCTAAAGAGAGATTGATAACTATTATCTCCTTGATGTTCTGTTAACCGATATTGAGCATTTTCATAGCCTGGTTTTTCATAAGCAATCTCCGTATTTGAAAAACAGCTACGCAAATTACGATCTAATACACCAATATTCGCCGGTAAATTATCAATCTTTTCAATTGAATTTTCCCCCTTCCCTTTCTTAGATGAAGTAAAGTGAATATCAGATTGATAAAGTTGCCCTAGTTCTCGGTGACGCATAACTCTTCCGGCAAGTTGAATTAAGGAGCTCATAGCCGAGGGCTCACTCATCGCCCAATTAAGATCGATATCTCTTCCAACTTCAATAACAGGTGAAGCGATGATCATAAAAATATGATGCTTCGCCGGATATTTTATAAGTGCCTCTTTAATCTCTGGTTGTGAAAATAGTTTTTCCGGCACTTTTCGATTAAAGAGCCGATCAAGTACTTTCTCTAATTGAGAACGGAGCAAGAGCAATTGCCGAGCATGGTACGGTACGATATGAAGATGAATATCTTCCGGCAGTGATAATTCAAAGAATGCACGAGTTAATGGCAGGATATGACGAATATTGGCAATTCTTAAAACCCCACAGCTTAAATCTACTGGTGCCAATAGTCTCTTCTCTTGATCCGATAATTCTACTGTGCGTTGAGCCTTAATAACTTGTGCCTGTAACCACTCTGGAATAGTCTCGCTATTACTGTGGTGCATCTCTATAATTGCAGGTAATAATGAATCTGCTAATTGTTGATAATCTTCACTATTTGCGCTACGAGACTTCGGGGAAAACTCAAATGGAATAAGCTTTCCTCGGCGCATAGGCTTCTCTAATCGCATAGCCTCAAGCGCCCTTACCCGAGATGAGACAAAATCATTATGGTGCGCCATAAACTGCACGCGCGTATGATCAATATTGAACGTTTTCGACTTCTCTAGATTTAATTCGTTCTCTTTTAGCTTATCCTCTAAATCACTCTCAATTAACGCTACATCAATAGTGGTTGATTCACACTTAAACTCATCAAACCATGCTACAAGTACTTTGCCATTCTCATCATCTATTTCTGCTAAATTTTGTTTCTGCCACAGCCGATATCCTTGGCTATAAGCTTCAAATAATCCCGCAATCAGATCCGGCGTTAATGTTGCAGAAGAGAGCATAATCCGACTTCCGAGTACACCCGCAAGATAGATTAAACGTGTCACTGCACAGAGATCATCAGGACTAAAATCATCTACTTCATCTAAAATAAGATCAGATGTTAAGAGGCGTAAAATAGGGACAATCTGCTTACCACCTCGCATTGTTTCAGTTGCAGGAATTAAATGGTCGATTGTCGTAGCGACAATTGGGGAATAGAGTAGTTTCTGCGCCTTTTGATCAGACACCGCAACACCGAGATCCTCTTCAGTTAATGCAGTATCATAGCCACCTAATACATCTCCTTCGACAAGTGCCATCAAAGATTCACTTCCCTGGCTGGCATATTGTGCTTCAATACGGGACATTTGAGAGTCATCTTCATCAATCTGTGTGGTTGAGTTCCCTTGGTTTGAAGCCATTTGCTGATTCTCTTTCGCTTTTAAAGCATAGAGTTCCGAAATACCTACACCACCGACTAAGGTTGCAATTTCATAATCTGAAAGGGATAGATCCTCTTTAAGCTTCTCCCCTGTTTGCAGTGTTAACACTCGAAGCCCTAAAGCAATCGTCAATCTCGATCTTCGCTCCTCACTTTGAAGAGCATTCATAATTTTGACATTACCAAGGGTCTTACCATGTCCGGTTGATGCCATATTAATGCCAAAGAATCCTTGCGTCTCTGATAGTAAATTGAGTCCTCTTGCCAGTTGTGTTGACTGATCTTGCCAGACAAATTTAACAAGATGTTTGGGCGTACGGCTTTTCATTAAGAGAGGCTTCTCTTTCAGAAAAGGTAGTTCTTGCCGTAAAAAAGGAAGTTTACGAGCAAAATTAGAAGCTTGTCCGGCAACACCAGTTAAATGGCGAGCGAGTGTCTGATTAGGCTCTTTATTTTCCCGACTAAATGTATTGGCGATCAATGGTAATGCGCGATAGAGATATCGATCCTCGACCTGCTCCAAAAAGCGCAAGCCCTGCGTTGACTTTACAGATGAGTAGGTATGATCCGCTAATACTAATGTTGTGCGGCTTAAATAGAGTATAAATGGTGAAAGAAGCGCTTCGCCACGCTCCTGTAGAGAGAGTAATAATGCTTGTGAAGCCCAATATTGTAGAGCGTTACTCCACCCTTTAAACTGTTTTGTTAACTCAGGTGTAATCCGCTCTGGGTCGGTTAAAATAGACCAAAATTTCAGATCATTCTCAACACTATTTCTCACCCATCCTTTCATCGCTCGTAATTGCGCAAAGAATTGCTTTCGAGTTAGCCAGTTATTTTGTTCATTTTGTCGATCTTCAAAAGAAGATAAAGGAAGTTTATGATGGGAGACAATCAACCAAGAAAGAAGCTGTATCAAAGGTTGATCAGGGATTTCTACTTGATCAAAATTTTTCTTTTCTAATTCCCGAAATATTTCATTCTTCCACTCAAAATGGGCTAAACGTTCTAATGCCTCAAAATCTGTCTGACAATCCTTAATGATCAATAAAAACATCTGTAAAGAGAGCCATTCATGTCGATAAGGATCAACAGTATGACTATTAGGTCGTAGCTTCTCCTGAAACCCAATGGTTGCTTTGCCAAGATCATGCAGTAATGCCGCTAAAGTCGCAATAATCTCAATAGTTCGACCATCTCTCCACTGGATCTCATCTTGAGGATTAACATGACGTTTAGTTCGATTAGTAGGTACTCTCCCTCGCTCATTAAATGCATAGGGTCGTCCTACAGTCCATAATAATTCTGTCCGATTTTTACCTCGAATCCAAAAACATGCTATAGCACTATTTTTACGAGCTGTTTTACGAAGCAGGCGATGCACTGTTTTTAAGCCTTCCATCGTCATCGCTGTTTGCCAAGTTCGACGCCCTGTTCTCTCTGCAAATTGATCTAAAATTCGTCGAGTCTCTTTAAGTGCTTTATCACTACATTCAGATACAAATAGTAAATTCATATTTTATCCTCATATTGATAGTTTGCGATCTCTTTGAGCACCTCAAAAATATGATCCAAAGCATCATATCGTCGCAATACTTCAATAATATTCTCTCTAAATTCTCGTTCATTATCTCCTGATAGAGCTGAAATAAAGGCTAAAGGTAAAATAATTCCATCCTTGATGATATCTGCGGCATCAAAAACGAGACCTCCTCGCCGAGTCTTTCCATGCAAAATTGATAACCCATGAGGTAACCCTAAAACCCAACAAGCTGTCGCTCCAAGACCATAGGCTAAATAATTGCCATGATCCAAAAAACGGTTGGTGGGATCTTTTTTTCGATAATCACTCTCTGTTGAATCTCTTCGAAAATTGGCGACATTTAAGGTCGCTTGATTTGCAAAATGGTAGAGTTTCTTCGTTAAGCGCCCTTCTGTTAAAAGTAATTCTTGGGTATTTGAGCACGCCTCTATTTCATGCTCATAATTTTCTACGGTTTCTTTTAGCAGATTAATATTAAATTTCCAGGGATGTTTCTGCCACATTTTAAGCGTAAACTGTAATCTCGCTTTTTGCAGTAATTTAGCCGCTTGTAACCGTTTATCATCATCAAACCAAAATTGACACCATGCTTGAAGGTATTCTGTAGGGCGATATTCTGATTGAGGAGAAAAGAAATGGCACGCAATTTCAGGCTCTGTGCCAGCCAACAGTGGTGTTCCTCCATTCCCTGAGAATCCAATCATTACCCCTGCTTTTACTAAATCCCGAACTGCGGCTTGGGTAATTGATGTTCCAATCCCCAATAATAGACAACTGGTATTTGCAATGGGGATATTATAATAGAGCGCTTCTTTACCTCGATCAGTCACATACTCTACGCGCCCACCATTGACCAAAACCCGGCAATATTCCAAGTAATAGATATTCGCACGTTTTGAGTGAAGAATCGAAGTCAGATCAGAGCCATGAAGATAATCCATAATCTATCCTTAATATTCCATCTTTATAAAGAGCCATTGTTGGTTTTATAAAAAGTCTAAGAAATAATGCCTCAGAAATAGAATCTGAGAAGTGAAATCTAAGAAGTAAAGCCTAAAATATTCAAAATACTCAAAGTATCTAATAAAGGAGAGCGAGTGGATCTCACTATTACTTCACGATAACAGATTAAAGGGAATATAAAAATATACAAAATAAACACAAATCAACAAATCATTATTTAATATACATTTTAATTAAATATAATTTTCAAATAGTGGAATAGTGGAATAGTGAAATAGTGAAATAGTGGAATAGTGGAATAGATATTATTAGGGGTTGAGTTTTAGGATTAGATATTAATATTGACATTAAGTAATAAAATTAAAAGATGAAATAAAAATCGAAATAAAGAATAAAACTCAAGGATAAAACAAAAAAAGTGACTTCGAATTATCGAAGCCACTCTTATGATCTCAAGAGATTACTTGAGCATTTAAAATAGGTGCTATAAAAGGGGTACTACTTTATCAAAACGATCTGCTTTAATCTGTAATTACCCCTTGTTGTTCGATGACATCATTAGAGAAGAAGATCGGCGATAAAAGCTGAACCTAAGAAGGTGCCGGTAAAGGTTAAGAGCGCTACGATTGCGATCTTGATCCCTGACTTTTTAAAGAGCTCCACTTCCCGCTTTGAGATAGCGATCCCTGCATAGGCTAATGCCGGCGTAATTAGGGGTAATAGTCCTAATTTTTCAGTAGTCGCAACTAGATAATCTGCTGTCGGCATAAAGGGGAGACCAAAGAAGATCGCAAGAAGGGAGATCCAAGCAATAGCCGGAATTTTAATGGGAATAACCTTTCCTAACAAAACGCCGCCAACACTTAAAGCGTAGATCACGACCATGCCGGGCAATGCCACTAATGGAGAGATTCCTGTGCCGGCCCAGTTAGAGATCAGAAGAATAAGGGACATCACCGCCAATGCGATAAGTACCTGAATCGTTGAAAGACGAAGCTCTTCACTATCTTCTACCACTTTTGCCTCTACTGCTGAATCTTGCTCTAATGCTTCTTCCATCGCACTATTGAGTGCTGCCGGTTGACGCATTTTGCTCAAGAATTTATAGCAATACTCCGCTAGAGGTAACGCGACAAAGACACTCACAAAGAGCCCTGTTCCATAAGTTAAGAGATTTGATGTTGCCGCAAAAGCAACAATATCTTCTGCTCTACTAGGAACAACCTCGGCAAGTGATGCGGAACATGCCCCCATCATACTGCCACTCCCGACACCACACGCCATCGCTAAAGCACGAACGTCAAAGTAGTCCCAAGAGGCCATAAAACCGGCAAGAAGAGAGAAATAGATCGCGCCGAAGAGTGTCCCCATCACGTAGACCCCCATCACACCAATCCCTTCTGGACTCTTAATGCCAAAACGGTCTGCCACCAATGCAATATTGGGCTCACGCGCAATTGAGTGAGTTGCCCCAACCGATTCACGCCCCATTCTAAAGAGAAGAACCGCAACCGGCATTGCGACTAAAACGGTAGCTACATTTCCAAGCTCTTGCAAAATCAGTGCCGGACCTGCAGCGATAATATCATTAATTTTAGGACCAATACCGATAGAGAACTTGGCGATAAAAGGCATCACACAGATCAAAACCCAATGGCTAGCCGTCTGTGCGCTTGGGCCAATAATTCTTCCAGTCCCGGGAATAATATTACCGTTAAAGAGGACAGAGAAGAGAAATGCGTAAAGAAGCGGAAGAAGGATAACAATTCCGATTCCGATATCAAATTTCATAATGCCAATTATCTCTGCAAGAACGGTAACGATAATAACCACCAGATGCAGACGCCAATCTAATAGCTTCGAATAATGCTCATGCTTACTCATACTCTAATCCTCCATGATCACTAAAGTGATCTTTATCTTATTTATTCTCATTATTATCTATCTACTACTGCTTCTACTGCTTTATCTACTTCTTCATCTACATCTTATATTAATGACATATCTCGAGGCATATCTCGAGACATATCTCGAACATCTCATATATCTCGAAAATATGATATCGACTGTTGTCATCAACAACGCCTATCTATGATGACTTCTCCTGAGCGCCATATCCAAAGTTTACAAGCGGTTCGACCGCCCTTTCAACCCAGATACTTTTAACCTGACTATAAGCCCTTAAAGCCTCTAATCCAGATGAGCGCCCATAACCACTCGCGCCATAACCGCCAAAAGGGGAGCTCACATGAATCGTCTTATAACCATTGATCCAAAATGTTCCCGCCCTTACCTGATCGGCAACACGATGCGCTTTTGCAACATCACGACACCAAACAGCTCCGGCAAGCCCAAAGGCACTCTCATTGGCGATAGCAATCGCTTCTGCTTCACTGTCGAAAGGTATTGCCACAACAACAGGACCGAAGATCTCTTCTTGAGCACACTGCATCCGATTATCACCGATCAAAACAGTAGGATAAACATAATATCCGCTACTTGAAGGGAGAGATTCTACATTATTGTTAGGAATTTTTGCGCCTTCCGCCAAAGCTTGCGCAATCATTTTGCAGACATGAGTGTACTGTTTTCGGTTCTGAATAGGGCCGATCTGTGTCGCTTCATCAAGCGGATTCCCTACTTGGAACTGATTCGTAGTTGCGGCAAGATCGTTGACAAATTGCTCAAAAATAGTTCGCTCGACTAATAGACGTGAACCGGAGACGCAACTCTGCCCCGCAGAACCAAAAATGGCATTTTGCGCCCCTCTCAATGCTTTCTCATAATCGGCATCAGCGAAGACAATATTGGCGGACTTCCCCCCTAACTCTAAAATGGCAGGAATCCCCTTTCTTGCAGCAGCAACAGCGATCTGCTCACCGGTATTAGGAGAACCGACAAAAACAACCTTCTCAATATGGCAACGTTGAATCATCATCTGCCCAATGGTATGACCATAGCCGGCAACAACATTGACTAAACCTTTCGGGATGCCAACCGCTTCGATCAATTTCGCTAAGATTAAGGAGGTGACCGGCGTTAATTCTGAAGGTTTTAAGATCACGGCATTTCCTGCGGTAATTGCCGGCGCAATCTGCCATCCTGCCGTAAAGAGAGGGGCATTCCAGGGCGTGATCTGTAACACGGTTCCTAAAGGTTCGTAGAGAACATAGTTGAGATGAGTCGTAGGTACCGGAATCACCTCACCATGCAGCTTATCGCTCCAGCCGGCATAATACTCAAACATCTCTGCAACTTTCGCGACCTCCCCACGCGCATCACGAATCGGTTTATTGCCGACTATCGCCTCTAACTCCGAAAGCTCTGCACTCACAGCTCTAATCTTAGCACCGACCTGAAAAATCAAGCGTCCACGATCAGCAGCACTCATCGCGCGCCACTTTGCTTGTGCTATTTTTGTGACCTCATTGAGCTTTGGAATGATCTCTAAAGATGCATCCCGATAAGCATAGAAGAGCTCTCCATTATCGGCATTGTAGAGCTCAATATCGCTTCCATCTCCAATCAGCCACTCTCCGCCGATATAACTGCCGATACTCTCGGCGCCGGGGAAAAATTGATTTAACAACTCCCAAAATCGACTCTCTCTCTGTTGCTCTGACCTACAATTTATCATCCTCTTCTCCTCTCGAGCCATCTTGCTCTCCTCACTCTTTCGTTATCTAACTCGCGATCTACTCTCTGCGCTTAACGATCAACTCAAGAGCCTCACATTCACCATAAAGTTAAAGATCACTCTGTTTTATAATTTTTTACAATCTCATTAAAATCGGCATCATCTGCCAAAAATGAACGACTCTGCTCCCAAAGAGCGATAATCTCTTGACTAAGAGGGAGCTCCATCCCCATCTCCGCCATTAATGATTGTGCTAATCCCACATCTTTACGCATCAATCCCATCGTAAAGCCGGAGTTGAAAGCACCATTAAGAATCCAGAGTGGAAAATTGACCTCGCTCGCCGCACTTCTTCCCGACCCTCTATTGATGCCGGCAAAAAAGGCCTCCGGCTCAACGCCTGCTTTAGTTGCTAACGAAAGTGCTTCTGCAGTTGTGATTAGATGAGCCGCAATCAATAGGTTATTACAGATCTTTACTATATTGCCGGCACCAGCCTTCCCAACATGAACCTGCGTTGAGCTCATCGCCTCTAAGAGCGGCTTTAATGCCTCAAATAACCATCTGTCTGCGCCAACGACCATTGTCATCGTGCCGGTAAGCGCACCTTTAGGCCCACCAGAAACAGGAGCATCCACAAAGAGCATCTCTTTCTCAATAAAGCGTTGATAGATCATTCGCGTAACATCAGGAGTTGAGGTGCTCGTATCGATCACAACTAAACCTTTCTCTCCCCACCTCTCAATCTCATAACTGCAAGCAAGAACATGTTCCGCTTTTGGTAGAGAGAGCAGTAGAATTCTCGTCCCTGCGACCAACTCCTCTACGGGTAAAATCTTAACGCCGGCATCCATAGCACTATTTCGTGCCGCTTCACTTAAATCAAAACCACTGACACGGTATCCCTTCGACAAGAGATTCTTTGCCATCCCTAGCCCCATATTACCTAAGCCGATAATTGCGACATCCTTCAATATTTCCTGATCCATATTCCACTCCCTTCTCTCTTTTATCTCAATAATTCTGATCAATTTCAGTATAGAGAAAGTCAAAATGTGCAACAATAAAACGAATTAAGAATTTTGTTCGTTTTAACGCAACACTCATCTAAAGAAGAGATCTCAAGAAAGATCTAAAATAAGAGCGAGGAGTTACTCTATGATTAAGAAGCATCGCGTCTACTATCTCTATCAAGCTGTCAAATATGGTGGAATTCGTAATGCGGCAGATATCCTCAATGTCGCACCCTCCTCTATTAGCCGGCAAATCACACTGCTTGAAGAGGAGCTAAAAACATCGCTCTTAGAGAAGAATTTAAGAGGTGCGCATCCTACAGAATCGGGAGAGTTAGTTTTAAAATATTTTGCTCACTCCCTAGAACAGGAGGAGGATCTGCTCGCCTCTTTAGCAGCGCTACAAGGGTTAGAGCGAGGAAAGGTAACGATCGCAACAGGTGAAGGATATCTACGCCACTTAGCAACAATTATCTCCCAATTTTCTAAAGATCATCCACAGATTGAGGTACAACTCTCTGCTGGAAGTAGCAATCATGTTGTCCGAAAAGTAAGTGATAATGAAGCCCATATCGGAATCGCTTTTAATCCTATCTTAGAGCCCAATTTACGGGTCCATTTTAAGCGGCAACATACCGTAAAAGCCTTTCTTCCCCCGACACATCCCCTTCTAAATGAGAAAGCCCCTTTAACTCTTGCGCAAATCAGAGATTATCCCTTAGCGATGGGCGATATCTCTCAAGGGATTCGACAAATTATTCAGCGAGTAGAAGATGAGGAGGAGATCACGCTCCATCCCACCTTAAAATGTAGCCAGCTCCATATGTTAAAACAGTATGCGATTGGTGGTGGCGTCACGCTACTGCCTGAATTTATGCTCTATGAGGAAGATCGAGATCGATTAGCACTCCACCACTTAAGTCACCCCTATTTTAATCGGACAGAGACCTATATGATGACTCGACGCGGTCGTCAACTGCCTCCCGCGGCACAAAAATTATTAGTGATGATTTTAAAGATGTTTCCATAGATCCATAGAGACGTAGGGTCGTAGAGCCGTAGAACCATAGAACCATAGAACCATAGAACCATAGAACCATAGAACCATAGAGGCTATCGCGATCACTATTACTTAAGATATTACTCAAGATATTACTCAAGATGATCGGAAAAGAGCTGTTGGTGATCCGCTCGCTGCCACAATGCGACGAGTGTCTCACCGGCAGCGCGCTTCTGCTCTTCATAAGTGGCCCCTTTCCGCTCCATTCTGCCGGCAACATAGAGCGCTCTTAGGTAAGGGTTTCGATGATTGAGGAGTCGTTTTGCATCTTCTATACCGATTCCACTACTTCGTAAAACTTGGTAGACACCTTGATTAAAATCGTTGATTCGATCGCTATTCATCCAAGATGGGAGTGTGCCTTGTGCCTGATATTGTGAGACTTTCTGCTTCACTTCCCAAGCTCGCTCTTTTTGGTAGAGGCTCTCTTTCTCTCGCTGTTTTTGCGATTCTTCTGAGATAAAGGAGTAGATAGCCGCAATCAGGAGCATCAATCCACGTAAAAGAAGACGCCCCACCTTGTAGAGTAGGTAGATCATCAATATTACAAAAATTAATCGCACCATTACTCTTCCCCTCCTCTCCCGCGCTCCGCTTCTATTCTGATCTCTCTCTTCATGCGCCTTTGATCTAAAAACCACTCAATTGTGATAAAGATCAGACGCACTAAGAGAAAGAGTAGAAGCAGTAAACCTGTACCGATCGCCCCAACGGTCACTAATCCCCAGATTGTTGCCGGCATAATCAATAGATAGGCCACATAATAGGCTAAAAGCACTAATAGCAGCAGTAAAATCACCATGAGTATTACAAATATCATCATCTCTTGAATTCCTTATGGACGACACTCAATCATCATTAACTGATCCACTAATGAACTGGTTAACTGGTCAGCAAGCCAACTGATTGCATTCTGATTACTCAATCAATTACTCGATCGATCGGGAAAAGTGGTTAAATTATAGCCCATCTTTCACAATGGCTCTCAATAATAGCGGTTTATTCCCCACTCTTTTCACAAAATGGGCAAATAGCAGTATAATGCGCCCTCACTTTTAAGATCTAGTACTAGATCAATTTCACTCCTCAAGGGAATCAAGAGTTATATTATGCGCCCAGGTTTTAATAAGTCGATCGAAAAAGTTATTAAAAAGAGTTTTAAGAAACGTAATCCTAAACAGTGGATTTTAGGAATTGTTGCGCTTGCGGCAATTGGTCTATTCCAATACTTCTATGGTGATGGGCTGATCACCGATAAGAGTAGCAATATCACTAGTTTTAAACAGGCAAAGAGAGAGCTTGTTAAGATCTACAAAGCCTATCCTGATCAAGAAGAATTCTATTGTGGCTGTGATTTTACCTTCAACAATCAGAGCGGCGTTGTTGATCTTGCGAGCTGCGGTTACGTGATTCGTAATAATCCAGAGCGTGCTAACCGTATTGAGTGGGAACATGTAGTTCCGGCACATGCTTTTGGTAAAAATATGCAGTGTTGGAAAGATGGCGGACGGAGCGGCTGTAAAGTGGGTGATGTGGATGAAAATACCCTCTTTAAGATGATGGAGGGAGATATGCATAATTTGCAACCTGCCGTAGGCGAGATCAATGCCGATCGCTCTAACTTTAGCTTCGCTGAGCTAACCCCCCAATTTAATCAATATGGCGCTTGCCAATTTAGAACTGATTTTAAGAAGCGACAAGTACTCCCGCGTGATGAGGTTAAAGGGATGATTGCACGCACCTATCTCTATATGAATGATCGTTACAATGTTCCTTTTACCAGTCGTGAGATGAATCTTATGCAGAAATGGCATCTGACCTTCCCACCCACTTCCTGGGAATGTGAGCGAAATGAGATTATTCTTGATATTCAGGGCAATGATAATCCCTTTATCACGGAGAGTTGTCATGCAAATGGAATTCAATGGAGCAGCCATCAGAGTCGCTCCTTCTTCCAGACGCTACTACAAAACTTCTTAAAGATATTTGAGTAATTGAAGCTCTCTATTTCAATATTACGCTTCAATATTCTCTTTCTTTTAGCTAAAGAGATAGACTGAAGCAATAAACTGAGGCAATAAAAAAACCAGCGATCTTGTCGCTGGTTTTCACCTCTATTTAACATCTGCTTAGCATCTTGATTAAGAAATCACCTCTGCGGCAAAACCGATATCATCAATAATCTCAATGATCGCACCTTCTGAGATAATCTCTGAGGCAAATTCTACTGTTGTCTGCTTCTTCTCAACGCTCGATTCAACCGCTTGAATACCATCTAATTCCCGTAAAGCAGCATCAATACTGCTTGTGCAATGGGAACAGCTAATTTCCGGAATGGAGAGTGTAATCTTTTTAATCATAAAAATAGCTCCTAAATAGCTTAAAGGAAGAGAAATTATTAATAGTGCATCACCTTAACAAAATGATGCATATTCTGCTATAGCTCAAGCGCAATCAGTCTCTCAATTTCTACAGTTAAATAATCATTATCTGCTAAAAGATAGGCCACCAGAAGTGAGCCCATAGCGCTATAAAAAGTGCAGCGGCAATGGGTCACACGTTGTAATCGCTCATTCCAAAGAGGAATCCAGGAGAGCAAGCCCTCTTGAAGAAAGGTTTGCTGTGCAATATATTCGCTCTTTAAGAGAGAATAATCTTCCCGCTTCTCTTCTAGATCTCTCGCTAATTGCTCGCACCATTTCTGGAGAAGCGCAAGATAGATGGCAAGATGATCAGAGGGCTCTTTGAAAGAATCTAAAATCGCTAACCCACTCTTTGAGAGAAGCTCACGCATCTTTCGCTCAGCTTCAGCATACATCATATCGCCATCCCCTAAGTAGAGAGAAGCATAAGGAATCGCGCCACTCTTATCATCGAGCAGAAAACAACTTGCAAAATCAGCCCGTAGTTCAACACTAATATGCTCAATCTCAGAAAAACGCTCAATAGCCGCTTTAACCTGATCTACCTCAATTGCTAAGCCGATCTCGGTAAAGAGCTCTAATAGAGTATTGAGCGCCCCTTCCTGATAGAGCGTAACATCACTCTCGGTTAATTCATTCGCAAAGATTCGGGCAAACCATTGATAGGTCTCCCCTCTCATTTTCGCAACGACCGCCGCTTCATTAATGATGGCTCTTATTTCACTCATAGCTAATCCTATCTGTTATCTATCTCAACTCAATAATCAAGATGCGCTGTAGCAGACTCACTACAACGCATCTCTTTGCTATACGCTAATTACTATATGCTAATCACTATACACTAACTATCAATACTCTATGTTACGCTCTCAAGCCGATTTAGACTATACCTCAACCGTCTCATTCCCTTCAATATCGACGACTGTAGGACCATGGAATCCTGTCGGTGCCGGTGCAGCACCTACAAACTTCTCGATCTCCACAAGACAGGTATTCGCACTCGGCGCTTGAGAGAGACTTGAAGTCCCCACATCCATCGTCAATGTATTGGGATCACCATAGGTATCGATCGAACCGATCGTCTCATCGAGGGGAGAGTACCACGCACCTTCAAAGATCCTAACAACCCCTTCAGGGAAGTTATTATTAACATTCGCCCCGGCAAGTAGCTGACCACGATCATTAAAGACCCGAACCAAATCCCCATGCTTAATGCCGCGTTTCTCGGCATCAATCGGGCTAATAAAGACAGGTTCACGGCCGGCAATCGCGTAACTCTCGCGCATTTTTGTCGCTTCACACCCTTGTGAATGGAGACGATTATCGGGATGCGCCGATTGTAACCAGAGTGGGTAGCGATCAGATTTTGGTCCACCATGTGAACGCTCCGCCTTCTCCATCCAGATCGGATGCCCTTTACAATCTTCATAACCATAACTTGCGATCGTTCGGCTATAGATCTCAATAAAGCCTGAAGGTGTTCCTAGTGCATTAACCTCCGGGTCTTCTCTAAAGTCTGCATGGCGAACCCACGGCTTACCTTCTGGAAAGAGAACATATCCACGTTCCCAGAATTCTCTAAATGAGGGCATGTAGAAGCCTTTCGGATAGTTTTCGTTATAACAATCCATATAGATCTTTTCGATCCACTGCATCTCATTACGATTTTGCGTATACTCTTTTTCACGGTTGAGTCGCTTACTAAATTCACGCCAGATATCAAAATCGCTCTTCGAATAGTAGAGTGGATCGATCAACTTATGCATCGCGATAATACCGCGATTACTGTAGGTACCGTAGACATCGAGGTCATTACGCTCATAAGGGGTACATGCCGGCAGAACAATATCAGCAAAACGACACGTTGCCGTCCAAGCATAATCGACCGCAATAACGGTCTCTAAGTTGCGATAGGCCCGCTTCATCTTGTTACGATCTTGCTGACGATGCCACTGATTGGCACCAGAGAAAATGGCCATCTTATAAGGTGCTAACTTAATCTTATTACCATTGTAATTGATCTCTTTTCCTGGCTCTAAGAGTGCATCGACAACACGCGAAACCGGAATAAAATTGGAGTATCCTTTATAGTCGGTACTCTTATATTTTGGCTCCCGGCCAAAGTCGAGATTAAGAGGAAATGCACCCGGCATCGATGCCCCTGAGGAAGAGACTCCCACAGAGCTATAGTGATGCGAGTAACTAATACCACCACCGGGAAGACCGATCTGCCCTAACATCGCAGCAACAATAGCCGCCATCCAGTAAGGTTGTTCACCATGTTGCTGACGCTGTAATGCCCAACCGATCATCAGTTGCGTACGATTTTTCGCCATAGCACGCGCAAGCTCACGAATGGTATCCGCCGGTACGCCAGAGATCTCTGCCGCCCACTCAGGCGTCTTCTCCACCATATCTTCTGTCTCCCCTTTTAGGTAGGGGAGAAACTCATTAAAGCCTAAGGTATAAGTCTCTAGGAACTCCTTATCATAGAGATCCTCTTTCCAGAGCGTGTGGGCAATTCCCATCATCACCGCAAGGTCTGTCATGGGGTTAACATAGAGATGTTCTGCATTGAGATAGTTTGCCGTCATACTCTTAACAGGATCGATACAGATCACCCGAATCTCTCCATCTGCGACCTTCTCTTTGAGTTGCTCAAGGTAGCCATAAGCTTCATGTGTCTCTGTATTCCAGCCAACCTGTAGATTCTTCACCAGATCAGAACCCCAAATCACAATCACATCACTCTCTTCGAGAATAATATCCCATGATGTTCCTTGCGAATAGACTTCCGTGGAGCCGAGAATATAGGGCATAATCACCTGCCCCGCACCGGTTGAGTAATCCCCTGCCGTCCCGACGCTATTCCCATGCATCGCAATCGCACGAAGCATATGATTTCCACAACTATGAACCTGTCCGACAGAGCGCCAACCTACATTCCCGGTATGAAGCGCCCATGGGCCAAATTGGGTCTGAATTCGCTCTAATGACTCATAGATGAGATCAAGTGCTTCATCCCAACTGACCCGAATAAAGCGGTTATCGCCACGCTGACTCGTATCACTATTGTGACGGTGCTTATACCAATCGAGGCGCACTAACGGATAGCGAACACGCGCCGGGCTATAGATAATCCCCGGAACGGCATCCAAAATTCTAGTGGGATAACGGTCAAACTCAAAAGGCTCTACCTCCACAAGGCGATTTGCCACCACCTTTGCACGGAAAGCGCCCCAATGAGCGCCCGAAATACGCCATTCGGTTAATGTCTCTATATCGACATCAGTCGGCGCTTTAGTATGAAGAAGAGATTCTGCCATCAATGCCGGTGCAACCAATGATCCACCTGCGATCAGTGATGCCATCTTTAAAAATCCCCGGCGAGATCTATCTGTTTGATAACTCATATTTCAATCCTTTTTTAGATCGATGAAGGCTCTATTGATCTTAAGAGAATAGATCGTGATAACGCTTCACCGCTCTCTTTTCTTTAACTTTAATGTTCCTGAATAATCTTCCTAAGTGGAGCTCAATACTCTCTGCGTATTAACGCGCACTCTGATTATTTTTAAAATCCATCGAATGGAGCTGGAGATACTTTAAGACCACTTTGGAGGTATCTTCATCCATATTGGTAAAGCCCACCATTCCGGCAAATAAGCCTGGCCAGGTATTGGTATCGTAATGCTCAGTATCGGGTTGAATATGGCAAGTACTACAACTTTTGGTATAACTTGCATTGGCGACTTCCCAGATCGGCGTAATATCCGCCATTAAGCCACCTTTTTTGATCCAAGCTGTACCCTTCACCCGTTGCCACTCAAGCCCTGTTAAAGGATCTTCTTTTGTTTCAACAATATTAAACTCACTATTTTGCGCAACTTCTTTATCTAAAATGGCACTCACCATATTGAGACTATAAGCACCATAGAGAACACGTCCATAACCCTTATTTTTGCGCCATAATTCATACTCGATCTGCTCGGCATCCCCTTTCTTATCGATAATACGGACTTCCGTTGCCACCTCTAAGGTACCAATCGGCTCACTTAAGGATTCATCGAGATAGAGCGTTTGTGGTAGAACGTTATAATATTCATGATTAACTGCCGTTGACTCTTTATTGGCTGAGGTTAAGAGTTTATCGAGATCTTCATTGCGGATACTCTCAACAACAGGGAGTTGATGTGCAATCCCTTTATGACACTCGATACAACTCGTGTTACGACTTGCCGCACCACGCATCTCCATCTCCGCCATAATATCCATCTTCTCAAAAGCCATATGTTCATAATCATGACAAGCACGACACTCTTTTGAACCATTGGCATTAAAACGATCCCACTCTCTTTGTGCAAGGACTAAACGCTTATCTAAGAATTTCTCTCTTGTGCCAATGTCACCCGTTAAGTGTGCCCAGACCTCACGGCTTGCTTGAACCTTACGGGCAATTTTATCGGTGAAGTTATGAGGAACGTGGCAATCGGAGCAGTATGCGCGTACCCCTGTACGATTCCGAAAATGGACTGTCTGCTGAAGTTCTGGATAGACATTATCCGCCATTGTGTGACAGCTAATACAGAATGCTTCCGAGTTTGTCGCCTTCAACCCCGCATCAAAAGCATTCCAGAAGATAATGCCGGCAATAAATCCGCCGGTTACTAATACACCAAGCCCAATACGCATACTCGGCTTTAAAAAGAGATTGTAGAGCATCTCTTTTATTCGTCTTAATATTCCCATGATTAATATCCCTTAATCTAATTATCTGTACTAATTATTTGTACTAATTATTTGTACTAATTATCTGTAGGATCTGATCTCTCTCTTCACCGGCTAGCTATCGAACCAATTAAAGTCTTTAAGCGGATGATAATGCAATCGTAATACAATCAATAATACAAATAGTTGATTAAACCGTAACTAATGTGATGTCTAATGCGGCGACTAATGCAGTAACCAATACAACAATACAACAATATAGATGTAGTGATTAGTGTCTAATGATGAATAGTTGATGGTGATGAGTTGAGATAAGATCGTTAACTAGCTGACTGTTCTATAAAATCTATCTGTAGCACCTGCTTATGCAGGAGGCCCCCAGAAGAGTAGCTGCATAATCCAAACGCCTAACCCATAAGCACCAATAAGACAGAATGCAAGAAGCGGTAAGATAACAATCATCAATAGTAGAAAACGGCGCCAATCACTGCCGGCATTTCCCTCTTTATTATGTAATAAATTACTGTTTTTCATTATGAACCCCCTTAAAATTCATCAATGACTTTAAAATGACGGCACGCTAATCGCACCACAATCTTGTAGATCATTCAAGGGGAGTAGAGTGACGCTCAATATAAAATTGAGTAGCGAAATAAAATTACTGAACTACTCATCACTTGTAGCAGAATTGCAATCATCTAATTGCCCATTAATAGTAGAACCTCAAAGCAGGACCCTATACCGCCACCTCGAGATGATCAATATCCCTTAACTGATCTATTCGATTATCTCTATTGACCTAAATCGCTTACACTAACAGAAGAAATCAATAGAGATAATTCAATAGATTCTCAGATTCTCAAGCATCGGGATCTTTAAGCTTCTGAAACGCCATCTCCTCTTGAACTACTCTCTCCTTTTGACTATAGCAGAGATCATCTTTCTCTTCACTCTTTGCTCTATGTCAATTGATATAGATTAATTTTAGATGCAATTGTAAGGAAAATAGATGAATAATCGTTTAAATAATCAACAGATTCTCATTATTGGTGCCGGTTGGGCAGGACTACCATTAGCTCAATTATTAACATTTTATGGGGCGGATGTGATAGCAACAAAACGAGAGATTTCATCACAATTAGAACGGAAGATTAACATTGAAATTAGCGGCTATTCAGGAAATTTACAATTAAAATCTCTCTCTGAAAGAGAGCTCTTTCAAGAAGAGACTCAATCACAAATGGAGTCCTATTTTCAGAACCGAACCATTATCATTACGATCCCGCCCTCCCCCTTCGTAGGTAATAAAAAAGAAAAGTGGGAAAACAAAAAAACGATAGATCAAGAGGCTTCCCAGCAAACAATAACACCCACCTATGGTGAGATGATCGGGAGAATTGTTGAGTTAGCAGAGATTTACCAAGCACGTGAGCTGCTCTTTTTAAGTTCTACCTCGCTCTATGGCACAACCAGTGGGTTAATCCATGAAGAGATCCCTGCACTTCCCCAAACTCAAAATGCAAAAGCAATTCTAACTGCCGAGATAGTGATCCGCAGCAGCAAGATTCCGAGTACCATTCTTCGTTTAGGGGGGCTTATCGGCAATGGTCGCCATCCTATCTTCTCTCTTGCCGGGCGCGAAGAGATTAAATCTCCCTATGATGCGATCAACTTACTCCACATTGAAGATCTCTTAAGCGCTATTGCGACACTTATCACGCAACAAGAGAGAAAAAATAATAAGAACCCCAAAGAGATTGAGATAATCGATAGAATCTACAATCTTGTTACCCCACTTCATCTCGAACGTAAGAGCTATTATCAAGCGATGGCTAAAAAGCTTGATCTCCCCTTACCGCAATTTGAGACGCCTAAGCCGCTCTTAAAGCGTATTATCGATGGTGGGAAGATCACCCATGAGACTGATTTTATCTATCAACAACTTGATCTCATCAACGCACCACTAACACCTTTGATACCATTAAACCCAAACCGTATTGAATCGATTAAGATTTTTTCTATAGATCAGTGATACACTAATGTGCGGAATTTAACTCTATGGCGAGATCAATATTGCCGGCTTATTCCGATTAGATAAAGCAGTTTCCTGGAGCTTATAAATATGTCACAATTCCCTTCCAATCTGCCCAAAAAAATCTCTTTTCGAGACAGCTTCGTCTTTGTCTTTAGCATGGCTATCAGCGCACTGATTGCCGCACAATTTATTGGTCTACATGCGGCAATCGCCTGGACCTCATTTTCGGTGCTCTGTACCTATGCGCTCTACAATGCTAAACCTGATCGGAGCAATCTTCTCTATGTGGCATTGTGGATCATATTGATCTTCAGCAGTAGCTATATTGGTCAACTATTTCATCTCACTTGGAAGTTCTATCTCTTTCTCTTTATTATTAGCTACTTCTACTACTACCTTTTTGGAAGAGATCCTGTCTTTGATCGAGCAATTCGCTTTGTCATTATTTTTGCAACAATCGGTACTGCTCTACCGATAGCAGATAGTCAACTCGCAATTGGTGGTGGGATCGGTACGCTCTCGGCACTGCTTATCTCCCACTATCTTCTACGAAAAGAGATCGATCTTGAAGCCTTTAAACAGGGGATCTTTACCCATGACCTCTTCCGGCTCGATACGAATCTTATCCCGCGAGCTTTTATCTATAGTTCAGGATTATTTTTAAGCCTGATTATTCCTCAAATGTTAGGAATCGAAAAAAATTATTGGGCAACAATCACATTCTTAATGGTGATGCCACCCAAAGCAATGACCGTTATTCACAATACTTGGTTACGCTTCTGGGGAAGTGTGATTGCCGTAATCGCACTCTTTATTCTCTTTCAGATATCCCTCCATATCCCGATCAATAGACTCTATATCATGGTCGCTCTTCTCTTCTTTTTCGCTTTTCTTCTCCCCATCTGCTTTAAACAGAGTTATCTTATCGTCACGCTCGGTGTTACCTGTTATAGCTTGGTACTTGTTGAATTAGGCATGTATTGGGATCATCCTCCAAAGGTTGAACTATTGATAGATCGCATTATTGAGACCTTTATCGGTGGTATTATCGCTATCATTATCAGTTTAATTCTTAAAGTATTGCGAGAAGATAGGTAATCCCCCTATAACAAACACATGCAGTAGTGATCTCCGGCAACTCAACAAATCTCTTCGCTTCAATTAATCTCAATTAATCTCGATTAATCATTCTTAAGATGATTCGTTGAGGGCGGGAGCCGACCATCTCGCTCTTTTCATCACCGCATGCCCGCAGTTCGGCATCGATAATACCTATTGCCGGCGCGGAGTTTCCGGAAGTACGCGATAATGAGATCCGGCAATGTTCAGCCTCTGTTGTATCTGTTTCAATCAATCATTCTTAAGAGGATTCGTTGAAAGGCGGGAGCTAACCATCTCGCTCTTTTCATCACCGCATGCCCGCAGTTCGGCATCGATGATATCTATTCCGGCGCGGAGTTTCCGGAAGTACGCGATAGTGAGATCCGGCAGCGTTCAACCTCTGTTGTATCTGTTTCAATCAATCATTCTTAAGAGGATTCATTGAAAGGCGAGAGCCAACGATCTCGCTCTTTTCACCACCGCATGCCCGCAGTTTGACATCGATGATACCTATTACCGGCGCGGAGTTTCCGGAAGTACGCGATAGTAAGATCCGGCAGCGTTCAGCCTCTGTTGTTTCTGTTTCAATCACCGCTAGTTGATAAAAAAGAGTTAAAAAAAGAGCGTAACTTTAATAAGCTACGCTCCTTATCATGCTTTAGAGTATCGATTATGATTCGTTAGGGTTTGAACCTACATCATAATCTGAAGGGACTTCAAAGTTCTGTATGAAGTAGTGATGACTTGTATATTGGTCAACAATATCATTCATAATATTCTCTTTGGTATATCCCATAATGTCATATCCCTTACTTCC
Organism: Ignatzschineria sp. PL_is040; assembly: GCF_055813795.1. Taxonomy (NCBI): domain Bacteria; kingdom Pseudomonadati; phylum Pseudomonadota; class Gammaproteobacteria; order Cardiobacteriales; family Ignatzschineriaceae; genus Ignatzschineria; species Ignatzschineria sp. PL_is040. Next base: position 435,168 of record NZ_JBVPGU010000001.1, read on the forward strand.
ATCATCAAGATAGACTTCCGCACGGAAATATTTCTGATTCTCTTGATCTGATTCCTCATCAAGCAATGTAAAGCTTGGTTTGAGATAATGTTTCGCTTTAACACGATAGATAAAGTTTGCATTATCACCATGATCGATCTCAAGAGAGATATCCCCTTCCTCTTCTAAATGGAGGTTAACAGGCAAGCCTTGCTTGATAAATTCTAATTTAACCTCTTCAAAGGCAGGAACAACAACCAACTCCATAAAGCGTAAGACATTATCACGACGCGGATAGACCGTCACGTTGCGTAGACGTTTCTGCCAACCACCAGAATCTCGAGTACTCGGTTGAACATACATATTCGCTTTATTACGAATATCGATCTTACCAAAGTCCATACGAAGTGCTTTAAAGAGCCCATAGATTGAGATTAAAATCACAATACTAAAGGGGAAAGCACTCATAGTCGAGACTGCTTGTAGTGATCCTAAACCACCATTAAGAAGCAGAACAATAGCAATTAAACCAGTAATTGAGCCCCAGAAGATACGTTGCCAAAGTGGCGTAATAACCACATCTTTCTTACTTGCTAACATATCCATCACTAAAGCACCCGAGTCAGCACTGGTCACAAAGAAGACCGCAACCATCATGACGGCGATAAAGGAGATCGTTCCGCGAATCCACTCTGCCGGAATAATTGTCTGAACGGCTTCTGCTACAGGGAAATGGCTAATAAAGGCAAAGAGCGATTTAGAGCTACCATCGGGACCTAAAAGTGTCTCTTTAAGTTCGGTAACACCATCTGATGCAATCATGTCGATCGCGGAGTTACCAAATGTTGTCATCCAGAAGAAGGTAAATCCTGCAGGAATTAAGAGAACGCCACCTACAAAGTTACGAATGGTACGACCACGTGAGATCTTCGCAATAAACATCCCCACAAATGGTGACCAAGCAATCCACCAACCCCAATAGGAGATTGTCCAGCCGCCTAACCAACCTTCGATCTGCTCCTTCATCGCAGGTGATGAAGCCGCTTCATAGCTATACATATTGAATGTGCTATTGAAGATTGATGAGAAATATTGGCCAATATTTTGCATGAATACTTCTAAAAGGAAGAGTATTTTACCCCCAAAGAGGAAGATAAAGAGTACTAAAGCAAAGGCTAAAATAAGATTGATCTCCGAAAGGATCTTGATTCCCTTATCTAATCCCATTGAGACTGAAAGCGTCGCACAAGCAGTTGTGATAATAATTAAGATCACTTGTGTTGGCGATGCAACAGGAATTGAGGGAAATAGGTAGTTTAGACCTGTATTGATCTGCATTACCCCGAAACCGAGCGTTGTTGCAACCCCAAAGACTGTACCGATCACCGCAAAAGTATCGATAGCATCTCCCCAGCGACCATAGATACGATCACCGATCATCGGATAGAGTGCTGAACGCACTGCCAATGGAAGATTCATTCTAAAGCTAAAGTAAGCCAAGATAAGGCCGACGATACCATAGATCGCCCATGCATGAATACCCCAATGGAAGAAGGTGATATTCATTGCTGATTTTGCAGCTTCAATCGTTTCAGGTGTACCGACAGGAGGATTGAGATAATGGAGTAACGGCTCTGCAACCCCGAAGAACATGATTCCGATCCCCATCCCCGTTGAGAAGAGCATCGCGAACCAACTACGATCGCTATAGGCCGGCTCAGAATGGTCAGGCCCTAACTTAATGGTCCCGTAACGGCTCAATGCGACAAAGATAAATGCGATTAATATGATTCCTACTGCAAGTAGGTAGTACCAACCAAGATTTTCGGTAATCCAACCGAGCGCCCCACTAAAGAATGCCGGAGCATCTGGCAGAAAAAGTGCTAATGCAATAATGGCAAAAATGATAATATTTGCGCTAATAAAGACGGGGAGATGAAGCGATGAAAATAGACCACCATTTTCACCGGGTTGATCGCCCTCTTTATCTGGCAATTTTCCTCTAATATTTGTTGCTACCATCTGTTTTTAACATCCTTTCTCTCCCTCTAGTGGAGAGTCTTTCCTAAGAGCCCTATGCCCTTAGTTTTAATCAAGATTTTTTAATTTAACGTCGAAATAGTAACACAAAATCAATGATTTCTCATGGTTTTGCACTTTTTAATCTTAAAAGTTGCGCAAATTTCGTACAACAAAATAGGCGATTAAATCTCCTTAAAAAATATCTTTTTCATAAGTAATATTGATCCATCCATCCCTTTAACTTCGTTTCTTGACAACCTAAAATTGATGAAGAGAGGCTTTTCATGCGCAATTTGCAAGACTAGCCTCTAAAAAGCTGAGAATTCATACCCTTTAAGAAAGTTAAAAAGATTGATATAGCTCACCTATTTAGAAGAGATAAAATTATCTTCATAATATTTATACAATAACTTGACACAAAAATCGCCAACTTTTGCTTCTTTTTTACACAAAAAAAGCCTCTCCCGAAGAAGAGGCTCATTAACTGATATCGCTACAACAGCTCTACACTATCTCCACAATATCTCTACAATATTGATCGATATTGGGACTATTGGCGATTAAACTGCTTATGCCCAATATCGGAACGATAGAAAGTATGGGGAACTTCTAATGCTTTCATATTGCGATATGCTTTCTCATAGGCGCTTTTAAAGTCATCTGCAATAGCAACATTGAGAAGGATACGACCGCCATCACTCAACAACGCTCCATTCTCTTCCCTAACGCCGGCATAAAAAATCAATTCATCTTCACCATTGAGATTCAATTTTTTCAATGGATGGCCAATATTGGGATGATCGGGATAACCTTCAGAAGCAAGCACAACGCCGATCGCATATTGTGGACGCCACTTAATTTCCGGCAAAGGCTTCTCCGTTAAAAGATGATGGATAATCTCAATCAGATCACTCTCTAAAAGTGGGAGAATAATTTGCGCCTCTGGATCGCCAAAGCGAGCATTAAATTCAATTACTTTAAAACCTTCTGCTGTGCGGAAGAGCCCACCATAGAGAAATCCGGTATATGGCATTCCCTCACTGCTCAAACCATCGACAATCGGTTGCATAATTTTAGCAACAGCTTCCGAAACTTCAGGGCTATCTGCTCCGAAAGTAGGTGCATAAGCACCCATTCCCCCGGTATTAGGACCTTCATCATTATCATAAGCACGTTTATGATCTTGCGCCATCACCATCGGAATCACCGTTCCATTATGGACAAAGCACATTAAGGAGAATTCTTCTCCCACTAACATCTCTTCAATTAAGATGCAGCTACCCGCCTCACCAAACTTATTGCCTTCGAGCATATCGTCGATAGTTGCTAATGCCTCTTCCATCGTTTCCGGGATCACTACCCCTTTACCTGCTGCTAAACCATCAGCTTTAATTACAATGGGAAGACCGATCTCTCCTACATAAGCTTTCGCCATTTCGCTATCGGTAAAGCTCTCAGAATGTGCTGTTGGCGCACCATATTTCACCATCATCTTTTTGGAGAAATCTTTACTGCCTTCAATCTGAGCAGCCGCTTTATCAGGGCCCCAAACAAGTAGATCTCGGCGCTTAAACTCATCCGCAACACCGGCAACAAGACTCGCTTCAGGACCAATAATCGTCAGATCAATCCCCTCTTTTTCTGCAAAATCAGCAAGTGCGATAGGATCAGTTTCTGAAAGTGCAACTAATGTTGCATCCTCTTTCATTCCGGCATTGCCGGGAGCGACAAAAACTTCAGAGACTAATGGGCTCTTCTTACTCTTCCACGCAAGCGCATGCTCACGGCCACCTTTACCTACAATTAATACTTTCATCTATCAAGTTATCCTAAATGAATGTTAAATGAATCGATTTCAACGATGATCTAGGTTCACAAAATAATTCTTAAATTGTGATCCTTCCTCTCCCAATAATTTCCGAAAGTATAGCATAGATGCCCTTAGGTTAAAGGTGGAAACTGATTGGCAGACTCCCCTAAAATTTATAGAAAAAGCTGTATAGTGGCGCTATAGAGTATATAATCTAAGGATATATTCATTTTCATATCATTTTCATGATGTTTATTAGAAGAGAGAGTACGATTATGCGTCTATTAATTGCCATCTTTATCCCATTTTTAGTCTTCTTTACGATCGGTCGTCCGCTAGCGGGAATTGTATGTCTTATTCTTCAGATCACTCTGATTGGCTGGATTCCGGCAGCACTTTGGGCTGTTTACGCACTATCGCAATATGATACCAATAAAAAGATCGAAGCTTTTCGCGATGGCCGCCCATACTAAGTAGATCTAGCATCCTTTTAAATCGGTTTTTAAAAATTTAAAACCTAAAAGCTGAAAAGTTTAAACTTTTAAAAAATAGTCCCTAACTCACTAAGCGCTACTATTGAGATCACTCGATAGTAGCTTTTTTCTATTTTCCATTCTGACTTTACACCCCCTCTACTTAATTTCCCTTTACTTAATTCCTTTTTGCTTAATTATTTGACATTGGGATAAGAATTGGGGTAGTACTATTAGGCAATCATCAATTAATAATTAAAAATATATAAACGATATATAAATAGACATTAATTAACTCACAAATTTAAAATGTAGTTAAAACGAAAATCAACAAACAACATAATAATAAAAACAGAATAATAACTATAAATACAATAACTACAATAATAAGAAAAAATAAGAAGAAGAGAAAGATTACAGAGTAGATCGCGATATCCATAACCACTAGGAGGAATAAAGTATGGATCAGATGATAGATCTACAAAAAGAACCCTTAACAAGGGACGACTATAACACCATCGAATCGATGGAGAGCTTTCACCAATTTGTTCGGCAGAAGAACCGTTTTCTCTTTACGATTACGGGCATCTTTCTATTTATCTATATTTTACTGCCCATTTTGGCTTTTCAACCGATATTACAGACACCAGTAATTGGTGCAATTACCGGCGTTTGGATCTATTCTGCGCTCCTTTTCTTGATGACGATTATTCTCTGCACGCTCTATATCCGAAAGGCGACTCATTTCGATAAGCTCTCTGCACGTTTAATCGCTGAGTATCAAGCAACAAGAGGAGGACATTAAGATGAATATGGTCTCTGTCTCCTTCTTTTTAGCCATTGTGGGCTTAACTTTAGTCGTTACCTACTTTGCCGCTAAGCGAACCTCTTCAGCCAGCGATTTCTATACCGCCGGTGGTGGACTTAAAGGGTGGCAAAATGGCTTTGCTATTGCCGGGGATTATCTCTCTGCTGCTGCCTTCTTAGGAGTTTCTGGTGCCATTGCCTTAACGGGATTTGATGGATTTTTCTTCTCGATCGGTTATGTTGTTGCCAATCTCGTACTACTCTACTTGATTGCTGAACCGATGCGAAACTTAGGAAAATATACCCTTGCCGATATGCTCACTGCTCGCTTCAATGAGAAACGGGTTCGAGGTGTTGCCGCTTCAGGAACCATTGTGATTGTGATTCTCTATATGATTGCGCAACTTGTGGGTGCCGGCGCACTCATCAAACTACTCTTTGGAATTGAGTATTGGATTGCGGTGATGATTGTTGGGGTAATGATGACGAGTTATGTCCTCTTTGGTGGCATGACCGCTACCTCTTGGGTTCAGATTATCAAAGCTTTCCTTCTTCTCTTTGGGACGGGACTTTTGGCGGCAATGGTCTTTATTAAATTTGACTACTCCATCACCAATATGTTCGACACAATTGCTAAAGAGCATGGAGAGAAATTTTTAGTTCCCGGCATTAAATACTCAAGCCCACTCGACTCTGTCTCAATGATGATGGCATTGGTCTTAGGTACTTCGGGACTACCCCATATCTTAATGCGCTTCTTTACCGTTCGAGATGCAAAGACGGCAAGAGCATCGATCTCCTGGACAACCTGGATTACAACGATCTTCTTCTCGCTCACTATCTTCTTGGGATTTGGCGCACTACAATTTGTGGGGCTTGAGAATATTATGGCAGAAAATAAAGCGGGTAATACCGCAGCTCCTCTGCTCGCTCACTATCTAGGTGGCGATGTCTTAATGTCCTTTATCAGTGCAGTTGCCTTTGCCACCATTTTAGCCGTTGTCTCTGGCTTAGTGTTAACAGGAGCGTCGGCGATCTCTCACGATATCTATGGGGAAATTATTAAGGGCGGTAAATTGACCGTTAGACAGCAAGTTGCTGCTGCGCGTGCAGGATCGATCGGTATTGCGGTACTCTCTATCTTTCTGGCGCTCTTTGCCCAAAATCTCAATGTCTCCTTCCTTGTCTCCTTCGCTTTCTGTATTGGCGCTTCAGGCAACTTGCCGGTTATTCTCTACACCATCTACTGGCGTAAGTTTAACTCAACAGGGGCTGTCGCAGCGATTTCAACAGGCGTCATCTCCTGTCTGATTCTCGGAATGATGGGGCCTAACATCTGGTCTGAAACACCGGGAGCGGCGATCTTTGTCGGCTCACCGCTAGTCGATCTTGCTGTACCGGCCATTATCACCATTCCATTAGGCTTTATCGCCGGCTATGTAGGATCGCTGATCGGTGCTAAAAAGTGCAATCAAGCAGAGGCGACAGCGATCTATAATGAGATTCGTGTAAAAGCGAATACCGGAATTGCCGTCAATTAGTAAATTTGATCTGCATTGAAGTAGACTGATAGGTCAGATTTGTTGATTAGACTTGTTGATTAGAGTTATAGATTAGACCGATAATTTAAACATTGTAGCTACATATATAGATGTTTAGATGTATGGATATATGGCTATATGGATATATGGATATATTGATATTTATTAATTAAATAGGGCTTAAGTAAACCTCTCAGCAAAATGAGGTTCAACTTAAGCCCTCTTATCTCCAAACGTTTATCAGAAAACTTTATAGGGTAATGATTCTTTAAGGAATTATCTCTGCACCACGCTCTTCCGCTTCAACAAGTGGAATACGGCGAACTAGACGATCTAATGAGGTATAACCCGATGCTAAACGACGAATATCCCCACCATCGATCCAGAGAAATGTGGGGAAAAGTGTCGCATCATGTTCAGCACACCAATTAAATTCTCTTAAGGTCTCCTCTTTTATCTCATCGGAGAGAAAAAGGGCGGTAAATTGCTCAAAATCGATTTTAAACTGCTCACAGATCGAACGATAAAAATCGACTTCTTTGGGATCTTCTCCTCTAAGATAAAACTTCTTCTGTAACTCATGGAGAAATTGCACTAAACTTCGCCCATTATCTGCCGGCAATAATGTTTTAGCGACAACAATCGCCCGGCAGCTCGGCGTTGTATCATAATCAAAATATTCAAGATCTAAAATCTTAAAGTTAAAAGATTGCTCCGTCACTCTGGTGATTCTACTCCAGACCTCTCGTAGATATTGTCGTTGCGCAGCGCTCCAATTTTCAGGACCGCCAGAGCGAAGTCCGCCCACCATCATCTCAAAGCCTATCCCCTTCTTATCACAATAAGCTTGGAGTCCCGTCACGATCTCTGAGATTCCATAACACCATGAACACATCGGATCATTCACATAGATGATATGCCGGCCTCTCTCTGCAAGCGCTCTAGGAACGCCCTCTTGCTTCTGATGTGGCGTTGCCTTACACATTCCATCTTTACAATTTAACATTCTCTCTCCTAATCTACTTTGATGAATCATATCCTCATAAGATCAACAATTTTATAACCCCAACTTATAAACTCAACTGATAAACTCAACTGATAAGCTCTATTTATAAACCCGCCAATCGACAAAATCTATCGCGTCTAATCGAGGGTATAAAACGATTCTATGAAATTATATATTAATGATACCTCTATCGAGTATAGCACCCTTTCTCATCCCCCTGAAAATGGCAAGATTGAAACATTCTATTAAACAGTTACTATCTAGATAAATTGTTTTGTGTTATGTTCAAAGTATTGAACTTTTTTTGAGTGATCTCCTATAGTTAGAATCTTCAAGTGCTCATGATTTCAATAGATGATTTAACGGAAATATGCGAAGAATGGGAAGAATGGGAGAGATGAGAAGTTCTATCAAAATCTTAAAAGTATCAGGATAAAAGTATCAAGATAGAATAGTTAAAAAATAATATTTAACGAATACGATTAATGATCAATGACTGGTAACTAAGTTACTAGTGATAGTAGTGATTAGTTACTAGTGACTAATTAGTAATTGGTAATTAATAATTGATAATTAGCAATCAAAAATTAACGATTAACAATCAGAGAAAATGAGGATATTGAAATAATGAATAGAAGAAAAATGTTACAAATGCTCTCTTTAGTATTACCGCTCTCGATCGGTACATTCGCCATTGCTGAGAAGCCCAAACATGTGGCAATTACCGCAATTGTAGAGCATCCGGCGCTTGATCAGGCTCGCCAAGGAATTATTGATGAGCTTAAAGATGCGGGCTATGAAGAGGGGAAAAATCTTAAAATCCAATTCCAAAGCGCACAAGGTAATAGTGCAACAGCGGCGCAAATTGCTAAAAAATATGCCGGCGATCATCCCGATGTGGCTGTCGGAATTGGAACCCCTAGTGCGCAAGCGCTTCTTGCTTCAACGAGAACGGTTCCAATTGTCTATACCGCAGTGACTGATCCTGTCGCCGCAAATCTTGTTCGTAGTTGGGAAGCTACGGGAGGCAATGTCACAGGTGTCTCCGACCATCTTCCATTAGAACCACAAGTAGAGCTTATCAAAACCATTATTCCAGAAGTTAAAAGTATCGGTTTTGTCTATAGCCCCGGCGAGGTTAACTCCACAATCGTCTTAGAGCAACTCCAAGAGATCTTAACGCCGCAAAATATTCGTGTTGTGCCGGCGCCTGCCCAAAGAACAACGGATATCTCTACCGCAGTGAAGAGCTTACAAGATCGGGTTGATGTGATCTATACCAGTACCGATAACAATGTTGTCTCCGCATATGAATCGATGTATCAAGCTGCTGTTCAGACAAAAATCCCCCTCATCGCATCCGATACATCATCTGCTGAAAGAGGAGCGGTTGCAGCTTTAGGTGGGGATTACTATGGTATGGGTCGTCAAACAGGAAAGATGGTTGTTCGTATCTTAAATGGTGAAAAGCCCGGTGATATTCCTTCAGAAAAGCCACAAAATACCGAGCTCTATGTTAACTTAAAAGCAGCTGCACAACAGGGTGTTACCCTTCCCCCTGAAGTGATCGATGCTGCCGTTAAGGTAATTGAGTAACTTAAATAGCGCTTTAAGAGAGATGCGAATATCTCATCAGCTCTCTCTTATGAGCGCTCTCTTTCTTATACCGATCTTTTTAATATGGAGTTTTAATGTCGATTATCTCGCTTTTCGGCGCCTTAGAGGTGGGCTTAATCTACGGATTAGTCGCTTTAGGCGTTCTGATCTCATTTAGAATACTCAACTTTCCTGATCTAACCGCAGATGGAAGCTTTCCTTTAGGAGGCGCTGTCTGTGCCGTCTCTATTATTGCCGGCGTTAACCCCTGGCTTGCGACACTCTTTGGAACCCTTGCCGGTGCTGCTGCAGGTTTTGTAACTGCTTGGTTACATGTCTCTTTAAAGATTATGCAGCTTTTGGCAAGTATCTTAGTAATGATTGCGCTCTACTCTGTCAACTTAAGAATTATGGGCGCACCGAATCTACCCTTAATTTGGGAGCCTACCGTTATCACCCCATTTATCAATGAGGATTATAGTAATCAATTTTGGGTAAAACCGCTGATTATTCTTCTCTTTGTTATTGCCGGTAAACTCTTACTTGATCTCTTCTTTAGAAGCCGTACAGGACTTGCAACAAGAGCAACCGGTGCAAATATCAAGATGTCGCAAGCACAGGGAATCAACACCAATTTAACCACCTATCTCGGCATGATGATCTCCAACGCACTCATTGCTTTAGGAGGCTCTCTCTATGTACAGACACAAGGGGGCGCTGATATCTCTATTGGTGTGGGAACAATCGTTATCGGTTTAGCGGCAGTTATTATTGGCGAAACCTTTATCACTTCAAAAAAGATGTTTTGGATCACCACAGCGGTTATTTTAGGTGCTCTGCTCTATCGTCTCTTTATCGCACTAGCACTTCATAGCGAACCATTACAAAAAATTGGAGTTGGCGCACAAGATCTAAACTTTATTACCTCAACATTAGTGGTTATTGCACTAGTCCTACCCCAAATAAAAGGCAAATTTAAGAAATTGAGAGGGAGACGATAATTATGATGCGTTTAGAAGATGTTCAAGTGATCTTTAATGAACATACACCGTTAGAGAATATTGCCCTTAAGAAGGTCAATCTCACCATTCGTGAAGGGGAGTTTGTCACCGTTATCGGTACAAATGGTGCCGGGAAATCGACCCTCTTAAATGTTATCAGTGGTAATGCTGCAACAACTGCCGGTAAAGTCTTTATCAATGATGAAGATGTCACTAAAAAAACGGTATCAGAGCGGGCGCGGTTAGTTGCCCGCGTCTTCCAAGATCCAATGACCGGCACCTGTGAAAGTCTGACAATCGAAGAGAATTTAGCGCTCGCCTATGATCGTGGTGCACCCTCTTTTCGGCTCTCCCCGGCAATTAATCAAGAACGAAGAGAGATTTTCCGGCAACATCTCTCTACCCTAAAACTCGGCCTTGAGAATCGTCTTGAAGATAGTATGGGGCTTCTTTCTGGGGGGCAACGACAAGCGATTAGCCTTCTTATGGCTTCTCTACAACCATCGAAGATCTTACTACTTGATGAGCATACTGCCGCCCTCGACCCTAAAACCGCAGCTTTTGTCTTAAAGCTCACGGAAGAGATTGTTAGTAAAAATCGCCTCACGACATTGATGGTAACGCACTCAATGCAACAGGCTCTCTCCCTTGGCAATCGCACCGTGATGCTTCACCAAGGCGAAATCGTTCTCGATGTCTCCGGCGAAATGCGCAAAGAGCTCACCATCTCCGATCTATTAATGCTCTTTGAACAGACAAGAGGCGATAAAGTAGAAGATGACTCGCTCTTATTAGGCTAATAAGAGCAGAACAATACGATCTTTATCTTTACCATAATCATTCGCCCATTCAATGGGATATAAAATTCATGTAAAAATAATGCAAAAATGATGCAAACAAAAGGCTCTGATATAGAGCCTTTTTCTAATGAGTAAAAAACTTAGCATAAAAAACTTAACATTTATCTAGCGTTATATCACAATACAATATTGAACCATCTTCTTAACGATCTATCTTCTTATCGATCTATTTTCTAATCTGCGCCTTATCTAAGAGCATCTCCGCAACGTTATGGGCATGATCACCGATACGTTCAAGATTAGAGAGAAGATCGGTATAAGTTAAGCCCGATTTAGGCGTACAATCTCCATGATTGAGGCGATGGATATGTTGCTTACGAAGATAACGCTCCATCTCATCGATCTGATCTTCTAATTCATATACACGGCGAGCCTTTGTCAGATCCCCCTTCTCTAACGCTTCAATTGAGAGTGCTACAGAGTTGATTGTCAATTCAAACATCTCATAGACCTCATTTCTTGCATCATCACTGAGAACGATATTGCGCTCATTCATATAGTTGATCTGCTCAATGATATTTTCAGAGTGATCGCCGATACGCTCAATATCACAAACTAAATTGAGAAGCGCTTGTAGCTCATTTGAGTCACGAGGAGAAATTGAGTGCGGGAATATCTTTACTAAATATTTAGTGATCTCCTCATTGAGTTGATTGATATGCTTCTCCAGCATATTGGCAAAAACAGCTTCATCAGGATTATTGTTTTTAAGATAGGAGTAAGAGGAACGGAGCCCATCAAGACTAAGATTCCCCATATGAATGACCTCTTTTTTCGCCTGCCCGATCGCGATAGAGGGAGATTTCTCAATTAATGTCTCATCAAGATAGAGCGCGATCTTCTCTTTCTGCTTCTCACGCTCCGGCAATAACTTCGTGACAAGATAAGCCCAAGCACCAATGAAGGGGAGCTGAATCAAAGTATTGACAATGTTGAACGTTCCATGAGCAAATGCAATCTGCATCTTGGCCTCAAGATGAAGAGCATCTGTTACCCAAACAATAAAATGGGTAAAGAGTCCTAAAAAGAGCAGGAAGATAATAGCACCCGAAACGTTAAAGAGAACATGAATTGCAGCCGCTCGTTTTGCCACAATATTAGCACCAATCGCTGCAAGAACAGCCGTAATCGTTGTTCCGATATTATCTCCAAATAGAACCGGTAATGCCGCCTCTAACGAGATTAAATTCTCTGCATATAAGCCTTGCAAGATCCCTATCGTCGCACTTGATGATTGAACAATTAAAGTAAACACTGTTCCCACAAAGACACTTAAGATCGGACTATGACTCATCTCTAAGATCAGATCGGTAAAGAGTGGAAGATGACGTAGTGGGGAGAGACCGTTACTCATCAGATCGAGCCCGATAAAAAGGCCACCAAAGCCGAAGAAGATTTGCCCTAAATTTTGGATCTTTGCCGATTTAAAGAAGAAGAGCATGACTGCACCGGTCAGAAGAATGGGATAGGCGTATTCTCCGATATCGATCCCGATAATAAAGGCGGTCACCGTTGTTCCAATATTAGCCCCCATAATCACGCCGATTGCTTGGCGCAATGTCATCAGGCCGGCACTGACTAATCCAACAGTAATCACCGTTGTTCCGGAGCTTGACTGGATCAAAACGGTTACAAAGATACCCGCTAAGATCCCCATAAAAGGATTTGTTGTAAAACGGTCTAGAATGGAGCGTAGTCGATTGCCAGCTGACTTTTGTAGCCCATCCCCCATATACTTAATAGAAAAAAGAAATAGACCCAAACCACCTAAAAACTGGAAGATAACCTGCTGCCAATCCATGCACTACCTCGAATGAGTACAATATAAATATTGAGTATCAATAGAATAAAGGCTCTTATTTTAATCTATTCTGCATAAAAGTTTTTGACTAAATCTCATTTGAACAGATAATCAACACAAAAAGTGGCAAAAAGATCAAAATTGGGGTGATTATATTAATCCCAATACATAAATGCCGGAGAACTTGCGTCCTCCGGCACTTTAACTTCCTCCAAACAGAACCGTTCATCTTTGATCGCTCTTAAAGCACCACACAATAAAATTACGACTTGAGGTGGACGATTCTGTTTTTTGGCTTTTTTCTCCCTCTAAGGAGATTAACTCTCAATCTTACGATTGATTAGTGTTTAAAATGGCGTGTTCCTGTAAAGACCATGGCAATACCATAACGGTTTGCGACATCGATCGAGTCTTGATCTTTAATTGAACCACCCGGTTGAATGACGGCTTTGATGCCGGCTTTCGCTGCATTTTCTAAAGTATCTGGCATTGGGAAGAAAGCATCTGATGCTAAGACATTCCCTTCAGCTTCCGCGCCTGCTTGATCGAGTGCAATTTTTGCAGCGCCTACACGGTTCATCTGCCCTGCACCGACACCTAAAGTCTGCCCCTCTTTCGCAACAACAATGGCATTCGATTTCACATGTTTAACCACTTTCCAAGCAAAGAGTAGCGCATCCATCTCTTCTTGAGTCGGTTTACGCTCTGTCACTACCGTGAAGGCTTCGGGATCGATCTCTGCTCTATCGAGCGTCTGCACTAGAAGACCACCATTGACAGCTGTCGTTGTTAAAGTCTCTTTCATCTGCTCTTCTTGCGCGTTATTTTCTAAAAGACGAATATTTTTCTTCGCCATTAAGATCGCTTTCGCCTCTTCGGTAAAGCTTGGCGCAATGATGATCTCAAGGAAGATTTCGCTCATCTTTTCGGCTGTTTTCGCATCCACTTCCCGATTGGTCGCAATAATGCCACCAAAGATAGAGGTGGGATCTGCTTCGTACGCTTTTGTCCACGCTTCAAAAAGATCTTTGCCTAAACCAACACCACAAGGGTTCATATGTTTGACTGCCACAACTACCGGCTCTTTAAATTCCAACATAATATTGACTGCCGCATTGGCATCTTGAATATTGTTGTAAGAGAGCTCTTTACCATGAATCTGCGTTGCATGTGCAAGCGAGTTATTTTGGGGTAATGGCGTTCTGTAGAAGGCTGCTTCTTGATGAGGATTTTCACCATAACGAAGACCTTGTTGCTTCTCATAAGTTAAAGTGAGCTTCTCAGGGAATTGGTCACCGATCTCATTGGCAAAATATTGTGCAATCAATGCATCATAAGCCGCAGTTGTTTGGTAGACTTTAAGCGCTAATTTTTGACGTGTTGTAAAGGTTGTATCGCCATTTGCTTTTAGCTCTTCCAAAACAACCGCATAATCTGCCGGATCTGTGATCACAGTAACGGACTCATGATTTTTTGCCGCACTGCGTAACATTGAAGGGCCGCCAATATCGATATTCTCAATCGCATCATTATATTGAACGCCAGGTTTACTGATCGTCTCTTTAAAAGGATAGAGATTCACCACAACCATATCGATATACTCAATACCATTATCGGTCATCGCTTTGGTATGATTTTCATTACCGCGAACGGAGAGTAAACCACCATGAACCATAGGATGTAACGTTTTAACGCGACCATCCATAATCTCTGGAAAGCCGGTGATATCAGAGATATCTTTCACTGCAATGCCGGCATCGCTAATCGCTTTCTTAGTTCCCCCTGTGGAGATAAGCTCAAAACCTAAATTTACGAGTTCAGCTGCAAATTCGGTAATTCCTGTTTTATCACTGACACTTAAAAGTGCGCGTCGTTTAGTCATGATTAGATCTATCCTTTCTAAAATAACAACGATGAAATGATCGCAATACTTCTGAATACTACAGCGATTCTCTACCTAAGTTATTCGCTCAATAAAGTAGGTTTCAGAAGTAGCGCGGAAAATTGTGATCAATATCTATTACTCTATTATTCTCAATTTGAGTCAAAATCGAAGTCGAAGTCGAAGAGTACTCCAAGCATCTATAGAATAGATATCGATATAAAATTGTAGTGTGAACGACTCTAGCTAGCTGACGCTGCAAAGAGCTTTGCCAATGTTTTAGGATAGAGCTGATGTTCAACATGGTGAACCATCTCCATCACCTCTTCCTTATTCTCTCGTCCTGTGAGATTGATCGACTCTTGGGCGATCAACTCTCCTGTATCCATACCGGCATCGACATAATGGATCGATACACCCACCACTCTCTCGCCGGCCGCTAGCGCTTGCCCTACGGCATCTTTCCCTTTATAAGCGGGAAGTAACGAAGGGTGAATATTAATAATCCGATTGGGGTAGGCATCGAGTAATGTTTCACCTAAAAGCCGCATATATCCAGCAAGAATCACCCACTCTACTTGATGCTGCTGCAAAGCTTCAACAATCATCGCTTCATACTCTGCTTTAGAAGCATACTCTTTTCCTGAAAAGAGAAGTGTAGGAATCCCCTTTGCTTTCGCTTTCTCTAAAACTTTTGCAGAGCGACGATCACAAACGAGTAGCTCTACTGAGGCAGAGAGCTCTCCTCGTTCAATAGCAGCAACTAATGCATCAAAATTTGATCCTGTTCCTGAGGCAAAAATAGCGATCTTTTTCATCTATACAATCTCTACTTCACCAGACTCAGTAATTTCACCAATTAAAGAGGCTGTAGGAAGCAATGCAAGTGTCTTCTCAACATCACAAGGATCAACCACAATCATATAGCCAATTCCCATATTGAAGACAGTAAACATCTCTTTATCGGAAATCCCTGCTGCTTTCTGTAAAAAGGGGAAGATCGCCGGCGGATTCCATGCTTGATGATCAAATCGAGCTCCTAACTGACCAGAGAGCATCCGCGGAACATTTTCATAGAAACCGCCCCCTGTAATGTGCGCCATTGTATTGACTTTAACCTCTTTTAAGAGATTGAGAATCGGTTTTACATAGATCTCTGTCGGCGTTAAAAGCACTTCACCTAAGGGTTTATCAAAGCCTTCATAAGTGGTATGAAAATCGAGCCCTTTCTCCTTAATAATATGGCGAACTAAGGAGAATCCATTACTATGCACGCCACTTGAAGGTAAGCCGATAATCTTATCGCCTACTTTTACATTTGCTTTTGTAATGCGCTCATCTTTTTCAACAACGCCGACAGCAAAGCCCGCAATATCATACTCACCATCTTGATAGAAGCCCGGCATCTCTGCTGTTTCACCACCTAAGAGCGCGGCTCCTGAAAGTTTAGAACCTTCAGCAACGCCTTTTACAATCGCTTCAATCTGTGCGGGATTATTTTTCCCACAGGCAATGTAATCTAAGAAGAAGAGCGGCTCTGCACCTTGCGTTAAGATATCATTTACACACATAGCAACCGCATCGATTCCGATGGTGTCATGGATATCCATCTCAAAAGCGAGTTTTAACTTTGTGCCAACACCATCGGTGCCGGAGACTAATACAGGTTTTTGATAGTTGAGCTCTGAAAGATCGAATGAGCCACCAAAATCGCCAAAAATATCCATCGCACCAATGCGCATGGTACTGGCAACATGCTTTTTAATTCGTTCAACTGACTCATAGCCAGCCTCAAGATTGACACCTGCTTCTCTATATGCATCGCTCATGCTTATTCCTTTCTACTCTTCTTATACCAGAATCTGATGATTGCGGATCGACACCCATTAAGGCGCTTAATTGAGTGTCGATCCTACTTATAATTAACTACGTATGAGTATAACTGCGTTATACGTTGATCTCTCTTAATTGATCTCTCTACTGTTCTCTCTATTGCTCTCTCTTTAAGATATCAGTGGGGTACTCGCCTGTAAAACAGGCCATACAGACACCACAATTAGGACCTAAACTCTCTGAACGCTGAAGGGCGCGGACCGTTCCCTCTCGACTTAAAAACGCCAAGGAATCTGCTTTGATATGGCGACGCATCTCTTCCGTATCGAGTTGATGCGCTAAAAGATCCTCTCTTCTTGAGGTATCAACCCCATAAAAACAGGGATACATAATCGGCGGTGAGGAAACGCGCATATGGATCTCTTTGGCTCCCGCTTCCCGCAACATCTGCACAATACGGCGACTTGTTGTTCCACGGACAATAGAATCATCAATCACAATCACACGTTTTCCTTTAACAACAGAAGGAATTGGCGCTAACTTCATTCTGACACCCTGCTCACGCAATGCTTGTGTCGGGCGAATAAAGGTTCTACCAACGTAACGATTTTTGATCAATCCCATCTCATTAGGAAGTCCTGCCGCTTCTGCATAACCATTAGCTGCCGAGATCGATGAGTCGGGAACACCGATCACCATATCTGCATCTACATGGGTCTCTTTACAGAGTTCAATACCACTCTGCTTACGAAAGCTATGGACATTTCTCTCCTCAAGATCACTATCAGGGCGTGCAAAATAGACATATTCCATCAAGCAGATTGCATGCATGCGCTCTTCAGTAAAGAAGGTTGACATCACTCTACCATCTTCAATATAGACGATCTCACCGGGTAGCACATCGCGGATATAGGTTGCACCCACAATCCCTAATGCACAGGTTTCAGAAGCAAAAACATAGCCACCATCTGATAATTTACCGATACAGAGCGGGCGAATTCCCTTACTATCACGAATGGCATAGACACCACTATCATGAAGAATAAAGTAGTTGAAAGCCCCTTCAAGCTCTAAGAGTGATGCCTTGAGGCGATCTAAAAATGAGCCCTCTTTACGGCGGATAAGATGAACTAAGATCTCCGCATCACCTGAAGCATGAAACACACTCCCTTGACGCTCTAACTCCCGACGAAGCTCTGTCGTATTAGTAATATTGCCGTTATAGGCGATGGCAAACTTCTCATCGCTCATCTTCATCAAAAGCGGTTGGACATTATCGTAGCCCTTCTCCCCATTTGATGGATAACGAATATGACCGATACTATATGCGCCCGGCAGATCGACTAACATTGCAGGGTTGGTAAAGACATCTGTTAAGAGCCCTTCCCCTTTAATGGTATTGATCTCTCCATCGTCATTCATCACAGAGATACCGGAACCTTCTTGACCACGGTGCTGCAAACTATGCAGCCCGTAGTACGTTAAGGAAGCAGCATTTGGATTACCAATAACTGCAAACACTTATTTCTCCTTGCGTGCTAAAAGACGCTTATGAATTTCACGGTAGGCATCGATCACATTACCTAGATCTTGACGGAAGCGATCCTTATCGAGCTTGCTATGAGTTTCAACATCCCAAAGGCGGCAGGTATCTGGGCTAATCTCATCAGCAAGAACAATCTCCCCTTGAGGATTACGACCAAACTCCACCTTAAAGTCCACAAGCTCAATGCCAATCTCTGCAAAGAGTTTGATCAGAAGTTGATTGATTTTACGAGCCTCTGTCGAGATTGTTTCAATCTCCTCGATAGTTGCTAAACCGAGCGCTAGAGCATGGTCGGTATTGATCAATGGATCATTAAATTCATCTTTTTTATAGCAAAACTCAAGAATTGGCGGGTTCAGCTTTGTTCCCTCTTTAATCCCTAAGCGACTTGTGAGTGATCCGGTTGCGATATTACGCATAATCACCTCAAGAAGAACAATATCGATCTTCTCACAGAGAACATCACGATCATTGATCTGCTTGATCAGATGAGTTTTAATACCATTTTCAATTAGATATTCAAAGATCATTGTGGAGATCGCAGCATTTAAGACCCCTTTATCTTCAAATTGAGCCTTCTTAGCGCCATTTCCTGCAGTCGCATCATCCTTATAATGGATGAGAACCTCTTCAGGATTCTCTGTACTGTAGATCTGTTTCGCTTTACCTTCATAGAGTAACTGTGACATATTTAATACCTTCTGCTCATGCTAGATTTTAGGAGTAGTGACCGCTGCCACTGCATTTTCAAATATCGTTTGTGCTTTATTGCCGGGGATATTGAGGAAAAGCCCCTCTTCATATCGCTCACTATGGGCCATCTTACCGAGAATCTGTCCATTAGGACTTGTGATCGCTTCAACCGCATAGTCAGAGAGTGCTGGGTTGAAGGTCGGATCAAGTGTTGCACGCCCTTTATGATCCACATATTGTGTGGCGATCTGTCCACGCTCTGCTAATTTCTCATAGAGCTCAGGCGTTAAGACAACGCGCCCTTCTAATGCAGCAAAGGGAAGTAGATGTTGCTCACCAATATTGTTAGTCGCAAACCATAATGAGTGATTATTAACAACTTCTGTTGTCACCATCTGCGCTTTAAACTCGCCGACCTGATTTGTCGTTAAGAGGAATTCACTCTCTTGACGATATTCACCGTAAGGGAGAAGACCTGTTTTCACTAAAGCATGGAAACCGGCATTAATACCGAGGAGTAATCCCCCTTTCTCTAAGAAGTTCTCAACGGCTTTTTGAATCTCAGGGCGTTTTAAGAAGAGCGCCATTGTTGACCCTGTTCCTGCCGGCTCCTCTGTACTTGCAAAGCCAGATGCTAGGACAAAGATCTCAGAGAGCTTCAATGCCTCTTTAAACTTCGCAATGGAAGCTAAGTAATCTGCTTCTGTTAGCATCACAATTGGAAGAAGATTTGTTGTCGCGCCTGCCTTCTCAAAAGCTTTCGCCGTATCATATTCACTATGCGTTCCCTCAAAGACAGGAATTAAGACCTGTGGCTTTTCAACTGCAAGATGATTCTTCACGGCACTTAAGGGGCGCGCTTCTACTTTAGGAACAAAACCTTCGCTCTTCTGATAGATCGGGTAGATCTTCTCAAAACGATCTTCTGCTGCAGCCTGTAGCGTGGAACCTAAAATAGTGATCTGACCATAATCGAAGCGATATTCGCTCAATGTAGTTCCAATCGCAATATAATCTTCCGACTCCGGTAACGCTTGACGCGTTGTGATCACAAATGCGCCATATTGTGGGCGGAAAAGATCATGCTCAGAGATATTTTCGATATTAGCACCGATACGATTACCAAAACTCATCATTGCTAAACTCTCTGCTACGCCACCTTGACGAACGGAGCTTGCCGCATAGATCTTATATTGGCGATGAATCTTCTCAAAAACTTCAAAGTTACGTTTAATCTCTTCATAAGGGATGCGATCTGTCACATCCTCCTTCACAGGAAGAAGATAGATATAGTGACCACTATCTTTAAATTCTGGCGAGATAACATCTTCAGTCTTCACCGGAACAACCGCAAAAGAGACTAAAGTAGGCGGAACATTAATCTCCTCATAGGTTCCGCTCATACTATCTTTACCGCCGATACTCGGAACATTGAAAGCTTTCTGTGCCGCAATAGAACCTAAAAGTGCCGCAACCGGCTTGCCAAAACGCTCAGGTACACCATCTAAACGCTCAAAGTACTCTTGGAAAGAGAGTCGTGCGCGCTTAGGATCTCCTCCTGATGCCACTAAACGGGAGAGTGATTCAATCACAGCATACGCCGCTCCATGGAAGGGAGACCACTCACCAATATAGGGATTATAACCATGTGCTAGGATTGCCGCTGTCTGCGTCTCCCCTTCTGCAACTTGAATCTTCTGAATCGACGTTTCTGCCGGCGTTGCTTGACACTTACCGCCATAAGGTAGAAGAACCGTTGAGCGCCCTAAGGTGGAATCAAAACTCTGATTCATCCCTTTTTGACTCGCAATATTGACGTCAGAAAGGATATTCTGCCAAGTCTTCTCAATATCATCTAGGTTTTGGCGCTGAAGAAGTGGTGATGGTAAATTGCTATCAACTACTTTGGCAGTCGCCGTTTTACGAATACCGTTGGTATCTAAGAATGAGCGGGCAATATCAACAATTTTATGCCCTTTCCACTCAAGGATAAGGCGAGGATCTTCTGTTACTTTTGCCACAATAACGGCATCAACAGACTCTTCCGCCGCAAGCTCAATAAAGCGCTCAGCATTCTCTTTTGCCACAACAACTGCCATACGCTCTTGTGATTCTGAGATTGCAAGATCTGTCCCATTTAAACCCGGATACTTTGTCGGAACCTTATCAAGATCGACATAGACACCATCTGCTAACTCACCAATCGCAACAGAGACGCCGCCCGCACCAAAGTCATTTGACTTCTTAATCAGCGTTGTCACCTCTTTCTTGCGGAAGAGACGAAGAATTTTACGCTCTTCACTTGCACAGCCCTTTTGGACATCTGTACCTGCAGTTTCAACTGTCTCAACGGTTTGTACTTGCGATGAGCCTGTTGCTGCACCGACGCCATCACGGCCTGTTTTTGCCCCTAAGAGAATAATAAGATCGCCGGCAATCGGTTTTTCACGCACAACATAATCTTCACGCACCGCACCGACAACTGCGCCGAGCTCCATTCGTTTTGCCACAAATCCAGGATGGATATACTCCTTAGCAAAAGCCGTTGTACCCCCAATCTGATTAGCATAAGCACTATTTCCTTGGGTTGCGACTTTACTAATTCTTCTTTGAGGAATCTTGTTAGGAAGTGTCTCTTCTACCGGCTCAAGCACATTACCTGCACCCGTGATACGCATTCCTTGATAGACATAAGCACGCCCTGAGAGCGGGTCACGAATAGCCCCCCCTACACAAGTGTTAGCACCACCGAAAGGCTCAATCTCTGTGGGGTGATTATGGGTCTCATTTTTAAACATCAATAACCATGGCTCATCGACACCATTAACATCAACATTGATGCGAACAGAGCAGGCATTGACCTCATCAGATACTTCCATATCAGCCAGCTCACCTGTTTTACGCTGATAACGACCAAAAATTGTCGCCATATCCATCAATGTTTCAGGGCGCTCTGTAATTCCCGTCTCACGACGAAGCGCAAGATAATCTTCATACGCTTGCTGAATCTGCTCTTTAAATTGACTCTCGGTAAAATCGATCGTTTGAAGCGCAGTCTCAAAAGTGGTGTGACGGCAATGATCCGACCAATAGGTATCGAGAACTAAGAGTTCTGTCTCGGTAGGGTTACGATTCTCTTCATTTTTAAAGTAGTCTTGAATATGTTTAAGATCTTCAAACTCCATTGCCAATCCCATCTGCAGCTTGAATTCTGTCAGTTTCGAATCGGTCATATGGATAAAGTCTTTAATTTTCTCCACCTTCTTCGGCTCACGTCTATCGATAAAGCGAGATTCATTAATAGGAAGGGTTAGATCTTTCAGGCGGGAATTGATGGGGTTAAAGAGATAATCTTGAATTTTTTGGAGGTCTTCTGCTGAGAGATCGTGATTAAAACCGTAAAGAAGTGCCGTTGCAACTTGTGTTTTAGGAGAGATCCCGACAACTTTAAATGCAAGTTCTGCACTATATGCTCTTTGGTCATATTGTCCAGGAAGCCATTCAATCGTGAAGTGAGGCATTTTTGCTAATTCAGCCATCATGATACTCTCATCAATCTCTTGATCTCGGACTGGTTGAATTAATGCCGTACGCACTCTATCAAGGTCTTTCTCTGCCAAATCAAAGAGGTCATATACTTGAATGAGTCGCACTTTTGATAACGTCTGAATATTAAGTGCTTTTTTGAGCTCGCTTAATAAGGCAGCAGCCTCAGTTGAATAGCGCGGGGTACTTTCAATATAAAATCTACGTTTCATTAGAGTCCTTGAGTATCAGTTTATTCAAAACTATCTGTCAGCATTTTCTCAAAAGAAGTTAATCCTTTTGAGCCCGTAAAGGTGACATGGCCCATTTTACGGTTATTTTTAAATTCCTTTTTCCCATAGAGATGAAGGTGCGCATCGCTCGAAAGATGGGGGAGATAATTGAAGAGAAACTCTCGATTTTGCCCAAGAATATTGAACATCACTGTCTTCTGCTTGAGTGTAGTCTCTCCAAGAGGGAGGCCACAGATCGCCCGAATATGCTGTTCAAATTGACTTGTTGCACACCCTTCAATGGTAAAATGCCCGGAGTTATGGGGTCTTGGCGCAAGCTCATTGACATAGATAAGATCCCCTACAACAAAAGCTTCCATCGCTAATGTTCCCACAATATTGTGAGTCACCATAAAGCTTTTAAGCATCTCGTTGAGCGCATCTTCTAATTCAGCCGTCACCTTTTCACTGCCGGCAACGGTCTTAAAAAGAATATTATTGTGATGAAGGTTTTCCGCTATCGGGAAGTGTCGATATTCACCATTAATTGAGCGCGTTCCGATAATCGAACATTCCCAATCATATGGGATAAATTTTTCCGCAACACAGGGGATATTGTAGAGCGTTGCAACTTTAGGAAGATCAGCCTCACTCCGAACAACCACTTGCCCTTTACCATCATAGCCCCCCTCTTGTGTCTTTACGACAAAAGGGTAACCTAATGTGTCAATCGCATTAGAGAGCTCTTTTTCTGGATCTTCCAATACCACATAGGGCGCAACAGGTAAGCCCGCTTCCGTTAATGCTGCTTTTTCACGTGCTCTATTTTGGGCTAAATAGAGGGGAAGCTCACCTTGAGGAATATTGCAATACTCCTCATTGAGACGTTTTACCAAGCTGGCGCTAATATTTTCAAACTCATAAGTCACCACATCACAACGAGAGATCAATGTTTCATAACCCTCTTCATTGGAGAAACCAGAGACAATATGTCCATGAGATGCGGAGACTGCCGGCGCATCTGAGGCAGGATCGAGCGTGATAACGTAATATCCCATCCTGTTCGCCGCTTCTGCTAGCATTTTACCTAGTTGACCACCACCTATAATTCCAATAGTTTTTCCGGGTAAAATGTGCATTTTAGTTATTTCTCCTCAATTGTGCTGTCTGCTAATACAGTTGCGGTTTGCTTTTCGCGAAAATGTTCAATCTGTTGATGAAGTGTGTCGTTACTCAATGCGAGAATTTGAGCTGCTAAAAGTGCGGCATTTTTGGCGCCAGCATCACCGATTGCCATTGTGGCAACAGGCACGCCACCAGGCATCTGCACAATAGAGTAGAGAGAATCAACACCACTTAAGGTACTTGTTTTAATTGGAACACCAATGACGGGGAGTGTCGTTAAAGAAGCAACCATTCCCGGAAGATGCGCAGCACCTCCTGCTCCGGCAATAATCAGATCATAACCTGCCTCTTTTGCAGAGAGCGCAAAGGAGACCATATGCTCTGGCGTACGATGTGCCGAGACGATTTTCATGTCGTATGAGATGGAAAATTGGTTGAGTATGTCAGCTGCATTCTGCATTGTTGGCAGATCGCTTCTACTCCCCATAATGATGGCGACTTTCTGTTTTTTCATTGAGAAATTCAACCCATAAATAAGATCAATAGGAATCGAAAGAGATGATCGATTTCTGAGTCACTGATTCTATCCTTATGCCCCACCTTAGTCAATAGAATTAGAGCGCTATTTTTTATCTTTAGATAAAGATTTTATGGGGCATTTCAGAGATTTTTATCTTTCCCTAAAGAGAATTTTTCACCCTCTTTTTACCCCGAAAAAAGGTATGGATGGCTCCTAAAAAAATGGCAATCTAAGAGTAGAAAAACTGGAAACCGAGAATGAGGAATGTGAAATGTGAAATATGAAATGTGAAGTGGAAAATGGAAAATGAAGAGGAGGCATGAGAAATCTCAAAGAGTACCCATCGAAATACTCATCGAAATATTGATCGATAATCTCTATTCGATAATCTCTATTTAATAGATCACCGACCCACCAACCTAGGTTAATAGATCAATATATCTCTCCATTTATTTTTATTCCGAATATAATAGGAAAAATGATAGAGAATAGCGCGGTGGCTAACAACGCGCCACTTTGTAGATAGAACTCTCATCGGCTAAGGAACCTTGAGCTTATATGAAAACCACTATATTAACGATCGTTATTACGATTCTTCTCTCTGCCACTATTTTAGTGCTGTTCCTCCACCATTACCGAAAATTACGTGCTCAGCGATTGCTCTGTGAAACGGCATTTTCAGATGTTCTACGGCTTCAGAGTGAATTAATCGACCACTCTCGCCCTATTATTGTTATCACACAGAAGGTACTACGCGACGAGCGTAAACTCTATGAAGAGATTATGCCGCTCTACGATGATAAGCTCTGCAAACAGTCACAAGAGGAGGAGATCTTCAATATCTTACTACTTCGTGATCGCCTCAATTATCTTCATAAACGCGCCAATCACCATCCTGAGCTGAAAGATCTCGATCAATTAAAGGAGCTCTGGAGTAGAGTTGAGATCACTAATCGAAATATCGATGAATCTGCCTCTTTTTATAATGATACAGCTCACGATTATCGGGAGATTACCAATGAGTTCCCCTACTCGATGCTAGCAGAAATCTTGCAATATCCTCGCTTTAATCTAATTGCGTAAATTTGATCGAATCAATCTGATGATACAAATCTGATGATACAAACCTGATGCACCAGTCTCACCTCATCAACTGATCCTCCGATAATTGATCATTGGGTCACTTCATTTAATCATTTAATCACTTAATTACTTAATCATTTAAGAAAGCATCATGCCCACTAAACTCGCTAAAACGCCAAAACCGATATCCGCCTCTTCTGATCAATCACTTGAGCAATCGGCTCCTCATGGAGAGAGAGGGCATGACAATAAGACGACATTTAATCAGCTGAGTCGAAAGTTTAAACGCAATATCTACCAAACATTTAAAGGAAGATTGCGTCTTGCTATTTTAGAGCGAGATTTTGATGCGTTAAATCTTCATCAAACACCTCTCTCTATCCTCGATATAGGTGCTGGACAGGGTCAATATGCGCTAATGCTTGCCCAAAAGGGCCATCACCTCACCTTAGTTGAGCCGGCGATAGAGATGTTAAATTTAGCGCAAGAGCGCTTTCAGAATGAAGGGATAGATGCCACCTTTTATCATGAATCGCTGGAAACAATTCTCCATCTATCGCTTCCTCAATTTGATCTAATCACCTGTCATGCAATGATCGAATGGTTACCTGATCCCGATCTCTTCTTCCAGATCGCACTTCCCTACTTGAAGAAAGGGGGCAAACTCTCTCTTCTCTTCTACAACCAAGAAGGATTGATCTACCACAATCTCATTCGAGGGAATTACTACTATGTTGATAAGGGGCAATTTCAGGGCGATAAGGGCAGTCTAACGCCGATCTCCCCCATCTCCCCACAATGGCTAGCAAAGCAGATAGAGAATCATGGTTTAATGCTCCTTAAAGAGAGTGGAATACGCACCTATTATGATTTTATGGCGCCACAAGCTCGACAAAGAATCAGCGAAGAGGATCACCTTGCGATGGAATTACGTTACTCTGAAAAGCCCGGATATCAGGCACATGCACGTTATCTCCACTGGCTCTTAGAGAAAGTATAAAGAAAATACTTCAAGATCCAACAGATCAATTTAATTTAAGTGAGTGTTAATTGGCGCTTATTAATGTCTACTAATGTCTATTGATCTCTATTGATGTCTATTAGTGCTTATTAATACTTATTAATGGCAATTAACGTCAATTTATTCTTGATCTTGTCAAAATCGACCTTTATCCTGTTCTCTACCGACTTTTCTAATTCGTTCTACAGAACCTATGCTACAGAATCGGAAAAGTACCTTCTCCGCCAAAAGAGAGCCTGTTGATGCCAAAATTGATGAGACTTTTTTCACACCAATGCTTAATCCAACGTCTGATTCTCCTCACTTCTCTCACACTCTCCCTGCTAAGTACTCCCCTCTTAGCTGATCAAATTCGTCTAAAAAATGGGGATCAGCTCAGTGGTAAAATTTTACTAATAGAGGCGCATAAGGTTGAGATCGAAACCCCTTATGCCGGCAGAGTGAAGGTTGATGCGAAACATATTGCTCAATTTGAGATCAAAGCTCCGGTCGCCGTCAAAGAGAATCAATTTACAAAGAGTTTTACCTCAACAGAGGTGCTCTACGATGCTGAAGATGAGGCATTGAAAGATCGACTCATTATTAAAAATCATGGCATCCCTCAATCCATTCCTTTCGATAAAAATCTTATTATTGCAAAAGTAAATCGTACAACTCTGCAACCTAAAACTTTTCGTCAAGAGTTAGCGCTCAATGCAAGTGCGATCTTTGATAATGATAACTCTCGCCTCTCCCGCTATCGTCTTAAGGGGGAATATACTTTGGAATATGGTCTTTGGCGCCATATCACCTCCACACACTTCTATCGTAAGCGAGATCAGAATAAAACAAAAGATTACTACTATCATCTCAATTATGCCGCGGATCGATTCATCACACCGCGCTTCTTCTGGCAAGGGTCGATCGCCTTTCAGCATGATTGGATTGAAGATATTCGTAATAATCTACTGATCGGTACAGGACCTGGTTTTCAGGTCTGGAATAATGCACGCTCACAGCTCTCTTTGGCAACATTACTCAACTATCAAAGTATTGAATATCGGGATCGAACACATTCAAATAACCCGCAGCTCTCACTCAAGTGGGATTTTCAGCATGATCTCTACAATCAGACCATCTCCTTTGCCACTAAAGGGAGCGTAGGACGTAGCTTTAATCGAGATGTTACTTTAGATCTCAATCTCAATGCTTCTCTCGCCTATCGCTTGACGGATAATCTCTCGATCAATACCGGTTACCAATATGAGAAATTAAAGGCGAAACGGGGAAGCAGCACCAATCGAACGCTCTATCTCGGATTGGGATTGAAATGGAAATAATGGAGGAGAGAGATCGGGCCTAGAGCCTTCTTCTATAGATCCCATAATTAGGTCCAAACTTTAATCCCAAAATTAATTCCAAAAATTAATTTCAAAATTTAATTCCAAAAAATTAACTTCAAAATTTAATTCCAAAAAATTAACTTCAAAAATTAACCCCCAAAACAGCTCTTTTCATTATATTTTTAGGATAAGTTTGACAGTAAACTCTATATGATATAAATTTACAAATGAGAATGGTTCTCAAATAAAAGGCTGAGGGAGGCCAATAATCATGGAATTAAAATCGAAAAAAAGTCTGAAAAAGTGGGCTAGAACTGCCCTAAGAGGTGCGCTGATTAGCGCGATGTTAACTTCCGCGTGGGGAATTGCATATGCGAAAGAACCCTTAAAAGTTATCACAACCTTCACCATAATACAAGATATGGCACAAAATGTTGCCGGCGATGCAGCAATTGTAGAGTCAATTACAAAGCCGGGAGCAGAGATTCATGATTATCAACCGACACCTAGAGATCTCGTCAAAGCGCAAGATGCGGAGCTTATTTTATGGAATGGTCTCAATCTTGAACGTTGGTTTGAGCGCTTCTTCCAAAATATTAAAAATGTCCCATTTGCTGTTGTAACAGAGGGTGTTACCCCTCTTTCGATCTATGAAGGGGAATATGAAGGGCTACCTAATCCGCACGCCTGGATGAGCCCTAATAATGCCTTAATCTATATCGAAAATATTCGTCAAGCTTTTGTAGAAGCTGATCCTGAAAATGCAGCGATCTACAATGAAAATGCTGCTCAATATGCCGAAAAGATCAGAGCGCTCGATAAACCATTACGGGAAAAGCTTGAGCAGATCCCTGAAGATCAGCGCTGGTTAGTCACGAGTGAAGGAGCCTTTGGCTATTTAGCCGCAGATTATAATCTCAAAGAGGCTTATCTCTGGCCCATCAATGCCGATGAACAAGGCTCGCCACAACAGGTTAAACGCTTGATTGATACCATTCGTGCCAACCAAATTCCGGTTCTTTTTAGTGAGAGTACCATCTCTGATAAACCGGCAAAACAGGTTGCTAAAGAGAGTGGCGCTCGTTATGGTGGCGTTCTCTATGTTGATTCTCTCTCAACAGAAGATGGGCCTGTCCCCACCTATATTGATCTGCTCCAAACCACTGTAGAAACGATTGTTAAAGGATTTAACCTAGAATGAGTATCGTTGTTGAAGATGTCGCTGTTGTTTACGGCAATGGCCATAGAGCTATTTTTGATGTCAATTTTCGTCTCGATGCCGGCACTATTTGTGGCTTAGTCGGTGTCAATGGAAGTGGTAAATCGACACTTTTCAAGTCGATCATGGGGTTAGTCAACCCCACTTCCGGCACGATTAAGATCGATAACATGGCTATTAAAGAGGCGCTAAAAGCCAATAAGATCGCTTATGTCCCGCAGACAGAGGAAGTTGATTGGAACTTCCCTGTTCTTGTTGAAGATGTGGTGATGATGGGTCGATATGGCAAGATGGGTTTTTTACGAATTCCTTCTAAAATAGATCATCAAAAGGTCGATGAAGCCTTAGCACGCGTCGATCTTACCGCTTTTCGTAAGCGACAGATCGGTGAGCTCTCCGGCGGGCAGAAAAAAAGGGTCTTTTTAGCAAGAGCATTAGCGCAAGAGAGCCGTATTTTACTACTCGATGAACCCTTTACCGGCGTTGATCTTAAGACCGAAGATAGCATTATTGAACTTCTTATCTCACTAAGAGAAGAGAATTATCTGATGTTAGTCTCCACCCATAACTTAGGATCGATTCCGGAGTTTTGTGATCAGGTTATTCTCTTAAATCAGACAGTTTTAGCCCAAGGTCCCACAGAAACCACCTATACACAGGAGAATCTTACCCATACCTTCGGTGGCGTTCTGCGTGAGATCTCACTTAAAGGCGATCATCTCCATAGTGATGATGATCCGCGCCATTTAACGGTCTTAACTGATGATGAACGCCCTGCTGTCTTCTATGGTTGCACAGAGATTCAAGAGCTCAAAAAAGTACGCAATAATCAAAAAGAGCGTATCCCTCTTAATAGAGAAACATCTCAGGAGTGATCAATGGAACAGTTATTATCGCTCTTAATAGAGCCTTTTCAATATGAGTATATGCTCAAAGCGATTTTGATGAGCCTTCTGGTTGGCGCAGTTTGTGCTTTCCTCTCGGCCTATCTGGTCCTTAAGGGTTGGTCATTGATGGGAGATGCACTCTCCCACTCTGTCGTCCCCGGTGTTGCCGGCGCTTATGCTTTAAGCCTTCCTTACGCTATTGGGGCATTTTTTACCGGGATTTTAGCAGCTCTTGCAATGGGGCTGGTGAAGCATTTCACAAAATTGCGAGAAGATGCCATTATCGGCTTAATCTTTAGTAGCTTCTTTGCCGCGGGGCTCCTTATCATCTCACTCAATCCCACTCCTATTAGCATCAACTCCATTGTTTTTGGCAATATTTTAGGAATCTCCGATGGTGATGCCCTACAAGCAGCGATTATCACTATCATCTCCCTTCTTCTCCTTCTCTGCTATTGGAAAGATCTGATGCTACTCTTCTTCGATGAAGTGCAAGCAAAGACAATCGGTTTACCGGTCATGCGTCTACAGATCCTCTTCTTTGTGCTTTTAAGTGCCTGTATTGTTGCAGCTCTCCAAACGGTAGGAGCAATCTTAGTAATCGCAATGGTAATCACCCCTGGTGCTACCGCCTATCTCTTAACGGATCGTTTTGGTGTGATGCTCACGCTAGCGGTGATTATTGGTGCCGTCAGTAGCTTTATTGGTGCTTATGTTAGCTTCTTTTTACCGGGTGGAACGACAGGGAGTTTGATCGTTGTTCTTCAAACCTCGCTCTTTCTGCTTGCATTTCTCTTCGCACCTAAGCATGGTCATTTTGCAAAACGTCGCTCAGCACGCCGGCATCAAAAGCTTAGTGAAAGTATCGATGAGGTCGAGAAAAATTTAGAGCAAGATAGGCAAAAGTTAGCGCAGAAGGAGGTATCACTATGATCGATTCCTTAATTTTAACACCACTACAATATCCCTTTATGCAGCAAGCGATGTTAGGCGCGCTGATCTCCGGCGTTGTCTGTGCCGTTCTCTCCTGCTACCTTATTTTGAAAGGATGGGCATTGATGGGCGATGCGATCTCTCATGCCGTATTGCCGGGGATTGTTTTAGCCTTTATCTTCAATCTTCCGCTCGTAATAGGCGCCTTTGCCTCTGGGCTCTTCTGTGCTGTTGCAACGGGGTATCTACGCGCTAATAGCCGGATTAAAGAGGATGCCATTTTAGGGATCGTCTTCTCAGGACTCTTTGCATTAGGACTCTTTGCGTTCTCCTTTGTAAAGACCGATCAGCATCTTACTCATGTACTGTTTGGTAATATCTTAGGGATTCTCCCATCAGAGCTGTGGCAAATTATCATTATTGCCGGCATTACGTTACTTGTTATCCTCTTAAAACGAAAAGATTTTATGCTCTACTGCTTCGATCCGGTACAAGCGAGTGTTTTAGGACTGCCAGTTAAATTTCTGCACTATACATTACTGATTCTATTAGCACTAAGTATTGTGGCATCACTACAAGCGGTGGGCGTTATCCTCGTTATCGCGATGTTGGTAGCCCCCGGCATTATTGGCTTTCTCCTCACAAAGCGCTTCCCCATTATGATGATAATTGCTGTAATCTCCTCACTTATCTCCGCTTTTATGGGCGTTCTCTTAAGCTTTCATATCGATGCCGAAACGGGCCCCTGTATCGTTCTCAGTCAAACACTTCTCTTTTTAATCGCATTTATCTATAGCCGTCTACGCCATCGGATAATTCGCCGAAAAGCCTCTAGTCGCTTAAAAGAGAGAATAAAGAGGGTATAAAGAGAATATAAAAAACACCCTAAAGTTGATCATTAATGATTGCTTTAGGGTGTTTTGTTAAGATTCAAAATAGAGACTCTAGATAAGCATCGATTACTGCGAAAATCTCTGCGCGATCATAGCCCCGGTTAGAGAGACGGCACCACCGATATAGTGATAGCTCTCTAGAGATTCATGCAATACAGCATTCATCGCCCAAATTAAGACGGCTAAAAGGGGATAGAACATCGCTGCAAATTGCATAGTGATAACTCCTAGATTGAGTAGGTTATAAGTGAATTAGTTGTAAGAAAATTATTAGAGGGATAGTATAGTCCTGTCTGATATAAGGGATATAATGGAAATAGGACAATCCTCCTCACTATTCAGACAATCTCCCCCAACCTCTCTCTAATAGGAGCCTTTAATGGTGCAGCAACTTCCTCTGCAATCATTTCAACATCACCCTAAGCGCCTTATTATGCTAGCGGATGAACATATCAATGAAGCGACAGAATATTTAAGCCATTCCCACTCTTGGGGCCAGATGATTTTAGTTAATGATGGTGTGATCACCCTAGAGATTGCCCAAGAACGCTCGCACGCTACTTTCAAAAAGAATTGGGAATGAGCTTTAGTGAATGGTCTGCGCGTCTTCGTTTTATCCATGGTTCAGCACTTTTAGAGAAAGGTTATAGTGTTGAGGAGAGTGCATTTAGGCTCGGATATCGCTCTACCTCTAGCTTTATTACCCTCTTTCTTAAAATGACCGATATGACACCTGATCGCTATCGGCAGATCCATCTCCGCTCGGCATAAATAGAAATAATAAAAATAAAAAAAGAGTGATCTCTCGATCACTCTCTCATCTATCTACTCTTATCTACTCTTATCTGCTCTTATCTACTCTAGCGATCTACCTTTTGATTAGATACGCTTAGGCATTCTAAAACGTCTAACTTTCTTCGGCGCTTCCCCATCTTCATAATATTCAATGGTATAACCTGTTAAGGCATAAGCGATTGCAATCACCGGACTTAGGAGGCAGAGAAAGGTATATGGGAGATAATCAAAGGTCGCAACGCCCAATGTTGTCGCCATAAAGGCACCGCAAGTATTCCAAGGGATAAGCGGTGATGTCATCGTTCCGGAATCTTCCAATGTACGAGAGAGAACTTTCCCTTTAATCCCACGCTTATGATACTCCTCAGCATACATTCTGCCCGGCACAATGATCGACATATATTGATCACATCCGACAATATTGCCCGTAATACAGGTTGTCACTGTGGCAATAATCAGACTCTTTGTTGTCTTTGCTAAACGAACAATAGAGGCAACGATAGTCTGGAAGATGCCGGTAAACTCTAAAATCCCCCCAAAACACATTGCGATAATCACAAGCGATACTGTCGAGAAGACCGAGACAATCCCGCCATTATTGAGGAGTTCATTGAGCGTCTCATTATCTGTCGTAATGCTATAGCCATCATAGAGCGCATTCATCACCATGCTAGGATCAGCACCTTGAACAAAGAGTGCGCAGAGCACGCCTAAAATAGAGCCTATCATTAATCCTGGAAATGCCGGTATACGGAAGATCATCACAATAATGATCGATGCCGGCACTAAGAGTAACCAAGGGGAGATCACAAAGAGCTCTTTAAGATCTTCTCGCAGAGTGAAGTTTGTCGCTGCCGTATCAGCTAAATTTGCGGTTGCACTAAAGCCTAAAATCGTAAAAAGAATCAAAGAGATAATCAATGCCGGAATGGTGGTATAGAGCATATAACGAATATGTTCAAAGAGATCTACCCCTACGATTCCCGGTGCTAAGTTAGTCGACTCAGAAAGTGGGGAGATCTTATCACCAAAATAAGCGCCGGAAATTACCGCACCTGCTACCATCTCTGGAGGAATTCCTAAACCAAAGCCGATCCCCATAATCGCAATCCCTATTGTCCCAGCGGCAGTCCAAGCATTTCCCGATGCGATCGAGATAATGCAGCAGATAGCGCATGCTGCAACTAGAAAATAGGCAGGATTAAGAAGATTGAGTCCATAATAGATCAAGGTCGGAACGATGCCGCCGGCAATCCAGGAAGCGATAATTGTTCCGATCACAATAAGAATCACAATCGCTTGTAGCGCAAGACGAACGGCATCTAACATTCCCGTTTCGATCGCTTTCCACTTAAAACCTAAGCGCATTGCGACAATAATCGCTACACAGACGCTCAATAAGAGGGGTATATGTGGACTCACATCCCATAGACCGATCCCGATCACAAGGGAGAACATCATAAATATTATGGGAATAAATGCTTCAATAATCGTGGGTTTTCTTGTTGAAATCGCTTCAACTGGCGATACTTCAATAGTCATTTTTATTATTTCCTCAAAAAGGTGCAAGAGGAGAAGATCTATCCGTCATTCTTAATAGTTGCTGATTGAGACATCAGTATTCAAATATCAGTAAAAGAGTGATTATAAAATCTGAAGGATAGGGCCCAAAGTATTGACGCTGTTGCAACGGTACTTAAATAAAAGGCCTACTTACGCAAATATAGAATAAACGGAATGAAAAGATGGGCTGTGCAGTAAGTGAAGTGATAAACGAATCAAAAAATCATATTATGTTGCGGTCAATGGCGAGAAGTCTATCACATATTATCCCCAAAGATCTATTTTTATCCCGCGATTTCCCCGATTAATCATTACAGTAATAGTAGATCGTGATAATATTAGAGACTTTCAGTAATAAATTTGGAGCATCAATCGATTTGATAGGCTGGATAGATCTGATAAATTCGGTAGATTCTTATCAGCACTTATCAGCACTTATCAATTCATATTAGCCGATTGGCTGATCGATGCTGATCGATGCTGATCAAGACACATGATCAATATATGTGATCATATATAGTAATGAGCAATATCAACTAACAGGTCAAACTGATGTTGTAGACCGATGAGGAAGAAGATGAAAGTAGATAAATCGCCTTCAGTTGTGGGTGGCGCAATGATCGCTGCAGGAACCATGATTGGAGCCGGAATGTTAAGCTTACCGATCGCATCTGCAGGGATGTGGTTTGGTTGGACAGTCATGATAATGCTCTTGACTGTTTTTTTTATGTATATTACTGCGGAGCAGATCTTAGAGGTCAATTTAGGCTATAAGCCTGGCGCGAGTTTTGATACCTTAGTTAAAGATAATTTAGGCGGTCTTTGGCGCTTTGTAAATGGTTTCTCTGTCGCCTTTGTTCTCTATATTCTTCTCTATGCTTATGTCGTCGGTTCTGGTTCTGTGATCAGTAATACCATCGGTCACAATTTCGATATTGCGATTCCGCGCTATCAATCCTCACTGATTTTCGCTCTACTCTTCACCGGTATCGTTTGGTGGAGCACTAAAGCGGTTGATCGTATCTCAACCATCTTAATGATCGGGATGTTTTTGACCCTTTTCGCCGCAGTGACAGGTCTTTTAGGCAAGATCGAGATTCCCTATCTCTTTGAGCCAAGTGGTGAATCTCGTTATGCCATCTATGCTTTTGCCAGCCTACCCTTCTTCTTAACCTCCTTCTGCTTCCATGCCAGCGTTCCTAGCTTTGTAAAATATTATGGAATTGAGGGGAAAAAGATCAAGAAAGCGATTGCGTGGGGAATGTCCATCACCTTTATCTTCTATCTTGCTTGGATGGTCGCTATTATGGGAAGTATTGAGCGTGAAAGCTTCCTCTCTGTGGGAAGTGACCAAGTTGCATGGCTACTCGATGAGGTTAATGCTTCACCTTTTACCGGTTTAGCGCTCCGTTTCTTTGCGTTCTTTGCGGTTGTGACCTCATTTTTAGGCGCAGGATTGGGTCTTTTCGACTATATTGCTGACCTCTTTAAGATTAATGATGGTCATAAAGGTCGCTTTTTAACAGCATTGATCACCTTCTTACCGCCTACAATTTTAGGGATGCTCTTTCCAAATGGATTTGTATTAGCGATCGGGTTTGCAGGCCTCTTTGCTGCGATCTGGTCTGTTATTGTACCGGCTGCAATGGTGATCAATTATCGAAAAAAAGCAGAAAAGAGTGGGCAAAAACCGGCTGTCTCATTTCGTGCTTTTGGTGGTAAAGTGATGCCCTACATCATCATTCTCTACGGTTTAGTGGCAATTGTCTCCCATCTATTGGTGGAAGTCTTCAATGTCTCTGCACTTAACTTTTTCAAATGATACTTTTCAAATAATACAATAACCCAATCGGCGCGCAATGCGCCGATCTTGGGATGAAGTTTTAACCATTTAAATAGTAATTTTCCCCAGCATCAAAGATGCCAATGAGTGACATGCAATGGTAAAAAAAAATTAGTCAGCTCCCGCCGCTCCAATAACTTTCTTAAGAATTGATTATGACAATAATTGATTATTACAGTAAAAAGAAAAAGGCTGAACACTGCCGGATTTAACCACCTCGTTCTTCCTTAAATCACATGCCGGCAGATGCGCTCTGCCAATGATTACGTGTTGGCAAATATTATGAATATTATGCTGTCAATAATCATTATTCCCGGCATTAAAGATGCCAATGGGCGGGCATGCAGTGGCAAAAAGAAAGAATTAGTCAGCTCCCGCCGCTCCAATAACTTTCTTAAGAATTGACTGTTTCAGTAAAAAAAGGATCTAAATAGAGGATTACTCCATTTTAGATCCTTTTTGCTATGCATTTTTTAATGTTTTTATGCACTTACGCTCGATAATCGATGCTATTAAAGAGGAGAAACGTTGATGTTACGACCACTTCCTACCATTCTTACACGCTGACCTGGGCGGAAAAGGCTCTTATCTTGCTTCTGTACCACCGCGATTGTTTGTCCGCTATCGGTTTTAATATCGAGCTCAACACCTTGAACTTTATCCATCTGTTGCTCAACTTTATTTCCTGCGATTCCACCTGCAACGGCACCCACAGCGGTTGTGATATTACGACCACGACCTCCACCCATTGCATTACCAAGAACACCTCCTAAGACTGCACCAGAGACGGTTCCTAGAGATGAACCTTCCGCTTGAATCGTCACAGGACGAACTGCAACAACTGTACCATAGGAGACTGATTGAACTGTTTTCGCCTGGTTTCCTGTATAGACATCACCCGAATATAGACTTGAGTTTGTACAACCAGCAAGCGTCAATACTGCAAGTCCAATCATTGTTAATTTCTTCATTTTAAGCCTCTTATATAATAAAAGTGATAATTAGTAGAAGGTTAAATTCCCTATCGATCTCTCTTGCAACTTCTTACAGCTTATTCTCTATCAGCCACTCTTAAGCAACTTTTCAGGGAATCTCCGAGATGATCGCTCTCTACCATTATCCGATATAGATCCTATAAACCCCATTATTATAATAGATAACCCCATATCTACAAACAGATAATCTCATCTCAAACTAAATTGCCTCTTCTAATGCCCTAAACTCCTGCTCTGATAATTGCTCACAATGCTCACCACTAATATCGATAACGCGAGCAAAGCGAGGAATCTTTCGATCGGTAAATCCATTATGGCGATAACGAATCCACTGCCCAATCTCTGGTGGTGATTGCCGATCGTGATCCTTCAAACCGGAGCCGATTTTGAAATACCTCGTCTCCCCTTCAATAACATTTTTAACGCGCAAAGCCCCTACCATACCCTGATACTTACCCTTCCCTGGAGTGTAACCGATCACCATCGCACAATCCTCCTCCACTTTTTTCATCTTTAGAAGCTGACCATGACGAATATAAGGTTGATAAGAAGCATCTTGATGATGGAGCATCAATCCCTCTCCCCCTAGCGAAACTACCCTATCTAGCTCTCTTTTAAGTGCTCTTTTAGAGTTCACTCGTATTTGAGGAATCATTGCGATATGAGGATTTTTCTCCGCTAAAAGAGGTAGATATTGCGCCATCTTGGCAACGCGATCACGAAAAGGACCTCGCTCTGCCGGCAGATCAAAAATTTGATAAGTCACCCTACTCCAGAGCGGATCCTCCCGATCCGCACGCGCGATCAAGGCAGAGATCTCCTGGAAGGTTTCTCGCCCTAGCCACAATTCCCCATCTAAAGGGGTATCTCCAAGATGCTCTGTAAACCATTTTGGTGCAACGATCTCATACCCTTGCCGGGAGAGAAGCTGCTCCCCATCCCAATAGCCGCGAACACCATCGAGCTTTTCACTTACAAAATACTCCTGCACAATAATCTCATCTAATATAGCAGGGGTTAAACTCTTTCCATGCTGCAGCGGAACGGCATTTGCCGGCACGATGATCAACAATAATAGGAAAAGCAGTAAAATAGGGGACGAAAAGTGCCAAAAAAATCTCTGCCAATAGCGCCGGAATGGTAAGCGCTGATTCAACAAATAATGATTCAATCCTAAATTTAATTCTAATCCGGTGAACTCTAATCTGGTCTCTATCTGTTTCATAAGACACCTCTATACTTCGTTAAACTGAATAAAAAGTATAAAGTTAGTCTATGTCTGCCAAATTGTGTCTTCTGTTGCCTTATCGACTGATCAAAACGGAGATAGCAGAAAAAGAAAAGTGGACGAAAACATAAAAGAAGTCAGAAATGGTGATGGTGGCGCCGTATCATCCGTATCATCCGTATCATCCGTATCATCCGTATTTATTATTGCTATTATGCCACCGGCGTAAAGTAATCGATAATCAACTGTAGATTACGATTCCCTCGCCACTCATTAATGTCGAGCTTAAATGCACAATGAATCTCCCCAACATGATCTACTAATTGATGCGCTTGGAAGAAGGCCATTGCCTCAAAAGTCTCCCCATTTTCCGGCGTTCTTAGCGTAAATTTTAGGTGAGCCCCCTTAAGAATACGATAATCGAGCACTTCAAAGCGATCATCAAAGATCGGTTCGGGAAATTGCTGTCCCCATGGGAATGCTAACTTAATCTCATCGGCAAATTGCAGATTGAAAGCCGTAGTTGGTAGTGGTCCATCACTGTAGATCTTTTGACTCAAAAGCGCCTCTTGATCCTCTCCATTTTGCGCTAAAAAGCGCGCGATCTCCTCTTCCATCGCCTTCTGGAAATGGGGGATATTCTCCTCCATTAAAGAGAGTCCTGCGGCCATTGCATGCCCCCCGAAAGTAACAATCAAGCCAGGATTATCTCGCGCAACATTGCTCATCAGATCTCGAAGATGAATGCCCCGAATAGAGCGCCCTGATCCTTTGACTAAGCCCTCATTATCATAAGCGAAGATAAAGGTAGGACGATAATATTGCTCTTTAATACGAGAAGCCACTATCCCGGTGATTCCTTGATGCCAAGATTGATCATAGAGACAGATCGAAAGTGGCAATGTTTGATCATCTAACGAGATCTCATTGAGGATAAAATCAGCTGTTTCACGCATCTCTTGCTCAATTCGTTTACGCTCCTCATTCATACTAAAGAGCTCATGCGCAATAGCTCGCGCTTCTTCTGGGCTCTCCGTTAAGAGAAGCTCAATTCCTACCTGCATATTATCGAGTCGACCTGCAGCATTGAGAAGAGGAGCAAGGCCAAACCCAATATCACTGGTTGAAAGACGCGCTTGATTGCGATTAGAGACCTCAATCAGTGCAGCAATGCCGGGAATCGTGATTCCCTGACGCATCCTTAAAAGTCCTTGCTGGGCTATTTTGCGGTTATTGGCATCAAGTGGCACTAGGTCTGCAACGGTTCCTAGTGCAACAATATCGAGATATTTCCCCAATTTAGGAGCTGGATTTTGCCCAAAGTATCCCATTTTTTGCAATCTTGCCCGCACACTAGAGAGAAGATAGAAGATCACACCCACCCCGGCTAATGCTTTACTCGGAAAGAGATCCCCTACTAAGTTGGGATTGACGATAGCATTGGCATTAGGAAGCCTCTCCGGTGGCAGATGGTGATCTGTAACAATGACATCAATCCCCTCTTCACGGGCAAGCGCAACGCCATCAATATTGGAGATGCCATTATCCACTGTAATCAGAAGATCGGGCGGATTACGTAAAATCTTACGCACTAGAGGTGTTGAAAGTCCATAACCATCTAAGATGCGATGCGGCACAGTATAACGGACATTATGACAACCAAACTCCCGTAAAATTCTCACAGCTAACGCAATACTTGTCGCACCATCGACATCATAATCCCCTACTATTAAGATCTCTTTCTGCTTCAAAATCGCATCGACAACAATCGC
This sequence comes from Ignatzschineria sp. PL_is040, assembly GCF_055813795.1. Taxonomy (NCBI): domain Bacteria; kingdom Pseudomonadati; phylum Pseudomonadota; class Gammaproteobacteria; order Cardiobacteriales; family Ignatzschineriaceae; genus Ignatzschineria; species Ignatzschineria sp. PL_is040. The sequence continues at coordinate 474,975 of NZ_JBVPGU010000001.1, forward strand.
TGTTGCCTCTTCTATATTGCTCAAGCTTTCAAAAGAGTGGAGCCCACGAAGGGAGAGGTCGAGCTCTGCCGGATCCTCAATGGCTCTCTTTTTTAAGATCTCTTGAAGAAAGGGGGAATGTTGCGGTGCAATATGGGCGTGTTGGGGGGTTCTACGAATAATCTTCATGCGTTCTTTGGTCTTTAACCAATCAATACCTTAATTAACTTAATTAATGTTTAACGTTATTACTATTACTGATGCTTCTGATGCTTCTGATGCTTCTGATATTGAGTTCAATTATGCCTTTTCTATCAAGAAGATAAAGAGATCATCCCGCTTCTCAAAAGAGAGAAGTTGATGCTCTGTTCGTGCTAAATAGGCTTTAAAATCGATCTCTGCATGGGGATCTGTGGCATAGACCTCTAATCGATCCCCCTTCTCGGCACGCATCAATGCTTGCTTTGTCTTTAAGATCGGCATAGGACAGTTTAATCCTTTCAGATCGAGCTGGATAACTGCTTTTTCATGACACTCACTCATTATTAATCCTCTACTTTTAACGCGTTTAGTAATTTAACTCACTTAACTCATTTAACTCACTTGTAAACGAGTCTTATAAAGTTCTCTTATAGACTCATTAATGCTACTCATCGGTATTCATTACTGATATTGATCATCGATATTGATCACCGATTGCTAGCGATGCTTCTATCTCTATGCTCCTATCTCTATGCTTCTAAATTGAAATTAAAGATTGCCGTTGGAAAAGTATAAGCCATCACAATCGCATCTTCCCGTCCATTGATATTACAAGGATAGTAACCTTTCCGCAGACCGACTTGATTAAATCCGATCCGATCATAGAGCCGGCGCGCAGGTTCATTCCCGGCACGGACCTCTAAAAAGAGCGTTGCCAACTTCTCTTTCTCCCCTAATTTTAAGATCGCATCGAGGAGATAGTATCCTAATCGCTTTCCATGATATTGCGGATCAACTGTAATGTGGAGCAGATGCCCTTCATCTAATACAATAGAGACAAAGGCATAACCGATTACGATCTCTTCATCAAGAAGAAGTTTTAAGCGAATCACCTTCTGCTGAAAGACGGCAAGTAGCTGCTCTCTACTCCAAGGAACAGGATATGCTCTCTGCTCAATTTCAACAATACACTCTAAATCTTCTACTGTTGCCGGCACAATTGATAGGCGTGCAAATAGTGCGGCAATCTCCTCTTCTCTTCTCTTTTCCATCTCTCCTCCCTAATAAGATACTTCTGATGAGTATCTTGATCTTTACAGCATCTTTAATCGCTCTTAAAAGCTCTTATCAGCTCTTATCAGAGTTATTAAAGATCATCAAAGTTATCAAAAGTGCAGAATAACGTCTCTTAAAACTGCTTGGCTACAGAATCGCTCTGTTGATATTGCTCATTGAATCGTCATAGCATACGATTTGAGCAAAAATATTGCCGGCGTAAAAATTTCACATCTTGCCAAAAGTTCGCTTTTAAACGGGAATTTCGCGCATAAACTTTAGGTGAATGGGAGATCACTGCCGGAATAGTAACCCCGTCAAAGGTCAATTGATGGGGTGTTAAACGGAGTGACTCAAAGGGAAGCTCACTCTGGAGAAGAAATTTAACGCAATTTCGTCCTAGAAGAAAGATCACCTTCGGCTGTAATGCCAAAATTTCCTGCCGTAAGATAGCATAGCAGGCATGCCACTCACTCTCTTCCACATCGCGTAATTCAGGCGGCCGACACTTAATAAAAGGGGTAATATAGAGCTCCTCAACCTTAAAGCCGACACGAGTGAGGGCCTGATAGAAGAAGGACTCATCCGCGCGATCTAAGACTAACCCCTGATACATCTCCTCTTTTAGCGGAATATCCGTAATCACCATGACGGGCGCATCGGGATATTGTCGCGGTAATGTCGCTTGGTGTCGTGATTGTGAAAACTCACACCCCCGGCACTGCTGAATACTCTCGGCAAATTGTGGCGAATAAATAGAGGCATCTGCCGGAAATTGATAGGGAGTTGAGGTAAATGGCCCTCTCACTGCAATCTTCTCTGGCGCTCTTGGTGAAACCTCTACCTGAAAAGATTGTTGTGGTGCAATACGCTCTCTTGAAACATTGAGATCAGCCGGATTTTGCACCGTTTCCTGTAGCGGCATCCCTTCCCTCTGTGAGGCTTGGGGCGATAACGACTCCGATAACGACCCCGATAATGATTCAGTTATTAGAGACTGCTCTGCCCCGCCGGAGTGTGACGCCGGCACCTTATCAACAAGATGCCCCCCTGCCATTCCCACCACAGATCGCTGATCAGGCATTTTTCCAGAAGGCCGTTCATCAAAGAGAGAAGCCATCTGATCTTGTAAGCGTATACGCCCCTCTTTCGGCGCTCTCACTAATGGGGCGCTATTCCCCCTTTGTAGTGCTTTTTCCTGCTGAAGATGCGCTTGAATTATAGGGAGATCCTCCTGCTTACACCAGGCTTGAATCCCCAACAGCTTCAGATATTCAGCTTGTCTGGTATCCATCTCTCCTACTCCCTATCAAAAAAGAGATGAGGCCCTATCGACCTCATCTGACCCATTAAAATTTTAATAACCTATAAAACAACATTAGATAATAACAGCGCTAGATAATCGATAATATATAGACTGAATATAGAGTGATGTCTCATTATCTAAATTACCTAATTAGCTAGTTGCCTAGTTGACCAATCAACCAATCGACTAATTGGTCAATCGGCTAATAATGCTAACGTTGTCTTGCTGCTTTTGGCTGGCTCTTGAGTTGCTTTCTCTTGCGAAAACGGAAGATCCCATAAACAGGACCTGATAATCCATAAAGAAGTAATACAATAAAGATCGACTCCCCTGGGAAGCGTACCACACAGACCGCTAAGATGCCTAAAGCTAAAACAAGTAGGACCCAAAAGAAGAAAGGAACGGGATTTTGAAAACGGAGATCTTTAAAGCTAAAGAACTTAATATTAGTCACCATCATCAAGCCGGCATAGAGCGTCAATACTAAAGCGGCATAATCTTTCCATGGTGTCTCTAAACCCACATTTTCTCCAAACCAGACAAGCCCGACCACGATTGCCGCAGCTGTTGGGCTTGGCATTCCCACAAAGAAACGCTTATCCACCTTACCAATCTGCACATTAAAGCGTGCTAAACGAAGCGCCGCACATGCAAGATAGATATAGGCCACAAACCAAGAGATCCCGCCAATAATATTGAAATGGCTCTCTTTTAATGCCCAAAGATAGATAATCAGTGCTGGGGCAATTCCAAAGGAGATCAGATCTGATAAAGAATCATATTGCTCGCCAAATGCACTAGAGCTATTGGTCATTCGGGCAACGCGACCATCTAAACCATCGAAGATCATCGCAATAAAGACCAAGATAGCTGCTTGCGTAAAGGTTTGGGGCGAATCTCCCGTATGAGCACCATAATAGGCATCTAATGCCATTAAAATTGCAGAGAAACCGCAGAGCATCGAAGCAGTGGTAATCAAGTTAGGTAATACATAGATCGCATTGCTCTTTTTATGAGGCGCTTTGTTACTCTCTTTCTGTTCAATCATTTTTATCAACACCTAAAATAAGTAGGACGATATTATAGCACCCCTCACTATTTAATTAAGCGTAAGTTGCAGGGAAGTTGTCTATTGTCTATTATCTATTTCTTAAAATAACCAAAGAAGTGTAATAGCTAGAGTTGAAGGATGAAACGACTCTCTCTCATTACTCAACTAGGAGCTGATTGAGACTTAATGGGGACAATTTTTTAGAATCGACTTATCTAATCAGAGGATACTTTAAGAGAAATTCCCCTATAATAGGAAGAAAATAAGAGAAAAGAGGTGATAGAAATTGACCTTAACATCAACATTAACATCAGCATTAATTATTAACACCAACATTCATAAATAATGAATGAATGAAATAGTGAAGTGAGTATTCAATGAATCAAAACAGAGACGACCATAATCGTGCAACAGATAGAGAAAAAACAGCAGAGAAAAGAGGAGAAAACCAGTGCATCATCTCCCTTATTTTAGCAATGGCAGATAATGGCACAATTGGTGATAAAAATGCCCTACCATGGCATCTTCCTAATGATCTGCAATTTTTTAAAAAGAGCACTATGGGAAAGCCGATTGTTATGGGCCGAAAAACTTACCAATCAATCGGCCGGCCACTTCCCGGCAGAACCAATGTAGTAATCTCACGCTCTTTAGAGGAAGATGCGCTCCCAGGCTGCCTAATCTACCCTGATCTTTCAGTGGCGATAGAGGCATTAAAGAGAGCGCATCACGCCCAAGAGATTATGATTATGGGGGGTGCGCCGATCTATAAAGCAGCGCTTCCCCTAATGGATCGACTCTATCTCACCCATGTACATGCCAATATCGAAGGGGATACCCAGATGCCTCCCTTTGATTTTAGCCATGCAACCCTCATCTTTGAGGAGAAGCATCATAAAGATGAGAAGAATCGATATGATTACACCTTTGAGATTTGGGACTTCAAAAAATAGTAAGAGTTAAGAGCTGAGTAAGAGCAAGAACAAGGCAACAAAAAGGAGCAATATAGATGAGTCAGAAAGAGATCAATCGAAATAGGAGAGATCGAAGTAGAAAAACAGGCCTTCACTACTTCTTAGAGGGTTTTTCCATCATGATGCAGCCGGGCTTGAAACGTTTTGTCTTTCTCCCGATTGTTGTCAATATCTTTATTCTTGGAGGTGCTTTTATCTGGCTCTACTTCCAGATCGATGGTTGGATCGCCGCAATTTTAGATTATCTCCCTAACTGGCTTCATTGGCTCCACTTTATCCTCTGGCCACTTATCCTCTTCTCGATCGTACTCGTTTTTGGGTATTTTTTTAGTACTATCGCCAACATTATCGCCTCCCCTTTCAATAGCCTACTGGCCGAAAAGGTAGAAGAAGAGCGATCTGGCGTGCCGGCAGCTGATCTCTCACGGGCCGCTTTTGTTAAAGATATACCGAGAATGATCCATCGAGAATTGGTTCGCTTAGGTTACTATCTCCCCCGTGCGCTTCTAATCTTAGTGCTCTCCTTCATTCCCGTTATCAATATCGCCGCGCCAGTACTTTGGTTTGTTTTTGCTTCTTGGATGATGGTGATTCAATATTGTGATTACGCTTTTGATAACCATAAGATCTCTTTTCCTGACATGAAGAATCGCCTTGGGAAGGATCGCCTCTTCAACCTCCCCTTTGGCGCTTTAGTCTCACTCTTAACGATGATTCCTATTATCAATCTCTTTATTATGCCCGCAGCTGTCTGTGGAGCAACAGCAATGTGGGTCGACCGATATCGCGCAGATTATTGTTAATGGATAGATTTAAGGATAAGTAATTGTTAAATGGGGATGAGAAATGAAGCGAGATTCAAGCCGGAAAGATAAACGGAAAATTGATCATAAAACCTATAAGGTGCAGCAGAAAGAGACGATTGAGAAGGAACTTGAAGAGGCGGAAATAACAGAGACGTTAGAGAATCGTTACTGCTCATGGTGCCTCAATAAGAGAGATCATCAACTGATAGAGGCTCATCGCTTACGTAGAAGCATCTATCAATGTGCCGAATGTGGCAATTACACCGTACAGTGCCGATTTTGCGACAATATGGCTAAAGGGGCTGATAAGAAGAGTTTTGGGAAACTCTTTTCTTGGGATAATGAGCGCTGCGCAGAACATGATGGTTCGATTATTCGCTTTGCACCGCTCGATCCCCCACTTAAAGATATTACCGAATATAAACGATTACTCTCCCTTGAGAATAAAAGCTACAGTTTTGGGGCGACGATCGGCAAACACCTTCTTAGTGAATATTTTACCGATGATGAACGCTTTGAAATTATTCGATTGAGTAAATCATCCCCAAAAAGTGGGAAAGAGGAGAGATCAGCATCTCAAAATAGAGCTCACCGCGCAATTGTGATTAATGGGTTTCTAAAAGAGCACGATAAAATTTTTGAAGATTGGCGCCGCTCTTTTGAACTCATTCCCGATAATATTGAGATCTATGGCTTAACATGGGCATCAAAGAATATGGCAGATTTTACCCGCTCACTTCTCTCCCCTAAGTTTGGGAATATTCTCTCTAAAAAACTTTTTTTAGCGCAACTTGCCTATAGCGCTATTACCAACCCGTGGCATGTCTCGATGAAGAAGGCTGCAGATACCGGGGAGATTTTAGGAAATATCCTCTATCAATGTAAAGAGGGGCCTTACACCCTAATTGCACACTCTTTAGGTTGCCGTGTCATCTTCTATGCACTTGAGCTTCTCAAATACCATCCTGAAATTAAGATCAATAATGTGATTCTTTTAGGGGGAGCGGTCGATAATAATGCTCAAGAGTGGGAAGATTTAACCGCCGCTATTAGTGGCAAGATCTACAATTGCCACTCTATTCACGATGCAACGCTCCATACCACTTACGCAATTGCCAATATCAAACTGAGTAGACCGATTGGTTACTACCCTATTGAGAGCGATAGTGAGCGAATTATTAATATTGATTGCAGCGATATTATCAAAGCACACACAGCATGGAAGGATCATTACCCAGAGGTCTATCAACGTATTATTAGCAAGACCGATCTCAATTCCCCCACATAACAGTAAGATCGCTTCTTTACTTTTCAAACCTTGGAGAAAGCGCTAGAATCAATGGTTCACTACAGGAGGGAATAATAGAATGAAAGAGATAGTGATTGATCACCATCAAGATATAAAAAAGAGCTTTAGAGATGCCATGGCACAACTCGGTGCCGGGGTTAATATTATCACGACAAATGGCGCAATGGGACGATGTGGCTTAACGGCAACAGCGGTTGTCTCCATCACTGATACACCTCCGACAATGCTTGTCTCTATCAATCAAAATAGTGCCAGCAACGCCGCCTTTAAAGCTCATAATCGTATGGCAGTCAATATCTTAAGTGCTGAACAACAAGAAGCGGCAGAATATTTTGGTGGTATGCATCCCGTCTCAATGGAAGAGCGTTTTGAGCGCTTTGAGTTTACAGAAGGACCTTCTGATCTGCCGCTGCTTAAGGGAGCTTTAGCTAATTTAGAGGGGCGCGTCACTGCAACTTATGAAGTTGGTACTCACACTCTCTTTATTCTTGAACTCGATTATATGGCAATTAGTGATGACCAGAATGCAGGACTTCTCTATTTCAATCGCCAATTTCGCCAGATTGATAAATAGATCATCCTGCACCTATCATTTTAGATCAATACTACGCTAAATTTTAACAACATACCGCCCCCGAATTTGACCGGCAATCATCTTCTTAGCGGTAGGTATCGCCTCTTGCAAAGTGATCTCTTCAACCTGCGAGCGAATCTCTGCGCTACGAATATTCTCACTCAAGAGCTTCCACGCTTTGAGTCGTGCCGATCGGGGTGCCATTACACTATCAATACCGGCAAGTGTGACACCACGCAGAATAAAAGGTGCCACACTTCCAGGAAGATCCATTCCACGTGCTAAACCGCAAGTGGCAACAACACCACCATATTGAATCTGCGCACAGATATTAACGAGCGGGATCGAGCCTAAAACATCAATCGCACCTTGGTATTGCCCCTTCTGTAGTACGCGCCCTGCCTCATAATAGCTTCGCGCATCTTCAACTCGTTTAGCCCCAATCTGAGTAAAAAACTCCGGTTGATCTATTTTCGAAGTGAGCGCTACCGTCTCAAAACCTAAGCGAGAGAGAAGCATTATTGCAACCATGCCGACACCGCCTGTTGCGCCTGATACAAGAATTTCTCCCCCTTCCGGCGTTAAACCTAACTCTAATAATCGTGCAACTGAAAGCGCCGCAGTATATCCCGCTGTCCCAAATGCCATTACATCAAAAGAGGTATAGTTTTCGGGCAGATGTAAAAGCTGTTCCCCCTTAAGATAAGCTCTCTCACTTAAACCGCCATAATGACTCTCACCTAAACCTAATCCATTGATAAATACCTGATCTCCTACCTTTACTGCATCTGACCGGCTCTCTAAAACACGGCCTGCAAGGTCAATCCCGGGAATCATTGGGAAACGACGAGCAATTTTGCCCTGATGGGTGATTGCTAACGCATCTTTGTAATTTAAAGTTGAATATTCAACCTCAATTAAGGTATCACCCTCTTCTTGATAGAGCTCATCGAGCGAGATTGATGCGAGAGAACAACTAAAGTCAGGGGTGTCTTGTAGATAGAGCGCTTGAAACATCTTTTACTCCTTATTTTATCCTTTGTACTTGGTACCTAGTACTAGGTGACCTAGCATTAGGTGTCTTGTACTTTGTAGCTTGTAGCTTGTAGCTTGTAGCTTGTACTTTATTTCTTAATCATTCTGATTTAGGGTAGACCCATCTTTAACAAAAGTAAATAAAATGCGCTCTATCAACATCACTTTTAAGACAAAAAAAACTGGTTCTAACGTAACGTTAAAACCAGTAAAATATTAGGCATATCCATTCAAATAAACATTTAATAGACGAAATGCATTGATGATTTGAACTTGTTATTGCCTACTACTAGGGAATGAGTAATAGTCTAACTGAGCTTTCGCTTTACACTATTGATATAAAGCAAGTTTCCACCTCTAGTAACATGATCTATATCATATTCCCCCTCTTCTAAAAACAATATACAATAAAAGTATAGAAATAGTTTACATAAATATTACAAATTCATAATAAATAGCTGTAAAACTTTTACAAAGCGCTTACAAAGCATTTACAAAACCTCTATAAATTATTTATAAAATCTTTAAATTAGCAAAGCTTAAAACTAAAACCTTACGCCCTGATTCGGAAAATTCTACGATCACTCGGGTGCTTGCGCCAACGCCCTCAAACCCTTGAATCACACCATCACCAAATTTGGGGTGAGAGACAAATTGACCAATCTTATATCCATCAATATTATCTTCAAACTGCTCTCGCTTCCCAGCCTTACTACTAGGTAATGTTTGTCGAATCGCAATCGCCGGACCGATCATCTCAACAAGATGAGAGGGGATATCTCGGATAAAACGGGAGGGTGGCATCCGGAGCGTCTTACCATAGATCATCCGCTGCTCTGCCCCTAAAAGGTAGAGAACCTTTTCTGCCCGAGTAATACCAACATATGCCAATCGGCGCTCCTCCTCTAAACGATCAGCCTCTTGAATGGAAGCATCACTTGGGAACATGCCATCTTCCATCCCTACTAAAAAGACAATAGGAAACTCCAAACCTTTTGAGGCATGAAGCGTCATCAATTGAATTGAATCCTCTCCAGCTTCCGCCTGCGCATCACTAGAATCGAGTGATGTCTGCCCCATAAAGGCATCGAGTTGCTCTCTTGTCGTTAAGGATTGAATATCCACAGGATCATCACTAAAAGCTAACTCCACCTGGTCACTCATCATAAAGTACTCTGCTGCTGTGATGAGCTCATTGAGGTTATCGATCCGATCTTCTCCTCGATTGAGTGGTTCCTTCTTATATTGTGCTTTTAATCCGCTCTGCTCAATGGCGTAAGCAAAGAATTGATCGAGCTTCATCTCTTCAACTTTCTGCATAAGATCATGAATCTGCTCACTATAGGCAAGAAGAACATTGTGAGCCCTTGTGCTAAGCTGCTGCCCCTCAAGAAGATGCTGCATCGACTCCCAAAGAGAGATTCTCTGCTGTGCTGCATATTCTCGAATCATCTCAATAGTTGCCTGACCAATGCCTTTAGGGGGCGTTGTCATACTACGCTCAAGCGAGACATCATCGTTAGGATTTACCACCATGCGTAGATAAGCCATAATATCTTTGATCTCCGCACGATCGAAGAAGCGTAGACCACCATAGACTCGATAAGGGATCTGTCCACGTAGTAAAAGCTCCTCAAAGAGTCGAGATTGCGCATTTGAGCGGTATAGAATTGCAATATCCGATTTCTGATATCCCTCTTTTAACCGCTCTTTAATCGTCTCTACAACAAAGCGCGCCTCATCATAACCATCGGTTCCGCGATAGAGAATGATCGGTTGTGTCGACTCATTATCGGTCCAGAGACGCTTCTCTAAGCGGGTATCATTCTTCTCAATAACATGGTTTGCCGCCTCTAAGATCGCCTTAGTAGAGCGGTAATTCTGCTCTAATCGAACAGTTGTTACCCCCTCAAAATGCGTATCGAAATGGAGAATATTCTCCACTTTTGCGCCTCGCCAGCCATAAATTGACTGATCATCATCCCCTACAACAAAGAGATTATGATGCTTGCCGGAGAGGAGCTGTAACCAAGCATATTGCACACTATTGGTATCTTGAAACTCATCGACTAAGACAAACTTAAAGCGCTCTTGATAGTGGTTTAAGATTGCTTGATGGGTTCGAAGGAGCTCTACTGTTCTTAAAAGTATCTCTGAAAAATCAACGAGCCCCGACTGTTCACATAGCGTCTGGTAATCGTGATAGAGCTGAACCAGATTTTTTGTAAAAGCATCATTATAGACCTCGATATGTTGCGCTCGACGCCCCTCCTCTTTATGCCCATTAATAAAATTGGCTAGCACGCGTGGCTGATAGAGCTTCTCATCTAAGCCCCTTGCCCGAATAACGCGGCGACAGAGACGCACTTGGTCATCACTATCAAGAATTTGGAAATTTTCAATCAATCCTGCATCGCGATGATGAAGGCGCAAAATACGATGACAGAGGGAGTGAAAGGTCCCTATCCACATCCCCCTTAATGAAAACTTTAGCGTATCCTCTAATCGCGTACGCATCTCAAATGCTGCCTTATTGGTAAAGGTGACAGCTAAAATGCCAAAGGGTTCTGCCTGCTCAGTCTCTAATAGCCAAGCGATTCTAGAGATTAAAACACGCGTCTTACCCGAACCTGCACCTGCCAATACGCGAACAGGCCCAAGTGGTGCAGTCACTGCTTCATATTGACTCTCATTTAATTGTTCTAAATAACTCATTTATCTTGCCGGAATAATTTATCGTGATATAAATAAAGGTAGAGTTGATTAAAGTTAGTTGATATCAATTGATTGGGTCTGATCAAAACCGATCGAGCTAATTCAGCCGATTTAGCTGACTAAGCTGACTATACTGATAAGTCTAATGATCCCTTAATGATAGGTTTTCAATAAGATTATCAATAAAAGCTACAAGTCTGCTTATAGAATAACAAAGAGACTCAAACAATTTTATTAGCAATATTCTCACTAACACTCATTAACTTCTGTAATCACTCTTATAAAAAGAGTAAGTGGGTTTGATACTAATTGATACTGTATGATTTCAGCTGACCCACTATAATAGAGAGCAATTATACCTTTTATTGATTTCAAATGAGATAGGAAAAATGATTGATACAAAAACACCCACACGTGAACTCAGTATGACTGTCTTAATGACACCGGATATGGTTAACTTTTCAGGAAATATTCATGGAGGCAATATTCTTAAGCTCCTCGACCAAGTCGCCTATGCTTGTGCGAGCCAATATGCCGGAACCTATGTTGTTACCCTTTCGGTCGATAAAGTGGTCTTTAAACAACCCATCTATGTTCAAGAGCTTGTTACATTTCATGCAAACGTCAACTATGTTGGGCGCACTTCTATGGAGATCGGTATCCGTGTTGAAGCCAAAAACATTAAGACTCGTGAAGTACGCCACACAAATAGCTGCTATTTCACTATGGTTGCGATCAATGATAATGGCACACCGACCCCCGTACCAAAATTAGAAATTCGTAATCGCACCGATCAACGCCGTTTTGATAATGCGGTGCTTCGCCTCAACTCTCGCTTAGCATTTGATAAAGCGCAGATCAAAGAGGAAGATGAAGAGTAACTTCTAGACTGAGTCTTAGATTCATCAATCTTATCGATTATCTCAGCTAGCACTATTGCAATGCTTTTGAAAACCTAGACAGAGAGATCTGTTTAGGTTTTATTTTATTAAGCCTCTGATTGATTTTATAGTGAAATCGGTTTTAAACCATGACATAATCTGATCAAGAATATTTAAACAAACGAGGAATTTATGGCATACGAAATTTCATTTAGAAAACGTATATTAGAGGCTCTTGATGAGGGTAAAAGTATGGCTGAAGTCTCTCGTTTATTTAACGTATCTCCAGGAAGCATTAAAAAATGGCGACAAAAATTTGCTGAGGGTTCTTTAGAAGATCCCGTTCGGCAACGTAATTTTAAAAAGATCGATCCAGTAAAACTCAAAGCTTATATGAAAGAACATCCTGATGCTTATCTTTATGAAATTGCTGAAGTTTTCCAATGCGCAACATCCTCTGTTCACGAAATGCTTGTTAAACTTGGCTTGAGACGTAAAAAGAAAAGCACAACTTATCGTGAACAAGATCAAAAAAAATAGACCAGTTTTTAAAAGAGTTAGGGAAAATATCAAAAGATAAGATTGTTTATCTTGATAAAACTGGGTTTGATCAATATCTTTACCGGACACATGGGAGAGCTCCAAAAGGCGTTAAAGTCGAAGGTTTTGTAAGCGGTAAACGATTCCGCAGGACAAGTCTTGTAGCGGGTCTTGTTAATCGAAAAACATTAATAGCCCCCTTTCAATATGAGGGAACAATGGATAGTGATTTTTTTGAGTATTGGTTTGCAACTCAGTTACTACCTGAACTTCCTGAAAATAGCGTTATCGTTATGGATAACGCTAGATTTCACCGAAAATCTCAATTAAAAGTAATTTTATCAGGAACAGGTCATCGGCTATTATTCCTCCCACCTTATTCTCCTGATCTGAATCCCATTGAAAAATATTGGGCAACGCTCAAGAAAAAAATGAGAAAAATATTACGTTTTTTCTCAACTTTTGAAGAAGCTTTTTTCAGTCTTTTTTAAACCGATTTCACTATATTATTGATATTCTATTACTAAGCTGACTCATACTCTTCATGAGAAATCTTCGGTGCTAATAACCAATTGAATGGGAAGATCGAGGCAAGACCGACTGCAACAACTATCGTTACAAGCGTCAAAAAGAGCGCTACCGGCAATGTTAAAGCAATTTGAGAGTGTGCTAACGCAGTTAAAACAATCACACAGATAATAGGATGGATCAGATAGACGCCTAACGCCTTAGGTGCAACGCTCTCTAAAAAGGCAAGATAGCGGATACCATAGACAATCACCATGCCAAACATGCCTAAAAGTGACATAAAGAGTAGATAATAGATAATCGCCTCTTGTAGAGGAAGATGGTAGAGCGTTCTAAATGAGAGAGGATGAGGATAATGGATAAAACCAAAATAGGCGGAAGCTAAACCGATCGCTAATAGAAGGAGCGGAAGATAGATAGGTGCAGAGCGCCAGCGATGAATCGCTTCATGAGTGATGCGGCGACCTAGAAAGAAGATGGGAAAATAAGCAACAATAGAGAAGAGCCCTGAATAAGGTAGTCCATAGAAGAAGGCAGTAAATCCGATGATGGAGAAGATAATCATCGTTATGACAGGATGATGGCGTAATTCTGCATGCATCTTGCTAAAACCCTGCCAGAGTGGAACGGCAATAATAAACCAGACGCCATCGAGCGGCTCGATAAAAAACTTCAAAAGCGAAAACTCCCCAGCAATTATTGCCGGGATCGTATTAATCAATTGAAAACCACTGCAGGTGATAATAGCGGGAATCATCGCCTTTTTAATCTCTTTCAATGAGATATCTTGCGTCAAATAGGCTGCAATAAAGACAAACATTGGGATTAAAAATGTATCGAGTGTAAAGACAACGCCATCGAGTATTCTACTCTCTGGTGTGACGCGCACTAAAAAGTAGCTCAACACAATAAGATTACTCAATATAAAGCGCAATGTTTGCCAAAAGGGCTTCGGCGCATCCACCATCCTCTCACCTCTTCTCTCAGTTTCCCAAGTTTTAGATCTGCAACTATTTAAGCGGTTTTCGATCTTCCAACCGCAACCTCTCTTTAAAATAACCTCTCAAGATTATACCCAATTATGATTAAGAATATCTGATCATGATAACTATTGATGATCATTAACTTTCAATCATTAATTCTTAAGAGGATTCGTTGAAAAGCGGGAGCCAACTATCTTGCTCTTTTCACCACTGCATGCCCGCAAGTCAGCATCGATGATGCCCATGCTAGGAAAATTTCTAGTAATCGAGTAATTGCCAACTGCCGGCGCGTAATTTATGGAAGAGCGCGATAGTAAGATCCGGCAGCGTTCAGCCTCTTTTACTTTTGATTCAACCGATCATTCTTAAGAGAATTTGTTGAAAGGCGGGAACCAATCATCTCGCTCTTTTCACCACTGCATGCCCGCAGGTCAGCATCGATGACACCCATGCCGGGAAAATTTCTGCTAATCGAGTAATTGCCAACTGCCGGCGCGCAATTTATGGAAGCGCACGATAGTAAGATCCGGCAGCGTTCAGCCTCTTTATTTCAATAGATAATTACCAAAATAACCTTATGATTGCTCAAAACCGAAGGCTTGCACATCGGCAATATCTTCCTTGCCCCAGATCGCCATCAGTAGACGATCAACCCCTAAAGCAACACCACTACAGAATGGTAGCTGATCTAAACTCTCCAAAAGAAACTGATCGATCGGAACAGTATCGTATCCAATCTGTTGGCGCAGACTATTTTCTGCCTCAAAGCGAGCTCTCTGCTCCTGACTCTCTGTTAATTCCTCATAACCATTTGCCAGTTCTAATCCCTGCCAGTAAGTTTCAAATCGTTTTCCAACGAGATTTCCATTATCATCTGTAACAATCTTCGCTAGTGAAGCTTGAGTTGCCGGATAATGATAGAGAAAAGTGACACTATTTCGATCAAATTGTGGCTCTAAGAGATGAGAGACAATAAGATCAAGCGCTTCATCCCGATCTCTTGGTGTAAAAGTCAAAGAGAGATCTTTAGATTCAATAAATTCTATTAATGCTTCAAGTGTCATTGAGAAGGGATCGATCCCTAAAAATTTCTGAAAAGCCACTTGATAACTATAAGATTCTCGCTCAAGACCCTTCCCACTTAAAATACGAATAAGGCGATAAACCTCCTCCATGAGGGTCTCTAGATCAAATCCTTCTCGATACCACTCTAACATCGTAAATTCTGGATTATGGCGATGACTCAACTCCCCATCTCGAAAAACCTTGCCTAAATAGTAACAAGATCCTGAACCCACAGCTAAAAGGCGCTTCATATGATATTCAGGGGACGTGATTAGATAAGTTTCGCAATGATGAAGCTTTCCAGGCCCGGTATAACAAGACTTAAAATTGAGTAGCGCAGGATCAGGATTGCCAAATTGACTCATAATCGGGGTATCAACCTCAACCACCTCCTCTAAGAAGAAGTAATCGCGAATGGTACGAAACAGCTGCCCCCGCTGCCACAATTTATCTCGTAAACTCTTAATCTCTCTACTCAATGTTTAGCTCCCTTTCTAGCATAAAATCTACTTTAACTTATTGAGATCTTTATCAGCTTTATCGACGCTTGCACTCTTCAAGTTAATAATATTGCATTAATAAATATGACATTAACAATATGACATTAACAACATTATACTTTGTCGACAATAATCGATTGAAACCTCGATAAAATGCTGATTATCACGATCTCATTAAAACCTTCCCTCATAATATAGTGCATATTTTTTCTAACTTTGATCTTTTCACTCATTTTATTCATTTTTCTTTCGAAAAGAATCGATAACAAAAGAAAGCCCCAACATTAGTTTAACGATTTCGATCTCACTACCTCCTGCAACTATCGTGATTTAACGACTCTCCTACCTCACTTACTGCCTTGCGCTCATCACTGCTCCCTCTTCGAATAATTTTATTCTCAAATCGCACTATTTACTACTTGCAAATAAGAATAATTATTATTAGTATGTAGAAAGCGATCATCGATAAGAGGAATTAATGATGTATATTTGTCTTTGCAATGGGATTACTGATAAAGCAATTGTTGAAGCTGTCGAAAATGGCGTAACAACGTTTGAAGCACTCCAAGCGCAGCTAGGTGTTGCAACAGGTTGTGGTTCTTGTGCCGATATTGCTAGAAGTCTATTGCCGGGAGAAGCATCTCCTCAATCGACCCATAACCCCATCCCCCAGGCTTATGAGTTACGATAGTTATCACGAAATTTGTCGATACAATCAACAAACATCTCGCTCTATCAGAACTTACAAAAGAGCGTTTCAAAAATTACAAAAAAAATCTCAGAGAATTGATTAAATCCTCTGAGATTTTTAATTATGACTATCAAACTCATCACTACTCTCAATAACAACTATCAATCATTACTATCAATAATAATTGAGCGTTGCAGATAGTGTATTGATAAATTATAACTGAACGATAATCTTAACCATTTTAACCATTTTTGAAATCATCTTTATTTAGATATTTTCATTTTAGATCGTTGATAGGCTCTTCTATTTATTGAATGGAGAAATGGGGACTAAATAGAGGATCTCTACCAACGATTAACTCTGTCAACGATTAAATTATCGATTACCGCTCAACTTATGTCACATATGATGCCAAACTCAATCCCTCATTGAGTCATCGATAACAATGAGGGATCAAGGCCATGAGATGATGAGATTAGCCGTCTATCAATGATCTCATCAAATCTAGTGCATAAAATTGAGCGCTACTTCTTCTCAATTAACTGCTGAAGATAGATCTCTAAGCCTAATACCTCGATATTCTCTCTCTCAGTCTCAAGCCAATCGATATACTCTTCACTCTCATCGAGAAGTCCCTCTAAAAGCTCACGCGAGACATAATCTTGCACCTCTTCTAAGTGGGCAATCGCCTCAACTAAAACCGCTCGCTTCTGATACTCACGATCGAGATCACACTTTAAGATCTCAGGAACATCCTCTCCGATTAGTAATTTTCCTAACTCTTGTAAATTAGGTAACCCATCAAGCAGAAGAATACGCTCAATAAGATCATCAGATTCTTTCATATCTTGAATCGATTTCTTATAGACAGGATGCCCTAACCCCTCAAAACCCCAATTCTTCAAGATACGCGCATGAAGAAAATATTGGTTGATAGAGATTAGATATTGTCCTAATACCTTATTCAGCTGTAGTAATACTGAACGTTCAACTTTCATATTTTTTACCTCAACTTCCTCAATTAGATTATGGTAGAGATCAATAATGGAGAGCTATGATGGATACTCACCGATCTCTCTTAAGCAATCTCATTTTGAAGATAGAGTGGCAAACCAATAGTCTTAATAAGACGGAGCTGCTTCTCTAACCAGTGAGCATGATCCTCTTCAGTATCTTTCAACTGCTCAACTAACATCTCACGTGTAACATAATCTTGCTTCTCTTCACAGAGGGCAATACCTTTCTTTAATGCTTCACGCACTGACAGTTCAAGATTGAGATCGCTCTGAAGCATCTCTTCAACTGTCGAGCCGATATTGATCGCATCGGGTACCATCTTTGGAGTACCTTCTAACATTAAGATACGCTCAATAATCTTTTTCGCGTGCTCAGTTTCATCATCCATCTCATGGAAGATTCGTTCAAATAACTTCTGATATCCCCATTCGTTGTACATTGTTGCATGGATGAAATATTGATCTCTTGCTGCTAACTCACCGGCAAGAAGAACATTTAGGTAATCGATAACGTCTTTATTCCCTTTCATTTTATATTCCCTCTTTATTATTGAAATGATCGAAATGATTGAATCGGACGATCGCTACAACTCAATGCAACGACTTAACTTACGCTACAGTATAACAACTATTTCTAGCATTACGAATTGAGAGAAACCTCTTTAATCAATAAGTTACAAACAGAAATGATTTACAAATAACGATGAGTGACACTCCAAAATATCGCGACAAAAAATGCTATAAAAACAGATAGATAGCGGCTATTTAAGATAAAAGTAGCTCGTAAATAGTAATCTCTCTTAAAACCAAATAATTCCCCCTCTCTTAAGATGGGTAAATTTTACCCATATTTTCCTCAACTTTTCATTAGCTTTTTATTAGCTTTCCCTCAACTTCTCCTCAAATTTTTAGCACATCACCTCTCTTATGCTATTTTCTTGGATATTGAGCAATAAAAGGTTATTATCGAGCCCATCTATCTACCGATCCTTTCCCAAGTTTGAAGGGGTAAGATCAGTATCAACTCTTGAATTAAACAGGTTTTACTATGCGACAATATGAAGGTGTTAAGCCGCTCTTCTCCTATCGAAAATATTGGGCTCATCGTTTTGGTACGGCGCCCTTTCTCCCAACGACACGAGAAGAGATGGATCTTCTAGGTTGGGATAGTTGCGATATTATCTTTGTCACCGGCGATAGTTATATCGATCACCCTAGCTTTGGAACAGCTATTTTAGGACGCTTACTAGAAGCACAAGGCTTTCGGGTAGGCGTTATCTCTCAACCTGATTGGCGATCGCTTGATGATTTTATGCGCTTAGGGGAACCTAATCTCTATTTTGCTGTCAATTCTGGCAATATGGATTCGATGGTCAATCACTATACTGCAGATCGTAAAGTTCGTCGTAATGATGCCTACACCGCAGGTGATGTGAATGGAAAGCGCCCTGATCGTGCTGTGATTGTCTATAGCCAAAAGGTGCGCGAAGCGTATCGCGATATTCCGATTGTTATCGGCGGTATTGAAGCATCGCTTCGCCGAGTCGCCCACTATGATTACTGGTCAGAGACCATTCGTCGCTCAATTTTAGTCGATAGTGCTGCAGATCTGCTTCTATTTGGAAATGGAGAGCGCTCTATTGTTGAATTGAGCCATCGTCTTGCTGCCGGTGAAAAGATTACGGATATTACCGATATTCGTGGCTCTGCACTTATTCGCCCTCATGGAAAGCACCATTTTGATCGTCACGAACTCGATTCCACCCACTTTGATCATGTGGGGAAGATTGATCCTTATATCAATCCTTACGGCACGATTACCAGCCGTGATTGTGAGACAAATGTCGCACTTGAAGCGCCGACCCAAGATCAAGCAAAATCGACCCTTAAAAGTGAGAATATTAGCCGAACAGATCTCACCATTCGCCTACCAAGTTTTGAAGATGTGACAGAAACTGCCGCACTCTATGCTCATGCCAGTCGAATTTTACATCTCGAGACAAATCCATTTAATGCTCGCCCGATGGTACAGCAACATGGGGATCTTGATGTCTGGATCAATCCGCCGCCCATTCCTCTCTCAACAAAAGAGATGGATACCGTCTACGCTCTTCCCTTCGAGCGCGCGCCTCATCCTAGCTATGGTGATGCCCATATTCCAGCATGGGAGATGATCAAGCATTCCGTTAGCATTATGCGTGGATGTTTTGGCGGTTGTACTTTCTGCTCCATTACAGAGCATGAAGGACGCATTATTCAGAGCCGCTCTGAGGCATCTATCTTGGCAGAAGTGAAAGAGATTCGAGATCGCAGCCCCGACTTTAAAGGCTATATCTCAGACCTGGGTGGTCCTACCGCCAATATGTATTGCTTAGCGTGTAAAGACCCTAATATTGAGAAGCATTGCCGTAAACTCTCCTGTGTCTATCCTGGTATTTGTCAAAATCTCAATACAGATCACAAGCCCCTTATCGATCTCTATAAAAAAGCACGAGAAATTGAGGGTATTAAGCGTATCCATATCGCTTCCGGCGTTCGCTACGATCTTGCCGCGCAATCGCCAGAATATATTAAAGAGCTGGTAACACATCATGTGGGCGGATATCTTAAAATCGCCCCGGAGCATACGGAGGAAGGCCCGCTTTCGAAGATGATGAAACCATCCATGAAAGCGTATGAGGATTTTAAAACACTCTTTAAAAAGTACTCTCGCGAAGCAAGAAAAGAGCAATATCTGATCCCCTACTTTATCGCAGCTCACCCCGGAACTAGTGATGAAGATATGCTCAACCTAGCACTCTGGTTAAAGAAGCATGATCTACGAGCAGATCAAGTCCAAGCTTTTATGCCGACACCGATGTCAGTGGCAACGGCAATGTACTACTCTGAACGTAATCCTCTCAAGCCGATTCGTCGTAATTCTGAACATGTAGGAACGGCAAAGAGCCTCAAACGCCGGCAACTTCATAAAGCTTTCCTGCGCTATCATGATCCCAATAATTGGCCTCAGCTGCGTCAAGCACTACGCTATATGGGAAGAGGTGATCTGATCGGTTCTGGCAAAGAGGCCCTAGTGCCGGCAGAAAGCCATAAAGAACGTCGTCAACGTCAACATCAACGTGGTAAACAATTCACCACCAATTACCAAGGCATTCCGAGAAAATGCGGAAAACGGGAGCGATAGAGACCATATCTTATTTTTGAGAAGTGGAGCTTCCGAAAAATGAAAGCCTAAATATAAAGACCCCACAGTTTGATAGCTGTGGGATTTTTTCTAGTCTACTTTTTACAGTCTATTTTCTTAGCCTATTTTCTGTAGCCTATTTTTTTATACGCTATTAATTCAATAATAGACAATAATAGACTCTACTAGACAATATATAGATAACGCGCTACTGAAGTGACTCTTCTCTCTCTAAGAGAATGTTGAGCATTCTACGAAGTGGTTCTGCAGCCCCCCAGAGGAGCTGATCACCGACAGTGAAAGCATTGAGATATTCCGGGCCTAAATTCATCTTACGAAGACGCCCTACAGGAATTGTCATGGTACCTGAGGTCGCTGCGGGTGTTAACTCCTGCATCGTAATATCGCGATGATTAGGAACGACTTTAACCCAGCGATTACTCTCTTTGATCATCGCTTCGATATCATCGAGAGGAACATCTTTTGTCAACTTCACCGTCAATCCTTGTGAGTGGCAACGCATCGCCCCTACACGAACACAGGTCCCATCAATAGGAACTGAACGCTCTAACTGTAGTAATTTGTTACTCTCTGCCATCGCTTTCCACTCTTCACGACTCTGACCATTTTCTAATTCCGTATCGATCCATGGAATTAAGCTTCCTGCTAATGGCACACCGAAACGATTCTTAGGATATTGATCTGTCGCGAAAGAATCAGTGATCATCTGATCGATCTCTAAAATGCTCTTTGCCGGGTTATAAAGATCACTATTGACAAGAGAATGAATCGCACCCATCTGCTCTAATAGCTCCTTCATATTTTGTGCGCCGGCACCTGAGGCTGATTGATAGGTCATAGAGGTCGCCCACTCAACTAAACCCTCTTTAAAGAGAGAACCGAGCGCCATTAACATTAAGCTCACGGTGCAGTTGCCACCGATAAAGTTTTTAATCCCGCGCTCTAAACTCTGATCGATAATTTCACGATTAACCGGATCGAGAATAATCATCGCATCATCATCCATTCTCAATGTCGATGCAGCATCGATCCAATAGCCTTGCCAGCCCGCTTCACGCAATTTATTAAAAACAGACGAAGTGTAATCGCCTCCCTGACAACTAATGATAATATCTTGTGCTGCTAATGCCTCAATATCGAAAGCATCGACCAACACTGATTCATAACTCCCTGCGACCACCGGCGCATCACCACCGGCATTTGAGGTTGAGAAAAAGGTGGTGTGAATTCCGGCAAAATCATTCTCTTTCTCCATACGCTCCATCAGAACAGAGCCGACCATTCCACGCCAACCAATTAGACCCAACTTTTTCATCTTATCTTGATCCTTTATCTTATTATTTCGTTATTTTGCTATTTCGTTATTTTATTGCTGCATTACTGCATTACTTAATGACTTATTGATTTTATGACTTTATGACTTTATGACTTTATGACTTTATGATCGATTCGATCTTAACAGGCTGATCTGATCTGCTGAAGTCTATTAAGATCGAAACAGTATCAATTATGCTCCGAGCGCTTTTAGAACCGCTTGCCCCATAGCAACACAACCGACAACCTCTTCACCTGGCTGCGCAATATCACGTGTACGATAACCTTCGCTTAAAACCTGCTTCACTGCGCTTTCAATCTCATCGGCAATCTCATTTTTCGCAAATGTGTAACGGAACATCATCGCCACAGAGAGAATTGTCGCGAGAGGATTGGCAATATCTTTTCCGGCAATATCGGGTGCTGATCCATGAATCGGCTCATAGAGCCCTTTATTATTCTCATCGAGAGAGGCTGAAGGAAGCATGCCGATCGAGCCAGTTAACATAGAAGCTTCATCAGAGAGAATATCACCAAAGATATTCCCCGTTAACATCACATCAAATTGCTTTGGTGCTCTCACTAACTGCATCGCAGCATTGTCCACTAAAAGATGGGAGAGCTCAACATCAGGATATTCTGCTGAAACTTCTGTCACCACATCACGCCAAAGTTGAGTCGCTTCTAAAACATTCATCTTATCGATAGAACAGAGGCGCTTATTACGCTTTTGAGCCGCTTGAAAAGCAACATGGGCAATACGGCGAATCTCTGATTCAGAATAGATCATCGTATTAAAACCAACACGCTCCCCATCACGCTCCTCAATACCGCGAGGCTGACCGAAATAGATATCACCTGTTAATTCACGCACAATCATAATATCAAGCCCTGCAACGAGCTCATCTTTAAGGCTAGAAGCGTGCGCTAACTCTTTAAAAACTTGTGCCGGACGAAGATTAGCAAAGAGATTTAATTCCTTACGAATCGCCAATAATCCCTGCTCAGGACGAATATTACGAGGAAGTGAATCATATTTAGGACCTCCCACTGAGCCGAGCAGAATTGCATCTGCCGCTTTGGCTTGCTCTAAGGTCTCAGCAGGAAGAGGGGCGCCTTTCTCATCCACGGCAATTCCACCAATCAGTGCATGTTCAGTAGAGAGCGAGAGTTGATGCTTTTCTGCCACAAAATTGAGGACCTTCTCCGCCTCGCCAACAATCTCCGGACCAATTCCATCTCCTGCTAAAATCAATACTTTCATTTTCCTAACCTTCTCCAAATCTCAAGCATTTTCTATTGATGACAACGATATGGCTCAATCAACCTACCGTCTATTTATTAGATAACGTTTTAATAACATTTTAATAACGTTTTATAAGTGTTTAATCATATTTTATAGCTATCGCTACCTTTGATGACGTTTAATGACGTTTAATGACGTTCAGTAACATCCACAAATCACGTCCACAGATCAATATACGAGATCGCTCTAAAAAATCATAGTGCCTTACACTCTTTTCACCGATTATTTTTATCCAATCACTATTTTATGATGCATCGACACGTTTTTTCCGACTAAAGAAACGATAAAAAACAATCCCCAACAAGGTGGCATTGAGCAGATATCCTAAAAATACCGTATCGTAAGTCCCTGTTAAATCGTAGAGCCATCCGAGAAGTGTAGGAATAAAAGCCGCAAAGCAGTAACCGCCAAAGAGCATCATCGCCGTCCAACTTGCTACCGAATTCCCATCATCGACTTCATTGAAGGGAAGCAGCATCGTTAAAGCAAATAATCCAGAACTTACTAAAACACCTAAAATACCAACAGTGATATAGAGAAGAAGCAGATTGTTACCGCCCCATAAAAGAATCATCACGGCAACAATAGTCACAGCGATTGCGCCGAGACTTGTTGCTCTTAATCCTAAACGAATCACAATAATCGGAATGAGAAACCCACCAATAATTCCATTGAGAATCGAGAGATTAAGTAGCGTATTGGCATGAAATTGATCGATTCCCTTCTCCAATAAGAAAGGAAGAAGCCAAGCAACATTGGTATAGAAAAGCCCTGATTGTAGACCAAAACAGGCCACTAACATCCAAGCTCGCGGTTGATTCCAAGGCATTTTAGCTTTCGGCGCTTGCTGATTGGCCGGCGCACCTCCTCTAAAGAGATAAAAGGCAGCCCAAATTGCAGAGACTAGCAGAACAGGTAACGCCCAAAACTGCAGTGTCGAGGCCCACTCCCAATGGAGATAGTGATTTAAGATAGAGCTACTCATCGTTCCTAAAACACCACTGATACTAATGCCTAATGTGTAAAAGATCATCCCCACATTACTGCGCTGCTTAAAATGATGCTTAACATAGCCGGAGAGGAGAGGACCGGCAATAGCGATCCCGATCCCCATTAGAAAAGAGGAGAGAAAGAGCCAAGTGGTACTCTGAAAATAACTACGGGTAATCGTTGATATCCCAATTAAGAAGAGACTAAAGGTGATCACATGTTCCAAACCAAACCGATGACTTAAAGGGGAGGCGAAGAGCGCAAAGATCCCCATACAGATCACCGGAATTGTCACTAAGAAGCTAACCACCGCACTAGAGAGTGATAAACTTGCAGAAATATCACTCATCACCGGACCTAACGATGTCAAGGTTACCCGTAACGATGCTGCTGCTAAAAAGACTAGCCAAAAACAGGCTAATGGGACCCGATAGCCCTTCTCTCTTACCATCTTCTATTTTCGTCCTGTATGTCCAAATCCACCTTCACCGCGCTCTGATGCTTCAAACTCCTCAACTTGCTCAAAGTTTGCCTGCATAACAGGAACAATCACCATCTGCGCCATACGTTCGCCCACTGTTAAGGTAAAATCTTTATCGCTACGATTCCAGAGCGAAACCATCAACTCCCCTTGATAGTCGGCATCAATTAAGCCTACTAAATTCCCCAAAACAATGCCATGTTTTACCCCTAAACCTGAACGAGGAAGAATCATCGCTGCATAGCGAGGATCTTTGAGATAGATGGCTATTCCAGTCTTTACAAACGATGTCTCGCCGGCTTTGATAACAAGATCCTCATCGATCATTGCACGAAGATCTAACCCGGCAGAACCTTCTGTTGCATAATTAGGCAGTGGAAAATCTCTTCCGAGACGTTGATCTAAAACTTTAAATTCAACATTTAACATCTTTTATAATCCTTTTTAACGAACTAATGAGCCATGAACCAATGAATCAATAAATCAATGAACTAGTTCATTCAACTAGCGCTGATTCAATAACTGACTGATGAATAAAAGATAGACAAATAAAGAAGCTCTCTTATATCTAATGGATCTCTTAAAAGGAATCCCTCACATATAAGGAGCTTACTTTGATAATGTCTTCTAATAATTTGTAATAAACGTTAGAGTAACAAACGTTAGAGTAATGCGCGTTAGAGCTTTACAGGACGACGCGCATTGAGGCGATCATAATAATATTTATCTAAGATCGTTGTCGGCATCTCTGCTTGACGAACAGACTCATAACTCGCTGGCGTTAAACCGAGCTTCTCAAAATCATTTCGTGTTGTAACAGAACCTGTTTTTGCGCTCTTTAACTGATTACGATTATAGGGGAAACGTGGCATAAAGCCGATAAAGAACGCTAAAATGCCGGCGATAAAATTGGGCATGCCAATAATCATACGACGTTTTGGTGTAATCTCTTTTGATATCTTTTGCGCAATCTCTTTGATGCGATACTGCTCTTTGCCGGCAAGCTCAAACTCCACCTGCTCATGATCCTGCGCTAAAAGCGCAAAAACAGCTTGAATCAGATCATCGATAAAAACAGGTTGTACTTTCGCTTCTGCCATCGGTAACCATAAAAGCGGTGAGTGACGAATCCAGCGCGCTAAGTTATAGCTAAAACGATCTTCATATCCGACAACTAATGAGGGCGCAACAATCGCGACTTTCATCTCATTTTTAGCCGCAAGATCGAGAAGCGCCTTATCTCCGGCAGCTTTTGTTGTAAAGAAGGTGCTCTGCCCCTCTTTTGCGCCTAAGGCACTAAAATGAATCATCTTCTTCACACCTAAAGAATTAGCAATCTCATAGATGCGAGTAGGATAAGTGACATGTGCTTTCGTCGCTCTACGACGATTATTATCCCATGTGCCAACAAGATTGATGACATAATCAGATCCTGCCATATGTTGACGAATCACCGCTTCATCTTCCAACTTGCAACCATCGACAAATTCAACATAAGAGAGGCATGAAGCATCATTTTGCACATTACGATCACGAGAGAAGACCGTTACGCGATAACCATTTTTTGCTAATGCCGCAACAAGTGGAGAGCCGACAAAGCCTGTTCCCCCAAAGATACTCACTTTCTTTCGATTCATTTCTGCTCCTGAAATAGATTGTAAACTCTAATTCCCTCAGTATAGCAAAATAAATAGAGAACTTGAGAGTTAAATTCCCCCTATAATTGCCCTCTATCATCATCCCAAAAATTGATCCTACTGAGGTTTATCACTGCAAAAAGGACCACACACTTAAAAATCTGCTATGATTTCCCCCATATTTTTGATTTTATCTTTACATTCCATAGTTCAACTTACCCAACTTTAAGTGGGTATTAAAAAGGAGTCAGCGCAATGAGAAAATATTTTGGAACTGATGGCGTCCGCGGAAAGGTTGGAGAATTTCCACTGACCCCCGACTTTGCCCTCAAACTTGGATTTGCAGCAGGTAAAGCGCTCTCTCAAGGGGAGAAGTGTAGCGTTGTGATTGGTAAAGATACACGTATCTCCTGCGATCTCTTTGTTGCTGCACTCGCCTCAGGATTAACCTATGCCGGTGTCAATGTTCTTCTCGCCGGCACGATTCCCACGCCGGGAGTTGCTTATCTCACAATGAAGCATCAAGCTGTAGCGGGTATTGTTGTCTCGGCATCACATAACCCCTTCTTCGATAATGGTATTAAATTTTTCAATGAGAAGGGTGAAAAGCTCGATGATAGTGTCGAACTCTCTATCGAAGCGGGAATTGATACCCCCTTCTCTGCTCCAGAAGAGGGAGCGACCGGCACTATTGAGACACTCTCTGATGCCTTAACAGACTATCGTGACTTTTGCCTTGCAAGTGCGCCAGAGCTTTCACTTAAAGGGGATAAAATCGTTGTCGACTGTGCCAATGGTGCAACATATCAAGTCGTTCCGGAGCTCTTTCGTCAATTAGGCGCAACCGTTATTGAGGTCGGAACAACCCCAAATGGGACCAATATTAATGATGCTGTCGGCTCAACTGCTCCTGAAAAAATCATTGCAACTGTGAAGACAGAAAAGGCAGACTACGGTATTGCATTTGATGGTGATGGCGATCGCCTACTGATTATCGACGAGAGAGGTCGTCCATTTGATGGGGATGATATCCTCTATCTCTTAGCGACAGAACGTCAAGAAAAAGCAGTTGTCGGCACCATTATGAGTAATTTAGGTTTTGAGTTAGCGCTTGAAGAGCGTGGCATTACGCTCCATCGCTCTAATGTGGGAGATCGTTATGTCTTAGAGCTTCTCAATCAATTATCGCTCAATGTGGGGGGAGAGAATTCAGGTCATATTCTCTGCTTAGATCAACACTCAACCGGTGATGGAATTATTGCGGCACTGCAAGCGATTCAATTGATGAAACAGAGTGGTGCAACTTTTGCAGAAATTCGTGATCGTATCCCCAAAACGGTTCAAGTGATGCATAACGTTAAAATCGAACGGGGTGCCGCCTGGGAGAGTGAAGCGCTCAAAGTGGCGATGGCAGAGGTTGAGAAGGCTTTAGCGGGTCGAGGTCGAATTCTTATTCGTCCTTCGGGAACTGAACCTGTTGTCCGTGTCATGGTTGAGAGTGATGCTTGGGAAACTAGCGAGAAGCATACTCAATACTTAGCGGATATTATCTGTAATAGTCATCATTAAATAGGACAAAAAAGATCTGGAGGTGCCGGATTTCACTATCGCGCACTTCCAATAACTACGCACCGGCAATCGGCATTGAAATGCCAACCTGCGGGCATGCAGGAGTAATAAGAGCGAAATGGTCGGTTCCCGCGGCTCAACAGATTCTCTTATGGATTGAATCAACTAAACAACAGAAGCTGATGAGTTGCCAGATCTCACTCCTGCACACTTCCAAAAATCTCGCGCCGGCAAATAATGATCTTCTATCATTAGCCATTTTTGGAAATGAAAAAGCTGAACGATGCCGGTCCTCACTGTCGCGTTCTTCCAGAGATTATGCGCCGGCAATGGGTATTGAAAATGCCAGCCTACGGGCATGCAGGAGTTATAAGAGCGAAATAGTCGACTCCCGCGGCTCAACAGATTCTCTTATGGATTGAATCAACTAAACAACAAAAGCTGATGAGTTGCCAGATCTCACTCCTGCACACTTCCAAAAATCTCGCGCCGGCAAATAATGATCTTCTTTCATTAGCCATTTTTGGAAATGAAAAAGTTGAACGATGCCGGTCCTCACTGTCGCGTTCTTCCAGAGATTATGCGCCGGCAATCGGCATTGAAAATGCCGGCCTGCGGGCATGCAGGAGTTATAAGAGCGAAATGGTCGGCTCCCGCGGCTCAACAGATTCTCTTATGGATTAAATCAACTAAACAACAGAAGCTGTTGAGTTGCCGGATCTCACTCCTGCACACTTCCAAAAATCTCGCGCCGGCAATGGGCATTGAAAATGCCGGCCTGCGGGCAAGCAGGAGTTATAAGAGCGAAATAGTCGACTCCCGCGGCTCAACAGATTCTCTTATGGATTAAATCAACTAAACAACAAAAGCTGATGAGTTGCCAGATCTCACTCCTGCACACTTCCAAAAATCTCGCGCCGGCAAATAATGATCTTCTTTCATTAGCCATTTTTGGAAATGAAAAAGTTGAACGATGCCGGTCCTCACTGTCGCGTTCTTCCAGAGATTATGCGCCGGCAATCGGCATTGAAAATGCCGGCCTGCGGGCATGCAGGAGTTATAAGAGCGAAATGGTCGGCTCCCGCGGCTCAAAGAATCTTCTTACTACTTAAAATCAACTGAAACTGAATGATTTCGAGACCTCCCCTCTACCTTTTACCCTATTAAGATGACATAAAGATGACAAATCATTGCGCAATCGATCGCTTTGTTACATAGTTGTCATAATCGCTCCTTAAAATAGAAATCTGCTAATAAAAGAGGCAACATACCAATCGCCCTTGACCTTAATATCAAGCGTCGATGGGATCGATAACTCATTTCAATAGTGTAAAAAATAGTGGTAGATATTGGTCAATATGAAAAAGATTCTTATCGTTGAAGACGAAATTCCTATATCAGAGATGATCGAACACTTTCTCTCAAGTCAAGGATTTGAGGTTATTCAAGCATTTGATGGCAATGAGGCGAAAGAGATTTTAGCGCAAAACCCTAAAATTGATCTGATTTTGCTCGATTGGATGATGCCACAAAAATCGGGAATCGATCTGCTTAAGGAGCTCAAAGCGAGCCGTAAAAATCGTCATATTCCTGTCATTATGTTAAGCGCACGAGCAGAATTAGAGGATCGTGTTGTTGGACTCGATTCGGGCGCTGATGATTATCTGCCTAAACCCTTTGCGATGAAGGAGCTACTCTCCCGCATCAACTCCCTCCTTCGCCGAATTGATGAGTATGTGGAGGAGGAGAATGAAATTCGCGAGGTAGCCGGTATTGAGCTCGATCTCGATGCACAACGAATTACCATTAATAGCGAATTGATCAATCTTAGTGCTATTGAGTTTCGTCTCTTAGCCTTCTTTATTACCCATATTGATCGTGTCTATAGTCGCGATCAGCTTCTCGATCATGTCTGGGGGATCGATAGCTATGTGGATGAGCGTACCGTTGATGTCACTATTGGGCGCCTTCGTAAAATATTAGAGCCTACAGGCCATAATAAATTACTCCAAACGGTTCGTGGTGAAGGTTATCGCTTCTCGCCTCACGCTTAGTGCCGCTTTAAATGGAAGCGAGTGCGATAAAGCAAGAATTGATAATGCGAGGATGTGAACGATCGAGTCCAAGATCATGCTGATAAATTTTAGTAGTAGAAGTCTCTACCCATCCGTTATGATGATCTTATCGATCTCTCTTATCGGCCTCTCTTCGGACTTGAGATTGACCGATGATACTCTCAATCTTTTATCATACTCACCGATATTTAGTTAAGTTGATTTAGGAGCCTTAAATAATGTTAGGTCACCTCTCCCCTAAGCAGTTTCTCTTAGAGTTATTTTTACTCTATCTCCCGGCGATCATGCTCTCTTTCTTCTTTGGCTCTCTCTTTCTCTGGCTCTTTATCGCAACACTTCTGCTCCTGCTTTGGCACTATCGGCAACTCTACCGGCTCTCCCGTTGGATCTGGATCGATCACAACTTCTACCCTCCTGAAGGCAAAAGTAGTTGGCTCCCGATCTTCCACGGCCTTCATCGTATGCGCATTGAGCAGCGAAAAGAGCGAAACCGACTCCTCGATTTTATTCGTTACTTTCGAAAAGGGGCGGAGGCGATGCCGGATGCCACAATCTTATGTGATAAAGAGGGTCGTTTAAATTGGTGTAATCCTCAAGCAGAAGCGATGCTCAAATTACGCTGGCCACAAGATGAGCGTCAATCGATCTTCAATCTGATTCGAACGCCTGAAATTGTGGAGTATTTCAAAGCGGGAAATTATGAAGAGCCCTTTCTTCTACAGCTCGATCAACGTGAACTCGAATGTCGCTTCTATTATCCCTATATTGAGAACAACCTGCTGATTATTGCTCGAGATGTGACCGATCGAGAGGTTGCTGAACGAACACGTCAAACCTTCTTTGCAAATGTTAATCATGAATTACGAGTCCCCTTGACGGTGATTAAAGGGTATGTCGAAATGTTGCAGAGTAATTTACCTGAGTCAGAGCATGAAAGCTTCGAAGCTAAGGCGCTTGATCGTATTGAGGAGCAAGCTGAAAGACTTCATGCTTTAGTGATTCAACTGATGGCATTAACACGCCTTGAGACTGGTGCAAAATGGGATCGTGTCGAAATTGTTCCCCTCTCTCAATTAGCAGAGGAGATGCTCGATGATTACTATCAGCAACATCCGCAATCTCGAGATTATATTACCGCCGAAATCACCCCAAACTTAACTGTTCTCGGCAGTCAGGATCAACTTAAGCAGGTGGTTCTCAATCTCTTTTACAATGCCATTGAACATAATCCTCCCCAAACGCCGATCCATCTTCTACTAACAAAGGTAGATAATGGTAGTGAACAAGGCGAGATTCTCTTTCAGCTCTCTGATCAAGGAAAAGGAATTCCCCCGACACATCTTCATAAATTGACAGAGCGCTTCTATCGGGTCGATTCTTCTCGCAACCGCGAACAATCAGGTGGCAGTGGTTTAGGTTTAGCAATTGTGAAACACGCCCTCAATAATCATGAGAGTCAGCTAGAGATTAGCAGTGAAGTTGGGAAAGGAAGTCGTTTCTCTTTTCGCCTTAAAGCTCACGTATCAGAAATGTAAGAGGCGATTCTCAGCAATGTTAGTCTTACAACAATAAAGGCTGATGAGATGCCGGATTTCACTCTTGCATACTTCCAGAAATTACGCGCCGGCACGGGGCATCGAAGATACCAACCTGCGGGCATGAAGTGGTGAAAAGAGCGAGATGGTAAACTCCCGCCGCTCAACAGATTTTCTTATGGATTGAATTAATTAAACAACAGAAACTGATGAGCTGCCGGAGATCACCACTGCATGCTTCCAAAAGCCACGTGCCGGCAGATCGCAACCTTATTACTCACAAGAAACATCAACTTTAAAGATATTATTCCCGGCATCGAAGATGCCGACCTGCGGGCATGCAGTGGTAATAAGAGCGAGATGGTAAACTCCCGCCGCTCAACAGATTTTCTTATGGATTGAATCAATTAAACAACAGAAGCTAATGAGTTGCCGAAGATCACTATCGCGTATTTCCATCAATTCCGCGCCGGCAAATAATGATCTCCTATCATCAGCTATTTTTCGAAATGAAAAAAGCTAAACGGTGCCGGTCCTCACTATCACGTTCTTCCAGAGATTACACGCCGGCAATGGGCATCGAAGATGCCGACCTGCGGGCATGCAGTGGTGAAAAGAGCGAGATGGTTCTCTCCCGCCGCTCAACAGATTTTCTTGTGGATTAAATCAATTAAACAACAGAAGCTGATGAGTTGCCGGAGGTCACTTCTGCATACCTCCAAAAACCACGTGCCGGCATGAATCGTAATCTGATCGATTCATCACCGGCACACTATTACCCTGCTCTATCTATTTACTCTTAAGAGAAGCTAATTTTCTTAAAAGATAGTTGAGTAATATTCCATAGAGCGGGAGGAAGAAGATTGCTGAGATAACGATCTTAAAAAAGTAATCCACCATAGCGATTTCTGGCCAATTTTCTGCCATGAAATCATCATCACTCTGATAAAACGCAATACTAAAGAAGACTAGGGTATCGATTAAATTCCCCACAACAGCCGCGGCACTCGGTGCAACCCACCAACGCTGATTTTGACGTAGATAGTTAAAAACAGTGATATCGATCAACTGCCCAACGAGATATGCTGAGAAACTCGCAAGTGCAATACGCGCAACAAAGAGATTGAAGGTTGCTAACGATTCCCAACCGACCCATAAACCTTTAAAGAAGAGAACAGAGAGAAGATAAGAGATCATCAATGCCGGAATCATCACAACAAAGATAATCCTCCGCGCTAATGATGCCCCAAAAATCCGTATCGTCAAATCGGTGGTCAAAAAGATAAAGGGAAATGTAAATGCTCCCCAAGTGGTATGAAAGCCGAAGATCGTAAAGGGTAACTGCACAAGGTAGTTACTTGAGGCAATAATCAGAATATGAAAAAAGGAGAGTATATAGAGCGCCCGCTGCCGCTGCTCTGGCGTAAAGTTGTATTGAATCATCGATTAATTCCTTAGTTTTTTTATGTGGGAGGATTGCGAACCACGAATGAAAGGCGATCATTCTAACGGATTTACGCCGAACAGCAACTATTAATTGCAAGTGTGGGGAGAGATCTAATCTCTAATCACCCACCATTAATAGTATCTTCTAACAACGCCATAGCGCTTTAATGAAGACTTAATGAAGACTAAGTCGATCAGCCAATCAATTATCGATCTCAAAAAGATCGGCAAATTTCTCAACATCGAGATATTTAGCATACTCTTCAATACTCTCAAGCACACTCTCATCCTCTAATAGAGAGAGCATTGCGATCTCTCCTAATGCACTAAAACCGACTTCCATCCCCTCTTCAACTTGATCTGTCACCACTAACATTGCTAAAGCAATTTTACAATCTTGAGTAACAAGACGCTCATAAAGACGTGCAACGCGCTGATTCATCAAGCGTCGATCTGCCGGAGTAATCGCCGAATAGGCCACTAAATAAGGATGGGAAGAGATCGCCGAATAGACCCATTGAGCCAACTCTACCCGATCAACATCAGAAGTACGCTCTATAAGGCAATTTTTAAAGTTATCAATGGGGACTGATTGAGCAGAAGCGATCGGAGAAAAGAGTGAAAGCCCTGCTACTAAGAGTAAAGCACCTGTACAGAAAAGAGATTTTTTAAATGATGTAATAGTTTGAAAAGAGAGAGACATCGATACTCCTAAATGATTTGCCGGCATCAGATCTCATGATCAAAGCTGAAGCGATATGATCAATTGACAAGAGATAGCAAGAATATAAAAGATAAATATAAGAAAAATATAAGGGTAAATATAAAGGTTTGAATAGTAGATTAATAATAGATATCAATGCCCTATTATTTGCTAACCGCTTCCCTTTGTCACTGAAATAGTGACATAAAAATGATCTCGATAGTGATCGAACAATATTCAAACAGAGATTCTATAACGATATAGGTAAACGGTAAAAGAAGGCGGTAAAAGCGAACAATAAAAAAGGATCAGTTCATATTTTAAACTGATCCTCCATCGAGTTCTTAATCACAAAGCCCTTATAGCAAGGGTTAAAGTGCTTTGCGATCTCGCTGATCAAGAAGCTCCTGTAATCGCTCATTCTTCTGTACACGAATATCTACCCCTTTGACGAAGTAGATAATAAATTCGCAGATATTTTGGCATCGATCCCCTATTCGCTCTAAAGAACGCGCACAATTCATCGCCTTTAAGATAGAAGGGATAGAGCGAGGATCTTCCATCATATAGGTCATCAACTGACGAATAATATTCTCATATTCACTATCGATCTTATCATCCTCTGGATAGATCGATAAGACTGCCTCAAGATCCATACGTGCAAAGGCATCTAATACCTTTTCAAAGAAGTTAAGGCTCCGAATCGCTAGAGATTCTAAAGAGACCGTAATTGCATCAAGATGCTCCGGTGCCGGCGTAATATAGGCCATTTTAGCAATGTTTCGGGCAGTATCGGCGATGCGCTCAAGCTCGGCGATTGTCTTAATAATCACAATTAGAAGACGAAGATCGCTCGCTGTCGGTTGTCGCTTTGCAATAATCATAATACAGAGCTCATTGATCTCAACTTCTAGCTCATTGATCACCTCATCTCGCTCAATAATGGCATGTGCTAATGCCTCATCACGTTGACTCATCGCTTTAATCGAATCACGAATCTGACGCTCTGTTAAACCGCCCATCTCCAATACTTTACTCATCGAGCGCTCAAGCTCAGCATTAAATTGTGCTGAGATATGGCTCGTAAAATCTAACTTCTTCATGCGTCCGCTTCCCTTCTCAAATTAAGTTCCTACTCAAATCCCGTATATAAATCCCATACATAAATCTCGTTCTCAACGCTCATCATTAGCGCTCTACGATTGATGCTGATATTCATGCTGATATTCATGCTTTACCATTAACCGTAGCGACCCGTAATATAATCTTCTGTCTGTTTATGATTCGGTTTTGTAAAGATCGTATCCGTATCATCAAATTCGATCAGATCGCCGAGATACATAAATGCCGTCTTATCGGAACAGCGCGCCGCCTGTTGCATATTGTGGGTCACCATCACGATGGTGTAATCCTCTTTTAGCTCAAAGATCAACTCTTCAATCTTCCCTGTTGAGATGGGGTCAAGTGCAGAACAGGGCTCATCCATTAGAAGAATCTCCGGGCGAATAGCAATTGCACGCGCGATACTCAATCGTTGCTGCTGCCCGCCGGAGAGATTAGTGCCATGTTCATGCAGCTTATCCTTAGTCTCCGACCAGAGTGCCGCTTTTGTTAAGGCCCACTCTACCCGAGCATCCATATCTGCTCTTGAGAGATTTTCAAAGAGTTTAACGCCAAAGGCGATATTGTCATAGATCGACATTGGAAAAGGAGTGGGCTTTTGAAACACCATGCCAACATTGGCACGAAGGAGAGCGACATCTTGCTTGGAGGTTAAGATATTCTCGCCATTGATTAAGATCTCCCCTTCAGCGCGCTGCTCGGGATAGAGTTCAAACATCTTATTAAAGGTTCGAAGCAGTGTTGATTTACCACAACCAGATGGGCCGATAAAAGCCGTTACCTGATTTTCGGGAATATCGAGTGTAATATCGTGAAGTGCGTGAAATTTATGATAATAAAAGTTTAAATTTCTAACACTAATTTTTGCCGGGCGCTCCTCTTTAACGGGAGGTTTAACCGCCGCTGCCGCAAATGCATCATGAGAATCGACATTCTGTTTAGCTTCTAAATTCATTCTATCTTCCTACATCTATTAAGAGATTCGCTCACCTTAAGCATGATTAGATGCCCTATTTGGCGCTTATTTTCAAACCTCATGAGTTCTCTACTAAAGGTCGAGCGATTATATCGAGCGATTATACCGAGTATAAGTTCGCTATTATAAATTCATTATGTAACAGGAGTGTAACAATGCACTCAATCTACTTTCTGCCCCACTAATCACGATTATTAGATTTAAAGAAGATCCGCACAATGATATTGAGTGCTAAGATCGCCATCGTGATAAAGAAGACCCCTGCCCATGCTAATGCTTGAAGATTACTATCTGGCGTCATCGCAAAGTTATAGATCGTAACCGGTAAACTCGCCATCGGCTCCATAAGGTCGGTACTCCAGAACTGATTCGAAAGCGTCGTAAAGAGGAGCGGCGCTGTCTCACCCGAGATACGCGCAACCGCTAAAAGAATCCCCGTCATAATGCCTGAAAGTGATGATTTTAGGGTAATTCGCAGAATAATCTTCCACTTAGGTGTTCCTAAAGCATAAGCCGCTTCTCGCAAAGTATGAGGTATCAGGAGTAGCATATTCTCTGTTGTCCGAATCACAATCGGGATCTGAATCAATGCTAAAGCGATAATCCCGGCAATCGCAGAGTAATGCCCCATCCGCACAACGACAACAGTATAGACAAAGAGTCCGATCACAATAGAGGGTGCCGAGAGGAGAATATCATTGATAAAGCGAATAACAGAAGCGAGCTTGCCATTACTATTATATTCAGCCAGATAGATCCCCGCTAAAATCCCCAATGGTGTACCGATCACCGTTGCCCAGAGAATTAGAATGCCACTTCCTACAATCGCATTGAGTAATCCGCCCCCTTCACTATTGGGCGGTGGCGTCATCTCGGTGAAAAATTGTAATGAGATTCCCCCCATTCCTTTCGTTGCTGTTGTCCATAAGATCCAGATTAACCAGAAAAGCCCAAAAGCCATTGCAACTAAAGAGAGTCCAATCGCAAATTGATTGATCACTTTTCGGCGTTGCTGCTTCTTCACACGTGAAAGATGGGTCATTTGGCGCCCATGGTGTTGATCTTGCGATACCCTATTCTTTTCCATATCTCCGCTATTTCCACTATTCTCTCTGCTATTCTCTCTACTACTATTTATAACGTTCATCTTATGCACGCTCCTGCTTCATAAATATTTTTGAGATCGCCAATACGATAAAGGTAATAATAAAGAGGAGAAGCCCTAACTCCATTAACGCTGCCGTATGAAGCTCACTCGATGCTTCGGCAAACTCATTAGCTAACGATGAGGTGATACTATTGCCGGGAGCAAAGAGGGAGAAGCTATCAAATTGATAGGTATTACCGATCACAAAGGTCACCGCCATTGTCTCTCCTAGTGCGCGCCCTAACCCTAACATGACACCCCCAAAAACCCCTTTTTTCGTATAGGGAAGAATCACTTTCCAGATCACCTCCCATGTCGTTGCTCCTAAGCCATAAGCGGACTCCTTCATAATACGAGGCGTTCGCTCAAAGACATCGCGCATCACTGAAGCGATATACGGGATAATCATAATGGCAAGAATAATGCCGGCTGTTAAAATACCGATTCCAAAAGCGGGGCCTTTAAAGATCTCATCGAGAAAAGGAATCCCTTTACTAAAAGATTCGAGTGGTTTTTGGAAATATTTTGCAAAAAGGGGTGCAAAAACAAAGAGTCCCCACATCCCATAGACAATACTGGGAATAGCCGCGAGAAGCTCTACAGCAACCCCGACTGGGCGACGCAACCAAGGGGGCGCTAGCTCTGTTAAAAATATTGCAATCCCAAAGCTGACCGGTACGGCAATCACTAGCGCAATAATGGAGGTAATGATTGTACCGTAGATCGGGACTAAGGCACCAAATTGATCCATCGGCGCATCCCACTCCTTCGTCCAAAGGAACTTGAGCCCAAACTCCTTAATACTTGGCATAGATGCAATAATAAGGGAGAGCATAATCCCGGTTAAAAGGATCAGAACAAAGATCGCTGCAGCACGAACGCTGAAAGCAAAAAGCTGATCTGGCAGAGCCGATTGTGGTTTTTTAATACTTTTCATTCAATCTCTTCTTTCACTATCTCGATGACTCGATTTTTAGATTTTTTAAGCTTTTAAATTTTTTGGATATGGAAAACCCAACCGAAGTCTCTTCTCATCGATTGGGTATTCTATTATCGCTTAAGATCAATACTTTTTAATATTCTCACCATTCTTATCTCATTCTTATCATCTATATAGAGATATGGTAACTTCTATCTGCTGATCTATTTGATGATAAGCTCATTTTTTAAAGTCGTATCGATAATTTTCACTACATTTTCAGGAAGTGGCGCATAGTCTAATCCGATAACGATCTCTTGACCTTGCTTGCCATAACCCCAGTTGAAGAAATTAACGATCTCTTTTGCAACTTCAGGCTTATTCTGCTCTTTATGGAGAAGGATAAAGGTCGTTGCTGCTAAAGGCCATGCATTTTTACCTGGCTTATCAGTGAGATCTTGTACAAAGGATTCATTCCACTTCACCTCTTTTGCCGCAGCACTGAAGGAGTCGATACCTGGACTAACAATTTCACCATCTTTTGAGATCAACTTGGTATAGCTTAAGTTATTCTGCTTTGCATAAGCATACTCAACATAGCCAATTGAACCTTCGATACGCTGAACAAATGCGGTAACACCATCATTCCCTTTACCACCAATTCCCACAGGCCAGTTCACTGTTGAACCACTTCCTACCTGATCTTTCCAAGCATCATTCACCTTTGCAAGATAGCCGGTGAAGATAAAGGAGGTTCCTGAACCATCTGCACGACGGACAACAGAGATATCTTGATTAGGAAGTTTAAGATTAGGGTTTAACTTTGCAATCGCTTCATCATTCCACTTAGTGATTTTACCAAGATAGATATCCCCTAATGTCTCACCATCTAATACGAGTTCATTCGTTTTGATTCCATCAACATTGATTGCAAGAACAACACCACCGATCACGGTTGGGAATTGGATTAAACCTTTCTCAGCTAACTGCTCTTCTGATAGAGGTGCATCCGTTGCCCCAAAATCCACGGTGCCAGCATCGATCTGTTTAACACCAGCGGAAGAACCGATCGATTGATAGTTGATTCGATTGCCCGTCTCTTTCGCATACTCAGCGGCCCATTTCGCATAGACAGGTGCCGGGAAAGAAGCGCCTGCGCCTGTTACAGTGATGGGATCTTTTGCCATAGCACCTGTAGTAGTGATAGCAACACCCAATGCAACTGCTGCGGTCAATTTAGCG
Organism: Ignatzschineria sp. PL_is040; assembly: GCF_055813795.1. Classification (NCBI taxonomy): domain Bacteria; kingdom Pseudomonadati; phylum Pseudomonadota; class Gammaproteobacteria; order Cardiobacteriales; family Ignatzschineriaceae; genus Ignatzschineria; species Ignatzschineria sp. PL_is040. The sequence goes on from NZ_JBVPGU010000001.1 coordinate 513,852, forward strand.
ATACTGCTCTTTACTGTTTTCATTATAAAAACTCTCCTAAGTGTACAAAATTAAAAGTTTATGATTTAAGGAGACGGGGGTCTGTCTGATTGATACATTCTCCCGCGACTGAAAACAGTATACAAAGCGTATGTGACAACAATGTAACAAAGAAAAAATGTCGTAATCTCAACAATTGAAATCATCTTGCCAGCACCCTCTGCCGGCACGCGATTTATGGAAGCATGCAGTATCGGCAATAGGAGATTGCCAATTTGCCGGCGCGTGGTTTTTGGAAGCATGCAGTGGTAATCTCCGGCAACTCATCAGCTTCTGTAGTTTAATCGATTCAATCCATAAGAGAATCTGTTGAGCCGCGGGAGTTTACCATCTCGCTCTTTTTGCCTCTGCATGCCCGCAGGTTGGCACCTTTGATGCCCATTGCCGGCGTGTAATCTTTGGAAGAGCGCGACAATGAGGACCGGCAGCGTTCAGCCTCTTTTTTCAATCAATGATTCTTAAGATGATTCGTTGAAAAGCGGGAGCTTACCATCTCGCTCTTTTTCCCACCGCATGCCCGCAGGTTGGCATCTTTGATGCCTTAATGCCGGGAATAATATCTTTAAAGTGATGTTTCTTATGAGTAATGAGGTTGCTATCTGCCGGCATACGATTTATGGAAGCATGCAGTGGTGATCTCCGGCAACTCATCAGCTTCTGTTGTTTAATCGATTCAATCTATAAGAAAATCTGTTGAACGGCGGGAGTTTACCATCTCGCTCTTTTTCCCTCTGCATGCCCGCAAATCGGCATCTTCAATGCCGATTGCCGGCGTGTAATCTTTGGAAGAGCGCGACAGTGAGGACCGGCAGCGTTCAGCCTCTTTTTTACCTCTTTTCTAATATAGTCATTAGTAATAATCGACAAAAAAGGAGATGGATCACATCTCCTTTCTCAACTTAAACGTGAATTAATCAAATTTAATAGTTGATCTCGATATTATCTAAAAGCCTTGTTTTACCACATTTTGCAGCTACTAAGACTACAAGATGTTGGTCTTTCTGAGTGGCTAACTGTAGCGTCTTTTGCTCCCGAATCGAGAGATAATCCACAACAAAGCCTTCCCGCTCTAAAATAGTGCGTGCTTCATCTTCGTATGAATGGTAATTTTCAGGACGCGATGCCGGATCAAGTGCTAATAGATTCTCCTTCAATACCTTTAGTACTTCAGAAATTTTTGTCGCTTGCTGACGCTCTTCATCACTTAAATAGCCATTACGACTTGAAAGCGCTAAACCACTCTCTTCTCGTTCAATATCCACCGGAATAATCTTAATATCAAAATTGAGTGCCGCCACAAGCGCTTCGATCACTTTAAGCTGTTGGTAATCTTTCTTACCAAAACAAGCATAAGTGGGAGTAACAATATTGAAAAACTTTGTCACTACCGTTGCAACTCCTTCAAAGTGGCCGGGACGATCACGCCCACAAAGCTCACCGATAAGCGATTTAGGTGGCACCACTAAAAATGGCGCATCTTCCCCATACAATATCTCTTCTGTTGGAAGAAAGAGCGCCGAAACACCAGCAGCTTCCAACTTTTCCATATCCGCTTCTATCGTTCGCGGATAACTATCGAGATCTTCTCCCTCACCAAATTGCAGTGGATTGACAAAGATCGAGACAATCACATTCTCACAACGTCGTTTCGCCTCTGCTACTAAAGAGAGGTGCCCGGCATGCAAGTTACCCATTGTTGGTACAAATGCAACCTCATCATGCGCTTTTCGCCATTGACGTACTTCTGCCACACTTTTTAAAACTTTCACTATCTATCTCCCCCAATTTATTGAAGACTTTTATCATAATAAAAAATTCAAACCGTTAGAAAAGATGCTCTTTTCCTGGGAATACTCCCGTTTTTACCTCAGTCACATAATTCTTAAAAGCACCCTCAATCGATGGATCTCCTTTCTCGGCACTACTCGCTAAGAAGTTTTTGACAAAACGAGGCGCAACCTCTCCTCTGACACCGAGCATATCGTGCATCACTAAGACCTGCCCATCCGTTAAAGCGCCGGCACCAATACCGATCACAGGAATATCGAGTGCGATAGAGAGAGCTTCTCCCACCTCTTCAGGAACACACTCGACAACCATCAATTGTGCCCCGGCACTTTGATGCGCTCTAGCATCTTCAATCAACTGCGCCGCCACTTGCAAATCTCGCCCTTGAACACGATAACCGCCGGTTAAATGTACCGATTGCGGTAAAAGCCCTACATGACCACAGACAGGGATTCCTCTAGCAGTTAAGAAGGCCGTCATCTTTGCCATGCCCGCACCTCCTTCGAGCTTAACCATCTCTGCCCCTGCTTTCATCAATGCTGAAGCTGCACGAAATGCCTCCTCACAACTGCCTTCATACGATCCAAAAGGGAGATCAACCACGATAAATGCATCAGGATGACTCCGCACAATATTTTCCGTATGGTAGATCATCTCTTCCAATGTAACCGGCAGTGTCGAACCATGTCCCTGCACTACCATTCCTAATGAATCTCCAACGAGGATGGCATCAACACCCGCATCCTTCATCTCTTTAGCAAAACCCGCTTCATAACAGGTTAACATTGCAATTTTTTCTGATGCTGCTTTCATCCGCAACAGATCGGTTATTCTTCTCTTCGCCATTACTTATCGCTCCTCTTTTTAATTCTCCAAGCGTCCATCAATTAACTCAGATACAAACTTATCATATCAACCTCGATCTAGATCTATATCTAGATCAAGGTCGTCCAAATAGATATATACAAATAGATATATACAATAGATCAATAAACAATAGATCTATAAATCCTCTATAAGAGTAATCTTTTTAGCTTGCTTTATCTGCTCAATAACAGCCCATAAACATGGTATGATACTCCTATTTGTTAGCGATTTTAATTAACATTGTCTGACTCTTATAAAGGTCATCCATATTTATCAATCTTCATCAACAGCCGTGTAGGCAGATTATATCTCTATGAAGCGTTATCAATTTTTAACTTCTATCCATCCCATTATCGACCGTTATATTGAGCGTTTTATAATGCCGGAGAGTACTGTCATTGACGCAACATTAGGCAATGGGCAAGATACCCTCAAAATATCTGAACGATTAGGGCCCAAAGGTCGTCTCTACAGTTTCGATATTCAAAAAGAAGCGATTGAGCGAAGCCGGCAATTACTCGAAAAAGCAGATATTAATCTCCCCAAAATAACGTTAATCCACGATAGCCATATTCACTTTGAGCGCTATCTTGAACCCCAAGAGAGAGTCGATTTTATTATCTACAATCTCGGCTATCTTCCTCGAGGTGATAAATCGATCACAACCGTGGCAGATTCAACCCTGCAAAGTGTTAAAATTGGGCTCTCACTCCTCAAACCTTATGGCGTGATGGTGATCGCCGTCTATCATGGACATGAGGCAGGAAAAGAGGAGCGAGATCAATTAGCACAATATCTTTCAACTTTGGATCAACGACAATATCATGTCTTTTGCCAGCAATTTATCAATCAGAAAAATAATCCTCCCTTTCTCTATCTAATAGAGAGAGCCTACAACTCTGCTGACGCAATGGAATAATTGAAGATTCTATGAATGATCGCACCCTCTTTATCATCGCCCTACTCATCGCCCTATTTTTACATACCGGCATCGGCTATCTGATGCTCCATGATGAGCAAAATCGTATTGAACTCTATCAACAAGAGGGGCTACTTGCGGTGACACTGATTCCAACAAATGAGGTTGAAGCACCGGCAGATCAAACCAGCGATAAAGAGATCAATGAAGAGATCGATGAAGAGCAGATAGCACCAAAAACAGTAGAAGCCACCACAATCGAGGAAAGTAGTGATGAGATGGCGTTAGAAGAAGAGAGTGAGGATACTCAAAAAGAGGATGAACCTTCAGAGGCAGATTTAGAGGAGAACTTAGAAGAGGACTTAGAGGAAGAAGCTACTGACGAACCGCTGCCCTATCAACGTAATACATCTGAGGATGACGAATATCTGCAAGATGATATTTTACCCCCAAGAGAAAAGGGAGATTATCGCCGTATCATTACAACAGAGGAGAATCCTTACCAAAAGTTAGTAGATGATGCAATTGCCCTTTTAGAAGAGACACCATTTCTCGATAAAAACTGGGAAGAGAGTGAAGATGATAGCGATCAACCGAACTACTATTCACCTCAATTTATCGATCTTCTTAAACAATATAACCCACAAAACTTTAAGGAGAACGATATAGCGGTAGATGATGCCGTTAATGACTCACGCGATGAAATAGAAGATGAAATAAAAGATGATATTCTTAATGAGATGCTTGATGAGAGCAATGATGAAGTTGTAGAGATTGATGAAGTTCTTGAAGAGATGCAAAAAGCAGAATCGACACCCCTTATCGTCCACTACCTCGATTCTCCCGATAGTGAACCGATACCGATCGAAGAGGAGAAGCAGACAGATGAAGAGAAGATAGAAAAAGCAGAAGTGAGAGCTTATCGCAATATCTATAATGCTGCTGAGAGCCACATTCGTAGATTGGAGTACAATGTCTCTCTCAAGTCGACCCAATGTTATGACCGCTATATCAAAGGGCAAAATCGCCAATATCGTGTAGCGCTTATTATCTATGAAAACCCTTTACGAACAGGCATCTATAAGAGTAGCGGCAATGATCAGCTCGATCGCTGTATTGTGGAGATGACCAATCAATTTATTCAGATCCCGGCAGAGATGGAGCGCATTCGTAAACATGCGCCAAGAAGAGGGGATGCCTATCTACTCAATGCAAGTTTCTAGCAGAGCTTAGCATGGAGTTTCGACAAAAAACCCAACGGCTTACTATCTTAGCGATAGAGAAACCGTTGGGTTTACTATTTTTAGCGAACTCAATAGAACTGCATTATTCTGCCAATATCTATCAATCTCAACTAACCTCAACTGATTTCAATTAATTGAAATGTATAGATGTATAGAGATCAATAGATGAAGTTATAGCAGATAGAACAGATCTATACCGATAGACCTATACCGATAATTATGAGAAACGCTTAATGCTGTATGGCGTTGGATCGATAATCGGTGTTCTACCCATAATAAGATCAGCCGTAAGTTCACCTGCTGCTGGGCTTTCACTCATCCCCCAACCTGTTGCCGTATTGATCACAAGACCTGGATATTTTTCAACTTCAGAGATAATGGGTGAACCATCTGCTGTTGGTGCAATGCATGCGCCCCAACGCTCGATCACTTTAGAATCTGCAAATTGTGGGAACTCTGCCTTCATACGATCAAATACACCATCAAGATGTTCGTTGTTAGGCGTTGCAGAGGCAACACGATACTCTTCAAATGGTGTTACTTCATCCATGCTCCATGATGTTTTCATAGTGAATGAGTTGTAGAGATCACTTCCTAATTTAAACTCTAATGGAAGATCTTCTCCACCTAAGAGATGCATAAATTTAGGACCTAAGAGGAAGCTATCTTTAGTGATAGAACTTGTAAAGATACGCGGTGCAACCGCATAAGTCCCATCAGATTGTTCACGGAAATGGATACCATTTGGAAGATGGACGTTACCTCTTGGTGCGCCTTCTGCTCCTTCTACCACCTGTTGTGAGAGATAGACATTGAGCGTAGGAAGATCAACACCCATATTCCCCATAAAGAGACGCGCCCAGAAACCATTCGCTAATACAACAAGATTGGTTTTAATTGCCCCTTTTTCAGTGACAACTTCTGTGATCTTGCCACCTTCAGTCTCAATACCGCGGGCTGCACAATTGGTAAAGATCTTCACACCGATACGTTTTGCATACTCTGCTAAAACCGTTGTACCGCGCTCTGGATCAACACTTCCGGCATCTTCTTCAAAACCTGCAATTTCCCAAGCTGTTTGAGCATTAGGAAGACGATCTGCTAACTCTTTACCTTGGATGATACGGGTCTTTAAAGGTGTATCAAATCCTGGATTTTGTGAGTTAAGTGCAATCCACTCTTGAACAGTTGCAAGCTCTTCTGGCGTGATAATCGCCTCTACACGGCCTTGCGTACGATAGGAAGTATCTGCCCCGATGCGAGCATTCATCTCGCGCCACAATTTTTTACCATAGTGATGAAGTGGGAAGATCTCCGGCGCTGTTTTATAGCTGATAATTTGGCTATAAGCACGTCCTGATTGTTCCCCTGCAACTTCACCCTTCTCAACAATTGTCACGCTCATACCACGCTCACGCATGTTGATCGCACTCATAATTCCTTGAATACCCGCACCGATAATCACCACATCCGACTCTTTCGGTAAAGGACCCTCAGTTCCCGCAACATATGGTGCGCGAGAAGTTGTTGAAATTAAGGTCCCCTCTCTACGAATCATGGGGGTTACAGCTGCACCAGCCCCTAAAACGCCGACAGCACCAGCACCTAGAAGAAATTTTCTACGTGAAATACTCATATAAAAACTCCACTTCAAATAATTATGTTAAAACACCTAAAAATTTATAAGCGCGTATCTTATCACGAGAAAATTTTATTGATCATGATCAATTTTTAGCAACTATTCTAAAGTGATAACTTTTTTCAATGAAGAGAGATCTATTTTTATCTCCCTGAAAATATTTCACAAAAAAACAGAATATTTTTTATAAGATTAGACATCTCACAAAAAACAGCCCTAAAAGTATCAGTATTATCAAGCAATTAGATGGTTAATAAAAATATTACCTTTTTAGAAAAAAGAGACATTTAAGTGTCACTATCATTTTAATTAAGCACCATTACCTACTCAAATCCTTAAAAAAGGACTCCCTCTTTTCTTAAAGATAAAAAGGGGGATTGATCAACAAATATTCACACTTAGTTAAAAAATGACTCATTTTAAACTTAATTTATCGCGATCATTTAAGAAAGAAAATGAATCTCTAACCTTCAGGCCAGATAAACCAGCCGGCAATTTCAGGATCAGTTTCAATAAAGTGGCGCATCTTATCCGATTTAAATGCCGCTTTTAGATCATCAATCCAGGGTGCATTTTGATCCTCCTTCCTCACTGTAACCATCAGTTCAAGATCAGGAAGAAAGGTCTCATGAGCTAATGCGTATTCGGGCCCTATTCCCCCTAATAGTGCAACACCACCCGGCATCACACCATAATCGATCTCCTCGAGAAGACGAGGAATTAAGGCAGAATCCACCTCTGTAAATTGTAAGTTTTTACTATTTTTGGTGATATCTCTAGCCGTCACAATCGCCAAATCAACTTGAGGATCTAACTCAATCCAACCGATCTTCTGCAATAAGGCATAAGAACGTGCCGCATTCGAGGGATCATTCGGCACTAAAATAGAAGCGCCCTCTTCTACCGTATCTAACGATTTCTGCCGAGTAGAATAGATAAATGCCGGGATTGAAGGCGTATGCACAACAGAGACAAGATCTGCCTCTGTTTCTCGATTATAGACATCGAGATAAGCCTGATGTTGAGCGGTATGAAAATCGATTCCCCCTTCAACTAAAGCGCTATTTGCATCCCGTAATGCACCAAAATTACGAAAAACAACCTCATATCCTTTCGCTTCTAACTCCGGCTTGACAACCTTTTCTACTAAAATATTGTGCGCACTGGGCGGCATTCCAACTCGTAAAACTTTATGATCTGCATCTGAGGAATCACCACAGGCGGCTAGAATACCCCCTAAAAGAAAGAGTCCGGCTACTTTTACACCCTTTTCCAATTTTTGGCGAAAAGAGTTTTCCCCTCCCCTTGATTCAAAGGGATGATTAGCGCTCTTTCCCCTCATATTGCCGGCAGCCACTATCCTAGCGCCACTTATTACACTCTCTCGCTCCATTATGCTCTCCTTTCTCTGCATCACTAAAATTTTGCATAGCCAATAAAAGACCACACTCAAAACTAAACATATAAGATTTGTAAACAAAATAAAGGTATCATGCTTTTTACCAAAAGAGAAGCGGATAAAGAAAAAGCAATCTATTGCCTTCTTATCCTATTGCTTTCTTGCCTTTTGACCTTCTTGTTCTATTTACTTATGAATTACTTATCAATCACTTGTCAATTGCTTAACAATTGCTTAATAATTGATTTTGGGATCTACATAACATCGAGGCTCTTCTTAGAGCGATAGTAGGTAATACGACTATATTGAGGACGTTTAGGCGCATGATCACCACCGGAGTTATAGATCTTAATGCCATAACGGACAAAAATCGGTAGAAGTGGACGATGTGCATGCCCACACAATAGTAATTGCCCTCTAAATTGAGGGAGCTCTCGCGCTAATCGTTTACTACCAACATCTTTTCCTTTCTTTCGATGAAACGCTGTCAGCGTTCCTTTAGGCGGATAGTGATGCAAAACGATATCGCAATCATAATATGGGCTAAAATCACGGCAATCTTCAGGGATTGAGGCTATTTTCAACCCTAAAATAGCGTGAATATCACCATCTCCATAAGGTAGATCTCTCATCCAATCAATCGATCCTTTGACATAATCATGATTACCACTACAGATAATTACCGGCGTTTCTCGCTCTGCCAGCCATCGTTTAAGATATCGAATCTGTTTCTTACCAGAATCATTAGCACGCTCATCGAGAAGATCTCCCGTTAAGCAGATTAGATCAAATTGATCCTCCACTTTAGCAATCCAGCGATAGAGCTTCTTCTGATAGTGCAGATCAGTCACATGTAATATCTCTAACTTTTTTCCCATGCATTATTTTCCATCTATCATCTATTATCTATTGCTGGTCGCCCACACTATTTTGGGTATAGATAATATTATCGAGCTGATATCCCATCGCTTTTGCACTATTGAGATAATCCTTAATAACCTCTGCCGGCAAAGTAGGTGTCCGAGAGAGGAGCCAGAGATATTTTCGATCAGGATCTCCCACTAAAGAGATCTGATAATCAGGGTCGATTCTTAAAACCCAATAATCTCCTTTTGTAAAAGGAATCCAACGAAGATAACGGGGAAGAAATGAGACTTTCAATTCGCTGCCACTGCTATTTTCTAAGGTCGCAAAACCCGTTGCAACATCCATCTTACCATCAGCCACCCGGCAACGATTCACAACAGCAATCCCCTCCCCTTCACGATGATATTGAGCCGCAATATCACCCACACACTTCTCTTGAAAAAAGTTAGGCAAACGCGCAATCTCATACCACTGCCCAAGATATCGTTGACTATCAAAATCAGTGACTGCTTTCACATCACTTGCAGATACCATCTGCCCCAAAGTGACAAAGCCACCCAATACAAGACTCAATAATAATTTTCTCATGTTAGCTCTCTTCTCTCTTTAATTAGATCACGCCTTCTATATGGCTAAATTAAAGTATCTTACCTTGTTGCCAGAAATAATGACAAAAATAACTAATGGTATAAACAATGAAAGTTGGAGAGATAAATAGGGAGCAGAGAATGCTGTATATAGCTTACAATTCCAAGCTATTGGCGATCTAATAAAGGGCTTAGATTTAGACATTTAGGCATTTAGGCAATAAGAAAAGCCCACTAAAAAGTAGGCTTTGTGTTGGTGGTGACCCGTCCTAAATAACGTTGACAAATTTATAAATCAGAACAGTAGCTGTTTATCCGCATAACAATGTCTTGAGAACGATTTTAAGAACAAAGTTTAAATTTTATTTTTCTTTTTTAGAAAATTTACCAAAGTAACTAGATACGATAGGAGCTACACCAAAGCCGAGAATTCCATAAGATAAAACATCCCATCCCATATACATTCCAAACAAAGCTGCTATCACTAAAATTATAGATGTAAAAAATCCATATTTTTGAGCATTAAGATCAAACTTCGTTCCTCTCTCTACAATAATAGACTCCATATCTCTACGATGTTTTCCCTGCCGCTCAAATTCCTTAAAAACGGTTTCAGCAGCATCAGGATAGAGTTCGTTAAATCTTTCTAGATGATCAGGATGAGGAAATGGACTATCGTAACTTTCCTGTTTATGTTGAACAGCTATCTGAGTAATAACCTTTGCAGCTTCAGGATTTTCATATATAACTTTCAGCGCATCATCATCTAAAATACCTTGCTTTTGAAGCTCTTGTATTAAATCATTCGTCTGAGAGTTCTTATTATTTTCAGCTTCCTGATGATTTTCTTTTCTCATGCTAAATCTATGGTAATACTACAGTTTATTTATCAAAAAATGTATCACTCTATATTTTTATCAGATATATATTTTTTTGTGACTCTTTCAAAATCTTTAGATATTTCTAAAATATCCTCAGCAGAAGCCTCTTTAAAGGATTTTTGAGTAATTTTTTTATAGTCATAATAGCTAGAGCCTTGTATAAATATACTTGCTACAGATCGCAAAAATCCTTTTTTTTCATATAGCATACTTATGTCCTCCGGCAAATATTAATAATATTCTCCAATCAATGAAGAAATTTGATTATTTAATCTATTGTAGTATAGCTCTATGAAAATAGCGAAAACCTTCAAATAATCAAATTTAGAAAATATCCCTTTTAGGATTACTGACCAGGTTTACATGGTTTGTTACCCATCCAAACATAATAACGTTACTACTAATCACCTTAATTCTACCACCTACCCGTCACATATAACCCTTATCAATGATTTAAATCTTAAGTTATAACGAAGAAAGAACCCACGAATTATTGGGTAATATCCTTCCCAATCAATTTAGAACAGAATCCTTATTAATTTTATGTCTAACTTAACCGCATTCCCGTCAAAAATCCCGTCAAACACAATTTTAGACAATAAAAAAGCCCCGCATACAAGGCTTAACTTATGTCCCCAAAAGGGTAGATTCAAAAATCAAATATTAATGGTACATAAAATGGTATAAAAAAAGGTATAAACTTTTTTTGAAGCAATAAGAAAGCCCACTAAAAAGTGGGCTTTTGTGTTGGTGGACATAGCTAGATTCGAACTAGCGACCCCAGCATTATGAGTGCTGTGCTCTAACCAACTGAGCTATATGTCCTAATTTTTTGTGGTCTTAAAATTGCACTCTAAAACCACTGATTTGGTGGACATAGGTAGATTCGAACTACCGACCCCAGCATTATGAGTGCTGTGCTCTAACCAACTGAGCTATATGTCCTGAACTAGAAAGGAATTCTATATAGTATCACGATATCTGTCAACACTATCTTTATAATTGCGCACTAATTAAACGAGATATTGAAGAAGTTGTAATTTTACATCCCCTACAATCTAGGCATCTATTAGATAGTAGTGATTGAAAACAATCTCCGTATTAAGGCTTCTTCCCTTTTCTTCTTTCAATTTTAATTAAAATTTCTCTTTAAATCTCTTAAAAACCACTTTTTCAAGTCCATTTTTATCTTTTTTGAGATTAATCAGATAACCTTATGGTAGAATAATCTCTCTTAAGCTAGTTTAAATCAAGGTTTGCGCAGAAAAGTAGAAAATTAATAACGATGAAGTGCGCATTTACAATATCAAAATATTTTTTTGGCTATATCACAATGCCATTGATTACCCTTTCGGTTTTAACCCTAATGGGGCTCTCCCTTATTCACTCTGAAAATCATTGGGTTGCTTATCTTGGCGTTCTCTACTTTACGCTTCTTCTGCTAATTCCTATTGTCAGTATCGGTCGCTGGCTCTACCTCTCCGCATCAGAAGCTTTTATGATTACGACCGCTTGGGCCGGATTTCTGCTCTATATTGCGCTCTTTCGCCATGTTAATCCGCTCTATCCAAGTATTATGGCGCTTATCCCTATCATCCCTACATTTAAAGCAATCGGCGATCTTGTTTTACGAATGGGTAGAAAAATTATCTCACTCAATATCTTCCGTCGAGAATATGAGAAAGATCGGCGTACAGCGAGTTATACCTTAGAGGAGATCGATCAGATGGATGGGGAGAAATTTGAACATTATGTTGCTAACCTTCTTCATCTCTATCAATTTAAAAAGATTCGCGTCTCCCCTTATAGTAATGATAAGGGGCTCGATGTCTATGCTGAACATGAGAAGCTCAAATATGGTTTTCAATGTAAAAGATGGAGCCGAAACGTTCCTCTCTCTGCTATTCAAGAGGTCTATACAGCGAAAGATCTCTATGAGCTTGATCGTATTATTGTCATTACCAATAGTGGTTTTACTAAAGCGGCTATTGAGGCAGCGATTAAGCTTGATGTGATCTTAATCGATCGAAAACGACTAGGTGAGATGATTCGCTATCTACAACCATAAAGGTAAAATTCAGCTAGAAAAAAAGCTACAACATCTAAAGATCTTGTAGCTCTAACTTGTTCATATCGATTAATCTTATCGATTAATCTTATTCATTGATAAGAGTTACGCGGTCAGTCTTACATTTTTTAATTAAAACCATTCATAAAAAATCATTCATAAAAACTGCTGCTAAAAACCTTAAAATGAATCCCTTAATACACCACTATTTATACCAAACTTCAGTAATTAACATCGATGTTGTTGGATCGGCACTCTCAAAAACTAGATCAGCGCCATCATGCTTCTTAAACAGAACGGAATCATATTCAGCAAGGTAAACCACTTCTCCTTCAAAAATAAGATTACAACCTTTGAAAACAGTGACTAAAGTGAAGTCACCTTTACGATTGTAGACCTCTTCCTTCTTTAATGTTACGCAAGAAAGCTCATGCTCTACCGCGGCATCACGACTCATCACGTTATAATCTAAAACAGGACCATCGGCACTTAACACTTCCGCATGATCACCACCATCAAAGGTCACAATAGGTCCTTGATAGGAGAGTGTCTGTTTTGTTTCTCCCAATTTGAGCTCGGCACTCTTTCCTGAGAGAACGCTTAAGCTTCTAGAGACGCCTGGATAGTGAGAAAAATGACCTGGGAAGATGATAGCGGCAGCACTCACGCGCCACTCAAAATTACTAAGGTCCGCATTTAATGGCCAAATAACAATTTGACGGGTTGTCCCTAAACCGTTTTTCCAAGGCTCTTCAATAAGTGTGCTGTATTTTATAAGTTCCATAATTTTCTTAAGCTCTCTCAATCTAGATTAAATATCTTCTCATCTTTTGAAAAGGTCTATACATCTAATAGATCTCAATAATAGGGACTTTTCCCCGCTATTGCAAAAGATATCCCGAAGAATATGATTTTACCTTTGCAATCGCTTAAATATTTACCGACCTTAGAACTCTAAAATGCTCTCTTCTAACGTGCTTTCTACGATTTTTGCCTCTGTTTTGCCTCTATTTGGCCCCTCCACTCTCTTCTATCTCTTTTCTAACTCTCTTATAACGGTAAAAAAAGAAGCTACTTTTAAAAATTTTAATTAGAAATTATCCTGCTTTCCCTCTAAAATACGCTCTTTAATAGATATTTATAGATATTTAATACATTAATAACATTTAATAAAAGGGCGAACAATGTGCGGAATTTTTGGAATCATTAGTCAGCAAAAGAATATCCTTCCCACCCTATTAAACGGCTTAGAACAGCTCGAATACCGAGGTTACGATTCTGTCGGTATCGCCTTTTTAGACAAAAATAATTTAAAACGACTCAGGGCTGTAGGTCGTGTTGAAAATCTGCTCCAAGAAGCCTCTCCTTATGAGAGTTCTATCGGCATCGGCCATACTCGCTGGGCAACACACGGGGGCGTCTCCGTGGAAAATGCTCATCCTCATCAATCGAGTCATTTAATGATTGTCCACAATGGGATTATTGATGGTTATGATGAACATAAACAACGCCTTCAAAGTATCGGTTATCACTTTGAGTCAGAGACAGATACGGAAGTATTAGCGCACCTTTTACATGAATCCTCCACAAAACATGATTCGCTCTTAGAAGCAGTAAAGCATGTTATCGCAACTATTAGCGGTAATTATGCATTTTTAGTTTTAGACCAAAACAATCCTAATGAACTGATCGCAACTGCTCAAGGATGCCCCTTAATCATCGGATTAGGAGAAGAGAGCCACTACATCGCCTCCGACATTGCGGCGATAATCTCAGAGACAAATCGTCTGCTCTATTTAGAGAAGGGAGATCTTGCTATCTTACGTGCCGGTGGTGAACCGACGCTCTTCAATTACCAAGGAGAAGCACTCTCTTCTGAGGAGATTACAGATAAAATTAAAATTTCCGATCTCACATTAGAGAAGCTCGATATCGGCACATATCAACACTTTATGCTCAAAGAGATCTTCGAACAGCCAGTCGTCTTGGAAAATACAATGGCGAAAACAATGGCAGATGCAGATCACTCACCTTTCTCCCCAACACTTTTTGGGGAAAAGGCGGTCAAACTCTTCCCTAAAATCCAACGTATCCAGATTCTTGCGTGTGGGACTTCCTACTTTGCGGGCTTAGTCGCAAAATATTGGTTTGAGGAGATTGCCAAAATCCCAACACTTGTAGAGATCTCCAGTGAATATCGTTATCGCACACCGATTGTTGAAGAGAACACTCTAGTGATAACCATCTCTCAATCTGGTGAAACATTAGATACAATCGAAGCGCTGAAACATGCATTAGAGCTCGGCGCAATGAGTTCGCTCTCTATCTGTAATGTCAAAGAGAGCGTACTGCCCCGTATGAGTGATTGCTACTTCTATACCGAAGCAGGAATCGAGGTGGGCGTTGCTTCTACAAAAGCCTTTACAACACAGCTCATGAGCCTCTTTATATTGGCCAATAGTATTGCCATGAGCCAGGGAAAGCTCTCGTCCAAAGAGGCGAAGAATAATCTGCAGATGATGCGAGAATTACCGGCGATGATCATTCAGAGCTTTAATTGCCAAGAACTTGCAAGTCAATGGGGAACACTCTTCTTAGAAGCAACTAGCGCACTCTATTTAGGTCGCGGGATTCATTACCCCATTGCAGCTGAAGGTGCATTGAAGCTTAAAGAGATCAGCTATATTCATGCAGAAGCTTATCCATCAGGAGAGTTGAAGCATGGGCCGCTTGCGCTTGTCGATGATCAGATGCCTATTATCGCTCTTCTCCCAGATGATGCTCTCTTTGAGAAAGTGCGCGCTAATCTCCATGAGGTTTTAGCACGTAAAGGCCAACTCTTTATTATTACCGATAGCAAGGTGCCACTAGATGACCTCAAAGGTGCCCATATTATGCATCTACCTGAAGTGAGTGATCTTCTAAGCCCAATCCTCTTTACCATCCCGATCCAATTAATCGCCTATTATGCGGCACTGCAGCGTGGAGAGGATATCGATAAACCGAGAAATCTCGCTAAATCGCTCACTGTCGAGTAGTTTATCTTTATAATTTAATAAAACGCAGTTGTAAAAAGGCGAAAGCCAGTGAGATTCATGAATCCTCATACTTTCGCCTTTACTGTTAAGTCTCATTAAATCTTAAAGAGTAATTAAACTCGCTCAAACCTAATCAACTCAGATCAAACTCAATCGAGTAAGTTTGGCCGGCATTAGTCGCTCCTAGAGATCGATTAAGCTTCTGCCTCATCATCCGTTACAATCTCTCTTCCGGGAAGAATAAGGTTTAAGATCAGAGCTGAGAGCGAACCGACGGTAATACCTGATTTAAAGATTACCTGAACAAACTCAGGAAGTGCATTTAACACCTCTGGGCGCATCGTTACCATCAAGCCTAATCCCAATGAGACAGAGATGACTAAACCATTACGTTTATTGATCTCAACACGACCTAATACTTGAATCCCGGCAGCGATAATCATGGCAAACATCATCAAGCCTGCTCCACCTAAAACAGGAAGGGGGATCGATACCACAAGCGCACCAAAGATGGGGAAGATGCCAGCAAAAAGAAGCAAAATTCCTGCCATTGCAACCACAAAACGACTTGCAACGCCCGTTAAAGAGATGATGCCAATATTTTGTGCAAAGGTTGAAAAAGGCGTCGTGGACATTAAAGCGGCAAGCGCTGACCCTAATCCTTCACATAAGATTCCTGCCTTCATCCGTTTACCGGTTACTTTAGTCTGCGTTGCTTCACCGAGTGCGAGGAAGTTTCCACTCGATTCAACAATCGTTACAAGATAGGCGATACTCATTCCGATAATGCCGGAGATTGGAAAGGCAAAACCATATTCAAAGAGCGATGGAAGCGCGAAAACTTTAGCAGACTCAACACCTGAGAAATCGACTAAACCTAGTTCATAGCCAAAGCCCTTCTCTAAAATAATCACCGCCAAATAGCCAACGATCATTCCGATCACTATTGATGCAGATGCTAAAATACCCTTTCCCCACTGCGTCAAAGCAATCACCACAAAGAGCACAAAGAAAGCAACTAAAAGATTAGGGCCTGAAGCATATTGTGGAGAGCCCACCTGCCCGCCGGCAAACCAATCTAACCCTACTGGAAGAAGACTTAAACCGATCATTGCAACCACTGTACCGGTGACAACAGGCGGAAAGAGTTTACGAATTTGTGGCATAAAGAAGCTGCCAATAATCATCACTAATGAAGCAACTAATGAAGATCCTAAAATCCCGGCAACACCATATTCGCTATTACCGATTGCGATAGCTGATGCTACGAAGGTGAAACTTGTTCCCATTACAGCCGGCAATTTAAGCCCGATAGGACCAATTCCTCGAGATTGAACAAAGGTAACTGCACCAGAAACTAAGAGCGCGGCATTCACTAAGGCCACTTTTTCGGCACTAGGAAGGCCTAAGGCGCTACCGATCACTAAGGGAACAGCGATAATACCGCCGAGTGCAGCAAGTAGGTGCTGAGCGGCAAGGAGGAGTGAGATTGAAAAGGGAGGTCGATCTTCAAGATGGTATAACAGATTATCTTCTTTCATTAGAGGTCTCTCAAGAGTAATAAAAAAGCGGTACAACTAGAGAGGCTGCCCTATTATAGCGATGAAACAAGAGCAGAAAGATCGTATCTATAATGACCCTTCTGTAAAGTTACCTAGCAGTAATAGTCCTCAAAATAATATCGATATTAATCATTGTTGATATTATCCAAGGTTAGAGATTATCGCGATCAGAGATTATCGAGATTAGAGATTCAATATCAGCCCCATCTATTACGCGCACATTATACACCTCTTTTTCGAAAAGAGAGCCTAATTCAGGTGCTTAATTCATCTTTACATAAAGATAAGGAGAAAAAGAATAAGCTATACAATCACCTCTCTCAAAGTGCTGTTTTAAAATTAGTCGCTCTTTGAGCAAAAGAGAGACAAAAATTTAAGCGGAACCGTGATGTTTAACTTTTAACGCGACGATATCTTCTACCGGCATAGAGCGATTCCACTCAAAGCAACTTGGACAACTCCACTGTAAGGTCTTTGTCGTATAGCCACAAGAATCACACTGAAACTGGGCGTAACGATCTAACATCTCCTGAAATGTTTGATCGATCAATCGCGCAGATTCACTCTCTTGACAATATTTTTGTAGTTGATTGAGAATTGTTAGCCCCAATAAATTACAATCTCGCTTGAGAGATGATTGTAAATAATTGATCCCCGCCTCAAATGATTGATGCAAAATAAGGTAATGCGTCTTCCAAACCTTTAACATAATATGGTGATTTTTAGCGATCACCGCTTCTAACCAAGTAAGAAAATCTTCTTCTCGACTTTGTAGGTGGTAGAGTTCATAAACGATCGGAACAATAAGTGGAATCAGCTTAATCTCTTGTCGCTCAATCTCCAATAATGTCTCTAATGCTAAGGCATATTGCTCATATTGATAGAGACCATAAGCTCGAATCAAAGTTGCTCTAATACAGTTTTTATCTGCCTTATAAGCTTTATCGAGCCAAAGCATCACGCGTTCTAACCCTGTTGCACTCTTCTCTGCCAATGCTTCTTCCGCCAATTCACAATAGAGATGTGCCATCTCTGCTTTTAAAAGAGGTGTGAGCGACTCCATCTGCTCGAGCATCGCAATACTCTGCAACCATTCTCGCTGCTGCTTATAGATCTTTGTTAACTTGAGGAGAGCAAGATCTCGATACTCTGCCGACTCAAGAAGTTGACGAAGTGTACTCTCGGCACGATCAAGCATGCCGGCAGCAAGATAATCTTCCGCTAAAGAGAGATAGACCTTCTCCGTTAATGCTTTCGTAGGAGCTTCCTTAATCAAGTATTCATGAAGATTGATCGCTTTATCGATCTCCCCTCGCTTTCTAAAAAGATCCCCTAACATCAGGCTAAATCGTAAGTTATCAGCATCGAAATCTGGAGGGAGCGTTAGTAACGATTCATCGACCTCCTGACTCTCTTCAATAAAGTAGCGGAGATTGAGATAACGGAGCATCTTCTGCTTTTTGACGTTATCTCGCTTCGCTGCAAGCCAGCCGATCAATAAGCCTAATGGTAGAAGTAACCAGATATATTCAAGCATAATTAAATTGCAACAATGACTCCCCTATCACGATCACGGTAGGGGAGTCTGCTTATCGAAGAGGCTCTTTTTTGTAGAGAAGTTGTGGCGCTTATACCGATTACTCTAGAAATCAAAATCGCTCTTCTCCTCTAAAAACTGATCCATCTCACTCATGCTCTGTTGAAGCCCTATTGATTAAAGTACATGCGTTTTACGCTTTAACTCTGCATTCTCTCTTTCAAGCTTCTTCACAGAGCTTTTCAGGGAGAGATGTTGGAAGAGTCGAGAGACATTGAGCAATGCAAGAACGGCAATCGTAAAAATCGCCCCCACAATAAAGACAATACAGATAAAGAGGGAGGTATTAATTGTTGCTTCACCTAACAGATAATTGAAGGTGACATCACTATGACGATTCACATAGAAAATGATAAACATTACTGCAAAAATCAGTAACCAAATCGCCAATTTCAACCAAAAGTAGATTCGCTTCATACTCTTATCAATCCTTTCCCATAAGTCGTTCCGGAGCCCGGAATTGTAGATACTGTTGTAGACACTATATATTCAAATACGAGCTTTTCATTCTACCCTTATCGTGCTAAATTATAAAGCGTTATCAAAGATTGAAGTTGAGCGTCACTCTATCGATTGCAGGTAGCGATAAATAGAGCGCTATAAAGCAGATCGAGTATGAATAATATCTATACCAGATATAACACTTAAATAGAGACTGGCTTAAAATAGCAACCGCACGCTTAAAGCATAGATTATATCGTTATGATATTTTATATCGTTATCGATTTACAATACTCATTCAATCATCATATTATAAAATCCACTACTCCAATGCGAAGATTTGTTAAGTGGTCTCGATCCTTAAATGCTACAAAATTAAAGCAAGTTTATAAGTATTGAGAAGAGAGCTAAAAAACTTAAAATGTGCAATAACTCAAGGTTAAATAGCTCAAGCGATAGAGCTCAAACTAAAAACTAAATAAAAATTAAGTATAAATAATAACGTTGCTTTCCCATTAAAGTGGTAGGCATCGATCTCAAAAAGAGAATTACAGAACTTTAAGCAATTTAGAAATCTATTTTTGAAAGAATTGTTAAAAAAGTTTTGAGTAAAATTTAAAGAATTTTAAAAAAATTTTAAAAAATTTAAACAGTAGGGAGCGGCAGTGCCTTATTGGTCGATATCTTGTTCTTCATCAAAATTAATCGCATCAACATCGGTGTTGATCAAGATTAAAGTTGACCAAGGTTAAAGCAAGCTCTTGAGAGTAAGTGTATGGTTTATTGCAGAATCTAAAGAAAAAGAAGAAGTTTGATTCTCTCCTATATTGATACATATTGAATACCTAGTTGGTAGATACTTAATGGATACTTAATAGATACTTAAGATAGATATTTAAGTCCTATTAGGGACCTAAATCACAACTACAATCACAATTAAAATTACAACCACAAAGACAACTTAGAAAAAGATTATATGAATTCGACACAAGAGACGATATTATCACGTTGGAACACCTTCTCTGTCAGAGGAAAGTCCCTATTAGAGCAGAAAGCCCCTTTAGAGGTAGAAGAGATTCTTCCACCTTCGGTTATCTTGGTTCAACTCTCTCGACTCTTCACTCTGAAGTTACTCACGAGCGGTTTAATTATTACTCGCTCTATCAGTGATACCATCTTCCTTAAGCTCTTTCTTGAAGCACTCGATCCTAAACTGAGCGTCAACACTCTATTTCCAAAAGATGCGGATAAGCCTATCAATATCTCAGCTTCTGATCTCATTATCGCGCCCTACACTCTCTTCTCACTTGATGCGATGCGCAGACAACCCTTCAATCCAGCAAACTTCGATTGTATCATTGTCGATCAAGCAGTACCGATTGCACTTATCGATGATCTCTTCTTCCTCGAAGAACAAAATCGCAGTTATCTCATCGAAAGTTTTGAAAATCATCCTTCCTATTTTCTAGCTACCTGCTTTTCTGAAATTAGCGAGCCGATCTTAGCCTCTCTGCCGAAGGAAAAAATAGAAAAAGCCGTTAATATCAATATTATCAATGCTCCTAATAGCCAAGCAGAAGTTGTAACTGAAGCTGAAGCTAAAGCTAATAGCGATATTGATGTTGATATTGAAGAGATAGCATCACCAACAGCAGAGACTAGACCTTCATCGAATACAAAACCTGCAGCTAAGAAAGGGATGAAAATTAGTCTTAATAGCCATAAAAAGGAAGAGAGCAAAGAAGAGATAAAAGAGAAAGCAAAGAAAGAGACTCAAAAAGACGCAGAGTCGACCGCTTCAAAAGAGCAACAGAGTACAGGTGCCACCTTTATTGCAATGGTTCCCAGAAATTTACAGCGTCAATATATTCGTGACTATATCCGAGAACATAATCTTCAAGATGTATTAGTGATCACCCACAATCGACAATCAGCTCGCCTATTAGAGAAATATCTCTATCGTGCGCGTATTCGTAGCCGTATTGTGCATGAAAAGATCGATGATGAAACAGCCAATAGCCTCTTTGACCGCTATCATGAAGGACAGTTTAACACCTTGATTTTAATGCATCGTGTCGTTCAAGATTTTGCGGATAAGATTACAAAATGTGATGCCGTCTTCTTTCTCGATTTTCCTACTGTTTATGCTGAATATGAGGAGCGCTTACAGTTTGTTCAGCAGAAATTTAACCCTCAACACTTTATCTCGATCGCTTCTGAGAATGACCAGGTGTGGGTTGATGCACTCTTTGAAGAGTACCCCGACCTTCATCTTCCTATCGAAATAGTCGATATCAAACCACCGAAGCGTCAAAGCCGTGGAGAGAGTAATCGAAATAACAATCATCGAGAGAATCGTGATGGTAGAGATCAACGCAATCGCCGAGATCATCGAGCACGCACCTCTAAAAATAATCCTGCTCCTGAAGCCACTGAAGAGCACAAGGCAAAAGTAGCCGAAAATAGAGTAGAGTCACAATCTCAAACCACCAATAATATTGAAGAGAATGCTCAAAAGAATACCCAGAGCGCCCAAAATAGTACACGTGAAGAACGAACACCACGCCGTGGACGTGTTAAGCGTCAAGAACGCGTCAAACGTGAAGTCAAGCCACGCACAGCTCGTCGCCGCCGGGATGATCGAGAGAATCAACCAACGCCTTCCGCACAATCGGCGCCAAAAGGTGAGAGCCAAAGCGATTTCTTCAGCAATAATCACGATGAGATCGTCAATAAGAATCGACTCCCCTTTGAGTCAGGCTCATTTGAAGCAAATATCGCGCGGGAAAATCGTAGAAGAAATCGCGATCCTTTCGGCGTTCCGGGGGGATTAGGTCAATCATCAGATGGTAATTTTATCCAAAATTTAACCCAAGGATTGAGCCCTAATACTAATCAGACACCCAACTCAAATACCCCGACCAATAATCGCCGAGGTAGAAATAATCGTCCGAGAACACGTGGTAGAAAGAAATAGAGGCTTTTTATAATGGCTATCAATTTAATCACACAAGAAGGGATGGAGATTCTGCAAAAAGAGCTCGATTATCTTTGGCGAATTGAACGTCCCGAGATCACACAGAAGGTGACTTGGGCTGCCGGCCTAGGGGATCGATCAGAAAATGCTGATTATCAATTTAATAAACAGAAACTGCGTGAGATCGATCGTCGTGTTCGGCATCTACGAAAACGTCTTGAAATTCTTCGTCCTGTCGCCTACTCACCACAGCAGGAAGGAAAAGTCTATTTTGGTGCTTGGGTAACTTTGGTGGATGATGATGAAAATCGCCTCTTTTTTCGCATTGTCGGTGCAGATGAGATCGCTCACCACAAAGATTACTCCTCCGTCAACTCCCCTATTGCTAAAGCCTGCTTAGGAAAAGAGATCGATGATGAGCTCTTTGTTAGAACAGAGCATCTCTCAAAGCGTTGGTATATTGATGATATATTCTATGGCACGCCGGAAGAGATCAAAGAGAAGATCCCGGCAACTACGATAACCGAATAACCAGAGCGGCAAGAGTGACTAACAATACAGGTAATGTTAAGACAATTCCCACTTTAAAGTAGTAGCCCCAAGTAATTTTGAGATTATTCTGGCTCAATACATGTAACCATAAAAGGGTTGCTAAGCTACCAATAGGGGTGATTTTAGGACCTAAATCACTACCAATCACATTGGCATAAACCATTGCCTCTTTCGTCACACCTGTCGCAATAGAGCTATCGATTGAGAGAACGCCAATTAAAACGGTAGGAAGATTATTCATGACCGATGATAGAAGCGCCGACAAGAGCCCGGTCCCGATCGTTGCGCTCCAGATCCCTGCTTCAACTAACTGATTAAGAAGCATTACCAGATATGCCATCAGTCCGGCATTTCTTAAACCGAAGACCACCAGATACATCCCCAAAGAGAAGAGAACAATCTGCCAAGGCGCCAATAGAAGCACTTTTTTAGGTGCTACTACACCCCGTTTCCCGGCAACATAGAGAAGAAAGAGCGCGCCGGCACCGGCGATCACACTGAGCGGGATCTTATAGTGATCAGAGATAAAAAAACCGATCAGCAAAAGAATCAACGTTATCCAGCCCGCCCAAAAAAGAGGCTTATCTTCAATAACATTGCTAGGGAGAAGCTCATTACCTGAAAGTTGATATTGAAATCGGATCTCTCTGCGATAGAAGAGCCCCAACACTAACATCGTCATCAAAATAGAGACGATATTGACCGGCACCATAACTGACGCATAACGCCCAAATGAGATCGCATAGTAATCAGCAGAAACAATATTTACTAAGTTAGAGACTGTAAAAGGGAGACTTGCCGTATCGGCAATAAATCCTGCCCCCATCACAAAAGCTAATGTTGAAGCACGACTGACCCCTGCCCTCACTAAAATTGCCATCACAATCGGTGTTAAAATCAGCGCGGCACCATCATTGGCAAAAAAAGCGGAGATCAAGGCGCCTAAAAGCATCATCAAAAAGAAGAGTCTTAAGCCAACGCCACCACCAAAACGAGTGATATGGAGTGCTGCCCATTGAAAGAAATTAGCTTTATCTAAAACAATGGTAATGATAACAATCGCAATAAAGGTTAAAACAGCATTCCAAATAATCCCCCAGACAATCCAAATATCTGAGAGCGCAATTGTCCCGGTAACTAATGCGAAAATAGCGCCCAATGAGGCGCTATATCCAATTCCTAATCCTTTCGGTTGCCAAATAACCAAAACCATCGTGAAAACAAAGATAGAAAGCGCAAGAATCATAGCACCATCAATCATCACTCCCCCTTCATTGCTCTTTCTTAAGCACTTATTTTGATTACCAGCTTGATGACTAGCCTAATTAGTTATCTTCGAGGTTATCTTCGATTATGAACTAAGCGACTATTACCTCAGTCACTACTTCTTAAGAAAAACAAGATCCCAAACGCCATGACCTAAACGACGGCCTCTTGCCTCAAACTTTGTCGGCATACGATGGGTGGGGTTTTCAATAAAACCTTCCACACTATTTTTATAATCCGGCGCGGCTAACATCACCTCCATCATATGCTCAGCATAAGGTTCCCAATCAGTCGCTAAACAGAGCCGACCACCTGTACAGAGTTTTTTCGCAATAAGTGCAACAAACTCAGGCTGAATAATACGACGCTTATGATGCTTCTTCTTATGCCATGGATCAGGAAAAAAGATCTGAACACAATCGAGCGCACCATCAGGTATCGCATGCTTTAAGATATGAACCGCATCATAATCGATAACACGAATATTACTTAAATTCTTCTCTTCAACATCTAAGAGCAATCTTCCCACGCCAGGACGATGCACTTCAATCCCTAAAAAGTCACGCTCTGGTGCATTCTCTGCCATTTTAGAGAGCGAAGCCCCATCACCAAAACCGATCTCCAATGTCCGCGCACTATTGTGACGACCAAAAATTTGATCAAGATCCCATACCTCATCCACAATTGTATGAGAGAGAAGATAGGGACTCTCCGCTAAGATACGCTCTTGCCCCTTAGTTAATCGCCCTTCTCGCTTTACAAATGAACGAACGGTACGCAGTGGGCGCGCCTTATTTTGCTCATCTTCTACTTCATGACGCTTCTCAAGCACAACTTCGTTACTGTTTTCGATATTTCTCATTAATATATTCGTTTATGATCTGTTTAAATTCTTGAGCGATCTGCTCCCCTTTTAGGGTTACTGATCGTTCACCATCAATATAGACTGGTGCGACAGGTCGCTCACCATTCCCCGGTAGACTAATGCCGATATTCGCCATTTTAGATTCGCCAGGGCCGTTAACAATACACCCCATAACTGCAACCACCATCTTCTCAACCCCTTCATATTGGGTCTTCCAAGTAGGCATATTGTTATCGATATAGGATTGGATATCTTGCGCTAAATGTTGGAAATCATCACTACTTGTTCGGCCACATCCTGGGCAAGCGACCACTTTTGGGGTAAAAGCACGAATCTGTAGACTCTGTAAAATCTCTTTCCCTACGAGCACCTCCTCGGTCCGAGAGGCATTAGGTTCCGGCGTTAAAGAGATACGAATGGTATCACCAATTCCCTCTTGGAGTAATACGGCTAATGCAGCTGTTGAAGCCACTGTTCCCTTCATTCCCATCCCTGCTTCTGTTAAACCTAGATGGAGCGGTACCTGAGTCAAGGGCGCAATATCACGATAGACCTTAATTAACTGCTGGCTCTGACTCACTTTCACAGAGAGGATAATATCTTCATCTGTCATCCCTATCTCTTTCGCAAAAGCAATACTCTCTAGCGCCGAGACAATCATCGCTTCACACATCAACTCATCATTAGATAGAGGGATGGCTTTTTTAAGATTCTCATCCCAAAGACGCTTTAAAACCTCAGGGTCTAAGCTACCCCAATTGACACCAATTCTTACCGGCTTTTGATGCTTGAGCGCCTCCTCAACGATGGCACTAAATTGTTCATCTTTTCGTGCCCCGCGCCCTACATTGCCGGGATTAATTCGTAATTTCGCCAATGCTTTGGCACACTCTGGTTCCGCTTGTAATAGACGATGCCCATTAAAGTGAAAATCCCCAACAATCGGCGTCTCATACCCGGCAACTCTTAGCCGCTCAACGATATGGGGAACTGATTTTGCCGCCAATTCAGTATTGACCGTGACGCGAACAAGCTCCGAGCCGGCATCCGCAAGCTCAATGATTTGCGCAACAGTTGCCGTAACATCTTCTGTATTGGTATTGGTCATCGACTGTACTCTAATGGGATAATCTGACCCGATGCCGATATTACCCACCATCACTTGACTTGTGGGGCGTCTTTTGATGGTAAAAACCATATAAAATCCTTTGTTGAAGATCTAAAGTTATCAATGCCGGACATTATCGCTAAAATAAGCCCTTAGCACAAGATCGGGAGTGGGTGATTCTTATCTATCAGCCCTCTATCATTGGTTATCGATAATTTTTATTGAATTTTTATTGAGAATTGATGGCCAATGGAGATTGATGATCGATAGGGATTGATAATCGAGAAAAAGATTGCTCCCCCCGAGACTTCATCCTCCTTACCTCATCCTTTTGCTTTATCGGTGACAGCTAGGAATCTCTGTTATAATCGTGAATATGAAAAATATCATCAGATATAATCATCAGGCACATTAATATAAGGTTATAAATAAGGTTATAAAATTTTATGTCATATCTTGTCTACAAAGCGCTACATATTATCTTTATGGTCACATGGTTCGCTGGCCTATTCTACCTTCCCCGAATTTTTGTCTATCATGCCTCTAATAGTAATCCCGCAACTAGCGAGACATTTAAGGTGATGGAGAAAAAATTGATGATCATGACCAATATTGGAGGGGCTCTCACCGTTATCTTTGGATTGATTTTAATTATGAAGAATCCGGCACTTCTCAAGATGGGATGGTTTCATTTTAAATTGACACTCGTCTTTCTTCTTTTGATCTACCACTTCTACTGCTATCGCTATGTCTTAATCTTCCGTCACGATAAAAATCATCACTCCCACAAGTTTTATCGTTACTTCAATGAGATTCCAAGCGTTATCTTAGTGCTAGTTGTCTTCCTTGTAATCCTAAAAGCGATTCCCTTTATCCACTTCTAATTTATCTACTTATAATTTATCTACTTATAATTTAACCATTTTTCCCATAAAAGAAGAGGCTAGTATTAACTAGCCTCTTCTCCTATATTATCAATGATATTTATAGTCCCTATCGCTTGCCATTGCATGTATTGCATCTATGGTATCTATGGCGTCTATAATGATTTTAACGTCTCTAAAACCTCTTCTGCATGACCCGGCACCTTCACTTTACGCCACTCATGAAGAATCGTTCCACTCTTATCGAAGATGAAGGTACTACGTTCAATCCCCATCCCTACCTTACCAAACATCTTCTTCTCTTTAATCACATCAAAAGCGCGGCAAAGCGTCTCTTCCGGATCTGATAAGAGGGGGTAATTGAGTTCAAATTTATCTGAAAACTTAATATGAGAATTTTTACTATCTCGAGAAGCCCCTACAACAGCACAATCTAGCTCAGCAAATTGAGATAATAATTGATTAAAATCTTGTACTTCATTACTGCACCCCGGCGTATTATCCTTTGGATAAAAGAAGAGCACAATATACTTCTCCTTTAAAGAATCGAGCGCTAATGGCTCTCCCTGCGTCTCATAGGGGGTTGATAAAATTTCTGTTGCGACTTTCTCAATCATATTTCCCATTCTAAAACTCCGTTACTTATAGTTATAGGTTATCAATCAGTTGTCGATCAGTTGTCGATCACTCTGATAATCGATCTTCCATCTCCTCTCAATATAACATGAATAGATCACATAAATAGATCATGTGAATGGATCACATCAATAGATAGCATAAAGAGTAAGGATTAAATTGATGCTACAGGACTGGCTGACGCTCTACTATACCCCAAAAATTGGCGCAAGACGCTTTCAACAACTTCTCAACTATTTTGGCTCCATCGAAAAAATTTTAGAAGCGGATCAACTCGCTTGGCAAGAAGCGGGAATTCCCAGCTCTGTCAAACACCCTAATCATTACCAATTAGCACCTAAGATAGAAGCCGCACTCAGTTGGGCGGAAGAGCCCAATCACGCCATTTTACATCTTGAAAGCGAATCCTATCCGCCACTCTTAAAAGAGATCTTCGATCCACCGGCGATCCTCTTTGTTAAGGGCTCTATTCCGCTTCTCTCCGCGCCCCAAATTGCGATCGTAGGTACACGCAAGCCGACACAAGAAGGAAGCTATAATGCTAAACTTTTCGCCTCAGAATTAACCGCTGCCGGACTTACGGTAACGAGTGGTTTAGCGCTAGGTATCGACTATATTGCCCATAAAGCAGCCGTTGAACGTCAAGCGCCTACTGTTGCCGTTTTAGGAACGGGGCTCAATGAGATCTACCCGAAAAACCATCTGCCCTTGAGCGAAGCGATTATTGAATATGGAGGCACTATTATAAGCGAATATCCTCTCCATATGCCGGCAAAACCTCAAAACTTTCCCCGGAGAAATCGTATTATTGCAGGTTTATCTCTCGGCACCTTGGTGGTAGAAGCGGCACAAAAATCAGGCTCTCTCATCACTGCAAGAATGAGTATGGAGGAGAATCGTGATCTCTTTACTATTCCCGGCTCCATCCATTCACCACAATCTCGAGGCTGTCATCAATTGATTCGTGAAGGTGCAACCTTGGTAGAATCGACTCACGATATCCGCTCTCTCCTTAAGGGCTGGATTGACCCAGCACCAGACTCACCACAAACGTCTCTCAATCTTATCATTGAAGAGGAGACTCCTAATGAGAAAACAAAAAATAGTCGCTTCCGCCCAAAGAGCGAAAAGAGGACCGCTAGAACAGCAGTACCACTAATACCGGCAGATCACCCTCAATATGAGCTCTACCAACTCTTAATGACACCAAAGTCGATCAACCAATTAGTTGAACAACTTAATAAGAGTGCTGCAGATATCACCACTGATCTAATGATGCTTGAGATCGAAGGCGTCATCACCTCTGATCAAGGAATCTATCAACAAAAAAGAGGTTAAATCGATGATCAAAGTATGATGAGAGATTAACGACTCGGCAGATCGATAAAGTATTCCCGTTTAATCTGCTCATATTGCTTTGTAAACTCCGTACGAGAGTATCCCTTAAGATAACGCCCTTCAGCACTCATCAATAAAATATCGATAGTCGGATGAAAAAAGGTTGTCAGACTCAATTGAGGTAGAGATCGATTCTTAATAAATGCATCCCAAAAAGAGTCTTCAATATCTCTACTCTCTTTAATCATAGGAATCTGCTTCTCTAACAATAGCGCTTCGAGCGATTCTGTTAACGAATTTCCCACCACAACAAGTTGTGAAAAGAGATTGATCTCTTGCAGAAAGGTGAAAAACTCAAGTGTTGCCTCTTCATTTCCTCGATAGAGATAGAAGAGACGTAACTCCCCTAAAAGGCTATTGATACCCCTTAATCGCTCCCCTTCCCGCCACTCAAAGTAAGGAAGTGAAGCGCCGGTACTGAGAGCATATTGATGATCAAATACCGATTGTGTGCTACCGGCTAAATAATTCGCAAAAATTTGCAGACGCGCCAACGCCTCGTCGCTCGTAAGATTCTTTAAAGTAGGGAGATAACGCTCCATCCTCCAACTTGAAGGCATCGATATCTGTACCCGAAATGGACGCTTTTCAACCATTCGCTTTAAGAGCTCTATCTCCGCACTCATCTCCGTTAGAGGTGCGATATAGAAATTCTCTAAAGTACTCAATACTTGATCTTTTCGATTTTGAATCATCATATCCTCACTACATATTTAGTGTTCTATCATATCGATCTTATGTAATAAACTCTAGCAGAGGATTAATGAAAATAATCGGTAATGATCGGTCATGGTCGGCAGTGGTCAGCAGTGGTCAGCAATGGTCGATATCAATCAATTCATACGAATTATACAAGCAGGAAGATAAATACCGGCAATAAAAAAGGTGCTTATCAAATAAGCACCCTCTTATACTCTTTACAATGATCTCGGCGATACGCCTACTGATTAATCATTACTTGCAAGGATTAAACGAAGTAAGCTTGAGAAGATATTATAGAGCGCAATATAGATATCTAATGCTACGCTGATATAGTTATCTTCCCCACCTCTGACAACGCTATTCACGCGCCATAAGATGATTGCCCCTGAGAATGGAATGATCAACATCGATAAAATCAAGTTAATCATCGGCATCTTTAAGAAGAGGAAGTTAAGCGCGATAGTGATAATCATCACAATCCCTAATGCTCCAACATACTTACCAATTGGAGAGAAATCTTTTGTTTTGTCTCCCCCTAAAATAGCTAATACTAAGAAGAGACCAGCAGTTCCTCCTGCTGCAATCCCGATATATTGCCAGCCATTTGTGGATTTAAGCGCTAATGTTAAGAGAGGACCTAACATCATTCCCATCAAAAAGGTAAAGACAAACATCAATACCAAACCGGTGACCGATGTTTTATTCGCCTCAATCGCAAAAGAGAGTCCGTAGAAAGCCACCATAAAACCGATAAAGAAGATAATGGGGCTTGAAACCATTAAGTTTAAAACAACATTGGTTTGTACAGAGATAAAAGCACCAATAATTGTCGGAATAAGGGAAAGCGCAACTAAAGTATAAGCTTGACGCAATACCTTGTGCATCCCTTCACGCTGTACGCCTGCATAGGCATCTGCTTGATAATAGTTATTCATCTAATTAACTCCTAAGGGTTAGTTGTAGATCGACCTTTTCAACGATCGATATTTATCATGAATGAACGAATGTTAATAAAAACGAAAGTCAATAAAATAGTAAAACTTAAAGCCTCTCTTCCTACAGTCTATCTACTTATACCGCTCATACCGCTCATGTCTAGAGAAATCTATCCCCTTTTTGACAATCATCGATATACTATAGCGATATCTTTACAGAAAACCTGTGTATATCTATCTATATCTGTGCAGATCTGTATAGATCTATGCAAATATATACTAAACCTGTGGAAAGAGTTAGCTTCTCTTTATATCGATTGTATCATCTTTGATAGAAATTTAGCGAGCCTTTCCGTTGAAATTAAGCGTAAAAAATGAGATTCTACACTCCATTAAAGTTTATTAGCCTGATCTTTCTGATCCCAACTTTCGAGCATAAATTGTCGTGCCCAAGACTAGATATCTACCCTCCAAACTTGCGATTGCATTAATGCTCTCGCTACCGGCCTTGTCTCTGGCCTCTACCCCTGTAGCTTGTCAGATCTCTCCACTTGCTCAACATATTATGCCGGAGCAAAACATCTCTAAAGAGCAACTATTTGCAACAGCAGAGCATGGAACACTAACACCGACGGATGGTGATCTCTATGGTGATGTGAAGGTCTATCACGGCGATGATCGACTAGAAAGTGACCATTTTAACCTCGACAGAATTAACCAAGTCATCACTTCTGATGGAAAACATGTTCTCTACTCTTCACCAACAACGGTATTAGAAGGTGTACATCTCACACACCGAATTGATCAAAGAGAGACTGAGGTGACAGATGCAAAGTATTATTTAAAGGCAACCCCCAATATTCAAGGTAGAGCAATACAGATCGAACATAAAGATAATGAAAAAAATACTCTTTTAAAAAATGCGACATATTCCACCTGTACTGTAGATAATGAGATCTGGAGCCTAGATGCAAAAGAGTTAGATATCGATCATGTCGCTGGAAGAGCCGAGGCTTACGATGCAACATTTGATGTTTTTGGTGTACCTGTGCTCTATACCCCTTATCTCTCCTTTCCTATCGATGGAAAAAGACACAGTGGGTTTCTCTTCCCTGAGCTTGAGATTAGTAGAAGCAATGGAACAACTTTCTTTCTTCCCTACTACTTCAATATCGCCCCCAATATGGATGCTACGATCGCGGCAGGAGTAATTGCTAAACGTGGTGTCGCTGTTAAGGGAAATTATCGCTATCTTAATGAGTGGCAGATGTTAACCCTAGATGGGACTTATCTCTTCAAAGATAAACAATTCGACCACAAAAAACGTTGGATGCTTAAGGCTGAGCAAGAACTCAACTTCGATAAAAACTTAACAGGTAATGTCCTCTTTCAAAATGTTTCCGATGATCAATACACTAAAGATCTTGGTAGACAGACAGGCCTCTTTGAAGAGGTAACATTAGAGCGTCATGCTGTTTTAAATTATCGAACAGAACATTGGACCGCTCTTCTTCGCTTTCAAGATTTTGTTGTCACAGATCGTGGCATAGTTGACAAAAATCCATATGGACGCTTGCCTCAACTTCTCTTTCAGGGGGGCTGGGATTTTAAGGGATTGGGTTTTGAGCTCTATGGAGAGTTGGTTCATTTTTCCGCTAAAAATGATCGCTATTTAGAAGAAAGCACTAAACGGCCTCGCGCAGCAACGCGTCTCGATCTGATGCCCACCATTAGCTATCGTTTAGAGAATACCTGGGGGTTTATTGAGCCTGCGGCAAGATTTCGCTACACCCAATATCATCTCAATTATCATAATAAAAAGGGAAATAAAACCAGCCTCTCTCGCTCAATGCCGATCTTAAGTCTCGATACAGGATTCTTTCTAGACAAAGATCTCCAGCTTTCTCAATTATTTGGCGGTGGCGATTTTACACAAACCTTTGAGCCCCGTCTCTTCTACCTCTATGCGCCTTATCGAAAACAGGGTGATATTCCTATTTTTGATACCTCTAAAATGAGTTCTAGCTTTGATAACCTCTTCAACTTCAATGATTTCTATGGTGCAGATAGACAGAGTAATGCCAATCGACTCACTGCATCTGTGACTACTCGTCTCGTTGAAAATAAGAGCGGTATTGAGCGTCTATACTTCTCTCTAGGGCAAACTCGATATTTTACAACCCCCAGAATAACAATGGGAGAAGATCGTAAAAAAGGAGAAAATGAGATTCGAAAATCAGCCTTAACAGCTGAAACAGGCATTGCTATCACTCGTTCGCTTTATACCAAAGCAAACTTTGACTGGTCCCCTACAAATAAACTAATCACTTATGGAACTTTCGACCTTAACTATAGACCTTCATCCGATAAAATTTTTTCAGTCAGCTATCAATATAATCGCCCCGATCGAAAAAACTCAGATAAAACAGACCAGATCGATACCTCTTTCTACTGGAGCCTCAATAATAAATGGGCTATTGCCGGGCGTTACAACTACATCTTAAGCGAATCGAAGATGATCGATAGCCAATTAGGATTTGAATTTCGCGATTGTTGTGTCACAACACGCGTTGCCGCACGCTACTATAGACAAAATGTTAGAGATGATGAAAAACAGTGGCGCGTTTATGTTGAATTTGATCTCAATGGCATCGGCAGTGTCGGCCAAAACACCGATGGTTTATGGAAGGATAGCATTAAAGGCTACTCTTCACGACAAGGGAAATATTTCTAAAGAAGAGACTCCCGCTTCACCTGACCTCTACAGAAAATGGCAGCTTGATAATTAAATTTTATCAAGCGCTTCTTTTTTCTTCTTTTTTCTTCTTTTTCTACGCTCAATCTTGCTATTCATTAACAAATGATTACTCCAAAGAAGGCTCTTTTAAAGTCTTTCCCTCCTCATAATCCTAAATCCACAGTCAATAATCGCTATTAAATATTTAAAAAAGGGTAGCCATATGGGATAAAACGTGTAAAATTCCCCGAACCTCAAATATAAAGTGGGGATTTTATGAGAAGATTCTTTCTCATTTCGATACAAGGGGGCAATAATTCATCTGAATTAACGCGGCTAATTTATCTCTCTTAACATGCCATTAAGACGGCTGGGGGAAATAAACTTATGTTATTAAATACGAAGGCGTTATCTCCTAACGCTACGACTGCTTCATCCATCTCTTCTCCATCAAAACTACAAAAAACCTTAGTATTATGGCAACTTGTCATGATCGGTCTTGCTTATATGCAACCGATGACTGTCTTCGATACTTTCGGAATTGTCAGTGATCAATCAGGCGGACATGTTCCAACAGCATATATCATCACTCTTGTGGCAATGATGTTTACGGCGATGAGCTATGGCCAAATGGTAAAATATTACCCATCTGCAGGATCAGCATATACCTATGCTCAGAGATCTCTTAATCCTAATCTAGGATTTTTGATCGGTTGGTGTACGATGCTCGATTATCTCTTTAATCCGATGATCAATATTTTACTTGCAACCATCTACCTAAAGACCCTCATTAGTGCTGATATTAGTGTCTGGTTTTATGTTATTCCATTAGCAATTGCAATGACTTATATCAACTACCGCGGTGTTGAACTGGTCGCAAACGTTAATACCTTAATTGTCTTCTGCCAATTGCTTCTGATCGGGATCTTTGTTGGATTGATTATTAAGGGCTTAGCATTTGATGACATTGGTGCCGGCACTCTCATGAGTACAGAACCTTTCTGGTCTGAAGATATGCAGATCGGCGCAGTTGCTGCGGGATCAGCTATTCTCTGCTTCTCATTCTTAGGATTTGATGGCTTAAGCTCTCTTTCAGAAGAGACTAAAGATGCCGCCAAAACAGTACCAAGAGCGATTCTTCTAACCACTCTCGTGGGGGGGATTATCTTTATCTTCGTCACCTACTTCATGCAACTCTACTTTAAAAACTATACCTTTATCGATCCTGAAGAGAGCCAACCGGAGGTGTTACTCTATGTTGGTAAAAAGCTCTTCCAATCGATCGGTCTTTGGTTAGCGGTTCTTGCTGTCTGTGCATCAGGGATTGCAGCGCATACAGGGGTATCGAGAATGATGTATGTTATGGGACGTGATGGTATCTTACCACCTAAGATCTTTGGCTATATCAATCCTAAATATAAAACCCCATCGATTAATATCATTATTGTTGGTTTTATCTGTCTTTTTGCAGGATTCTTCGATCTTAGCTTTGCGCTTCACCTTGTTAACTTCGGGGCGTTGACAGCATTCTTCTTCGTTAATCTCTGCGTTGTCGTTCAATACTATATTCGCGACAATCAACGTTACTCTGTGATGCATAATTTGAACTACCTTCTCTTCCCAATGGCAGGAATGGCGTTTATTATCTATCTCTGGTTTAACCTTGAGTATACGGCGCTTGTAATCGGAATTGTTTGGGGCATGATCGGTTTAGTCTATCTCTCATTTGTCACGAAAGGCTTTACCCAATTCCCGAAAGAGTTTTTAAGTCGTTCACGGACACCTGATGCTTAAAAATCGATCAGTCAAAAAATGATCAATTAGAAATTAGGTTGATGAAAAATCACAAGTGAAAGAAATAAAAAATAAGAAATAAGAAATAAGAAATAGGAAACAGTGGCAAAATAGTTAACGGTTGGAGAAGCGTTAACGCTACCACTTAAAGGGCCCTCTATAAACCAGCACGTTATAGAGGGCTTTCTCTATCCTTCCCTTTTCGATACACTGATAACGTCACAGAGAGTAATAGATAATATATTATGCAAGACTTACAACGAATTCACCCCTTTGAACTTATTCAATATGATGATCATCTTTGGGGCGTCTATTTCCCTGCCCAAGATCGCTTTGAGGTTTTTGATGACCTTGAGATAGAGGTTACCGGCTACACTTGGATCGATATTATAGAGTTTTATCTCGAACATGAATTGATAGAGCTCCAAGGCGCTTTCCGCTACGAACCCAATGAAGAGAGTTGTGAATTACAGGGCTCTTTTGAAAACATTAAAGCTTTTATCCTCAATTTCCGTCCACTCTACTTTAGTGATAATGACCTCGCCCTCTTAATCGAAGAGATGCGTGAAGCATGGTATTAGAGAGCTAGAGCGATGAAGGATGGAAGAAGCTAAGAGGAAGAAGGCAAGCTATAGAGAAAAGTGAGTGCCTAAATAATTGAATGATTGAATGATTGAATGAATCAATGAATGAATAGAAATTAACGAGGAGAAAAATAGGAGAATCAGTATGAAATATTCCATTTTAGATTTAGCCAATATTAATCAAAAAGAGACTCCTCGAGATGCTTTTCATCGTGCTGCCGCACTTGCACAGCTTGGCGAAGAAGCGGGATATACCCGTTTTTGGGTTGCCGAGCATCACAATATGGTTAATATCGCAAGCTCTGCTACATCAGTATTAATCGGCTACCTTGCGAGTAAAACAGAGAAAATTCGTCTCGGATCAGGCGGTATTATGCTCCCCAATCATGCGCCCTTAATGGTAGCAGAGGCTTTTGGCACCTTAGAGAGCCTCTACCCTAATAGAATCGACCTTGGAGTTGGACGAGCTCCCGGCACTGACCCACAAACCGCTTATGCCCTTCGTCGCGATCCTGCGCGCGCAGATCATTTCCCCCAAGAGGTTGTAGAACTGCTCAACTACTTCCATCCTCAAGATAATCAGCGAATTAATGCCATTCCCGGCATGAATCTCTCCATTCCTGTTTGGATCTTAGGCTCGAGCCTCTTTGGCGCACAATTAGCGGCACATTTAGGGCTCCCTTACGCTTTTGCCGCCCATTTTGCACCTACCCATATGAAAGAAGCGCTTGCACTCTACCGAGAACGCTTCCGCCCATCAGCATATCTTGATAAACCTTACGCTATGCTCTGTATGAATGCTATTATTGCCGAGAGTAATGAGGAGGCGGATTATCTCTTTACCACAATGGAGCAGAGTTTTACCCAATTGATTCGCGATGATCGCAAGTTAACCCCGCCGCCTATTACCCGAGAGGAGATGGAGCGCTATTGGAATCCGATGGAGAAACGCCATGTCTCCTCGATGTTACGGATCTCTGCTGTTGGCGATCACAATCGCGCTAAAGAGATGATCGAATCATTGCTCACTGAGATTGAAGTTGAAGAGCTCATGTTTGCCGGCGTTATCTATGATCAAGAAAAGCGGCTCGACTCTTTTCGTCGCTTAAGTGAAGTGATGCAATCTATCAAGCGCTAATCGATACTGAACTCTCTTTTAATCGGATTTTGATCGGATTTTAATCTGCGAGATCTATTATCGCGTCTCTAAGAGAAAGGTGACAGGTCCATCATTGATCAACGCAACCTGCATATCCGCACCAAAGCGGCCAGTTGCTACTTGACCGGCACCGCTTTTCTCCATCACCGATCTTGCAACAGAAGCAGCATAATCGAAAAGCGCTTCTCCGAGCGTAGGTGTTGCGGCTGAGGTAAAACTTGGTCGTAAGCCCCGATCTGTATCGGCAGCTAAAGTAAATTGAGAGACTAAAAGGAGATCTCCTCCACGATCGATCAATGAAAGATTCATCTTTCCGGCATCATCACTAAAGATACGATACTTCATAGCTCGCTCAATCCCCTTCTTGACACTCTCCTCGCTATCAAAAGGTTCAATACCGACAAAGAGCAACAACCCTTGATTGATAGCACCAACGACCTCTCCATCCACGGTTACAGATGCCTCTTTGACTCGCTGTAATAATAATTTCATCTTATCTCCTTTATTATCTCCATGATTAATCCTCTCTGTACTTCAATCTGACCTTGATCCTAATCGCTATAGTGCCATAATGATACTCTCCTCAATACACCATCTTCAATATGCTAAGCCCTATTCACTGTGCTACTCAAAGGACTCTTATGATACACAATATTTCTCGTTTACAAGATATCCGCTACTGGATTTTTGATATGGATGGCACCCTCACTGTCGCAAAACATGATTTTGCCATGATACGAAAAGTTCTTGAAGTCGCTGATGATGAGGATATCTTAGATAATCTTGCAAAACTCCCCGAAGCAGACCGCTTAGCCAGAGAGCGCTGGCTTGCAGAGTATGAACTTAAAGTAGCAAAAGCAACAAAGGCGGCTCATGGTGCCGCTGATCTTCTCGATTACCTAGCAGAAAGATCGACCCATTTTGCAATCTTAACGCGCAATTTACATGCCCTTACAGAGATAACGCTCACAGCTGCCAATATTGCGCATCACTTCCCACCAGAGCTTATTATTGGACGCGATACCGCAACTCCCAAGCCATCACCTGATGGTATTATAGCGCTTCTGACTCAATGGCAGATCGCACCAGAAGAAGCGCTGATTATTGGTGATCATGAGTATGATCTCGCTGCCGGGAAAAGTGCCGGAATCATAACTGTCTTGATCAACCAGAGAGAGAATATCTACCCAAAACTTGCAGACTACTACTTTCCAGACTGTTTAACGCTCCTCAATGCCCTACGCGCTTAAGCGATCCCTTCACAACCCCAATCCGAGATTTCAACTTACAATCGCAACTCCCAGAATAACGCACTCTTCACTACGCTTGATAGTTATACAATCTATTCAAAGATTTTAACGATATGCCGTCCGGAGAGATCTTAGAGAATCTAAAATGATCATCTCCTCGGCTATACTCTCAATTCACCATTTAGGGAGGAGTCAGCGAAATGTTGGTTGATAAGATTCTATTAGAGCAATTTCAAAAGGAGATACTTTCAGAAGGAGATGAGGCGACTCTGCCCACTAATCTCCCCCAAAACTGGCTCGATATTCTCTCCTTAGCGCTTGAAAAGATCCTCAATGCACCTGCCGCCAACTCATTAGTTCTACTATTACCGGAAGATATCCCCTCAAAATTGATCATTGCGGCAATTACTCCACTTTTAAAAGCAAAGGCAGAGATGAATTTTCCGATCACCTTAAAAGAGAAAGATAACCCCTTTCACACAAGACGAGAGCGCTATCCGATCACGAAAAAGATCTTAGAGAGCTATCGAATGGAATTGGCCTTTGAAGCGATCTCACGAACGATGGATATCGCCATTAATCCCGCCTCTATTGAGACGATTTTTACCAATAGAGAGGTGATTATTGAGCAGAAACATTAAAAAACTTTATGCGCTTCCTTGCTGCTGAAGATGATCTTTAGGATGATTTCAGTAAAAAAGCGGCTATAATGACAAGCTTTATCTCTGTAAATAGGCGTAAAATCATGAAGCTACTTTTAGTAGATATTGGCAATACCACAGCAGACTTTCGACTCTATGACGCTAAAGATGGCACTTTAACGCCCTTAATTCGCCCTCTTAGTCAAGATAGCGTTCTTAGCGATAGAGTAGCGATAAAGGATAAGCTCGATCAATTTCAGATCTCTTTTGATGCAGTGATCTATGTCTCTGTCGTCCCTGATCTGAATAATCTTATTCGCGCAATTGCCGATCTCTACCAGATCCCTGTCTACAGTCTACGCCATGATCTGCCGGTAGATTGGTCTCGCTTCTCCCTTAAAAACATCCACCTTTTAGGGGCCGATTTTGTTGCAAACTTTTATGGAGTTGAAGCCGCTTATCAATATCAAAATTGTGCCGTTGTCGCACTTGGCACTGCCACTACTATCTTTGTGATCAATGAGGGGCAATTTGTCGGAACAACGATCTCTCCTGGAATTCAGTCGAGCCTTCAAGGACTTTTTGCGCAAGCCGCCCTTCTCTCTGAGATGGATTATGCCCTACAAGAGGGAACGCTCGGGTTTAATACCTTTGAATCGATTAGTATCGGCACTATTAATGGTCACTACCATATGATTATGGGGTTAATCGCTGAGATAAAGAAAGAGTACCCCATTGAGCATCTGATCTTTACCGGGGGTAATCTCCATTACTATGAAGATGCCGCTTTCAGAGAGGAGATTATCTTTGATGAAACCTTAATCTTTAAAGGATTGATCTATCTCTACCAGCAGTTGCAAAAAGAAGAAGAAAGGGAATCACATAATCTGAATCTGCCTTTAGAAGCATCAAATTCCTCGAAGCAAGCGATTTAAAGAGGTCACCCACAGATGATATTAAAAGCTCCCCTCTTTTGGCAAAAAAAGGGCATAATCTCAACACTTCTACTGCCTCTTTCATCGCTCTATCATCTTCTCTCTCAATATGATCTTCAAAAACGGGAGAAACGGGCTCAAAAGCTACCACGTCCAACCATTGTTATCGGCAACATCAATGTGGGAGGAACAGGAAAAACCCCCACAACCATTGCCTTGACAGAAAGCTTACAAGCTCGAGGCCTTACGGTTGGCATACTCTCAAGAGGTTTTGGACGAGAAGATCAGACGCTACAGGTTGTCTCTCCTCACTCTACCGTTAAAGAGATCGGTGATGAGCCGGCACTCATCTACCAAAAAACTAAGGCCCCTATG
Organism: Ignatzschineria sp. PL_is040; assembly: GCF_055813795.1. NCBI lineage: Bacteria > Pseudomonadati > Pseudomonadota > Gammaproteobacteria > Cardiobacteriales > Ignatzschineriaceae > Ignatzschineria > Ignatzschineria sp. PL_is040. The sequence continues at coordinate 553,586 of NZ_JBVPGU010000001.1, forward strand.
GCTATCTATCATGATCGCTATAGTGCCGGCATTGCGCTCTTAAAAGCTTTTCCAGACATTGATTGCTTTCTCTGTGATGATGCATTGCAACATCGGCAGTTAGAGCGAGATATTGAGATTATTGTGGTGGGTGCGCAAGGATTTGGAAATGGTCGAATCTTACCCGCAGGCCCTTTAAGAGAGCCTATCTCGCGCATCGATAAAGCGGATTTTATTATCTGTAATCAGATCTCTCCACAAGATGTCAAAGCAGAGATTAATCAACTCTCTGACCAATTTGCTGATCATAGACAGCCTGCAAAGAGAGCGACTGATCTTGAAGGTAAACGCAACAATATAGATAACAAGATCGATAACAATATAGAAGTTATTCCGCTAACATCACAATTAGATGATGCTATTTCACTCAATGATCCGACAATCAAAAGAAGATTATCATCTTTTGCATCGACCCATTTTACCGCTATTGCCGGCATCGCTCATCCTGAGAATTTCTATCAAATGCTCCGTGCTAAAGGACTCCAATTTACAACAAAGAGTTTTCCTGACCATCATCAAATTAAGGAGCATGAGCTTGCCTCACTGGCGCTCCCTATCCTTATGACAGAGAAAGATGCCACAAAATGTCGCCATTTTAACCATCTTACAATGGATAATCTCTGGGCAATTCCACTAAAAAATGAGCTACCCGATCATTTTATTGATACACTACTGGAAAAAATAACGACAAATAATGACAAATAATGATAAATAATCATTAAATAATTAATAGTTGCTCGATAGCTACATTATCTCACTCCCCCACCTACTCTATTTAGCCCCTATCCCCTTTCTGAGCATGTTGCAATCGATTATCGCTATCTGACTGAAGAGAGTGATATCTAAGTCGAGCATCAAGCGCCCTATCTGCTTTTCGATGCATATTGATATTTTATATTGCTTACGATGCAGGCAATAATCTCTTGTAATGAGACTCTTGTAATGAGAATAATTAACCCCATCATCTATGAGTGATGCCTTACTCTTTTATCAAGCATTGCTGGTAACGTATTACTGATGATAACGCATCGCTGATACTGATATTATATTGCTGATAGCCCATTCTTATGAAGGACTAACATCAATAAGCCCATAAATCCATCAATCAATAAAAATAAATAACAATCACTATAATAGGAGTTCATATGAGCCACTCAAACTTTCACTCAACAACGACATTTGCCCTCAATGACCCGACACGTTTAGTTCGTCGCCTTTGCAAACATTGGGCACACAAATTAATAACCGAATATAATGAAACAGAAGGTAAGGTCGATTTCGGAGATGGCAAAGTTGCCCTCTTCTATCCACAAGAGAAATCCCTTACCATTAAACTTACAACGCCAACTGAATCAGAGTTAGAAACCATTCAATCTGTGATCGATCGCCATATTGAGCGAATGATTCCAGAAGATGAGAAGATCGATATTCAGTGGCAGTCATCCCTATAAGGAAAAGACATCAGTGAATGACATCAAGAAAAATTTAGAATACTTTGCACAATATTATGAGAACGATGCAGAGTATGCAGCACAAAAAGAGCAGTATGGCCGAGCAATTCCAAGCCGCTCTTTTATTTTAGAATTATTACAAAATCATCCGAATCTCGATTTTGATGAGATTGTGCGCACCTTCAAGCTCCGTAAAAATTGGGAGCTTGATGCCTTAGAGAGCCGAATCAATGCCATGATTCGCCAAGGTACACTCTATATCGATAAAGCAGATAAGTTACAGATTATCGATAATAGCCAACGCTTTATCGGTATAGTCTCCGGTCATGCGGAAGGTTATGGATATCTCGATCTTGAAGGTGGTGGTTCCTTCTATATCCCGCCCCATGAGATGAAAAAAGTACTCCACGGCGATCGAATTGAGGTCTCAATTGCCGGCATCGACAATCGCGGACGTCGAATTGCCAAAGTTGAGCAGGTTCTCGAACATAAACTCCATGAGTTTATCGGCCGGTTCTATCGTGAAAAAGGGGTCAATAGCGTGATCTCTGAAAACCGCAAAATTACTACAGAGTTTTTTGTCGATGATGCCAAGAGCATGAAAGCAAAAAACTTCGATCTTGTTCGCGTTAAAATTGAGAGCTATCCCTCTGATAATACAACTCCTAAAGCTGAAGTTTTGGAGGTATTTGGAGAAGAGATGACGGTCGACATTGAGATTATGCAAGCAATTTTAGAGCATAATATCCCGCATCAATTTACAAAAGCGTGTGAAACAGAGGTGGAGACAATCCCTTCTGAGGTGAGCGCTGAAGAGATGAAGGGACGCAAGGATTATCGAGATCTGCCTCTTGTCACAATCGATGGCATCACCGCACGAGACTTTGATGACGCAGTCTATTGTGAACCTCTTAAAAATGGTCACTACAAACTTTACGTCGCCATTGCAGACGTTGCTCACTATGTCACCCGTGACTCAGCAATCGATCAAGATGCCTATCTCCGCTCAACATCTGTCTACTTCCCGAACTATGTTGTTCCGATGTTACACCCTAAGCTTTCAAATGGGATCTGTTCGCTCAATCCTGATGTCGATCGTTTAACCATGGTTGCAGAGCTTACTATTAATCGAGAGGGTGATCTTGTTGAGTATCAATTCTTTGAGGGGGTGATGCGTTCACATGCGCGTTTGACCTACGAGTTGGTACAAAAAATTATTGATGGTGATGAGATCCTTCGTGAAAGCTATCAGACATTAGTACCACATCTCGATCATCTCTATGCACTCTACAAAATCTTACGTAGAGCCCGTGAAGAGCGTGGAACAATCGATTTTGAAATGGTAGAAACATTGATCTTATATGATAATGATGGGGAGATTGAGAAGATCGTTCCTGATGCACGCTTTGATGCTCATAAAATCATTGAAGAGTGTATGATTACTGCCAATATCGCAGCGGCTAAAACCATTGAAGCCTCTCCGCTTTCTGCCCTCTATCGTGTCCATCCGAAGCCTGATAGTAAAAAATTATTGGCATTGAGGGATTTCCTCAAAGAGTTTGGTCTCGGTCTTGCAGGTGCAAGTGAACCGACGCCCATGGACTTTGCCGATACCCTCAATGCTGCGAAAGAACTACCGGCATTCAATATGATTCAGACCGTTATGTTACGCTCTTTGAGTCAAGCGATCTATCAACCTGAAAATGAGGGGCATTTTGGTTTAGCACTCACCCACTATGCACATTTTACCTCGCCGATTCGTCGTTATCCTGACCTGATTGTGCATCGAGCAATTAAATTAATTCTTCAGAAAGGGGATTTTAATCAATTCTATCCGGAAGCGCATATGGTTCATATGGGCGAACATACCTCAATGTGTGAACGCCGTGCCGATGACGCCACACGCGATGTGATGGATTGGTTAAAAGCAAAATATCTCCAACGTTTTATCGGTGATGAGTTTGATGGCACAATTACCAGTATTACCAGCTTTGGAATCTTTGTAGAGCTCGATAATATCTTTATTGAAGGATTAGTTCATATCTCTCAAATGAGCGATGATTACTATATCTATGATGAGACAAAACATCGCCTTATTGGCGAAAGAACTCGCCAGCAATATCGCCTAAGCGATAAAGTTCGTGTAAAAGTACTCGAATCGAATCCTGAAACAAAGCATATCGACTTTGAGCTGATCTCTGCCTCGATGACCAATGGTCAGAAAGAGAGAAGAGAGAATGGCAATGGCAATGGCAATAAGGGTAATCATGGAGATCGTCCTGTTCCCAATAAAAGCAGAAAGCATCGAATCGATGAAGCTCGCAAAGGAAAAGAGAAAAAGCGCCTTAAAGCAGGAAAAAGCAGGAATCGTCGCCGTAAAAAAGCGAAATAAAGATCAACGATAGCTTGAAGGAATATCTGAAATCCTAATCGTTTGCTATTGATGACTTTCTAATAACTTATCTAGTAACTTATCTAGTAATTTTATTTCTTCCGATAGTTATTTCTTCCTATGGCAGAACTTCGCAAAATTATCCATATCGATATGGATGCCTTTTATGCCTCTATTGAGCAGCATGATCACCCTGAATATCGAGAAAAGCCTCTCGTTGTCGGTTTTTCTGAGGGTCGGGGGGTCATTGCTGCAGCAAGCTATGAGGCGAGAGCATTTGGTGTTCATTCGGCAATGCCAACCAAACGAGCCTTAGAGCTCTGCCCTCATCTGATCTTCGCAGCTCCGAGATTTACCCGCTATCGAGAGATCTCTCAGCAGATTCGGCAGATCTTCTATCGTTACACAACTTTAGTTGAGCCGCTTGCGCTCGATGAAGCTTATCTCGATGTAACGGAAAATCTTCAAAATCTCACCTCTAGTAGAGAGATCGCCCTAAAGATAAAAGAAGAGATTGAGAAGACCTTAGGACTCACTGCCTCTGCGGGTATCTCTTACAATAAATTTCTTGCCAAAATCGCCTCTGATATCAAAAAGCCTAATGGTCTCTTTGAGATTAAACCGGAAGATGCCATCCCCTTCTTAGCGGAGTTACCGATTGAAAAGTTTTTTGGTGTCGGCCGAGTCACTGCTCAAAAGATGCATCAGATGGGCATCAAGACAGGGGCGGATCTACAAAAATTAGAAAAATCTTACCTGATCGACAAATTTGGAAAAGCGGGAAAGAGCTACTTCTATTATGCGCAAGGCCTCGATGATCGCACTGTCGATCCTGATCAACCTCAAAAATCTCTCGGCGTTGAGGAGACCTTCTTCAATGATCTCCTTCTTAAAGAGTCTGTGATTGAAGAGCTTGAGATCATTGCTCAAGAGCTCATTCGCCGTGCTTTAAAGAGCCAATTTGTTGGGCGTAATTGCACACTTAAATTGCGTTATAAAGACTTTACCCAAACATCACGCAGCATCACAACTCATTTCCCTTTAGGGGAGGATTTAACCGCACTCTGGTCTGTTGCGCTCTATCTTTTAGAAAGAATAGAACTCAACCCCAATAAAGGCATTCGCTTGATGGGGCTCTCTATTACCAATATCGATCTTGATAAAGAGACGCTCAATTGTGAGCTTAATCAACGATCTCTGCCACTCTTATTCTAGAGTCTATCCTTAAATATTTAATATCAGATCTGTTTAATATCAGACCTGCTGCATATCAGATCTCCTGAATATCTAATCAGTAATAGTGATCAGCGTCATAACAATCAAATCCCGCTTAACTGAGCCACTTCTCTGCTAACGCCTCTTTCCACCAATTTAACGCAAGCCCTTCATCATGCGTACGCCACGCTAAATAAAGCGTCTCTTCGCGATAACCCTCAACCACCTCTTTTGTCACCAATGTTCCGACATCAAGATAGGCTTGCGCCTGTTTTTTCGGAAGGAAGCCATGTCCCACGCCGGCAATTTGTAGGGCAATCTTATCTTGTAGTGTATTCACTGTAATAACCTTCTCCCACTCATGAGCCGTCCGTTGACCTCTAGGGAGTGAACGAGCACTATCAGATAACATAATTGCCGGATATTTTAAAAGATCGTGCTTTGTTAAGGCACCCTCTTTTGTCGCTAAAGGATGGGTCGGTGCAACAGCAAAGATAAAGGGGACCACACCGATCGGATAGGTACTATAACCCCCTCCTGATGGACCTTCGCCTAATGCCACAATAATATCTGCTCGAAACTTTAAAAGAGCTTCCCACGCGCCCATCATCACCTCTCGGCTAATATTGAGTTCCGTCGCGACAAGTGAATTTTTAAAGCGTGTAAAGAGTGGCATAATCTCTTCGAGTGGAAAGAGCTCATCAAAGACAATATTGAGTTCTAACTCGACACCGCCCGCCATCTTTTGCAGACGCGCTTCAAGGTCTGTCACAGCGCCTAAAAGAATACGCCCCTCCTCTAAAAGAAGCTGTCCTGTCGGAGTTAAGATTATCTGGTTCTCTCGTTTTTCAAAGAAAACGAGTCCTAACTTCTTCTCAATCTCGCTAATCTCTTCGATCAATGTTGTAGTTGGCGATTGTAATATCTCAGAAGCTTGCTCATAAGAGTTCACCTTAGCGATTGTATCAATCATTCTAATCGCCTCTAATGTCAACTGCATCAACGACCTCCTTTATCTATTCAAATTCATTATCTCTCAAATCAATCAAGATGGATCACAATGGATCACAATGGATCACGAAAGATCCTCAACAGAATCTTTCATCACTACCATCAACGTCATCAAAGTCATCAAAGCCACCGAATCAAAAGAGTCAAAAAAACGACCTATCTACTCGATAGATCGTCTCTTCTACTCTTGAAGATCTACTAGAAAAATACCTTTTCTATCGTTCGATAATCTCAAATGATCCATAAAGGATCTGTAAGATCAATCATTTAAATCAATCTCTTAAAGCTGAGGTCGACTCTTAAACGACTATTGATACTTAAAGTGTACAGCCTCCGCCGGTACAACCTGTATCTTCTACTACTTCAGGTGCCGTTGTATCGATGGGATTATCGGAGTTTGCCGTAACTCCTTCGTAGAGATTATCAAGATCAAATGTTAAATCATCTAATTCTTCACTCATTTTTTAGACTCCTTGATCCTATTTCAGAAAGAGAGTCTATTGTATAAAATTATGCTGCACTTCACAGCTCTAAATGTAGACGCATAGAAATATGTTAAACTGCCCTATCTGTAGAAACATTTCAAAAGGCTTTAAAAGTGCAATCTAAAGTTATCGAAAAAGCCTTTGAGAACAGATTGAGAAATAGGAAGAGAAAATTTAAGCGAGGAAATAATGGATAGTAGAGATATTAGAGAAATTGTAGTTGCCGGCGGCTGTTTTTGGGGCGTTGAAGAGTATTATAAACGTCTTAAAGGGGTGATCTCCACCGAAGTCGGTTATGCTCAAGGGATCACTGAAAATCCAAGCTATGAAGAAGTTTGCACAATGGAGACCGATCACGCCGAGGTCGTTAAAATAGAGTATGATGCCGATATCATTTCGTTAGAGAAGATCTTAGAGCATCTCTTTCGCATGATCGACCCACTCTCCCTTAATCAACAAGGGGGCGATGTTGGAACGCAATATCGCACCGGCATCTACTATAGTGATCGCACTGATCTTCCCACTATTAAAGCCTTTATTGCCCAAGAGCAACAAGCTTATAGCGCACCAATCGCCGTCGAAGTGGAGCCTCTGAAATCTTTTTGGCCAGCGGAAACGATGCATCAAGATTATTTGGAAAAAAATCCTCGCGGTTATTGTCACATCAATTTTGCCCTCATCAAACCTAGCGAGTTGAAATAGTCATCAATAAATAGTCACAAATAAAAATGTGAAGAATAAAAAGAACAAAGTATGGTTATTTTGATATCAAAATAGCCATATTTTAAAGATAAATTATTATCTGACCTTAATCAGATAATGCTCACTTAACGCCTCTCACGATCCCTATTTACGGTAAAATTAAGCAACTTATTGTGAGTCTATTATAGACCTGTTAGCGAGATCGCAATCCCTTGATGAAGGGCGATTATGCGCTAAAGCTATAGTTTTGAAATAGCCATAATGACAAGCAAGATCTCCGTAAAAGAAAACAATCAATAATAAAAATGGTGAGAGGGTTTATGGAACTTAAGGTAGATAACCAAACAGTTTTTCACTTATATCAAGAGATCGGTCAGCATCGCTCCTTCTCTGACGTCACACTCTTTAGAGAGTCTGGCAATATTGCGCTCAATAGCGATAAGATAGCGACTTTTTTACCTATCCAAAAAATCACAGACCTCTGCAGAGCATTACAAGATCTTGGCGTCGAAGCGCTACTGAACTATCGCCTCTACCTCTATCGCAAAGAGTATGGAGAGGCAAGACCGCTCTTAAAGGTAGCTCAAGTGCAATATGATGCCTCTGACAAAGAGAAGGAATCTCAAACTAGTGAAATAATCAGCCGTGCGCTACAACATCTTATCGACTTTAATCTCTATCAGATGATTCTTGATGATTCTTCTCATGCCACTTTTAATATCTTAAGAGAGACACTCTTTACCATTGAAGATTATTGCTTGCAGATCGAACATACAATCTCCCTACGAGCACCGGCTCATAAGAGCGCAAAAGAGGATGAGCTACAGCTAAAACTGATCGAAGATGAGAAGATGATGCGACGCTACTATGATGAACTTCACCTCATTACCGAGCTTGCAATCAAAGAGCTTAAAAAACGCTCGTAAAAAATAAGATCCTAAAATACAGTCCTAAAATAACCCCCGAGATATACTCCCGCTCTAAAGCGGGAAGAGTATCGGAATAAAGGTTACGGCAATTAACATCACAATAATGACGAAGGGAACGCCAATTTTAATAAAGTCGGCAAAACTATATTTCCCTGGGGCAACCACTAAAGTATTAACTGGAGATGAGACCGGCGTCATAAATGCCGCAGAAGCTGCAATTGCAACTGCCATCGCAAAGGGATAGGGAGAAACTTCTAACACTGCAGCGGTCTGAATCGCAATCGGCGCTAAGAGAACCGCTGTTGCCGTATTAGAGATAAAGAGCCCAATAATTGCGGTAAACCCAAAGAGCATCGCCAAAATCACTCTAGGGCTTGCATCGCCGCTCGCCTCTAAAAGATATTTAACGGCAAGATCAACGCCTCCCGTATTTTGCAACGCAACAGCAAAAGGGAACATTCCCACAATTAAGATAATACTCTGCCAATGAATCGATTTATAGGCACTATCCATTGTGATACAACCAAATGCCCCCATCAATAATGCCCCAAAAATAGCGATTAAGACATTCGGGAAAATCCCCGAGATCATCAATCCAATGGTGACTAAAAGAGCAATAATGGCATAAGGAGCCCGATCCATTGCCGGCGCGACCTCATCAACCTCTGCCGGAATTGTCAGAACAACAAAGTCATTCTTCATCGTCTGTAGTTGACGAATGGCACGCCACATACCAAATACTAAAAGAATATCTCCCCGTTTTAACTTTTCATTGAGAAGTTCATTTTCTAATACCTCTCCTTGGCGCTTAATTCCCATCACATTAAGCCCGAACTTCGATCTAAAGGCATTCTCCAATACTGTTTTATCGATCAATTTCGAGTCTGGATGAATCGCAACCTCAACCATTCCAATTTCACGAGAATGTTCATTAAAGTAACTACTCATTAAGGGAAGCGAGACAAGATTGAAACGTTGTAAAAATAGATCGACCTTATCAGGATAGAAAAAGTCAAAGAGAAGAACATCATTTTCTTGAATAACCCGGTCAGGTACTCCATCGAGCACCACATTCCGAAGACGATTAAGGCGACGCTCAACCGCAATAATATTAGCACCATGAGCTTCTCGCAGGTTTAACTCTGTTAAGCGTTTACCAATCATCGGAGAGCCTTTCCCTACCTGCGCCCGATAATTACGCCCTTTTAGCTTATATTCACTCGCTAAATCATCAAAATTGATCCGATTCTTACCTCTATTTTGTGAGGTCTCCTCCTGCTTTTTCCCTAAAAATCGTCGCGCAAAGAGCATATAGAAGATTCCCACAAAGAGGATAATAAGGCCAATCGGTGTAAAGGAGAAAAACTCAAATGCCTTATTCCCGGCAAGCTCAAGTTGCGCAGAGACAACTAGATTCGGAGCAGTTGCAACTAAGGTTAACATGCCACTAATTAAGCCGGCAAAACTGAGGGGCATCATCAATCTACGGGTATCCGCCTTCATCTTAGCCGCAACACTTAAGACTATCGGAATAAAAATGGCTACAATTCCGGTAGAACTCATCACTGATCCCAATAGCGCAACAGAGAGCATCAATAGAACAATCAATCGCGTTTCACTATTTTTTGACTGCTTCATCAGCCAATCACCAACTCTAAAAGCAACGCCGGTTCGAACCAAGCCATCACCAATAATAAAGAAGACGGCAACAATAATGACACTACTATCACTAAAACCTGCTAATGCTTGATCTAAGGTGACACTTCCCGTTAGAGGAAGTGCTAATAGCGCACAGACAGCAACAACATCCATTCTCGGCTTATTAGCCATAAAAGCGACAATAGCGATAAAGAGAAGTGCGAGGACAATGAGAAGTTCTTGGTTCATATTACATCTATAATTCCTAACAAATGAGGATCGTAAAATCGAAAGCGCAAGTTGAGATAAAAAATAGTAATGCCCAACAATGCCCTATAACAGTAATGGATCATAGAGATCAACAGTATCTCCCAAAATCGATGAGAGCATAATAGGGGTAATAAAAAATAACTCAATATCAATTATCCTATTATTTGACCACTCTTCAATAGCGATCAGATAAAACTTATCTGGGGGTTGCCTGAAGGTCCCATGAAGATCCCATGAAAACCCAATAAAGACCTCATAAAGATCGTATAAGCGTCGTATCGAGCATCAGTGGATCTTACAATAAAAATGGACGCATTATGACGTCCATCTCCAATAATCTATCTCCAATAATATTACTCGTCGATATCCTCAACGATCAAACTGATCATTGATTAAATGAGTACTATCAATGATAGTACTCAATCCTCTATTTATGAAATAGAGGGCGTTAACGACAATTGATATATCATTGATATCCATTGACATCAATTGATGCCAATTGATGCCAATTGATGCCAATTAACGAATCAAACGACTAATTGCCTTAAATTGAGCATCTTCTGCACTCTCTAGAAGTTCAAAGAGCACCATCTCTACACTTGTTAAGTTAGCGCCTAATTGAATCATCTTATTCAACCCTAACTCAATATTAGGCTCAACTCGAGAAGAGACAGCATCAGAAACAACTTCAACCTCGCGATCAAGCATTAAAAGATCTCTTACTGTCTGATAGACACAGACATGTGTCTCAATGCCGGCAACAACAAAGTGAGCCTCTGGATACTGATCTAACATAGCTTGAAATTGTGGATGAGGAACACCACTAAAGGTCATCTTCTCTAAAGGAGATAATGCCGCATCAACTAAAAGATTCTTTAAAGTGGGAACTGTTGGTCCTAGCCCTTTTGGATACTGTTCTAACCAAATAATTGGAATATCGAGTGTAATTGCCCCTTCAACTAAAATTTCTAAGTTCTTAAGAAGCTTCTCTTCTTGATACATCACCGGCAATAATTTCTCTTGCACATCGACAAGCACTAAAATGGTCTGATTTCGCATTAACATAAACACTCTCCTTTGGGGATCTCTGCTTCTATCCCTTCTCAATAATAGCTTCTTTTAGAATAACCACTTCTCCCTAAATGTCTATTAAAAATATTCATAGGCAATATTCACAGAAAATAGTCATAAAAAACAGTCATAGAATATAGTCATAGAATATGGCTCTAGAATAGTGACCGAGCCTTATCGATTGATAAGAGCGAGCATCTGATCTGCCTGAAGAGCAATATCGAAATCAATAAAAAAGATCACTACGGTTAAATAGTGATCTTTACAATAATATCTATAATAATCTTTATAACAATTCGTTTAACAATCCAGATAACAATCCGTATAACAGTTTTGCTGCAGAGCTTAATTATTGATCTCTAATCATGAGCTCAATGTGCTTCTTCCCTTAATCCTTAATCAGAAGTTGCCCCGCTCTCGATAGCGTTTTGCATCTCTGCTTCTGCAGATTTTTCCTGCTGAGCCTCTGCTCTTCTAGCTTTTCGACCTTTCGCCATCTCTACCTCTTTATGGTAATGCGCTTCAAGCCCCTCTTCAGCAATATAGTAATTGACCTCCTCTATCGGCTCTTGATGATCTTGATAGAGCATAATAAAAGGCATACTGACCATATAGATAAAGACAGCAACAAGCGCCGCAACCACAAAATAGATCCACTTATGCATTTTTTAACCTTTCCATTTACCTTTGCTAATAATGTTAATTGTACCAATCGCAATATCATCGGCTCAATTTTAAGGGATCAATTATACGCTAAAAGCGTAATCTCTGTCAGCTTCTATTCACCCTTACTCTCCTGATCGGACGAAATATTACTCGTTGTAGGATTAATAGGGTCGATAGGATTGATAGAGCTGATAGAGTTTATAATAGTTAGCGATCATGAATCCTAGAGCTCTATTGTGTGGCCTGCTTCATCAATCGGACAAAATCAGCGAGTTTTTCTAACATCTCAGACTCATTATCGAGGTTTTCCCGAATAATCTGTGTTACAGCAGAACCACTGATCACGCCGGAGACCCCTTGCGCTAAATAGTAACGCGCCTGCTCTGGTGTTGAGATCCCAAATCCTTGAATAATGGGTGCCGCCTTTGCCGCTTTTAAACGGCGAATATTTTGTGTCAGATCACAATTCTCCTCTGAGTGAGAATCGTGATCAACACCCGTTACTCCCGCTCGAGAGACCAGGTAAGTATACCCTTCCCCCTCTTGAGCAATGCCGGCAATTGCTTCATCAGTTGCATCGGGTGGGCAGATAAAGATCGGAGCAACATCTTTCGCTTTGGCAATAGAACTAAAAGGTGTAGCCTCTCTTAGCGGAAGATCTGCCACTAACACAGAATCGATCCCAACCTCTTGACAACGTTGATAGAATGCCTCTACTCCATATGCATAGATAAGATTGGCATACATCAATAGACCGATCGGAAGCGTAGGATGATTTGTTCTTACTTCAGAGAGAAGTGAGAAGGCTCCCTCAACCGTTGCACCGCTCTCCAATGCGCGTAAAACAGCTCCCTGAATTTCAGGGCCGTCAGCTAAAGGATCAGAAAAAGCAATGCTAACCTCTAAAGCATCCGCACCAGATACCACTAATGTCTCTAAGATCTTGGCAGATAGCGCTCTATTTGGGTCACCCAATACGACAAAGGGGATAAATGCGCCCTCTTTTTTTGCACGAAGCTTGGTAAATAGTTGATCATATCGCGCCATTTTATGCTCTCCCTTCTAAAATTTTATGAACTGTAAAGATATCCTTATCTCCTCGACCGGAGAGATTCACTACAAGCAATTGCTCCTTATCAGGTTCTGCTGCAATCATCTTCAGAGCATAAGCAAGCGCATGGGATGATTCTAAAGCGGGAATAATTCCCTCTCTTTTCGCTAACTGCTGAAATGCATCAAGTGCTTCCTCATCTGTCACAGAGTGATACTCCGCTCGACCGATATTATGCAGATGAACATGTTGCGGACCGACTGATGGAAAATCTAATCCTGCAGAGATGGAGTATGAACCTTTAATCTGCCCTTCATCACTCTGCATCAGATGGGATTTCATTCCAAAATAGATTCCCGGCGTTCCATGTTTTAAAGAGGCGCCATGTTGACCACTCTCAATCCCTTTTCCTGCAGGCTCTACACCGATCAAGCGAACAGCCGCATCAGGGATAAACTCTGTAAACATCCCAATGGCATTAGAACCACCACCGATACAGGCTAAAACTGCATCTGGCAATCGTCCTTCACGCGCTAGAATCTCCGCTTTGGTCTCCTCCCCAATCATTTTCTGAAACTCTCTGACAATTGTTGGGAAAGGGTGAGGACCTGCGGCAGTTCCTAGAAGATAGTGCGTTGTTTTATAACTTGCTGACCAATCTCTTAATGCCTCATTACAAGCATCTTTCAATGTTCCAGAACCACTAGAGACAGGAATAATCTCAGCACCCATCAACTCCATTCGAAAGACATTAGGCGCTTGACGCTCAATATCTTTAGCCCCCATATAGATCCGGCACTTCATATTTAAGAGAGCGCAAGCTAGAGCAGTCGCAACACCATGCTGCCCGGCGCCTGTTTCAGCAATAATTTCACGTTTCCCCATCCGCTTTGCCAAAAGTGCCTGCCCTAAAACTTGATTCGTTTTATGCGCACCGCCATGAAGAAGATCTTCCCGCTTAAGGTAGAGTTTGCTCTTAGTTCCTGCTGTTAAATTACGGCAGAGAGTTAAAGCCGTTGGTCTGCCGGCATAATTTTTAAGAAGATCCATAAATTCCCGTTGAAACTCAGGATCATCTTGCGCCTTAATAAATTCCGCTTCTAACTGATCGAGCGCTGGAATCAGCAACTCCGGCACATATTGCCCACCAAACTCCCCAAAGTAAGGGTCTAACTTTCTCATGCTATGCTCCTAATCCTATTCTATCGTTATCTGTTATCTGTTATCTGTTATCTGTTATCTAAAAAGAGTATCTCTATTGCTGATCTTTACCTACTTTACGTACTTTACATAAAGTGTAATTTTATAAAGATTGCGCACCTTGTCATCATCACAAATATTCATCGCGAATATTGATCCCGATTAATTTTGATCGGTTGCTTATGTTCTGCAATTAATTGAAAGATCTGCTCTAATTTCTTGGCATCTTTCTTTCCCGGCAGAGCTTCAACGCCGGAGTTAAGATCTATGCCTAAAGGGTGAAATGAGAGTGCATCTACAATATTGTTATGATCGATTCCGCCAGCTAAAAAGAGGTTAGAGAGATCCGCTCCTTCTAGAATCGACCAATCGAAAGGTTCACCACTTCCCCCTTTCTTACCATCAAGAAGATAGTGATCCACATCTTGGTAATCGAGAAAGGGTAGTTGTTGCTCCCCTTCTTGAATATTGATCGCCTTAATAATTTTAATATTTCTGGGTAATTTTGCGCGCAATTCACTGATGTAGTGTTGCGGCTCATGCCCATGGAGTTGAATCGCCGAAAGCCCTACCTCTTTAGCAATAAAGAGAATGGCATCAATATCATCATTCTGGAAAACCCCAATGTACTCCAAGGGAACTGCATGACGAATCTCCTTCGCCTGCCGATAAGTAACACCGCGAGGACTCGTGAGAATAAAGATTAAGCCCCCATATTGCGCACCGGCATCAAAGGCAGCTTGCGCATCCTCTATTGAGGTCAAACCACATACCTTATCCCCGCCAACAAGTAACTGATGAAGCGCACGATCGAGATCGGGACTCCCCATAAGATGGCTGCCAATTAAGAAGCCATCCACCGATTGAGATAATTTGCGAATATCATGATAATGACGAATACCTGACTCACTAATTACAATCTGCTCCGCCGGCATTAAGGCTCGTAGACGCTCACTCTTACCTAAATCGATAGAGAGATCTCGCAGATCACGATTATTAATACCGATCACTTTTGCACGCAGCTTTAGCGCACGGCGCACCTCATCTTCATCGTTCACCTCTGTTAATACACCCATTCCAAGAGTGTGAGCGATATTAGCAAGATAACGATACTCATCATCTCGAAGAACAGAGAGCATTAAGAGAACCGCATCAGCACCATAGTAACGCGCTAAATAGATCTGGTAGGCATCAACAATAAAGTCTTTACAGAGAATCGGTAGATTAGTGGCAGCTTTTGCGATTTTCAAATTGATAAAAT
This sequence comes from Ignatzschineria sp. PL_is040, assembly GCF_055813795.1. NCBI lineage: Bacteria > Pseudomonadati > Pseudomonadota > Gammaproteobacteria > Cardiobacteriales > Ignatzschineriaceae > Ignatzschineria > Ignatzschineria sp. PL_is040. The sequence continues at coordinate 568,967 of NZ_JBVPGU010000001.1, forward strand.
CGCCCCCAAAGTATTGTGGCTCAGTTAAGACGGAGATTGCTGTCGCATAGGGAGAGTATGACTGAACAATCTCTGGTAGATCAAAATCTTCACAGATCAATCCTTTTGAAGGAGATGAGCGCTTACACTCTAAAATATAAGCAGGAAGCCCTTCCTCTCTTCGCGCTTCAATCGCTTGATAAAAATCGCGATCACTGGGGGTTAAATCTGCTTCAAACATTGTTAATGGCATCTCTTGCACCAACTGTGCAATCGCTTTACGTCGCGCCTCTACAATTTTCCCTAATACTGTCTCACTCATTACTCTCTGCTCCCTTCTATGATCTCTCTACTTATCTCTTTATGATCTATTTCTATCTTCTCTCTCACTTTAAAGATCGCTTTAAGCGAGACGTTGAATCGTTTTTGCATCAGTGATAATCTCCCCCTCTTTTGTAAATTGATTACCGGTGATACGCTCAAGTAATCGTAATGCCATCCCTTCATCGATCGCGGTTAATGCTCTGTCGGCATTCTCTCTTAAATCCTCAAAACCAAAGAGCTTTAAAAGAAGCGCAACATTGATAGCAACGGCATGACGATGTGCCTCTGGAGCTGCACCATGTAACATCGTTAAGAGTGTTTTACGATTCTCTAAGGCATCTCCACCACGAATCGCTGAGAGCGGATGCTCACTCAATCCAAAATCGGCAGGTTTGAGATAATAGGTCTCAATCATACCTGAACGCAGTTCTGTAATTTTGGTCGGAGCGTGAAGTGCCGCCTCATCCATTCCACCACCGTGAATCACTAAAACATGCTCATAACCGAGTAATTTTGCCGTTTCAGCAACCAATTCTGTTAAATCTGCATGATAGACCCCCATCACTGCACGCTTAGGGCGAGCAGGATTCGTCAAAGGTCCTAGTAAATTGAAAATGGTACGTGTTTTAAGCTCTCCTCGCGTTTTCGCTGCATGCTTAAAACCACCATGATAATGGGGTGCAAAGAGAAAGGTGATTTGATCATTATCGAGTGAAAGACGCGCTTCTTCTGGACTTTTATAGAGATCGACACCTAAAGTCTGTAGAAGATCTGAAGAGCCCGTTAAGCTAGAGACACTGCGATTACCATGTTTAGCCACAACCGCCCCACAACTTGCACCGACTAAAGCACTTGCTGTTGAGATATTGACGGTATTTAGACCATCACCACCGGTACCAACGATATCAGCAAAAGGATATTCTGGGGTTGCAAAAGATCTCGCCTCATTTAAGAAAGCGGCGGCCGCTCCGGCAACTTCAGCTGGTGTTTCTCCACGTAATTTCATCGAGATCAATGCTGCTCCTAAAAGGGTATCTCCAACCTCTCCTTTAGCAATAGCACTAAAGAGTTGGTGACTCTCTTGTTGAGATAATCGCTCACCACTATAGAGTCTTTGAAAAGTCGTCTTTAATGAAGTATTCGTTCTATCTGTCATGGTTCTATCCTATCGTCATCGCGTTAAAATCGGGGTGCTCTCATCATCTACTCTACGACTGCGGATCTTATTACGATTTCTTTAGGCATAAAAAAACCCGCAGCGTGTGCGGGTTATTCTGATCTATGGCTAAAAGCTTCTATCTTTCACTTAGGCACACAGATACCTCCCGCAATTGCGAGCTGTGCCACCAATAGTTATAGAAAAAGCTTTCTCCAAACATCTCAATAAATTCCTCTATTATTATCTCTGCTTATGATTGGGATCTTTTATAAGAGATTTTATCAATCTCTACCTTAAACATCCCACTGCAGATCACTTTTGTTCTGATTCCTATAAAGTTATAGGACGATTTTTAACAATTGTCAAACCCTTTTATGATTCTCTACCAATTTAAGATCGAATGAGTCTTTTCTTGCAGCCCCAAAAAAGAGGCTTAAAAGTCCTCTCAACAATTTAAATGATAGCGCAATGTAGAGTCGTCAATTGTTAACGAAACGGAGAGTGCTACTTTGCTCTCTCTTCCAACAATTCATCTTCGAAGCAAAAATTGATCACCACATATTCAGAGCGAGTGCCAATTCTAAATTTCCCCCCCCACACACCTAAACCAGAACTGATTAAAAAATGGTCTTCTCCGAAACTTGTTAAGCCTGAAGAGATTTGATGGAGATAATCGGTCGCATACATATAGGGCCATACTTGACCATCATGTGTATGTCCAGAGAGCTGTAAAAATGGTCCCTTCTCTCTTCGCGAGGCTAATGTGCCGGCAATATCTCCCGGCTGATGATCTAAGATAATAAGTGGAGCTGCAGGATCGATCTCATCGACAACTTCTAAAAGTGATGAGAGTGTTGCTCGCTCACGATTCATTTTGTCATCTCTCCCCATCAAGATCAGCCCTTCAGGTAATAAAACGACCTCATCGCGCAATAGAGTGATGCCACTTTTAGCGAAGAAAGGGATACTCTGCTCCACACCGGCAATATACTCATGATTCCCTAAAACCGCATAGATACCTTTAGAGACGGAGAGTTTTGCCAAAATCTGCTCCATCTTGCCGGCATAGAGAGGTCTAAGATCATTATCGATAAGATCCCCGGCAATCAGAAGGTAATCAGCCTCTTCTGCATTGAGCATCTCAACCCAGCGTTTGAGCTCTGCCCCTTGAATGGTATGTCCTAGATGGAGATCACTTATCATCACTACTTTAAGTGAAGTCTTACCGCTCGGGCTCCCCTTATCTACTCTATCTGCCGGTAATAGACAAGCTCTCTCATCTATCAATTGCAGATCAGCCAGATCAAAAAAATATTCTCGGCGCGCCTTCTCCTCATAAACCCAATGTCCGATGGAGAAAAAGAGAAGATAGAAGAGCGCAAGAGAGAGAAACAGCTTGCCATTTGCAAGGCGGAAAGCATCGATCTTCTTCGACGATATCCACTGGGTAAAATGGTTGATAAGCCGAAAGAGATCGAGCAGAAGAGGTGGAATCAGAAAATAGATCAAGCCAACCATCCATGTTGCCCCCATCAGATAGAGTGGCTGCACAATCTCTCCCGGAAGCATCCGCCCTAAAAGCATCACTAACGGCATACTGATAGTAAGCAGTAATGCTCCAATAGCCCCCAATATCCTTACAATTCGATATTGGGGGAGCATCTGATAGTAGCGCCACAAAATATAGCTCTGAATCGAGAGATAGAGCGCCATAACGACAACAAATAACATCACTCTTTAACCTTTTAACGTTGAGGTTTTTGCGGAATTCGGGGCATTGCACGTTTATGATGGGAGCGTTCATGCCAATAATTGATTCGCTCTAATTCTGCTTCTGTCACCGCTTCACCTCTTAAATGACGATTCAGCGCTTGATAGGTAACCCCCATCTCATCTTCATCTGTTTGTGCCTCCCAAAGACCTGCAGAAGGTTTCTTATCGATAATCTTTTGAGGAACGCCTAATATCTCCGCAAGTTGAAAAATCTCCTCTTTATCGAGATGAATCAGAGGAGCGATATCAACGCCACCATCCCCAAACTTTGTGAAATAACCGGTATACCACTCAACTGCATTATCGGTGCCAACTACAACACCATTTTGTGTCTGCGCAATGAGGTAGAGCGTCGTCATCCGCAATCTTGCACTACTATTTCCGGAAATAACACGATCTTTAGCGATATCTCCCGTATGGTTATAAGCCGCACCTACTGCTTGCATCAATTGTTGATGGGTCTCTGTTAAATCAACGATATGGTAAGGCAAGCCGGCACTCTCCATTACCAATTTAGCATCATTGAGATCATCTGGATGACTATGAGAAGGCATCATAACCCCCAATGCCCGCTCTGAAAATCGTCTCTTTAATAGAAAAGCGATCACAGCTGAATCAACACCGCCACTGACACCAAAAATGAAATTATCTGCCTGACGATACTGTAGTTCTGCTTCTAACCAATGCTCTAACTCAATAATATAATTTTCTAAATATTGCATAACCGCTTCCTTCCTATTTCGATGCCCATTGCAAAAGAGCGCGATATCTCTATCACGCTCTCAATTTTTATCTTAATTTTGATCCTAATATTTATCTTTTATACTCTACTCTTTTACGCTCTATTGAATATCGATACTATTCGATTCTATCGATGATCGATGATGTCGATGATGTCGACGACTGAACCCTAACGAATCTCATTATCACCGTAAAGAACACGTTCAAGGCGAGGATTAGGTCGATAACGACGCCCTGCTTTTGCTTGCTCTTGACCATCTAATAGAACATTATCGCCGGTAAAACTAATATTAACTTTCAATAGGCTCGAACCAACACCGTAAATATCAACAGGAGTATTTTGCTTCTCAAACTCAGCTATCTTTTCTGCATTAAAACCACCACTTACGACGATCTTTACATTATTAAAGCCCTCTCGATCAAGCGCATCTCTTAAAGCGAAGATTAAAGTTGGGTTTGTTCCGCGCGGATCAAACGTCCCTAACTGATCTTGATGGCGCATAAAGTATTGATCCACCATGGTGTTCGAGGTATCAACACGAACCGCTGACAGTTTATCTCCAAAATGGCGCGCAACTTTCAAAGATTCCTCGACGGCATCATTATTATAATCAACTAAAACCATCAACTTATCTTCTGGAAAGATCTCATGATACGCTTTTGCCGCGGCCAAAGTATCACCATTGAAGAGTTGAATTAAGGCATGTGGCATTGTTCCTAGCCCTTCAATTCCCCACCACTCATTCATTGCATGCGTCGCTTGCGCCGTTGATCCTCCAATAAAAGCCGCATAACCATCACCGGCTTGCTGGCTGAAGTGGTCATCTCGATCCCCCATAAAGATAATCTCTTTATCTCCGGCAGCTTCTACCACCTCTAAAACATGGGTTGCTACTGATGTTCTGCGCGCTAAAATGCCATCAATAATTCCCTCGAGAAAACCAAAATCTTGGTAGCGCCCCGTAATGGTTAATACTGTCTCATAAGCATCAATACGATCACCATCATTGAGTGCCCAAATTTCAAGATCTTCAGGATGATTCGCAAAAGCATGGAGGAGAGAGATCGCTTCATCGATCCCACATAACACAGCACCATTTTTGCGCTGAAAAAATTGCATGGTGACAATCTTATCTGGGGCACATTGACGTGCAATCTCTGCCGTTTTTAAGAAGTAGACTGCAGAGAACCAACCCTCACCGACACGCTTATCAAACTTAAATGTCTTATTGGTCAACCGCTTAATTTTACCGCGATGTTTTAACTCATACTCTTTAATATCGTTTGCTATTGTTGTTGCTGTCATCTTTTGCGTCTCATACCCTTCTCAAGTGGGAGAAGATAGTTAATATCGTAGAAAGAAGTACTATAGCAAGGATTGATCAATATTTTCAATGATTCTTCCCTATTTCATCCAATCCTTTGATCTTCATAAGCATCGAACAACAAGCGATGAAGATTAATGAAAATGGCAGAAAAGAGAGTAGATTTAAAAGAGTGGAAAAAACGTTAAGTCTCTGTAGCGTCGCGGTTAAAAATGGAGATAACAAAAAACCGAAGTTATGATAACTTCGGTTTCTTATCTGGCTCCTCGACCTGGGCTCGAACCAGGGACCCCTTGATTAACAGTCAAGTGCTACTACCAACTGAGCTATCGAGGATTAGAGATTAGGTATTATAATCATAATTTTTGATATTGCAACTTCTTTTTTAGCTTTAGACTCAATTGCACTTAATTTGCTCTCAATTTTACCAAACGCCCTTCCCTTGCCACCACACCGTTCTAAGAAGAGAAGGTACTCAATAGGAAGATGCTCAATCAAGATAGTCTCAATAAAGATAAATGCAATAAGGAGAAACTCAATACAACTCAATACAACTCAATAATATTACTCTACTCTTGCTAAGAGTAGTTGAAAGAACAGAGCCGAGGAGATGTAAGAGATAAAAAATAAGGAAAAAAGGGGATAGTAAAAAGCCGAAGTTATGATAACTTCGGCTTCTTATTTGGCTCCTCGACCTGGGCTCGAACCAGGGACCCCTTGATTAACAGTCAAGTGCTACTACCAACTGAGCTATCGAGGATTAACTTTGATGTATTATAGAGATCTTTCTCTAGATAGCAAGTGCAAAAATCGATTCGTCTATTTTTAATACATCACGATATTGCTTCACATCTCATTCAATCTCTAAAAGAGATCAATTAACGTAATTTCTCTAAGCGCGAGACATCTCTTACGGCACCAAAAGCTGCTGAGGTCGCTAAAGCCCCATACACCTTTAATGCATTAGAGACCTTGCGTGGACGCTCTTTTGCCGGCACAAAACCCTTCTCCCGTTGAGCTTTCATCCGCTCTTCTAAAATCGCTTCCGGCACATTGAGATGGATTGAACGATTAGGAATATCGATAATGATCTCATCGCCATTCTCTACAACGGCAATTAAACCACCATCAGCAGCCTCAGGCGAGACGTGACCAATCGAGAGTCCAGAGGTTCCCCCAGAGAAACGTCCATCAGTTAAAAGCGCACACTCCGCATCGATCTTTTTACTCTTCAGATAAGAGGTCGGATAGAGCATCTCCTGCATTCCTGGCCCCCCTTTTGGCCCTTCATAGCGGATAATAACCACTTCCCAAGGAGAGACTTCATCACCTAAAATGCCGGCAACAGCCGCATCTTGACTCTCATAGACACGCGCCTTACCAGTAAACTTAAGGATAGATGCATCAACACCTGCTGTCTTTACAATACAGCCATCGGTTGCTAAATTTCCATAGAGAATTGCAATCCCACCATCTTGACTATAAGCATGTTTAATATCACGGATACAACCTGACTCACGATCGAGATCGAGCGTCTCAAAATGACGATCTTGGGAGAATGCCTCTGTTGTTCTCACCCCGCCGGGCGCCGCTCTATAGAAATCATGATGTTTCTCCGACCGGCAGATATCCCACTCATCAAGCCCCTCTTTCAACGTTTTATGAGCAACTGTAGGCTGTTGATTATGAATTAGACCTGCCCGATCAAGCTCCCCTAATATGCCGTAAATTCCCCCGGCACGATGAACATCTTCCATATGATAGAGATTTGTTGAAGGCGAGACTTTCGAGAGATGGGGAACTTTTCTGGAGAGACGATCGATATCCTTCATCGTAAAATCGACCTTCGCCTCATGAGCCGCCGCTAAGAGATGAAGAACTGTATTGGTCGATCCTCCCATGGCAATATCGAGCATCATCGCATTTTCAAAGGCATCAAAATTAACAATATTCCGCGGTAATACCGCTTCATTTCCATTAATATAGTGATCCTTCGTAATTTTTACAATGGTTCGTGCGGCCTCTAAAAAGAGCTCTTTTCGGCGAGCGTGAGTTGCCAACAATGAGCCATTTCCCGGAAGTGCTAATCCTAAAGCCTCTGTTAAGCAATTCATGGAGTTTGCCGTAAACATCCCAGAACAAGAACCACATGTGGGGCAAGCAGCACTCTCAATAGCAGAGACCTTCTCATCTGCAGCGTCATCACTTGCCGCCATCACCATTGCATCAACGAGGTCGAGCTTCATCGATTCGCCATCCCAAGTGATCTTTCCAGCCTCCATGGGGCCACCGGAGACAAAGATAGTAGGGATATTAAGGCGTAATGCCGCCATTAACATTCCCGGCGTAATCTTGTCGCAGTTAGAGATACAGATCAAAGCATCTGCACAATGCGCATTAACCATATACTCCACTGAGTCTGCAATAAGATCACGGCTCGGCAGTGAGTAGAGCATGCCATCATGACCCATCGCTATACCATCATCCACGGCAATTGTATTAAACTCTTTAGCAACACCCCCAGCAGCTTCGATCTCTCTTGCTACCATCTGCCCTAAATCTTTTAGATGGACATGTCCCGGCACAAATTGGGTAAATGAGTTAGCCACAGCGATAATTGGCTTTTTAAAATCTTCATCTGTCATTCCTGTTGCGCGCCATAATGAACGCGCACCGGCCATATTTCGTCCTTGAGTTGATGTATGTGAACGATACTTTGGATCTTGAACCATCTCTATTCCTCTATTCTCCGTAATTTTCTTTTCTAACTGTTTCTAACTCTTCTCTGACCGACCTACTCATCGATACTCTTTTAAAGTAATCTTTAAAATGATCTTTAAAATAATCTTTAGAGCAATGATCGATATCTCTTGAAAATACCATATAAAACGGACTATCAGCGAAACTGATAGCGTATGGGGTTAGTATAGTTTTAATCTTTTTTGATAAGTCATTTTTTGATAAGTAAAAATGCTCGTTGAAGCTGATCTTTTCGCTCTACTATGATGGGGTACATCATTCCTCTCTCGAGACAACAGGGGTACGTTGTTCGCGACCTTAATAGCGATTTTGCGAGAGCTCTCTTAGACCTCTCCTAGATCTCTTTTCAAGTACTTTTCCAAAAAAGTACTTTTTCAATAACTTTTTCAATAACTATAGAGTAAAGCTATCACTAACTTAGAGGAAAATAAATAGCTAAGGTAGAAATCATCGGCAATCACTAAGAAGCAAGCACACTCCTTGATCCATTAGCAATGAAGGGAGGTACTCTCTCACCTACTCAATGCTCAAAATGCTATCCGCGCTACTACTTACCTTTTACGCTATAAACTCCCCATCAATATACTTCAATAATCCACTACTATCCTTAATAAAGCGACTCTTCTCACACATCTTATAGACCTGATGATTCTCACGATAACGCACCTCAAAAGTGACATATTGCTCACCTTGATCATTTTCAGCACAACTTTTGATCACGTTGAGATAGAACCACTGTTGCTCCGGCGATAATGTCAATGTTTCAGGACGCGTCTCCTCATGCCAGCTACTTAAAAGATAGCGCTCTAATCCCATAACAAAAGCACTATAGCGCGACCGCATCAATTGCTCCCCATTTAAAGGCACCTCTCCAAGATGAAGCGGTTCACAGCAATCATGGTATTCACAACCACTTTGACAAGGACAGATCAGAGTATTTCTCTTCCCTTTCTTCCCCTTCTTTCCTTTTTTATGCCATTGTCCGCTTCCATTTGTCGTGGTCATCTCTCTCTCCATTTAATATTAAATTGTAGCTATCAATACGGGTATAAATCGATTGAAGCTGCTTAAAGTTCTCAAAAAGAGGTGATCTTTTCCAAAATTTAAGATCTCTCATTTTACGCCTTTTTCACTTCGCAGAAAACTCTCCTACGCTTAACAAGCATTGTTACCACTTCGAAAAATATTAAAGAGAAAATCTGAAGATGCCTTTTCAGTAATCAACGATTATGGTCACCCTTACATTTGCTTTTGTTCTTCAAGCGCTCTGGCTGATACTCTCACCCTACTCTCTTACTATAACCATTATTATATCCCTCATCGCCCTGCTCTTCATTCTGATCATTCGTCGGGCACTACGATATCTTCCTCAACTCTATAATCGAATTTTGGCATTAAAAACGGATCTTCCCTTCAAACTCTCAATCCCTGTCATCTATTTGCAAGCACAAATCAAACAGGCAGCTCTCAATGGAAGTACCCTCTTTTTGCAAAAAGAGAAAAGCAATCAACTGCTCTTTTTTATAATCGGGCTTCTCTTCGCCACACCGCTCTATCTCTCGGCATTGACCGATTATCGAACCATTCTCGAATCACTGCCTGTCGAAATAGAGGCAACCTACCGTGTTATCTACAATAACTCCCCCTACAGCACCACAATTGAGATCGTAAAAGCTCATAATAGTGAGAAAAGTCAGCAAGAGAATCAAGAGAAGCAATCAAGATTACTAGCAGCTCTCAAGGGCGCACAACTGCGTATCTACTCATTGCCTCCTGATATTAAAAATCGACTAGAAGTCGGCGCACTCTATCGAGGAGATTTAGGATTACGCGCCCGATTTTTTCGCTCAATGCCGGGAGATCAACAACGGATATTACGTGTATTAGCGCGAAAAGAGATCGGTTATGGAAAGCTTCTATCTTCACCTGAAAAGATAGAGGCGCCACCTAAAATCGGTCTTCTTCGCCAAAAAGTGGCTGACATAATGTTAGAAAATTATAGTAATGGTGCTTATATGAGTGCGCTCTCGGTGGGAAAGAGTGAAGCATTAACGCAGCATGATTGGCAAATCTTACGTGAGACCGGCACAATCCATCTTGTTTCAATCTCTGGATTACATCTGACATTAACAGCATTCTATGCCTTTATTCTCTTTCGTATCCTCTTTGCCTTAATCAGCTGGCGACGCCCGGCACCCTATAAAATTGCGGCAGTTATCGCGATTGGTAGTGCTTGGGGTTATGCACTCCTTGCCGGCATGAGTCTTCCGACTATTCGGGCGGCCATTATGTTTTCTGTTGCGATGCTCTCACTGCTTATTGAAAAGCCGATCTTTACCCTCAATAGCGTTGCTCTCGCCCTGCTGATTATTCTCTCAATCTGGCCTCTCTCCATTCTTATGCCAGGATTTTGGCTCTCCTTTACTGCCGTTACCATTTTGACATTAACTGCCCGCATTGTTAAAACAACCGTTAAGGGCGTTATCCTCTCTCAACTAATTATCTCTCTTCTCTTAATTCCACTAACGGCTGCCTTTTTCCAAGAGATCTCGCTGATCAGCCCTCTCATTAATCTATTTGCGATCCCATGGACCTCGCTAATGATTATGCCCTCGCTCTTATTAGGAACACTGCTACTACCCTTTTCTCAATTCATGGCAAAAGTGCCACTTTTTTTCACCAATCAGAGCCTTACAATATTACGCTATGCCATTGAAACAACAGCAAATCTTCCTTTTGCCGCAGTAGAGACAACTTCAATAACACTCGAAATGGCCCTTATCGCAACAATACTCGCTCTTTATTGGATCGCCCATATCCCCAAAATACAACTCCAACGAAATAGGGAGAACACATTTCCATGGCTCTTAAAAGATCAAAGAGAGGAAAGAAAAAATCAGACCGGCAGGCAGATCAGAAATAGAACGCGTTATTTATTGATCGCTTATCTCTTAGGGGGAGCACTTTTTATGCTATGTTTCAGCATGATACTATTTGATCCTCCTATTACAGATAAACCCCTTAACGAGATATCTATCACAAGTCATCAAGACGTAGAGAAAATCTGGGGAAAAGAGCGACTCTACCTCTACCAACTTCCCGTCGGTGAAGGACTCTCCTTCTATCTTCAACTAGGAGATTATCAGCTTCTCTATGATAGTGGAAATCGCTTTGGTGCTTTTGATGCCGGCAGAGATGTGATTGTTCCCTTCTTAAAAAGAAGAGGGATCAATCATCTCACCCACTTAATTTTAACGCAAAATAATCAACAACATATAGGAGGGACTCGCTCACTTCGAGAAGCCATTCCTGTCAAACAGATCTTTGCTCATCGCTCGATAGCGCCAATGATCGATCAGGCTCAAGAGTGCCAAAGACTCTCCTATCGCTCAAAAACAATCTCTATTGAGCCCATTAAGAGAGTCCACTCTAGCTGCGCTTATCGCATTCTCTATCAAGATCAACTATTGCTCTATCTTCTCTCCGATATTAACCAATCTGAATGGCGCCACATTACCCATGTAGCGCTTCCTCAAGATCTGCAATCTACCAATATCAGTCAATTAATTCTCCTCTATCCAAACCAAGGACGGAGCCGTTTTAATATCGACCTTAATAAGACTTTAAATCGAATCGTCAAAGAGATCCCGAAAGAGAGAGAGGAGAATAATCTACAATCGACTATTCTCCTCTCTACAAAGTTTCCTCAAAAAGCATTGCGCTCTATCGACAATATTGAGTACTACAATGGCTATTTTGGTGCTATAGAGATGACCATCACTCCCGATAGCGCCTCACAACATACTCCCCGATTAGATATTCAAATCAAGAACTATGCAGATTCCAACCGATATTGGTGGGTGAAATATCATCCCTCCCACTAATAGCGCAACTAAAAGATCTTAACTGACAGCCCATTAACTCATTACTTTCTAACGAAGAATATGGGCTTGATCATCTTCTCTTTTATAACTGCGGGCTTTACCACTTACACTTAATAAGCAGCAGCCCCGGCATTATCTGTAATCAGATTAATTTTATGATTTTGCAAAATCTCCGTAATATCATCAGGTAGAGGCTTATCTGTAATCACCTCATCAAAATGTTTTAATGGCAAGGAGAAATAGGTATTAACTTTGCCATACTGCGTGCTATCCGCCACTAGAACCAATTTTTTAGCAACATCGGGAAGCGCTTTTTTGATCGGAACTTTATCTTCAGAGGTTGCCGATAACCCACGCTCATTCCAAGAGGAGGTTGTCACAAAGGCGATATCAATTAGATAATTTCGAATACCTTGTGCCGCTCCTTCCCCAACACTACAACTAGATACAGGACAGACCGTACCTCCCGTATGGATTAGTTTACCTTTTCCATTTTCAATCAGATAAAACATGATTATAAAATCATTCGTAATAATGGTTAAATCATCACGCCCCTTAATCTCTCTTGCAATCGCTAAAGTTGTTAAACCTGAATCTAAAAAGATACAACTCTGATCTGGAATTCTTGCAGCTGCAAGAAGTGCGATCTTCCGTTGCCCCTCCTCATTCAAAGATTCTTTTACTTTATAAGATAGCTGTGTCGATAGCTTCTCAGCAGCTTTTACGCCACCAGAGACTGTTACTACCTTCCCTTGACGTTCTAATTTTTGAAGATCTCGGCGTATCGTCATATGTGATACGCCTAAAAGCTCTATCAATTCATTAATCGTCGCTATTCCTTTTTCAGCAACAAGTGCCAAAATTGCCTCATGTCTTTCGACAGGAATCATTACTTACCCCCTTATTTAAACATCACTTTCTCTCTTTATCTCATGCATTTTTCATATTCATATCTTAAGCTCACTCCATCTTTATGCCGCATAACTCTTGCAACATGACGAAGTGTTTTATTAAAGCTATAAATCTCATCTGCATTAGAGAGATAAACTACAAATATAAGCTCATTAAATCGTTACTATCTCTTATTAACTTTTATTAATTTTTTATTGATTTATTTTAAGATTTTCAGTTTTCAAAAAACTTCAAAAACTTTTTTAATAATACTAATGATGTTAGTGATCTTTATAGGCGTCGCGACCTTCATACCCCAAAAAGGGCGCAACTGACAACAATTAGGACAGGGTGATAATATTCCTTAGATTAAATATTTAGTGGCTTGATAGTTATATTTAAGCTTATTAGCAAACTTAACAATAAAATTTCAATTAAGTTATAATTGAAATCTCTATATTATGTCGACATTATTACGTCAATATTATTATCGACACTAAATATCGATAGACACCATTTAATCTTGCCATTTATCCTTATTCGCTCTCGGTTGACCCAATCAAAATTGATATTCCAGTACAATCTTGATTCAATCTAAAAACTGATAAGCAAATGGCACTCATATAATCTTCCCTTCCCTCCATCTTATCGCTACTCTATATTACACATTTCAGATCTAATAAAACCTAAAGGAATTTGATCGAATTTAATCGAATTTAATTAAAACCAATAAGATCTATTTGATGTAATGTATTCACGCTTCCTCAAAGCTTAAAAGTGTAAAAACCGATTATTACACCCCTACCACAAGGCACGCTGTTATAACTCCTATCCTAAAAAGAGAAAAACAGAGATTAATAATAGAGTATTATTAAAAATATAAACTAACAGAAACTAATAAATAGTAGTAAATAGATAGCAAGCAACTCTCTTCACAAAAGACAACATTAATCAATCACCGATTAACATTAATAAACATTAATCATTTATCTTTAGCATTACATACAATATCAGAAATCAATATAAAGAATATAGCAAAAATAAAAATAATGATGAAATAAAAAGACCTGATGACTTTCGTCACCAGGTCTTCGGTAATCTCACTACTTAAAAAAAGATCGTTAAAAAGATCGTAAATAAGATTGTTAATATACTGTTATAACTGAAAAATTTAGATCAATTTTTGTTTAATCAATTCATTGATCATTGCAGGATCAGCCTTACCTTGGCTCAACTTCATCACTTGACCGACAAAAAATCCTAAGATTTTTGTCTGTCCTGAGCGATATTGTTCAACCTGTTTTGGGTTTTTACTAATTACCTCATCAACCCAAGCCTCAATTGCACTACTATCAGTCACTTGTTTTAAGCCTTCTGCCTCAATTACTGCATCAGCACTATCACCTCGCTCAATCATCAAGGCAAAGACTTTTTTCGCAATATTGTTAGAGATTGTCTTATCCTCAATTCTTGCTAAAAGACCGGCAAAGGCTTCAGCTGTAATAGGCAATTGAGTAATATTTAAGCCTTTCTCATTTAAGTAAGCAGAGACATCTCCTAATAACCAATTCGCCGCCATTTTAGCATCCACTTTTTGAGCAAGAAGCGTCATAAAATAATCTGCCATAGCGCGCGATTGGATAATAATCGATGCATCATACTCGGAAAGATCATATTCGCTCATTAACTTCGATTTTAGAGCTTCTGGCATCAATGGAAAAGCAGCCTTAACTGCTTCGATACGCTCATCCGAGATAATAATAGGCAAAAGATCTGGATCATGGAAATAACGATAATCATTCGCTTCCTCTTTTGCACGCATAGAGCGAGTCTCATTCTTGTCTGAATCATAAAGACGAGTCTCTTGCGTAATTGTTCCACCTGCCTCTAAAATCTTTATTTGACGCGCAACTTCATAATTGATCGCTTGCTCAATAAAGCGGAACGAGTTGATATTTTTCAACTCTGTTCGCGTTCCTAAAGGTTCACCAGCTCTTCTTACCGAGACGTTTGCATCACATCTAAATGAACCTTCCTGCATATTTCCATCACTAATATCGAGCCATGTTACGATCTGATGAAGCTGCTTAAGGTAGCTAATTGCCTCTTCTGCCGAATTAAGATCAGGTTCCGAAACAATCTCTAATAGTGGTGTTCCCGCACGATTCAGATCGATACCTGTCATTCCCGGGACTTCCCCATGACGTGAACTTCCGGCATCTTCTTCTAAGTGAGCACGATTAATACGAATCTTCTTCTCACCTGCTTCTGTCTCAATCATCAGATAACCATCATAAACAATCGGCGCATCTAGCTGACTTGTCTGGTAACCCTTTGGTAGATCTGGATAGAAGTAGTGTTTACGCTCAAAGATTGTCCGTTGCTGAACCTTAGCGTTAGTTGCTATCGCTAAACGAATCGCTTTATCAATTACCGCATCATTTAATAGTGGTAATACACCCGGTAGTGCAATATCAAAGATTCCCGCCTGTGTATTAGGTGGTTGACCATATAGCGTACTACTACCGGAAAATAATTTTGTCTTTGTTGTTAACTGAGTATGGACCTCTAGTCCAATTACAACTTCCCAACTCATTGAATACCTCTCATCATACTTGTAAAACTGAATTCATCTACCTGCACCATTAACTCTTTAATTTCTTCACTCTTTGACCGCCTATTTATGACACTTTTATAAGTCTTTTATCTCTTTTTTATGAGACTTTAATAATACTTATCAAAGAAGGCCCATCAAAGATTAAGAGAGCTTTATGCAAAATTTGTTGGGATCTTTTTATGCCAATCACTATTTTGTTGATATTGATGAGCAACTGCCAACAAACGCGCTTCATCAAATGCGCGACCGATGACTTGGAAGCCTAACGGCATACCATCACTAAAACCCATAGGATGACTGAGTGCCGGTAAACCTGCGAGATTTGCACCAATGAGATTGGTATCAAAGAGGGAGTTTTGAATGCTCGAAGCTTTATGATTTTTACTATATGCCGGACCTGCAACTGTTGGACCTGCAATAAAATCGACCTCTTTAAGAACCGATTGATACTCTTCACTAATCAAGCGACGAATCTGTTGCCCTTTAATGTAGAAATCTTGATAGAGCTTCTCGGTTTTTGCATAAGTTCCCATTAAGATGCGGCTTTTTACTTCATTACCAAAACCTTCAGAGCGAGTACGGCAATAGAGCTCTTCCAAGTTTTGAACATCTTCAGCACGGTAACCAAAACGAATTCCATCGTAACGTGCAAGATTACTTGCCGCTTCAGCCGGTGCAACAACATAATAAACCGGCGTTACAAGATCATGATATTTTAATTCCACCTCAACAAACTCTAATCCTAACTTACGATAGATATCGAGCGTCTCATCAATTGCTTTTGCTGTTGCTGCATCCATCTCACCTTCAAAGAAATTGCGTGGAAGCGCCATTTTTAAACCTTTTAGCGGCATATCGAGCGATTGGGAGAAGTGAGGTAACTCGATCTCCATAGAAGTTGGATCTTTCTGATCAAATCCCGCCATTCCCTCTAAAACTAAAGCACAATCTTCTGCACTCTTTGCTAATACACCGGCTTGGTCTAAAGAGGAAGCAAAAGGGACAAGTCCATAACGAGAAACACGGCCATAGGTCGGTTTAATTCCCGTTACACCACAAAAGCTTGCAGGTTGACGAATAGATCCCCCCGTATCTGAACCCGTTGCGGCAAGAACTAAACCGGCAGCTACAGCCGCAGCAGAACCACTAGATGATCCTCCCGCAACATGATCAAGATTCCATGGGTTATTAGTAATTCCGTAGTAACTAGTGCCACCGGTTGAGCCCATCGCGAACTCATCCATATTGACCTTACCTAATGAAATTGCACCATGATTCTCTAATCGTTCTACAATTGTCGCATCAAAAGGAGGAACATAATTACTTAACATCTTCGATGCTGCTGTCGTTAAGACACCTTTAGTCGAGACCAGATCCTTATGCGCGATAGGAATTCCTGTCAATAGCTTCCCTTCTCCATTTTTTAAGATCTGATCTGCTTTTTCAGCATCTGCTTCTGCCTGATCAAAAGTGGTTGTAATAAAACTATTGATCTGTGAATCATATTTTTTAATTCTATCTTGAAAGTATTGCGTAACTTCCGCCGCTGAAACTTCCCCCTTCTCTAACTGAAGGCGAAGCTCTGAAATTGTTTTTGTATGCATGATAACACTCTTCTATTCAATGACTTGAGGAACAAGATATAGACCATCTTCAACATTCTGCGCTAGTTTTTGTAACTCATCACGCTCATTTTTGACAGTCACTACATCGGCACGTAATGTTAAAGTCGCATCAAAGGGATTGGTCATTGGCGCGATGCCTTCAGTCTCTACATCGCGTATCGCTCGAATGACTTCCGCCATATTCTCAAGACGCAATTTCTGTGTTTCAATTTTATCCTCACTAATCTGTAGATGGGCCAAAAATGCCAACCATTCTACTGTCTTATCATCTATCTTCATCTTTTAACCTTTCTTCTGCCGTAAGTGAACCCTCATCTTTCGAGTCTTTCTTTACTAGAGAGCCTTCTTCTCTCTTTAAAGGCTCGCTGGAAGTCTCTTCTGCCCTCTTCTCCTCTTGATCAAGAGGTCTCTCATCCTCATCAAAAAGGATCTGATAAGCAGGACCTTCCATATCATCGAATTGATCTGAGCGAACAGCCCAAATAAATGCGTAACCTGCTACTACCATTCCCACTAATGTTAATGGTAGTAATATAAATAGCGGACTCATCGGTTTCGGCCCTCCCTAATTCTGAGTGTATTGCCTACTACTATTAATGAGCTTAAACTCATTCCGAGTGCTGCCATCCAAGGCAAGACAAAGCCTGTCATTGCGCATGGTATAGCAACGATATTATATAATAACGCCCAAAAGAGATTTTGCGTAATAATTTTATCGGTTCTTTTCGCTAATTTAACCCCCTCTACTAGTGGCATTAAATGTTGATCACTCATCAAAATCATATCTGCTGTCGATTGAGCTAACAGTGCTCCTTGACCAATTGCAATGGAGACATCTGCCTTAGCTAAAACCGGACCATCATTAATCCCATCCCCAAGCATCGCCACAATCGCACCCGATGCTTGCAACTCTTCAACTCGAGCCAATTTCCCCTCGGGAAGAAGATCCCCACGCGCATCTTCGATCTTCAGTGCCTCATTAAAGAGATCAACCGTCGTTTGTCGATCCCCACTTAAGATATGCAGACGGTAACCTTGCGCTCTTAAAGCTTCAACCACCTCTTGAGTATCATCTTTAAGTTGATCTAGTAGAGAGTAAGCTACTAAGAGTTGATCGCCGATTCCTAAGCCGACCCATAAGCCAGAATCAAATTTTCCTTCATATTCGCTAAGATCAAACCAATCAAGACGACCAATTTTATAGTTGATACCGTTGATTTCTCCCTTAATACCTCGACCTACAACATTCTCAATAATATCTACCGTGTAGAGCTCAGCTTGATTCTCATATGCCCACTCATTAAAACCGTAGGCGATAGGATGGTTCGAAGTCGCCTCTAAACTTGCGGCAACTTTCGTCAATTCAAACTCGCTATATTGATCGGTATAGAGAAGTATCTCATTAATCGTTAAGCGACCTTCTGTCAGGGTCCCTGTTTTATCAAAAACAATATCGGTCACTTTCCCTAAGGTCTCTAATGCTCCGGCTCGTGTTGCGATTAACCCCTTCTCAATAATCGCCTGATTGCCGGCACTTAATGCAGAAGGAGTCGCTAAAGCGAGCGCGCAGGGGCAAGAGACAACTAAAACAGCAAGCGTAACCCCAAATGCTGTCGGGGCATCTGCTAGAAAGTACCAAACTGTAAATGTTCCCACACAGCAGAGTAGTAATCCGATCACAAAGTAGGTGGAGATAATATCAGCTAATTTAGCGATCTTCGGCTTTTCACTCATAGAACGATCTATTAAGCGCGACATTTTAGAAAGAACAGTCTCGGCACCTACCGTTAAAACTTCCATCCGTAACGGCTGTTCATAGTTCACTGACCCTCCAATAAGACGATCGCCTTGATGCTTCTCTAGCGGAAGGCTCTCTCCTGATAAGAGAGATTCATCGACCATTGCGATATTATCGAGCAAGACCCCATCAACCGGGATACTATCACCCGGCTTTATCAGAAGAACATCCCCCACATTTAAACGATTGGTAGAGACAAGCTCCAAAGAGCCATCTTCTGCGATTCTTTCAGCAAAGTTCGGCTTGAGCTTTAAGATATCATCAGAGATCAATAACGACTTATGGCGTGCGCTTGTCTCCAATACTCTTGCTCCTAAAAGAAGGAAGACAAACATTGTGACCCCTTCATAATAGGTTTCACCAATCCCCATGTAGGTGTTATAACCACTCCATAAAGTTCCGGCAATGACTGCAATCGAAATATTTACATTCATTGTTAACCGGCCACTGCGCAAATCATGGTACATCGCTTTATAGAAGCTACGACTCGAATAGGTGGCACAAGGAATGGTGGCAAAGAGACTAAACCAGCGTAATAGATGGTAAGAGCTATCGCTCATATCTTCTGAATAATGACCAAAATAGAGTGCAACGGAAATAGTCATTACCTGCATTGAAAAGAGTGCGGCAATCCCAAACTCCATCAATAGTGAACGCCACTCTCTCTTTAGATTCTTCTGCTCAATCTGTTCATCATAGGGGGTTCCTTGATAACCTAAATTGAGAATCTCAATCAAAATCTCTGAGATTTTCACAACTGAAGGGTCAAAGCTTAAGTGAGCGCGATGAGTTGTCAAGTTGATATCAAATCGTTCGACACCCTTAATACGTTTGATACTATTTTCTAGCAACCAAACACAAGCGGCACAAGTAATCTTATCGATAATAAGATAGGCTTCAAAGATCTCTTTATCCTGTTTATTCTTTGATTTAGTAATAAATTGTACGGCAACATCGGGATGATCATAAAAGTGCATCTGTTGTCGTAATTCATCGGGAATTAAGTTAGGTGCTGTATCGGGACGTTCTGCTGCCTCAGACCGAAAATCATAGTAACGCGTTAATCCCGTCTGATCGATCATCTCAGCAACTGCTTTACAGCCAGCGCAACACATCGGTTGCTCTTCTGATTGAATCACTGCCATAAAGGGAGCTTTACCCTTAATCGGTAGCTCACAATGGTAACATTGTAATTGGGTACCCTTCTCACTCATTAAAATATCAACTCCATTAAAAACACACCTATCCTAAAGCCTATAGCGTAGTATAAAGCATCCGGCATCATCACAATGATTTAATCCTATTCATTGGCCTTTATACAACCATCTTTTGCCGCATTCCCTAACTCAACTAATGATGCATCCTGAGCAGAGAGAGTAAAATAGCCAAAGCACCAAAGAGCGACCATAACGCTTAAAGATACCTACCAAAAGTATTATTAAAAAAAACTCTTCTGAAAAAATCTCTCCGAAGACTTTTTTGAAATTTAATTAAAACTTAAAAAGGGAGATAAAGAAAAAGAGCATTCCTGCTCTTTCCCCTATCAATATCTTGTTCTTCTTGTTACATCATAACTTAACCTTCAATGGCTAATTAGAGACCTTAAGCTATCAATGTACTCTAAGACGCTCTTCTAACTTACACTCCATATCGGGTGGACAGTTGACTAGGGTTCGCCCTACCAACTCATGTCGATCCTCACCCTTAAGAATATCAAGTTCTAAACCCCAAGGTCCTATTCTCGGCAAACTAATCGGCACAGAATACAAACCAGGTTCTGACATTTCAAGATTAAAAGATCTATTTAATTCTTGCTCAGCAGAACGGGTGAACTTCGCCACAACTTCGGCATTCTCCAATGGGTTCCCTTCTTTATCTAAAAGCTGAACAACAAAGAAGTTATCCTGACCTACAAAAGGCGTTTCTGCAAAACCAAACTTCACCTGCCAACCACGCTTCTCTTGCTCCAAAAGACGCTTCTGATAAGCATTATAATAAGCCTCTTTTTTGTGATAGGCATTAGGAACCTCCCCTGGGAATCTTGTACTCACAAAAGTGTCTTCAGCATTTGTTTTAAAGATCAATCCCTTCTCTGCCATCACGACAAAAGCACCATTTTGAATCGTTAAGACTAAGAAGAAGCCCAATATCGTAATTGGCGCCCAATGCATACGTTTACCATCTTTATCGCGAAGGCTCTTCATACCGCCAGAAGCAATAAGATAGTATGCAAATGAAGTTAGCAGATTACAGGTGATATAGAGTGTAAAGACATCACCACCACGCCAATGTAAAATAGAGAAAGGAACAACTACCGCTATTCCCATCAGTGCTGTAATACTCGCTGCCTGTAACGGTGTAAATCTTAGTAGCCTGTGTAAAATAATACAGGCTACTAATACGGAGGCGATACCGAGCAGCATTATTGCTACAGTCTCATTCATAGACTTAAATTAATCCTCTTTTATCTTTCAAGAAATATCGCTTTCATCTGCTGTTTATCAATAATATCCCCTGTTTCTGGATCAGAAACGGTAACATTAAAGGTAACCTTCGGAATAAATGCAACATTCTTATCCTTACGAACTGCACCATTGAGGGCAACACGCTGACCTGGCTTTAAGACAATATCATTAAAACGCATTGCTAACTCATAACCCTCATCCTCTACTGCGACATGGATTTTTTGTGGTTCAAGCGTTAAGTTATTGAACTTCAATTCGTAAGTATTCTGAAGTCGACCATCACTTAAAAGTGTTGGCGGTTTACGGGTTGATTCAACAATATAGTGTGCAACATCTCGATGTGAAACGCTCCACGCTAATATCGCTGCAACAATGATGATTACAATACCATAACCAATATTTCTTGGTGTAAAGTAATTAGTCTTTTTGCCCTCTAAACTATTTTCAGAAGCATAACGTATTAATCCCGTCGGATATTTAAGGCTAGTCATCATATTGTGACAAGCATCAATACAGAGACCACACGTAATACAGCGATAGTTGATTCCATCACGGATATCGATTCCTGCAGGACAGACCTGTACACATAGATCACAGTCAATACAATCACCATAACCTTCTTCAATACGTGTATCACGATCTCTTAAAGCTTTTGTTGGCTTCGCTCTGCCTTTCGTTCTCTCCCCTCTTGCTTCATCATAAGTAACAACGAGCGTATCTTTATCGAACATCACCCCTTGGAAACGAGCATAAGGACACATATAGGTACAGACTTGCTCACGAGAGAAACCTGCCATAATAAAAGTTGCTGCTGTAATAAAGGCGATCGTACCATAGGCCGCAAAAGGAGCTTTACCAACAAATACAACCTTTATGAGCTCCGGTGCCGGCATCCAATAAGAGGTAAATGTAAACCCTGTCCAGGCCGCAAAAATCAACCATACCAACCAGGTTAAACCGATTTTGCTAATTTTCTCTCCATTCCATGGACCTTCATGCAGACGTTTACGTGCATTACGATTTCCTTGGATAACGCTCTCAATCATAATGAATGCATCAGTCCAAAGTGTCTGGAAACAGAAGTAACCACAGAATACCCGGCCTAAAACAGCGGTTACAAAGAAGAGTGAGAAAGCAAAAATAGCTAAGACACCCGCTAGCCAGAATATATTTTGAATATCGACAGGTAAGCTAAAGATATAGAAGGTCTTTGCCGTTAAATCAAATACGACTGCCTGCCCTGGTAGCCCCGGCCCCCTATCCCATGGCACCCAAGGTAGTAAATAGAAGACAAGAAACGCTAATGCTAAAACGGAACTTTTAAAGGTTCTAAACTTCCCCTTGACACTACGGGGGTAGATAGGAATACGTTTTGCATAAAGTGAATCACTGCTTGGAGTTGTATTGTTCTGCTCTGATAGATTATTTGCCACTCTCTTCATCCTTTATGAGCTAATGATTTTATAAGGGATCCATTATAACCAAATTTGATAAAAATCTTAAGTGTTCCCAGAAAGGAAATCATTTTTTACGTTCTAAATCAATAAAAAGGCCCTTTACTAACATAAAGGGCCTTTGAAGATCTTTTTAATGGAGCTCTGAAAGTATCTATACTACAACCATCTCGTCACTCCATTAAGAGAGCTTATTGATTAGACTCTTCCGCACTATTTCCACCTAATTGGTGAACATAGACAGCTAATGCACGAATCTGCTCTGGGCTTAAACGAGATTCCCAAGCCGGCATCACACGGTTCGTAGTATTAGGATCAACCCCGTCACGAATTTGTGGGATAATTGCCGCAACCTTCTCTTCTGGAGTCTCTTTTGAATTAATATCTACAATCTCCCAGATCTGGTCAGTCAAGTTAGGTGCTCCAAGAAGCGGATTACCCTGCGCCTTACGCGGATCTTTTGTAAAGTCTACGTGACATGTAAAACATGCACCTTTACCAAAGAAGAGCTCTTCACCACGTGACGTTGCTTCATCGGGAGTATAGTTATTAGAGAGTGTTAAGGTATATTTAGCAACATCTTCAATCTCTTGAGGAGTCATCGTTAATTTACCAGCGGGCATGTTACCACGACGACCTTTAGTAATTGTCTCCTCGATCTGCGCTAAACTACCACCCCAAAGCCAGTTATCATCATTCAGGTTAGGATAGAGACCAACGATTCCTTGCGCTTGTGGACCATGACATGTTGCACAGTTATCAACAAACAATGTTTTACCTGCATTTTCCGCAAACTTAATCATATTGGGATCATTGATAATCTCTTCCTCTGTTTTAGCCATTAACTCAGAGAAATGCTCATGACGCTTTAATGCTTCAGGAGATGATTGTAGTTCATTGACAAGTCTTGTACGTGTTGTCCAGTGAACTTTTACACGCTCCATCTGCGCATTATCTGCATCTTCTACATCTACGAGTAGATCACCTGACTGTTGCTCAACAGGTCTCTCAATCTCAACTTTATAAACCCCTTTGGTATAACCATTCGCCATTGGCCAAGTTGGAAAGAGAATCCAGTAGCCAATAGAGAAGATAATCGTTCCATAGAAAGCATATAGCCACCATCTAGGGAGAGGATTATTATACTCCTGGAGGTCACCGTCCCATACGTGACCGGTTGTTTCTACCTCTGCGTTGTTTAAATCTTTCTTATTTGTGTTTTCACTCATTATTTTATTCCTCAGTCACTTTGACCATGAAGAGATCTTTCACTTATTTGTGTCCATTGCTTTGATCTTGAGTTTTTTCTTTCTGCTCTTTCTGATCAAAGAGAAACTCTTCATCATCCATAAATGGAATATATCGATATTCATCAAATCGTTTTTTCCGAGCTTTACCGGTGAATGTGTAGATGATAATTCCGATAAAGACAGCAAAGAAGATAACAGCTGCTAAGGTTTTACTATTACCTAAGTCTGTAAACCACATAAAGAAATCCATCATCACACATTCTCCTCTAAATTAACGGAACTCACTAAACTCGATACCCTGGTCTTCTTTAAACTCAACCATTGTTCCTAATACCTGAAGGTAAGCAACAATTGCATCCATTTTAGTGAGACGATCAGGATTCATATCATAATTTCCTGCAGCTGCCTGTGCTTCCAAGTTTTGTGCCGCAAGGTCAATAACAAGCATATTGGCTACATCAACACCAAAGCGCTCTATGTTTGCCTGATATTCCTCTTCTGTCTTCGAGTAAGGCACACCTGCAATACGTGCTGCACTTAAGTGCTCCTTAACATCGGCATAGTAGAGATCATCTTCAAGCAACCAAGGATATTTAGGCATAATCGATGCTGGAACACGACTTTTTGGATCTACCAAGTGATCTACGTGCCATTGGTTATCCATTTTACCGCCCACACGAGCAAGGTCTGGCCCAATACGACGTGATCCCCATTGGAATGGCTTATCAAATTGAGACTCAGCTGCTAATGAGTAGTGACCATAACGCTCATACTCATCCTGCATAGGACGAATCTGTTGTGAGTGACAGTTATAGCAACCTTCCGCTACATAGATATTACGACCTAAAAACTCTAATGGTGTATAAGGACGGATCGCATCTACTTCACGCGTTACCATCACCGCATTACCATTTTCATCAAGAACGGGTTGGAAGTTCTCATCAAGCTTTACTTCTGTAACGTTCTTCTTCACCTCTTCGATCGTTCCATCAATATAGAAGAGTGGAACAATCTCGATCAACCCACCGATACTAATCACCGCAAGTGTGAAGAGAAGTAAAAGCCCTGTATTTTTTTCTAAACGTTCATGTTTAATCATTAAAATTTTCTCCTAATTACGCATGAGCTTTTGCATCAGGGATTAACGCATTGTTATCCGCTTGAGCACGAGTACCTACAATCATTGTCATTACAAAGTTAATGATCATAAGAACAGCACCCAATAAGAACATGCCACCACCAATTGCTCTGAAGATATACGGAGTATGCATAAACTTAACTGTTTCAATAAATTCGTATGCAAGTGTTCCATACTCAGGGTTAAATGCACGTAACATCATACCTTGACCGATACCCGCAACCCATAAAGAGACAATGTAGATTACAATTCCAATCGTCGCTAACCAGAAGTGAGCAAAGATCATGCGCTCGCTCCAGATCTTACCACCAAACACACGTGGAACCATGTGGTAGAGTGACGCGAATGTAATCATCGCAACCCATCCTAATGCACCCGCATGAACGTGACCTACTGTCCAGTCGGTATAGTGAGAGAGTGCATTAACAGAACGAAGACTCATCAATGGACCTTCAAACGTACTCATACCATAGAAGGAGAGAGATACAACCATGAAGCGGATAATTGGATTAGTACGGATTGAATCCCATGCACCTGATAAGGTCATGATACCGTTAATCATTCCACCCCATGAAGGAAGAAGAAGAATAATGGAGAATGTTGCAGAGAGTGAGCTCACCCAGTCTGGAAGTGAAGTCCAATGCAAGTGATGCGCACCAGCCCACATATATAGGAAGGTTAATGCCCAGAAGTGAACAATTGAAAGGCGATATGAGTAGATCGGACGACCCGCTTCTTTCGGTACGAAGTAATACATCATACCAAGGAACGCAACTGTTAAGATGAAGCCAACAGCGTTATGTCCATACCACCATTGCACCATTGCATCCTGCATACCGCTAAATACGTTATAAGATTTTAAACCCTCTGCGCCAAATACAGGAATCGAGATGTTGTTAAACACATGGAGAAGTGTCGTCGCGAGGATAAACGCAAGATAGAACCAGTTAGCAACATAGATATGCTTCTGCTTACGACGTAAAATTGTCATGACATAGACAAAGAAATACATCAACCAGATAACGGCTACCGCCCAGTCAAAGATCCACTCAAATTCAGCATACTCTTTACCTTGAGTGTAACCCATCATGTAGCTGATCGGAACCAATGTAAATACAACTGTCCAGCCAATCCATACAATATATGCCAAGACCGGATAGGCTAATCTTACCTGACATGTTCTCTGCACAACATAGAAAGATGTACCGATTAATGCAGATCCCCCCATACCAAAGATAACTAAAGTGGTATGAACAGGTCTAAGGCGCCCGAACGTTAGTCCTGGCAAATCAAAGTTTAATACTGGCCAGGTCAGCTCTAACGCCGCCCAAAGTCCAGCAGATAATCCTAGTGCTCCAAAAAACAGAGTACTAACTACGAGCCCACGGATTACTCCGTACTCATAATGATCATGAAGACTTTTACTTTGTCCCATAGTTCCCCCAAAATTTAACAAACATCATTTTAAAAATGCATCCCATACTAATGTTACTCGAGCCATCATCTTACTAGAATCAAGCAGTTGTGTCTTGATATCTATCAATAATAAATAGTATCAAAGCAAGAAGCGCCAACCTCCGCAGTTCAGCGCATATTAAACAAGAGTTATACAGGCAAATCAACCCCCGTAATCATTTTGAATACTTTTACCGCATAGCGATCAGTCATTCCGGAAACGAAGTCTGTAACCTGTTGCACTCGCCTATATGGATCAGAACTAATAGCTCTCCCTTCACAGAAAAACTGATCAGGCAGGAACTTTAACAACATCTTAGTTCTTGCCCCACCCTTCTCTCCAAATTCAACCGCCTCAGTAAAAGCTTCTAGCAGAGTCTCTAAAACTTTAAATCCTGCAATTCCCACCTCTAAAACTGTATCAGAGTGATAGACGTTTGCTTGCGAATAAGCTTTAATCTCTCGAAGTGACGCTGATGCCGGAATAAGATCTAGCAGACTCTTACTAAAACGCCCTTCTAAAATTGCTGCTTCATTCTCAATGAAAGCCTTTATTGTCTGATCTACAAGTAGACCTATCGCAAATGCTCTAAGATACTCCACCCGATCCTTCGATCGAGTAAAACGACTCAATTTCTCTTCAGGTAATTTTGTCGTACTAGTAATCACAGACTCTAAAAAATGGGCTACTTGCTCACTTCCTAATAATCTTAAACGATAAGCATCCTCTAAATCTACTAGATGGTAACAAATATCGTCTGCCGCCTCTAATAGATATGCTAAAGGATGGCGAAACCAAGCACCCTCAACTGTCGGGTGAGGCGTCATTGAAGATGCACGCGCTACCTCCGAAAAGAGCTTTTTTTCTGATTGAAAGTAATTAAATTTCTTAAATGCTACATTTTCATCACGGGGTTTATGTAGACTTGCACAGGGATATTTTAAGATTGATGCTAAAACTGGGATTGAAAGCTGTAATCCACCTCTATTAGTAGAGTTTTGCAACTTTGTCAAAACCCGAAAGGCTTGAGCGTTTCCCTCAAAAGCTAGAAAATCAGCTTGTTCTTCAGGCTTCATCTGCGCTAAAACATCACGCCCAATACTGTTACGTTTAAAAAAACGGCTAATAGCCTCCTCACCGGCATGACCAAATGGCGGATTACCGATATCATGTGCTAAAGCACCCGCTGCCATAATTGCCCCTAAATCAGCAGGCGTCATCTCAAAGAGCGCATCCTTACGTGCTAGATGCTCTCCAAGTAGAGAACCTAAACTGCGACAGACACTACTAACCTCTAAACTATGTGTTAAGCGAGTTCGAACATAATCGGTCTGCGCTAAAGGGAAAACCTGTGTTTTATCTTGAAGACGTCTAAAAGCAGCAGAGAAGATAAGACGATCGAAATCTTTCTGGAAATCGGTACGATAACTCTGCACCCCCTGCTTGACCTCCACACCTAATCGCTCTTGAGGTAATAACTCCTGCCAACGTCTACGATAACGATCCATCCCTCTACTCCTTGGCATCCCGCTCTGTTAACTGGTCGATCGGCCAACGAGCTAAAAGCTTTACAGATTCACTCTCTTCACCTCGACTCAAGCGTTCACATCCTAGATAAGCAACCATTGCACCATTATCCGTACAAAACTCTGATCGAGGAAAATAGACCTTAAAATCTTTAACGCCACTTAAACGTCTCAGCTCTGCGCGAAGATGCTGATTGGCACCTACGCCCCCCGATACCACTAAATTTTTAGCACCGGTCAGCTTTAGTGCTCTTAAAGATTTTTGAATCAAAGTATCGATTAATGCTTCCTGAAATGCAGCAGCAATATCAGGGTAGTCATCTTCAGTTGCCTCTTCAATCGTCAATAAAGCCTTTGTTTTAATACCGCTAAAACTAAACTCTAACCCCGGGCGATTCACCATCGGTCGTGGAAAGTGGTAACGAGTAGGATCACCCTTTTCAGCCAGCTTTGCTAATTCTGGGCCTCCTGGATAAGGAAGTCCCATTATCTTTGCTGTTTTATCAAAGGCTTCCCCAACTGCATCATCAAGGCTCTCACCTAAAAGTTCATAATCACCAAAATCACGCACTAAGACAAGTTGCGTATGCCCCCCGGAAACCAATAACGTTACAAAGGGATATTCTGGCCGCTCCTCCTCTAACATGACCGCCATTAGATGAGCTTCCATATGATTAACACCCAAAATAGGAATATTAAGCGCTAACCCTAAACCTTGAGCGTAAGTTGCCGCAACCATCAACGCGCCGATTAAACCAGGCCCTCGCGTAAAAGCGATTCCCTCTAAATCATGAAGATTAATTCCCGCCTCTTCAATTGCAGCATTGACTAAAAGGGGGAGCTTACGAATATGATCTCTCGATGCTAACTCTGGTACCACACCACCATATTGAGCATGCAAAGCAATTTGGGAGTAGAGCTGATGTGCTAACAACTTCCTCTCTGCCCCATCATAAATGGCGACACCTGTCTCATCACATGAACTTTCAATTCCTAATACAATCACTTTTGCCTCTGCTCACACTAATATTCCTCAAACCCATATTCCAACATATAGAACTCAATAAAAGAACTAATAAAAGAGAATCGCCAACCAAACAGTGGCAAAAATGATCAATGCCACCATTACAAGTGCTGAGCCAATATCTTTCGCTTGTCCCGATAAGGGATGATGCTCCAAACTTATGCGATCGACTACAGACTCAATCGCCGAATTAACAAGCTCCATCAGAAAGATCAAAATCGCACTTCCAAGGAGAAGAGCTAACTCAACACCACTATCTGCAATCAAAAAAGCAAGCGGAATAATCACAATTCCCGCCCACAACTCTTGACGAATCGCCTCCTCATTCCGGTAAGCTGCTTGTAATCCTCTTAGAGAATATTGGGTTGCTGCAACAATTCTAGCCAATCCCTTACGGTTAGGCTTGTTCATCTTTTGCATCACTATTACACCCTTCCCGGTTGATCTACCGATCCCATTACTGATCTCACTGTTGATTTCTCTCGATCTATTCCGATTCTATTCGGATTTCTGTTCGGATTCTGCTCCGAGTAATGATATGAACTATTGAGGCAACTCAACCTCAATAATCTGCGTTGTTTCATTCTCTTTATCGGTATCATCGAGCATCACCCATACAACAAAGGCGACTATAAGAATCAAATAGAGCCACTTGAAAGATCTTTTTGGTTTTTTCTGGTCGTAATACATATTGATATCAATTCTACTTTTTAGGTTAATTTATAGCGATAGCTTGAATTCTTAAGATAAATTACTCAAACTACTACTTCGTTTTAAATCTGAATTTAGAAATCTGAATTTGTTATTGTAGCAAATATGTGCCACTTTGAACCATAAAATATAGACACGTTAATAGATACGTTACAATCGTAGGATAATTGAGAAATTAGATGAGTAAATCTTTAGTTATTGTTGAATCCCCTGCAAAGGCAAAAACAATTGAAAAATATCTGGGCAAGGACTTTACCGTTCTTGCCTCTTTTGGTCACGTAAGACAATTAGTTCGCAAAACTGGTTCTGTTGATCCAGATAATAATTTTGCGATGAAATATGAGGTGATCCCCCAAAACCGAAAACATCTTGCTGCTATAGAGAAAGCATTAAAAGATGCGGATAACCTTATGCTTGCGACGGACCCGGATAGAGAAGGTGAAGCGATCTCTTGGCATATTTTAGAGTATCTTAAGAGTAAAAGAGCACTGACAGGGAAAAATATCACACGTGTTGTCTTCAATGAAATTACAAAAAGTGCTGTTCAATATGCTGTCGCCCACCCACGGCAGATTGATATGGATCTTGTAGAGGCACAACAAGCTCGAACTGCTCTCGATTATCTTGTCGGTTTCAATCTCTCTCCACTTCTTTGGAAAAAGATCAACCCTGGTCTCTCTGCAGGTCGCGTTCAATCACCGGCATTAAGATTAATTGTAGAGCGAGAAGATGAGATCAATGCCTTCGTCTCTCAAGAGTACTGGTCAATCTTTGCCAACCTTGCAAAAGAGAGCGCAACTTTCTCCGGCAAATTGATCGAATATAATGGTGAAAAAGTTGAACAGTTCACTATCACTGATGAGAAGAGCGCAAATGCGGCTAAAGCAACGCTAGAACAGACTTTTAATCATAAAATCCCTGTCTACAATGTTGAAAAGAAGCAGCGTCGTCGTAATCCGGCAGCTCCTTTTACCACCTCAACCTTACAGCAGGAAGCTTCACGTAAATTGCGATTTAGTACAACTCGCACAATGCGAACAGCGCAAGATCTCTATGAAGGGATTAACCTAGGGGCTGAAACGATCGGTCTCATTACTTATATGCGTACAGACTCTGTCACCCTCTCTAACGAGGCGCTTGAAGATATTCGTCGCTATATTAAGAGTCAACATGGCGATGAGTACCTCCCTAAGGCCCCTAGAGAATATAAGACAAAGGCAAAAAATGCCCAAGAAGCGCATGAAGCGATTCGCCCAACATCTGTCTTTAGAACGCCGGAATCGGTAAAAGAGCATCTGACTTCTGATCAATACCGCCTCTATGAGCTGATCTGGAAACGCGCCATTGCATCTCAGATGGAATCTGCGATCATGAATACCACCTCGATCGACTTAGGAGAGAAAGGTCTTCATACCTTCCGTGTAACGGGATCTACCATTGCTTTCCCGGGATTTATGAGCCTCTACCTTGAAGATGTTGATGATGAGAAAGAGGAGCAGAAAGATGAAGATAAGATCCTTCCAGAAATGGCAGTTGGTGAAATAATCGATCTTACCGAGATCAAACCGAATCAACACTTCACCGAACCACCTCCGCGCTATACGGAGGCTTCTCTTGTCAAGTCTCTCGAAGAGTTTGGTATTGGACGCCCCTCAACTTACGCCTCCATTATCTCAACGCTCCAAAATCGAGAATATGTTATTTTAGATAGTCGTCGCTTTATCCCTACCGACATGGGGAAAATTGTCGCGCGCTTCCTCTCTTCAGAGTTTACCCGCATCGTCGATTATGAATTTACGGCACTCATGGAGGATAATCTCGATGAGATTGCAAATGGAGAAAAAGAGTGGATTCCTCTTTTAGAAGAATTTTGGACCCCCTTTATCGCACAATGTAATCATGTTGAAGAGAATGTCACCCGCGCGGAAGTGGCTCAGGCAAAAATATTGGGAGAAGATCCTAAAACAGGAAAGCCGGTCTCTGTAAGAATTGGTCGCTATGGGCCTTTTGCTCAAATTGGGGATAAAGATGATGAGGAGAAACCCCGTTTTGCCTCACTTCTTCCAGGACAGAGTATCGATACCATTACTTTTGAAGAAGCGATGGCACTCTTCCGCCTTCCTCGCGTTTTAGGTCAAGGAGAAGATGGCTACGATATTCGTGCAAATATTGGCCGTTTTGGTCCTTACATTCAATATGGTCCACGCAAATTTGTCTCTCTAAAAGAGGATGATCCTTATAGCGTCACCTTTGAGCGTGCGATGGAGATTGTAGAAGCGCATAAAGCAGCGGAGGCCGCTAAGTTCATCAACTCATTCCAAGATGGTGATGTAATGATCGAAGTAATTAATGGTCGCTATGGACCTTATATTACAGATGGCACCAAAAATGCGAAGGTCCCGAAAGAGAGTGACCCGGCACTATTAACATTAGAAGAGTGTAAAGAGCTATTAGCAAAAGCACCGGCAAAAGGTCGCCGCAAAGCTGCAACAAAGAAGAGTAGCACTAAAAAAAGTGCGGATGACAAGGCTGAAACTAAAAAAACGACCGCCAAAAAGAGCACGACCAAAAAGGCCTCTCCCAAAAAGAGTACGGCAACGAAGAGCAGTACAACAAAGAGTACCACAGCTAAGAAGAGTACAGCCAAGAGTACTGCGACTAAGAAGAGTAGCAGTAAAAAGAGTAGCGCTAAGGAGAGCAGTGAGGAGTAATCATCCTCAAATAATTCTGAGCTCTATCTCTAATCTCTATCGCAATAGAGAACAGAGAGGCTAATTTTACAAAAGGGGTGGTTAAAGACACCCCTTTTTCCTCTTTATTGATAAAATGAATGCTATAGCACAGAATCAATAGCCCCTTTAAAAAGCATCTATTGATCTACCTAGCCCTATTTACCCTACCCTAATTTGATAAAAGAGAGAGTCAATTCACTATGTCACAAGAAAAACCTTATATCCTAATTATTGATGATGAAAAAGATATCTGTAACCTTGTTAGTGACATTTTACAAGATGAAGGTTACGAGGTCGCAATGGCTTACAATGGCTCAGAGGCTAAAGCACTAAAAGCGGAGCGAGAGCCAGATCTGATTCTTCTCGATATCTGGATGCCCGATATTGATGGCATCTCTCTTTTAGGAGAGTGGCGTAATAATAGCGAGCTACACTGCCCTGTTATTATGATGAGTGGACATGGAACTCTAGAGCATGCGATTGAAGCGACTAAATTAGGCGCCGTCGACTTTCTTGAAAAGCCATTAACATTGGCAAAGCTACTTCTCGTTGTTGAGAAGACATTGGAAGAATCAAAATCAAAAGCTCCTCAGGCAGAAGAGGCCTTACAGAGTACTCCGCCGGCAATTCCTCCCTTTGAACCGATTGGTCGAAGTCAATTGATGGTGACCTTAAGAGAGAGGTTAATCGAAGCGGCTAAATCAGACACCAATGTTCTTCTTCTCCATACATTTGGCTCTGAAGTGGCCGGCATTGCAAGTTATATCCATACTTCATCAAATAGAAAAAAAGCCCCCTTCTTGGAATTGAGTTTCAACTCACTCAGCTTAAATGAAGTAAAAGAGCTTATTGAAAATGCGGAGAAACGTTCACAACTCCTCCAGTCACTTGATGGCGGTACTCTCTATCTTAGCAACTTAGAGCAAGCGGATGATCGCGCACAAAAGCTGATTTATGATCTTATCCAAACAAAATCATATATCCACCCACAAACAGGCACCATTACCCCCACTAATATTCGCTACATCTTCTCGGCTCAGCCTGGACTACTCTCGCTTGTTGAGAGTGGAGATTTTCTTGAGCCTCTCTGGCATCAAATTAATGTCGTTCTTATCGAGATCCCCTCTCTTGCAGAACACCCTGAAGATGTGCCGGAGCTAGTTAATGCCTATATCCACTACTTTGTTGATGATAAAGGCTTAACCTATCGCCACTTCTCTATTGCGGCGCAAAATCGTCTTCGAAACCATCAGTGGAGTGGCAATCATCTCGCACTTAAAAATATCATCCAGCGCTTATTAGTCTTAGGTAAAAGCGATGAGGTTACACTAGAAGAGGTCAATCAGGCATTAGAGCAAGATCTTAAAAATAGTAGCAACTTAACCAACTTAACAGATCATCTACCGCTTCATCTCCCCTTAAGGGAAGCGCGAGAACAGTTTGAAAGAGCCTATCTGATCGCACAATATGAGCGCTCTGAAGGTAATATCGCAAATCTTGCTGAATTGGTAGGAATGGAGCGGACAAACCTCTATCGCAAGTTAAAATCGCTCGATATCGACCCTAAAAAAGGTTACTAGTGGCTAATAGAAGTTAAAAATAGAGGTAAATAGGACATGACGACAGAAGTACAGATCAGCGACCAACAACTTCTCTCCAATATCGAAAAGGTCTATCAACGGATCAAAAGCGCCGCAAAGTGTGTTCAAAGAGATCCCAATGAGATCTCCCTCCTCCTAGCAACAAAAGAGCAGTCGATCGATACAATTAATCGAGCAATTGCTCTCGGTTATGGGCTTATCGGTGAAAATAGAGCCCAAGAACTGATGAAAAAAGCCCCCAAGCTCCTCCAAAAGATCAACACCTCTTTTAAAACGCCCAGAGAGACTCACTTTATTGGTCCATTACAAGGAAATAAGGTGAATGAGGTTACAGCGTATGCAGATTGTATCCAAAGTGTTGATCGCATCAGAATCGCTCGCCGTATCGATCGAGCCTCTCAAGCTTTAAATAAAAAAACAGCCATTTTAATTCAGGTCAACAGCTCATTAGATCCCAATAAACAGGGATTACTTCCCGATCAGCTCGCTCCATTTCTAGAGGAACTCGCCCCCTTTACTCACCTTGAGATTCGAGGCTTGATGACAATTGGCCTTCAATCTAATAATCCAGACCTTATTCGTGCAGGATTCTCCACATTAAGAGAGTTGAGTAAAGAGATGAGGCAACAAGGCTTACTTCCAGAAGATGCTAAAGAACTCTCTATGGGCATGAGTGGAGATCTAGAACTTGCAATTGAAGAAGGCGCCACCATTATCCGTATCGGTAGCGATATCTTCGGCGCAAGAAGATCCTCAAAAGAGGTATAAATCTCAGAGATAAACACTAAGAGATAGGGTGGAGATAGATCCTATTTTGATCAATTTTCCACGAACTCCTTCAGCTAGAACAATCTCCCCTAAGGCCGATATATCGTAAGGAATGAGGCAAACCATATAACAAACCTTAGAGCTTTAAGAGTAAGATTTAGAAGAATGTTTAAGAAAAATTCAAAAAAAATTCAAAAAAAATTTAAGATAAATAGATAAAAACACTTGAAGTCTAAAAATTCGTTCCCATATTGTACTCAGAGAATGAAGTAGGCTAAAGAAAATGAAAGATAAATTGAAAGATTTTAAGTTGTAAAGAGAAGTTTAGAGCAGAGATCTAAGATCTTTTATGAATTGTGTTAGATCAACCTTTTCTCATCGATATTGAATCGGTATTTGTATGACTGATCTTATAGAACTCTAAAACCTTATAAATCTGATTTAAATCTGATTAATTCTGACTTTAACGCATTACTCAACAACAATTATTAACAATCATTGATTCAATAATAAGTGACAATAAAGGAAATAAAATAATGGCTAAAATTATTGGTATTGACTTAGGTACAACTAACTCATGTGTTGCCGTAATGGAAGGCGATAAAGTGCGCGTTATTGAGAACGCAGAAGGTGATCGCACAACCCCTTCTATCGTGGCATATACTCCCGATGAAGTTTTAACAGGTGAGCCGGCGAAACGTCAGGCAATTACCAACCCTAAAAATACACTCTATGCAATCAAACGTCTTATTGGCCGTCGCTTTGATGACGCAGAAGTACAGAAAGATCGTGAGATTGTTCCCTTCTCTATTATCAAAGCTGATAATGGCGATGCATGGGTTGAAGTATTAGATAATCAGAAGATGGCACCACCAGAAGTTTCTGCACGTGTCTTAATGAAGATGAAAGAGACTGCCGAGAAATATCTTGGTGAAAAAGTAACTGAAGCAGTAATCACTGTTCCTGCGTACTTTAATGATGCTCAACGTCAAGCAACAAAAGATGCAGGTAAGATCGCAGGTCTTGATGTAAAACGTATTATCAACGAACCAACAGCAGCCGCTCTTGCCTACGGCCTTGATAAAGACTCTAAGGGTGAGAAGAAAGTTGCAGTATTCGACTTAGGAGGCGGTACATTTGATATCTCCATCATCGAAATTGCTGACTTTGATGGCGACAAACAGTTTGAAGTTCTCTCAACTAATGGTGATACTTTCCTAGGTGGTGAAGATTTTGACAATGCTATCATCAACTACCTTGTTGAAGAGTTCAAAAAAGAGACTGGTATCGATCTCCAAAATGATCCTTTAGCATTACAACGTCTTAAAGATGCTGGTGAAAAAGCGAAAATCGAACTCTCCTCTGCACAGCAGACAGAGATCAACCTTCCTTACATCACGGCAGATAATACAGGACCAAAACATCTTAATATCAAGATGACTCGCGCAAAACTTGAAGCGTTAGTAGAAGATCTTATCGATCGTACGCTTGAGCCATGCCGCGTGGCACTTAAAGATGCGGGCCTTTCTGCAAGCCAAATCGATGATGTCATCCTTGTCGGTGGTCAGACTCGTATGCCTAAAGTACAAGAGAAAGTGAAAGAGTTCTTTGGTAAAGAGCCTCGCCACGATGTGAACCCAGATGAAGCTGTTGCATCAGGTGCTGCGGTACAAGGCGGTGTATTAGGTGGTGATGTTAAAGACGTTCTTCTTCTTGATGTAACTCCACTCTCTCTCGGTATCGAGACAATGGGTGGCGTGATGACTAAGTTGATCGAGAAGAATACAACGATCCCAACAAAAGCGAGCCAAGTATTCTCTACAGCACAGGATAATCAACCTGCGGTAACGATTCATGTATTACAAGGTGAGCGTCCACAAGCTTCTGAGAACCACTCTTTAGGTCAGTTTGATCTTTCAGACATTCCACCAGCACCACGCGGTGTGCCACAAATCGAAGTAACATTTGACATCGACTCTGATGGTATTATGAATGTTTCAGCAAAAGATAAAGCGACAGGTAAAGAGCAATCTATCCAGATTCGTTCAAACTCTGGTCTCTCTGAAGATGATATCGAGAAGATGATCAAAGATGCTGAAAAGCATGCTGAAGATGATAAGAAGTTCCAAGAGCTCGTTTCTGCACGCAATATGGCTGAACAGATGATCCACGCTTCTGAAAAATCACTTAAAGATTTAGCAGATAAAGTAGAAGAGTCTGAAAAAACAGCGATTGAAGCAGCGATCGAAGAGCTTAAAGAAGCGGTAAAAGGCAGTGATCTTGCTGATATCAATGCAAAAACTGAGAAATTAACAGAACTTGCGGGTGGGCTTGCACAGAAAGCTTATGCAGAACAAGGCGAAACAGCTGAAGGTCAAGAAGCGAAAGATGACAATGTTGTAGATGCCGAGTTTGAAGAAGTAAAAGATGACAAAGGTGAGAAGAAGTAATTCTCTTTCATCATAAGTACTCTATGAAGGATACCTCGAAAGGGGTATCCTCTTTTAAAGTCTAAACAAACAGAATTGATATTGGTCGTAAAAATAGTCAATAGAGATTCGATAGACAAGACTCTCAAATAGAGTTCTCATAAGAACATCGATAAAGATGAACCATAGATTTAATATCGATTAAACATCTTATCAATCATGATTAAATAAGTGCCCAAAGTAATAGGAATGGTGATAGTGATTAATCTAACACCGATCTCTCGCTAAGAGCTTAGAGGTTAGAGGTTAATCTGAAAGTTACCCACTTACCCACCTTCTATAAATCTAGATTGATAATCTGTTTAACGGCAACAACCAGAAAAACAAAGATAAATATATGAAGATCTATTTGTATTCAGATCTATTCAATCCTATTCACTCCTATTCAATAGGCATTAATAGTAGAAATATTGATATAGATACTCAAAGCACTAAAGGTATTAAAGATATTAAAGATATTAAAGATATTAAAAATGTTGAAGAGAGTGATATTTAACCAATACCGATAGTTTAAATAGTAAAACAGTAAAATAGTTATTACAGAAATCATTTATAGAAGATAGTGATAGAGTCAAACGATAGAGAAATTAAGGAATAAGCATATATGGCGGAACGCGATTATTATGAGGTCTTAGGCGTAGCGAAAACAGCGACACAAGATGAGATCCGTAAAGCTTACAGAAGACTTGCTGGAAAATATCATCCAGACCGTAATTCGGAGAACAAAGAGGAAGCTGAAGCGAAATTTAAAGAGGTTCAGAAAGCCTACGAAGTTCTCTACGATGAAGAGAAGCGAAAAATGTATGATCAATTTGGTCATGCAGGTGTCAATGGTCAAGCGGGTGCTGGACAAGGTGGATTTGGCGGCTTCGGTGGCGCTGATTTCGGCGATATCTTTGGTGATATGTTTGGTGATATCTTCGGTAATCGTGGCGGCGGCGCACAAGGTGGTCCCCGTGCATATCGTGGAGAAGATATTGGTTACCAACTCGATATCACCTTAGAAGAGGCTGTCTTTGGGACAACAACCCGAATCACTGTACCGACAAAAGTTCATTGTCACTACTGTAATGGTAGCGGTGCTGCTGAAGGATCTGAGCCGGTTACCTGTCCAACCTGTCACGGTTTAGGACAAGTTCGTGTATCGCAAGGCTTCTTCTCTGTACAGCAGACCTGCCCTGACTGTCATGGTCGCGGCAAGAAGATTACCAATCCGTGTAAACATTGCCATGGTAGTGGCAGTATTCGCAAGAATAAAACACTTGAGGTTAAAGTACCGGCAGGCGTTGATACTGGTGACCGAATTCGCCTTTCTGGTGAAGGTGAAGCTGGTGAAAATGGCGGACCGAATGGTGATCTCTACGTACAGATTCGCGTGAAGAAACATGCCATCTTCACTCGCGAAGATGAAAACCTCTACTGTGAAGTGCCGGTCAGCTTTACAACCGCAGCATTAGGGGGCGAGATAGAAGTCCCTACCCTCGATGGACGCGTTAACTTAAAGATCCCGGCAGAAACACAGACAGATCGAGTCTTTAGATTACGCGGAAAAGGGGTTAAGCCCGTTCGAGGTGGCGTGCAAGGTGACCTCTACTGCACAATCAAAGTAGAGACCCCGGTTAAATTGAGCAGCGAACAGCAAGAGATGTTGCGTAAATTTGGTGAAACATTAGGGGAAAATCACGCACCTAAACAGAATAGTTGGCTAGATAAAGCAAAACGTTTTTTCGAAGATTTAGGTAAGTAAAATCATTAGCTCGCCTCACGAAAAATAGGAGGCGATGGGATAATGAACCTACTAGCCAATTTTGAGCTAGCATCTTCACATCAGATCCCAAAATAGCAACCAAAAAAAGAGCCCAGGAGTTTAAACTTCTGGGCTCTTTAATCATTCAATCTCCTATTGATCTACGCTTTGATCCACGCTTTGATCTATACTTTGATCCACTCTTACCTCACGCCATGGCTGATAGAGAAGAAAATAAGCAATCGCTCCTGATATTCCCGAAATCCCCATCACGACAGTTAATAGCGCCTGATGATGAGTCACAATATAACTTGCAATCGCCCCCACAAAAAATTGTGTTGCTGAGTTTAGTGCCATTGCTGCTCCCGCTCGATGATAATTGAGCTCAATAATTTGAGAGACAATATTATTCCCTATAAAGCCAGAGACACACATCAAAAGGAAAGTTGAGAGGAAAAAACCAATGAGAGATTGATCTCCCCAAAACAACATAATAATGCCGGCAAGACTGATCCATACAAGCCCAAAAAGGATCAAAGTGATCACACTAAAACGTTTGAGACAGAGAATATTAAGGAGCGCACTAATAATCACTCCAACAATATTGAGCCCAAATAGAATACTAAAATGGAATTCACTTAAACCATATTGTGCCTGATAGAGATAGGAAGAGCCCGTGACATAGGCAAAAACAACACCTGCCGGCAAAGCACAACCGAGCATCGCACCTAAGGAGCGGCGATCTCTCAAGATCAAACCGTAATTTTTAAAGGTCTGGGCAATGCTGATCTCACCTCTCTCCTCTTTTTGGTAAGTCTCCGGCAGAAAGAAGAAGGTGAGAAAGAAAGCTGCACTACCGAAAAAGGTTAATACCCAAAAGAGCGCCTGCCAACTCTTAAAGAGATAGAGTACCGCAACACCGATAAGAGGTGCCAAGAGTGGCGCGATCATCATAATCACCTGCACCACCGACATCATCACCGCAACCTCCTTCCCCTTAAAGACATCTCGAATTACCGCGCGCCCGACCACCATACATGCGCCGGCACCAATTGCCTGAATCAATCGTAACGCTTGCAAACCTTCAATTTGGGAAACTAAGGTACTCAAGATACTGGTGATGGAGTAGATAATCGCTCCGATTAAGATAATATTGCGTCGACCATATTTATCAGAGAGAGGTCCATAAAACATCATCCCAATACAGAGGCCTAACAGAAAGAGCGTTAAGGTCTTTTTAACTTCAGCATCGGTGGTCCCAAATCCCTCCTGTATTTGTAAAAACGCCGGCAGATAGAGATCGATCGACATCGGAGCAAAAGCCCCCATCAGAGTAATGATAATGACCAGCAGTGGAACACCAGGGAGTTTTTTAGGAGTATAGAGAACCATAAATATTGATCGACCTAATCATTAAATTTTAAAATCGTAGAGTGAGAACTTAAATGAAAACTCAAGAAATGAAGACTCAAGAATTCATCGCTACTTACTAACCTCTACAACAAGTTATTGAGAATGAAAATTATATCATATCTACTATCATTTAGAGTTAAGAAGCAATCTATTTAAGATGTATGAGCTAGGCTATCAGCAATTCATTATCAATATAGTGCAAGATGCTGTAAAATAGTGGGCTTATTATTTCATTGAGTAATGGCCGTTTATCGATACCCTTTAAGCAATACTCTTTAAGAGAATCGTAAAGTAGCAAAGACGTAGAGATACTCATAAAATAACGACTGACCGATTGAGTCTTTTTTAAAGCTGGAGATCAAAGAGCATGATTCAAATCTACAATAGCCTAACACGCAAAAAAGAACCGTTTATACCGATTAATCCTGAGCAGATTAAGATGTATGTCTGTGGAATGACGGTCTATGATTATTGTCATATCGGTCATGCTCGCTCTCTCGTCGCTTTCGATATGATCAATCGTTATTTCCGGCATCGTGGCTATAATCTAAAATTTGTACGCAATATTACCGATATCGATGACAAAATTATTGCCCGTGCGAATGAGCGTGGAATTACAATTGATGAGCTAACAGCTGAATTTATCGAAAAGATGAATGAGGATTGTGATGCACTCAATATCTTAAAGCCTGATGAAGAGCCTCGAGCAACAGATCATGTTGCCGGCATGCTCACAATGATTGAGCAATTAATCGAAAAAGGACTCGCTTATCATGCGGATAATGGCGATGTCTACTATCGTGTTCGCCAATTTAAAGATTATGGTAAGCTCTCCAACCAATCGATCGATGAGTTAAGAGCAGGAGAACGCATCGCAATCGACCAATATAAGGAAGATCCCCTCGATTTCGTTCTTTGGAAGCATGCAAAAGCGGGAGAGCCGGCATGGGATTCCCCCTTTGGACCTGGCCGACCCGGTTGGCATATTGAGTGCTCTGTGATGAGTGCAGAACATCTTGGGGAGCATTTTGATATTCATGGCGGTGGAATGGATCTTAAATTCCCCCATCATGAGTGTGAGATTGCCCAATCTGAGGGATGCCACGATAAGCCGATGGCAAACTATTGGATGCATAATGGCTTTATCAATATCGATAATGAGAAGATGAGTAAATCGCTCGGCAACTTCTTCACTATTCGCGAGATTCTTGAGCTCTACCCTGCTGAAGTCTTACGCTTTTTTATCTTAAGCACCCATTATCGTAGCCATATTAACTACTCAACTGATACCATCACTCAAGCAGGAAATGGATTAAAACGGCTCTATACCGCACTCGCTACAGCGCCTAAAGAGATTGTTCCGATGCCGGAGAGTCACCCAATACTGGACAATTTCTACGCAGCTATGGATGATGACTTTAATTCTCCCTTAGCAATCTCCATATTACATGAAGTAGCGAACAACTATAATCGAACTAAAGAGCCTGTTTACTATACGCTTTTAAAAGAGTTAGGTGCTGTACTAGGAATTTTACAACAAGATCCAACCCACTTTTTACAGGGGGATACAGAGCACTTAGCGATCGATATTGATGCAATGATCGCTGCCCGTAATCAAGCGAGAGCCGAGAAGAATTGGGCTGAGTCAGATCGTATACGAGATGAACTTGCCGCATTAGGAATCGCGCTTGAAGATAAAGATGGTCAAACAACTTGGAGAAAAATATCATGATTAATCCAGAAACTGGCGAATCACTTGTCGATTTCCCAACCCACTTTGCATTTAAAGTAACAGGGGAAAATAGTGACGACTTTGAAGAGCTGATTATCGGCTTAATGAAAGAGGTTGACCCTAAACTAGATCACGATCGTATTAAGCGTAATATGAGTAAATCTGGTAAATATATCTCTTTAACTATAGAAGTCTTTGTCACTGAACAGGGACATATCGATAAAGTCTATGAGTTACTAAAAGATGAGAAACGCGTACTTTTCGCAATCTAGATCATAATTCATAACGAAAATTAGCAAATAGCCACACCACAGAGGTCCACTCATATGGACCTCTTTTTTATGCACCCCACTCGCTTCTATAGATACTCTCCTTTGTAGATCCTTTAAGATTCTTTAAAATTCTTTCTAGCAATTCTTTATAGAAAGTAGATAAAAAAGCGACAAACCTTTTTCGGCAATTAAGAGTGCTCTCAAGAAGAAAAACAGAAGGGTGCGACAACTCTAAAAAGGTGCTATTCTGCTCAATGGACTGAATCGAGAGCGATTCAAAATAAATCCAGCAAATAAATGAAATGCAACAATAAAGAAATAAGCAGTTAATCTCATATCGACAAGGGAGAGAAAGTATATGTCGGGCAATAGCATCGGAAAATTATTTTGTGTCACAACCGCAGGAGAGAGT
Source organism: Ignatzschineria sp. PL_is040 (assembly GCF_055813795.1). Taxonomy (NCBI): domain Bacteria; kingdom Pseudomonadati; phylum Pseudomonadota; class Gammaproteobacteria; order Cardiobacteriales; family Ignatzschineriaceae; genus Ignatzschineria; species Ignatzschineria sp. PL_is040. The sequence continues at coordinate 612,033 of NZ_JBVPGU010000001.1, forward strand.
CATGGAAAAGCATTAGTTGCGATTGTTGATGGTTGCCCTCCAGGAATCGAAATTAATGAAGAGATGTTACAAGTCGATCTTGATCGCCGTAAACCAGGACAATCACGCCATACAACTCAACGCAGAGAAGCAGATCGAGTCTCTATTCTCTCTGGTGTTTTTGATGGTAAAAGTACGGGAACCTCTATCGCCCTACTCATTGAGAATGAGGATCAACGCTCGAAAGATTATAACGATATTAAAGATCTCTTTAGACCTGGTCATGCTGATTATACTTATCACCATAAATATGGCGTACGTGATTATCGCGGTGGTGGGCGCTCTAGTGCGCGGGAAACAGCCATTCGTGTCGCTGCCGGTGCAATTGCAAAAGCTGTGCTGAAAAAACTTTATGGAACGGAAATTTATGGTTATCTCTCACAATTGGGGCCGATCAAACCAAGTCAGTTCCAAAAGGCGGCCATTGAAGCGGAAGGAAATCCCTTCTTCTGGCCTTGCTTAGAGGATATGACCGAGCTAGAAAACTATATGGATCAACTCCGCAAATCTGGAAATTCTATTGGCGCGAAAGTCACCGTTATTGCCGAGAACCCTCCTGTCGGTTTAGGAGAGCCGGTATTTGATCGCTTAGATGCCGATATTGCACATGCCATGATGGGGATTAATGCCGTAAAAGGGGTTGAAATTGGTGATGGATTTGCCGCTGTAGAAGCGCTTGGTACCGAATTTAGAGATGAGATCACAGCTGATGGATTCCTCTCTAATCATGCCGGTGGAATCCTCGGCGGAATCTCATCAGGGCAACCTATCATTACCCATATCGCCTTAAAACCTACCTCAAGCCTTCGTTTAGAAGGAAGAACTGTAGATATTGATGGCAATGAGACATCAGTCATCACCAAAGGGCGACACGATCCATGCGTCGGTATTCGCGCAACCCCCATTGCAGAAGCGATGTTAGCGATTACCCTACTCGATCATGCCCTGCGTCATCGCGGACAAACCGGCCAATAAATATCATCAATCGATGAGTCGCCTAACCCACGACTCATTGTGAATTGAGCTTCAATAAAGGGTGAGATTCTTATCACCACTACTCTTCACAAAAGTAGTAAAAATCTCTTTACAGAGGGGGATTAATATGATTTTAACGCGTTAATTCTTTTTTGACCTTTATTTTATGTTCTTTAAAAACTTAGCAATAAATCAATAAGTTATGAAATATGAGGAGATAATAGGTTTTTAAAGGCAAAACCACCTTAAACTTAGAATACTCAGCCCTTTTAAGACTTAAATCTATTGGTTAACTGCCGTATAGGCAGCTTAGAAGTTTCGGTGTATCTCGTACGCGCAAAAACGTCCGTTAACTGCCGTATAGGTAGCTTAGAAGCCATTGCCATATTCAGAAATCAAAGCAACAGCGTTAACTGCCGTATAGGTAGCTTAGAAGATTTGAAGTTAAAATCGCCGTTCTCTGATTGCGTTAACTGCCGTATAGGTAGCTTAGAAAGATTTTTTGTCGATGCGCTTTCTCTTAGAATCGTTAACTGCCGTATAGGTAGCTTAGAAACTGTCTCTAAATCGACTTGCCCCAATCGTTTTGTTAACTGCCGTATAGGTAGCTTAGAAATGAAATGGTAGGTAGGTCTAAAGAGGCAATGGGTTAACTGCCGTATAGGTAGCTTAGAAATGCAAAGTGTTCCAAAAGATCGATGCAAGCTAGTTAACTGCCGTATAGGTAGCTTAGAAAATCGCATCGCCTACACAATTCAGCTTGATCTCGTTAACTGCCGTATAGGTAGCTTAGAAAATAGCTATCCAATTCCCAAATGTATTCTGTCTGTTAACTGCCGTATAGGCAGCTTAGAAATTGCCGATCTTTAATCTCTCCACTTACAACCAGTTAACTGCCGTATAGGCAGCTTAGAAATTAGGCGTTCCGTTGTATCCACTCGATATGATGTTAACTGCCGTATAGGCAGCTTAGAAATGAGGTTGTTGAAGATGTTGGGTGTGCTGGTGGTTAACTGCCGTATAGGCAGCTTAGAAATTCTTGCTTCTTGCTCTGCTACTTGCTCTAAAGTTAACTGCCGTATAGGCAGCTTAGAAACTTATCTTTTCCCCTCAAATTTCCGTCAGTGTGTTAACTGCCGTATAGGCAGCTTAGAAAAGAGTCTTACTTCGTGAGATCTGTATCAGATTGTTAACTGCCGTATAGGCAGCTTAGAAATACAAAATTCAGCTCTAGCCAATTTTAATACCGTTAACTGCCGTATAGGCAGCTTAGAAATCTAGCGATCTTAGAAGCTGGTTCGCACATACGTTAACTGCCGTATAGGAAGCTTATAAATACTTCCCCTGGAAGGAACGCAACTATTGCTGCTAACTACTATTTAAGTAACTCATTCAATATATGATCTATTTCAATATGCGCTTTAAGTTAAAAATAATTAATATATCAAATAGAGGATCAACAAAGGCTATCGATAAAGTCAAAACAGTTAAGATAATAACTCCAATAAAAATATCACTACGATCAATTAAAAGAGTGCAAAATCAATCCTTAATATATTATTCACAACAACATAATCATAAGGCTGATAAGATGGGGCTATTGACCTGATGAGTCCCTTCACTTAATGTGGAAGTGCGCAGCTCGCAAAGATTATGCAATAGGGATAAATATATGACCATCCATTTCAAAATCCGTACCCTCTTCTTCACCCTTCTTCTCCTCTTTTCAATGGCGACTTCCCTCTCGATGGCGGAAGATACCCCCTTAGAAGAGCGGACAGAAAAACTCAACGATATTGAGCTCAAACTCGATGATATTATTGAGCGTAAGAAAGCTCTCCAAAAGCAGCTTAAAGATAGAGCGCTCTCTGAAGAGGAGGTAGCAGATCTCAATCAACGCCTCCAAACCTTGATGCATCAACAGAAAGAATTTAATGCACTCTTCGAGCAGACAGCTCTTGGAGGAATTGATCTCTCCCTCTTTAATGAACCTGAGATAGCGCCGGAAACAGAAACACAGATCAATTATGATTGGCAACAGGAAGTATTACAGATTTTGCAACCCTTCTTTGCACAGATGCAACGTGCAACTGAAAAAGCGCGAACAAAAGATCTCCTCATTGAAGATACACGTGAGCTGGCAAAAAAGATTGAACTTGCTCAATTTGGACTCAATACCCTACAGAGTATCGATCGAGAGGATCTCAATCCCAAATCACTCGCGGCGATTACCAAGATCGAAGAGCAATGGACCGATAGGATCAAATCTTTAGAGCATCAGAAAAATATTGTAGATCTTAAGTTACAAGATCTCACCGATAATCGCCCCTTTTTAGTCAAACTTTGGGATAATCTCTGGCATTTTATTACAGAGGAAGGGATCACGATTGTGATCGCTTCAGCCGCATCACTCATCTTCTACTATCTCTTTAGGCAGATTATTCTGCTCTACTCCAACTACCAACAGCGCGATCGAAAACGAACCCTCGATTTTAAATGGCGCTTTATGATGCTTTTACTGCAAGCGGCAAACTTCCTTCTCACCTTAACGATCTTTCTTGTTATTCTCCATACGAGTGGGAATCTCATGCTCTTTGGAATTGTGGTCTTCGCTCTCTTGATGCTCGTTGTCAGCTTTAGGGCAAAATTTCCACTCTATCTGCAAAAATTACGGATCTTCCTCAACCTTGGGCAGGCACGAGAAGGTGAAAGAATTATCTATGGCGATATTCCATGGGAGATTAAAAAGATCAGCCTCAATTATGTCTATCTCACCAATCCACTACTCGATAATGGTACGGTGCGTGTCACCATCGATCTCCTCGATAAATTCTATTCTCGCGAAACAATCACCGATGAGCTCTGGTTCCCGAGTCGAAAAAATGACATCTTACTTCTTCCTGATAAACGGATCATCAAAGTATTAAGACAGACTCCAGAATCGATCTATCTCGATCATGATGGCTCAACGATTGTGATGCCGACTGCGGAATTCTATAAGCTCAAATTTAGCAATCTATCCAGAGGATATAGCTTAACGCTCAACTTTACGATGGAGGAGCCTAATCCTGAATCCCCTCTCACATTCGTTGAAATTGAAGAGAGTATGGTCAATGCCATCAAATCTGAATTTGCGCAATATGAAGAGGGATTACCAAATGGCGTTAAAAATATCACCTTCTATCTACGGCAGCTGCTCTCCGGCACAACAACAAGCTATCAAGTTGTTGTGGAGATGGCCCCAAATGCTGCTAAATATTATCTTCTTGCAAGAACTGCCCTCAATCGTGCGATTATTACTAATGCCCGTAAAAATGGCTGGCCAATCCTCTTAACAGAGAATATCTAATAGGCGTTGAAGCAATCAATACCGCTCTATAGCATTTTATAGCGATAGAGCGGTTATCATACCTGCAACACCTTCCTAAAATTTTCCTACAATTTCAACACATAGTAATATTTATAGAAGGTTAACCTCCCACTATTGAGAGAAAATGGCTCACTACTTTTTATCACCTAGATACATTTCAACCACTTTTCTTCCCTTCTCTTGTCTCTTTTTCCCCTTTTAGCACACAACTAATTGTAAATAATTTTGGCAAAAGGCCGATAAATCGCCATTTGAGATCTTCTTAATCTTCACTAAATGATAAAAAAATCACCATTGATCAATATTTAATCAATTGCCGTTTTCCCTTGATTGAAGCCTCTCTTTTATTTTTTATAGCTGAAAACTACAATATAACTACACAAAGATCTCTTCTCTTTTCTCAATAGAGGCTCACTCCCCATAGCTATCGCCTTAAAGCGCCTATGGCTCTTCCTCTTAAAATGGTCGAAAAGCATTTCAAGCATGCGCTGAGCGAACAGAAGTTAATAAAAACGGTTACTTTTAAGATGACCCCTAAAGAGTGCGTTTTAATACAGCGTTTTTCAAGAATTGTCAATATTGTATCAAGTTTTATTTTTCGATACTGTTATAAGCGTTATTGGCAAACGTAGAAAGGTATTTATGAATCAACAAACTAGAATTGCAGTATTAGGCGCAGGCCCAAGCGGACTTGCACAATTAAGAGCTTTCCAAACATTACGTGACCAAGGAACAGAGATTCCTGAAATTGTCTGTTATGAAAAACAGGAAGATTGGGGCGGTATGTGGCGCTACAATTGGGAAACCTGTACAGACCGTAACGGAGAGCCCGTACATGGCAGTATGTATCGATTCTTGTGGATCAACGCACCTAAAGAAGCACTCGAGTTTGGTGACTACACATTTGATGATCATTTCAAAGAGCCGATTCCATCCTATGTCCCAAGAGCGGTATTGAAAGAGTATGTAATCTCGCGTGTTGAGAAGAACAATGTTCGTCAATATATCCGTTTCAATCATGCGGTGCGTTGGGTTGAATATAATGAAGAGACAGAGAAGTTTACTGTTTCTGTCATGGATCATAATCAGAATAAGTTAATTACAGAAGAGTTTGATTATGTTGTCTGTGCAACAGGTCACTTCTCTACGCCGAATATCCCAAGATTTGATGGTTTATCGATGAGTTCTGGTCGTGTCCTTCACTCTCATGAGTTTAGAGATGCCCGTGAATTTAAGGGCCAGGATGTCTTAATTATCGGTAGTAGCTACTCTGCTGAAGATATCGGTACACAATGTTACAAATATGGTGCTAAATCGATCACCTTTAGCTATCGTACCAATCCTATCGGTCATGATTGGCCTGAAGGTTTTACTGAAGTTCCCCTTCTTGAAAGAATGGATGATGATGTTGCACACTTTAAAGATGGCACAAAGAAGAAGATCGACTCTGTCATTCTCTGTACAGGCTTTAAGTTCAACTTCCCATTCTTACATGATAATGTTCGCTTAGTTGCAAAAGAGAGTATCTATCCTGAGAATCTCTATAAAGGTGTCTGCCTGATCGATAACCCCAAAATGTTCTATGTGGGAATGCAGAATCAGTACTACACCTTCAACATGTTTGATACTCAAGCATGGACTGTACGCGACATGATTATGGGAACGCAAAAACTTCCTTCAAAAGAGGAGATGCGCAAAGATAGCCAGAAATGGATCGATCGTTTAGAGAAGCTCTCAACAGACCATGAATTTATCGATTATCAAGCATCCTATATTGAAGAACTGCTTAAAGATACAGATTATCCTGACTTCCATGTACATGAGCAGGGATTAATCCTCAAGTCATGGCAAGAAGATAAGAAGGAAGATATTATGGGCTTCCGTAATAAGAGCTATAGCTCAACAATTACCGGCACATTAGCTTCTGCCCTACCAAAGCCTTGGATGGAGATTATGGATGACTCCTATCGCGGCTTTATGGCACAAGAGTTTGTCGAAGCAAAAGAAGATGCTTTAACAGGTGAACCTGTTGAGTGTGAAAAGTAATAGAAGTCACAAAAAACTCACCAATAGAGCTCTCATCTAAAATTCTCATTGATCCTTAAGATTAGGATTTAGGATTAGGATCAGGAGAAAATGAGAAAAAGAGAAAAAGAGAGGCTTTATAAAGAACCCCCTTTAAGTGATCACTTAAAGGGGGTTTTCAGTATCAGTCGATAATATCACGAAACTTAATGGTTAAGATATTAAGCCGTTACGGCAGCTTTTTTGACCGACTCTTCTAGATCATTTTTTGCCGTATGGGGATTATGCCCTGGTTTATAAGGATCGTGCGTTGCCGTAATATCGAGCTTCTCAAAGAGCTCCTTATCGGTAATTTGATCCGCATTTGGCGTTGTTAAGAGCTTATCACCATAAAAAATGGAGTTAGCACCCGCCATGAAACAGAGCGCTTGCAGCTCTTCGCTCATCGTTTCGCGACCAGCAGAGAGACGCACCATCGATTTCGGCATCATAATACGTGCTACTGCTATCGTTCTTAAAAAATCAAAGTCATCGACTCGCTTATTCTCTTCAAAAGGCGTTCCGGCAATTGGAATAAGGCGATTGATCGGAACACTCTCTGGTGGCGTTCCCATATTCGCTAACTGGACTAAAAGTGAAGCTCTATCACGGACAGACTCACCTAATCCGATAATTCCCCCTGAACAGACCTTAATGCCGGCATCACGCACATAATCGAGCGTATCAAGACGATGTTGATAGCTATGTGTTGTGACAACACTCGCATAATATTCAGGAGAAGTATCGAGATTATGATTGTAGTAATCTAAGCCAGCATCCGCTAATTCTTCAGCCTGCTCAGCATTGAGATGCCCAAGCGTCATACAGGTCTCTAATCCAAGAGATTTAACCCCTTCGATCATCATCTTAATCATCGGCATATCGCGAGCTTTAGGATTACGCCAAGCAGCCCCCATACAGAAACGGCTTGCGCCCGTCTCTTTTGCCGCTTTCGCTTCATTAATAACCTTCTCAACCTCTAGTAACTTCTCTGGCTCTAATCCTGTATCGTAACGAACGCTCTGTGCGCAATATTTACAATCTTCTGAACAATTTCCCGTCTTAATTGAGAGCAATGTACTTACTTGAACCTTTGTAGGATCAAAATTTTGACGATGAACTCTCTGTGCTTCAAAAAGTAACTCAAAAAGTGGTTTTTCAAAGAGCGCTAATGCCTTCTCTATTGACCACTCATTTGTGTAATATTCCATTGTTGTTATTCCTCCAGCCCTTAAGAGCATTCTTAGATATAAACGTACCGTACTATCATAGGGGAAATAGAGATGAAATGTGATTTTATTTAAGATTATTGATGACTCTTTACTCATTTCACCATGACTGTAAAGAGCCATATTCTTCTAATGAATCCTCATAAAAAAGCGACTCTCCTCAAAGAGTCGCCGGCACACTCTATAAATGTCTCTCTTTTTCTCTAATCTAGAGGGTATAACCCGCATAATGGCTTAAGTAATGGGCTAATGTTCTTTTTGTAGAAAAGTCAGCACTTCTTCGTAATGCATAACCTGAAGCATATGCCTCAATCTCTATTAATGCGGCACTTGAGAGTCTGATATCTTTGTTTTGATGATACCAACATTGCTCCTCCCAAGAGTAGTAGCCGAGTAATTTCGATCGCTGATTTTCTCTATCTACTTTATAGCCCTGATCAGTAGCACTATTTAAGTCTGTTGCGGGATTATCTCTCAACCAGATACCGATGCGCCCTGATGCAGGAACGCATTGTAGAAAGAGCTGATAAGGAGAGGCTTGTAACTGATATTGATGTACCGCTATTTGATCAAAATCGATCTGCTTAGAATCGGTCTCTCTAAGATGGGGATCAGAGGCAAAATGGTGAGCATTCCCTCGCTCTAAAGCATCTTTTCTGTCTGATCTATTGTTATTCTTATCATTATTGACATTATTGTTATTATAATTTTGTTTCTGACCGCGTTGATGCTCAACTGATTGATTGTTTTGTTCAGAATCGATATTTTGCATATCAAAATGAATATGATGTTTTGTCATTTTCTATCCTTTTTAGCTGAAATGTAAGGGCCGCAATTAGGAAATCGCCCCAAATAAAAGAAGTGATCTCAAGAGATCACCTTCATAGAATAGAAGAATATGCGATCCTACGCAATAGATATTTCAGTGCCACATCAATCAATAATAGAAATGCCCCATAGAGTATTAGAGTATCTAGCAATGACAACAAAAAAAATAATAACAACAAACGTAACAACAAAGGCAACAATAAGAAGCAGCAATAAAAAAGATCCTAATCATTAAATTAGGATCTTCCAACTAATGATAGATAAAAATAGATAGATATCAAAATTTAGACATCTATTTAGAGATATCTATTTATATTTAGATATCAAAAATCTCATCTTCCGCATCATCCATTACGCTATTGAGACGATAGTTGGTATTATCCATCTCTTGGTTCGCATTTTGCGTTTTATTAAGATCGAACCAGTTATCCATCCAGGAGAGCGGATTCTTCTCAACACGCTTATACGGGTTTTCTAACCCGAGGAATTGATAGAGATCTTGAGCATTCCAAAGAACCCACTCATTTAGAAGCATCTCATTGAGCCCTACGATCGAACGCCCTTCACTAAAGAGATAACGATTCCAATCAAACTCCTGATCGATCACTGATTTAATGATCTCATAGACAGCATCCTTATTCTCATGAAGAAGCTCAACCCACTCAGGATCTTTAAAGAGGATCTCTAAAACTGCCTCATCCATCATCACGTGAACCTGCTCATCTTGGGCAATCTTCTGAACGAGTTTCGCAATACCTTGGAAGATATTTTGCTCAGCGAGTGCAAAAGTACAAGCAAATGAGCTCATAAACTCAATTTTTTCTAAGCAGTAGAGCGCAATAAAAGCACGAAGAATGACAGATTTTAACTCTCTTGAGTCACGATCAATTTTCCCTAACTTATAGAGCGCACCATAACGATCTAACGTATCAAAACAATCGATCACCGTTGTAGAGCGGTTAAGAACTTCATCATTACGCATCACCTCTTTAAAGACCTCTTGAGGATCAGAGATACATTGACGAATAATCTCAGAATAGGTCAATGCGTGAAGATTCTCCATCTCCGACTGTTTTGAGAGCATCACCCAAAGCTCAGAGTTTGTCACAAACGGCGCAAAGAGTGGCGCAATCGTTCTTGATGCGACAGAGTCAAGCTCCCATTGGAATGCGAGCGTCTTGACCATGATATCATAGTTGTTCTTAGAACAGTTTAGGAGGTCCATGCGAGATTGTTCAAGATTGACCTCATCTTCAGTCCAATCCATCGATTTTTGCAACTTATAGAGATCAAATAGACGCGGATATGGCGTATTGATCGAATCATAAAGTGCTAAAGGTTCACCTAAAAAGAGTGGGTACTGACCTGTTTGCCAGTTATCATTCTTCTGATTAAATATTGATATATCTTGCATAAACTTTCTCCAGTAAAACGACGAAATTTGCAGGACTTCGTCGATTATTCAATTAAAGTGTGCATGCTCCGCCGGCGCAACTCTGATCCTCTACCTTCTCATACCCTTCATGGACAATGCCTGAAGCACTATTGAGATAGTAGCGGGTCTTACAACCTAACTTCATCATATAGATAAAGTCAGAGAGGAGCTGTCTGCTCGAAATCGTCTGCTGATTTTGTAAATTGAGGTAGAGGTCAGCACTAATCGCTTGCCCTGTAAATTTCTGAATGATGGCATACATTTCGATAAGATCTTTAGAATCGAGATTCCAAGCGATATCGTAGTAAGGCGCTAACTCATCCATATCAGGAGCGAGTAGAAGATTCTTTCCTGTTCCTGAGGTCTTCATCACTTTCAAGTTACGAATGGGATAGAGTCCATTTGTAGTATTTGTCAATTGTGAGCTAGATTCCACCGGCATCATCGCTTCTAATACCGAGTGACGAATCCCTCCCTGCGCAATAATTCCTTGGCGAAGGCTCTCCCAATCATACACTAATGGCTGCGTATGCACACTGTCGACATTACGATTGTAGGTATCGATCGGCAACCAACCTTCCGGATACTTCGTACGATCAATCCATGCAGCATTCCCCTTCTCTTCTGCTAAGCGTAAGCTTGCTTTATGGAGGAAATAGGAGTGACGCTCAGCAATAAAGTGAATGTAGTTTTTACCCTCTTTTGAAGCGTAGCTCAATTTTTGAAGTGCCATCTCATGCGCAAGGTTTGTGATCCCTACACCAATTGAACGACGTGCTTTTGCCGTTGTCTCAAGTGATGCAAATGGATACTCCATAATCTCAATAACATTATCAATCATCAAGGCGCAGTAGTAAGCAACATCTTCATACTCCTCTTCCGAGACGCGCCCTACCACTATTGAAGCGAGCGAACAGAGACCGATCTCCCCTTCAGGGTCGCTTGAGTAGAGATCAGGCATGCCAGTATAAGGTTTTGTCGGCAGTGCGATCTCAAGACAGAGATTTGAAGAGTAGATTGTATCTTTAAATGGAGTATGACGATTCATCTCATCAATATAGGTGAGATAGATACGCCCTGTTTCTGCCGCTTCTGTTAATGATTTAATCGCAATATCACGCGCTTTAACCAATGTCTTTTCGATAGAATCATCTGCTAAGACACGCTCATATTCTTCTTTAAACGCTTCATAATTTTCACTATAGAAGAGCTCATAAAGTTTTGGTGCATGGAGCAGACTTACTAACATCCAATCTTCATTACGCGCCACTTTCTCAACAAAGTAACGATTCACTAACATCGCATAGTCGATATCACGAATACGTTTTTGCGTGATAGTTGTTGGATTTTTCAAGACTAAAAGGTCGAAAATTTCAGGATCTAACACATTGAAGTAGACCGTTGCTGAACCACCACGAGATGCTTGCATATTGGCATGTACTGCCGATTGAATCATCCGATAATAGGGTAATTTCCCTTGATGCACAACGCGCCCCTCTTTCACCGGATCACCTTTCGAACGGGTTAAAAGATGGGAACCGATTCCCGCTGAAGCACAGGTCATCATATAGGCAATATGGTCACCCACCGCTAAGCTCTTCACATTATCTGCCGTGGTATAGACACAGCATGAAGCATAGCCTTTATGGGGAGTACGCATATTGATCAACATCGGCGTAGGCGTATTGATCTTTAACTCATTCAGATAACGATAGAGTTTCTTAATATCTTCCATACGGCGTTCACGGGGTTGGTTCTGCATATTTTGCATCGCCATGCCCATAAACATAAATTGAGGTGACTCTAGGCAGAGTCCTGTTACACGATTGCTGATCAAGTAACGATCTTTCATCTGACGAAGCGTTGTATAGTTGTAGTTAATATCGATATTGTGATCGATAATCTCTTCCAATGCCTCTAGCTCTTCACGGGTGTAATCCATCGCTTCCCAATGGTTAAGCGCCACCATATGATCATAAAACTCAGGAAGCGTTGGAATCTTTTTAAAACCGCCAAAAGCTTCTTTATAGATCGTTCCAATTAAAAGGCGACCTGCCATCTTTAGGTGCTGATGATCCTCACGTTCAACACAAGCGTCAATCATCGCCTTATGTAGTTCTAGCGTTGTGCAACCGTCATAACATTTACGGTAAGCTTCTAAAGCGATCGCACTCCAATCAACCTCATAATGAGCAGCAAATTCAGCCCATTTATTGAGTTTATCGGCATCGAACTTCTCTCGTTCGCCATTACTTTTAACTACGTAATTAATCATCTCAGCACCCTATGTCAATTTGAAATTTTAAATTTTTCTCATCACTAAAAAGCAAAAAATTCCCGCCTCCGACCTGATGATGAGAGATGGAAATTTGTTCAACAATTGCTTGACTCATTAATAAACGATGGGAATAAATGATGAGAAAAACTCAAGATAAATTTGAGAGACTACTATACCACTCTTATCACTTAATCGTAAGCTGAAGACTTGCCCGTTTTATCCTCGATCATCCACTTGAAAAGTGGTAAAAGATAGTAATGATAGCCCCTTTCAAAGGTTCCTATCGCTCTCAAAAAATTTAAAAATATTTCCCTTGAACAAATTCTTTTTTACTGCCTACAATCTTTCCGGCAATCAATTTAAAGTCTCTACAATCAGCTAATTATCGATCAATTCAAAACTATCTCTCCACTATTTCTCTACTATTAGTTGCTATAAACTAATCAGACTCTCTGAAAGATCTCTCTCATTTGCGTCCTCTTTTTCAAAAAAGAAGAGGGGGTATTTTAAGAACCCCTTTTGAGATCCCTTATAAGGAACCTTATAAGATTAAGATCGATCTTAAATACTCGCGAAAAACCATCGATTAACACGCTCTATCCCCCGCTATTGGCCTCTATTTCCTCAAGGTGAAAAAGTACTCTTCCACTCTGCGCTCTGCATCTACTTTTAGAAGAAGATATCCTCTCTGAGAACCCCCACGTGGATAGCGAATCGCACCGGGACTAAAGAGTTGAATCCCCTCAATCTCTTTAGCTGCCGGAATATGGAGATGACCATGAAGCGCAATATCAGCATGATTGATTTTAGCTCTCTTAATGACCGTAGCTTCAACTTCGCGATAGCTAGCGATATGACCATGAGTCAGATAGATTCGTCTCCCGGCAATCTCTACTACATTCTCTAAAGGAAAATTAAGGCGACTATTCGGTGCTATATGGGGATCATTATTACCGCTAACGCCATAAAATGGCAGATCAGGAAAGATATATGCTGCCTCTAAAAGTTCCTCGGCACCATCGCCTAAAAAGAGCACTGCTGAGATTCGATTCTCCCATCGGGTAATAATATCAACCACACTGCTAAGATCACCATGAGAATCGGAAAGAACGAGCAATAGCTTATCTTCAGGCTTCAAAGTTGCTTCGATATCTTCACGCAATCGATCCTCTCTCTCATCCCATTGCTTAATCGGCTGTCTAATCTCTTCCATTGTTTCTCCTATCGCCTCTTTAAATCCTCTTTAAATCTTCTTTAAATCTCTGTTGCGCAGGCAGATATCTCTACCCCTTACTGAAACTTTCTCTAAAGATCCCAAATCGTCTCGGGATAGGGAAAATCAGCTTCTCTTAATGGAGGTGTTTGATAAAAGTGTTGTAGTGCCACTATCAATTGTTCTCCACGCGGGGGAATTCCTTCATTGAGCATCTTAATCACTTCCTGCTGAACTCGCTGCTGAAATTGAAGGCGATCAGGCTCAAAATCGCCGGCAAGGTTATCACAGCTGACAGAAAATTGACGACCACAAGCTTGTGAAAAGAGCCACTCTAAGGCTTGAGGGCGAATCTCATGCGTTTCAAATTGAGCTTGGGTCGCTTCATCCCGGCCATCGGGGCAATACCAATAACCAAAATCGACCAACTGTCGTCGCTCCCGACCGGCAATACACCAGTGGGCAATCTCATGAAGCGCGCTCTGAAAGAAGCCATGGGCGAAAATAATTCGATGATGAGGAGAATTTGCATCTGCCGGCAGATAGATCGGCTCATCATCCCCTTTGACTAAGATGGTATTTTCACTCTCCAAAAAAGTGTTATTGAAAATCTCAATCAGATCCTCATAGCGGTGATTCATGATGCGCTCCTACTCATTGATCAATAATTTTGATAATAGATTGATTCTGCCCCGTTATAATCTGGGACGCTATTTTACCATAAGCTAATCCTTCACTTCTTGACTAAGAAGCAAAAGGAGATAGGTATAAAAAAGAGGGCAGAAGAGATAAGAAAATATAAGAGAGATATAAGAGAGAGAGATAGGAAAAAAGAGGAGGAAAATAACAGACAAATTTTAACTTTGATATTTTTGACTTTGATATAGTAGAGAGCGGTATCGATATTACACCCCATTTAATCGATCGACTCTTACAAAGTGTCAATAGATTATGACTTCGCCCATACCATGAACGAGAGGCATAATTATAAAGATAAAGAGAGAAGTGATAAGCTTTTGACAAAATCAGGCTTCACTACCATCAGCCCACCCTATTTCAGCTATCTACACCGAAGAGTTTTATTATGATGGAGAACACCCTAACGCCGGCACTCAATAATCGCTCGGCATTAACAAAGATGTCGATCGCCATGATCCTTTTTGGATCTGTTGGCTTCTTTTCCCAGCGAAGCGGTATCCCGGCGCTCGAACTTGTTTTTATTCGTTGCATCTGTGCTTGCCTCTTTTTGGGGCTCTTTTGGTGGCTGACAGGCCAACTACGCCGAGAACGCTGGATTCCTAAAGAGGTTATCAAGATCTTAATCTGCGGCATCTTCTTGATCCTCAATTGGGTCTACTTCTTCAAAGCAATTGAAGAGAGTGGCGTAACGGTTGCGATCTCCATCTACCACCTTGCGCCAGTCATTGTGATGATTCTAGGGGCATTTATCTATAAAGAGCGACTCACCCTCATTCCGCTATCGGCCATTATTATCTGCTTTATCGGCACCCTAGCAATTGCAGAGATCAATCAAACAGAATCAGTTGCCGACTTTTTCAGTAAAGGTTTAATCTATGGACTTCTCTCAGCACTTTTCTATGCCCTCTTAACCTTAACCGGCAAAGGCTTTAAATATGCGAGCTCCTACGCCATCACCACTATTCAGGTACTCTTTGGCGCCCTGCTATTAGCCCCCTTTATCGATTTCTCTCTCTTTGAAAATTTAACCTCTCTTAACTGGTTCTATATCCTTATTACAGGCTTTGTCCATACCGGCATTGTCTTCTATCTCTTCTTCGATTCTATCCGCTCACTGAAGACAGAAACGATCGCACTTCTTGTCTTTCTCGATCCCCTCGTTGCAATTTTGATGGATATCTTTATCACAGGATTCTTCCCTTCTCCCGAGCAGTGGATCGGCATTATTGCGATCTTTGGTGGAATGGCATTGACACTCCTACCACGGAAAAAAGTTAAAAATAGACATTCAAAATCTACATTAAAAAATATGGGTTAAAAATAAATAATCCTCAGATCAGATTCAAATGACTTTGTTGCGCCAAAAATAGTCCCATCATGATACAATTAGCCCCCATTAACATCTGTTGATGATCTCTCTTTAACCCCTATAACGATCTGATATTATTATGATTCATTCAAACCGTGGTTTTCTTCTTCCGCTCCTCTGCCTCTTTGCGGCAATGATCTCGATCCAAGGGGGCGCAACATTAGCAAAACAGCTCTTTCCTTTGGTAGGCGTAGAAGCGGTTACTGCTTATCGCCTAGGATTTAGCGCAATCATTTTGCTGATCATCTTCAAGCCCTGGAAGCGGAAATTGCAGGTGGGATATCGTCGCTATCTGCTCTACTATGGGATCACTCTGGGAACGATGAATTTTCTCTTCTATCAATCAATTAAAACTATTCCTCTTGGAATCGCGGTAGGATTAGAATTTACCGGCCCTTTAGCTGTTGCTCTCTTTGCTTCACGCAGAAAAATTGATTTTCTCTGGATCGGCTTAGTCGTCCTCGGATTATTAGCACTCATCCCTTTTCAAGATAGTAGCTCAATCGATCTGCTAGGAGTCTTCTATGCATTAACAGCAGGTGTCTGTTGGGCACTCTATATTGTTTTTGGTCAAAAAGCGGGGAACTACTACGGAACGGCAACTGTTGGTATCGGAGCGGCAATTGCTGCCATTATCTATGTTCCCATCGGTATTGCGAGCGGAGGATTCTCCATTTTTGCACCTCAATATCTGCCGATGGCGATCGCCGTTGCCGTCTTAACATCGGCACTCCCCTACGCACTTGAGATGATGGCGCTGACCCGAATGCCGGCAAAAACATTTGGGACATTAACCAGTTTAGAACCCGCCATTGCTGCTATCTTTGGATTTATTATCTTGAGTGAGGTTCTCTCTACGGTACAACTTGGGGGGATTTTAGCGATTATTATCGCCTCTCTCGGCGCCTCTCTCTCCTCAAAACCGATTGAAACTGTCAAAAAGGTGAATTAAGTAGATGCCATTTGATCGAGACTTTAAGCAATATCAACAGAAAAAAGGGATAACAGGTCGCTTTGGAAAGTGGATCGGCGCAATCCTCCTGATCTTTCTTTTACTCTTTATTATGAATCATCTTGTTAAAAAGAATGTTGCAGAGCTCATTGAGCAACAGCAAACGACAAAATTGCCGGCTGATCATTCACAGATCATTCACAATAATCTTTGATCAGCTATCAAGCATCAGAGCGTCGCTTCACGAAGTTGAAATTTCTCTCTTATCCCATATTGACATTCTCTTAAGAGAGAATAAAATATATTCACGATTAACAACTCTCCTAATTTTATGCGCTTTAGCGACAAACAGCAGTACAACCACTCTTCTCTTTTTATTGCCCGATTCTGTCTTCTCTGCTATCGGCGCGGGTGAACTCACCCCTTGATGAATCCTCCTCGATTCATCGATGATCCTTAATCTTGGGTCATCACTCTCAAGCACAATCAAAAACTATCAGAAAATATCAAGTCTAAGTGGAAATCTACTAGGCACAATCACGATTGCCTATCCCAACTTATCAATTATCGTTATTTATATACGGAAACTATTATGAACAAAGCGTGGATTTACGTTGCGCTCACCTCTATTTTTGAGCTGATATGGCTTTATGGATTTAATGTAGCATCAACTTGGTGGCACTGGGCTATCGTTGGTATCTTTGTCCTCCTCGACCTCAACTTTCTTGCGAAAGCTTGTGAAGGGCTTCCCACCGGGACCGTTTATGCGATCTTTGCCGCAAGTGGTACGGTCGGTACAGTCTTAATGGATTACTTCCTCTTTGATGAAACCATCACAGGAGAGATGCTCTTCTTTATGGGAATTATTTTAGTGGGAGTTTTAGGACTCAATCTCTTTGATGTCAATATTCGAGAAGAGGAGAATGCATAATGGGAATCTCATATATTACAATCGGTTGGATTTTTGTGGCGCTTGCCTCTGTCGCTGAACTGATCGGTGTCTTTGGATTGAGCCTCTATAGCCAAAATAGAACCTTGATCAATCGGGTACTCTATTATGGTGGGATCTTTGCATCCTTTGCCCTTCTCTACTTCTCATTCCGCTTTTTACCGCTTAGTATCGCTTATACCGTCTTTACAGGAGTGGGGACAGCTGGTGCGGTGACGCTCAACATTATATTTTTCAATGAATCGAAAAATATTAAGAGAATTTTGAGCTTAGCAGCAATTATTATTGGCGTAGTCGGTCTACAGCTCGTCACGGCAACACAATAAATAAGAGAGTGCTCTCAATAGCATAAGATGAGATATCAATCGAAAAGGTGTGGATCAGTCTCCACACTTTTTTTATCTCATCGATAAGATCTCTTCACGATAGAATGTCTTCACGATAGAAGAGTGCTATTAATTGGGCTGATAACTGAGTATGGGTTAACTTACTTTAGGTCAATAGCATCATGATCTGCTCATAACTAAAGCGCAGAAGTTGATAGATAATAAATAACATCATCAGAGCAATCAAGAGATTGAGAATCCGCCAAGTTAACGGCTTTCGGAAGATCGGTGCTAATTTTGTTGCGGCATACCCCAAACTATAGAACCAGATACTCGATGCCGTCAAACTCCCTAGCAGAAAAGCGATCTTATGCTCATCCTCGAGGGTGCCGGCAACTCCGCCAATAATCACTATCGTGTCAAGATAGACATGGGGGTTGAGTAACGTAATAGCGAGTGTTGCTAAAATAACGGATCTCAGTGAGGATCGCCCCTCATAATATCCTGTACTCATCACCTGCTCTTGGAAGATCGCACGTAATGAGTTATAGGCAAAGATCGCTAAATAGAGCGTCCCGAGCAGTGCTAAAATAAGCTGCAAAATAGCATTTTGCGCCACCATTGTGCCAATTCCTAAAACACCAACCGACATTAAGAGAAAATCGCAAAGAAAGCAGACTGTTGCAACCCAAAAGATATGATTATTCTCTATTCCCTGTTTTAAAACATAAGCATTTTGCGCACCGATAGCAACAATGAGTCCAAACGATAGCAAAACACCCTGTAGATAGATCTCCCAAATCATAACTTCCCCCCTCTTTTATACCTTTATCGGCTTTCTTATGATCTCTCATGAGATCTAGCGATCTTTGATGATCTTTTTATTTTTTAGGTTCTTTAAGCTTTTTAAGCTTTTTTAAATCATAAAAAAATATTTACAGCAACCGAAGTCACTGTAAATATTCTTATCAATACTCTTATTACGCATCTCTTCAATCTGAATATTGATACCCAATATTGAAGAGATGATTCTTTATAACAGAAATGTTAAACGTTAGATCTCACGAGCTAATTTCTCAGCAAGTCCAACATACGTTGCCGGCTCGAGCGCTTTAAGTTGCGCTTTCACTTCTGGAGCAAGCTCTAACGTATCGATAAACTCACGCATCTGCTCAATATTAATACGCTTACCACGTGTGAAATCTTTCAATTTTTCATAAGGATTCTCAATACCATCACGGCGCATCACCGTCTGTACCGCTTCCCCTAATACTTCTACGTTTGCATTAAGATCTGCCATTAAGGTCTCGGCGCTCACTTCTAATTTGCCATGACCTTTTAAGAGACTACTAAAACCGATCAAGGTGTAACCGAAAGCAGATCCTACACTACGAAGCACCGTAGAATCACTCAAGTCACGTTGCATTCTTGAGATCGGTAACTTCTCTGCAAAGTGGATAAAGAGTGCGTTAGCAATCCCAAAGTTCCCTTCTGCATTTTCAAAGTCGATCGGGTTCACTTTATGTGGCATCGTTGAAGAGCCCACTTCGCCGGCAATCGTGCGCTGTTTAAAGAAGTTGTGGCTAATGTAGTTCCAGACATCACGCGCCCAATCGATCAAAATGGTATTGATACGGGTCATTGTGTGTGAAAACTCAGCGATATAATCATGGCACTCAATCTGTGTTGAGTAAGGGGTAAAAGTTAAACCAAGATCTTGCGTAATAAAATCTTCTGCAAATGCTGGCCAATCAAACTCGGGATAGACTACAACGTGCGCATTATAGTTACCAACAGCACCATTGATTTTGCCTAAAAACTCTGTGTTTTGTAACTGCTTGACCTGTCTTTCAAGACGATAGATCACATTAGCGATCTCTTTCCCTAAAGTTGTCGGTGTTGCTGGCTGCCCATGGGTTCTTGAGAGCATCGGAATCGCAGCAAATTGATGTGCCATATCACGCATAGAGGCGATCACCTCTTGAAGTTGTGGCAATACAACATCATTAATTGTGCTCTTAAACATCAAACCATATGAGAGGTTATTGATATCTTCCGAGGTACAGGTAAAGTGGGTGAACTCTGATGATGCTGCAAGTTCTGGGTGATCCTTAACCTGATTTTTGATCCAATACTCAACCGCTTTCACATCATGGTTCGTTGACTTTTCAATCTCTTTGACAGCCATGGCATCTTCTGGAGAGAAGTTCTCATAGAGCGAAATTAAGAATGCTTTCGCCTCCTCCCCAAATGAAGGAATCTCTTCAAAATGCTTTTCAGAGGCAAGCTTAATTAACCACTTGATCTCAACCATCACACGATAACGAATTAAACCATACTCACTCACCTCAGCCACTAATGGCTCAACACGACTAGCATAACGACCATCGAGTGGAGAGACAGATAATACAGAATGAATACTCATAATATTTCCTTTATTAAGTACTTAAGCACGAATTCGAGTAGATAATAGCGCTGCACAGATCAGCAATATCCAACCGACAATAAAAAAGAGACCGCCTATCGGCGTCACCAATCCCAAATTCTTAACAGACAAGAGTGCAATAAGGTAGAGACTCCCTGAAAAGAGAATCGTACCTATCAAAAATGAAAAACCCGCTAAACGGAGAAGTTTAGGGGTTGTCAATAGAAGGAGAAGTATGCCAATAATAATGAGAGCGATACTATGAATAAATTGATACTGAACCGCAGTCTCCCAGATCTCTTTACCGCGCCCTACAAGTTGATCACTTAAGGCATGGGCACCAAAGGCACCGACCATAACGGCTAAGCCGGCTAAAATAGCGCCGATAACAATAAAAGATCGGCTTAATACTACTGGCGCATTCATCAATTCCTCTCTCGTCTGTTCCATTCTCTCTCCCGATTTTTGTAAGCGCAATGCTCTACCTCAATCTGTCATGAATTCTCTAAACTCTACACCTTAATCTCAATCTAAATCCCAATCTGAATCTACTTCCAAGCTTTCGCTAGAAGATGATCGATCGGCGATGGATCAGGTCTTGCAATTACGGCATCCTCTCGGTAGACAACAATCGGTCTTTCAATCACAATAGGATTCTCTACAACAAAGGCAATTTTTTGATCATCATTCCAAGTAAACCACTCTTGCGAGATCTCTTGAAACGGTGCTTCTTTCATTCGAATAATGCCATCAATCCCTAACCCTAATTTTGCAAGAAGAGAACGAATCATCTCCGCTGAGAGCGGCTCGTCAAGATAGTTGATTACCTGATATTCAATCTTTTTCTCATCAAGATATTCACGCGCAGCTCTCGATTTTGAGCAATCGCCATTATAGATAATTTGCCACATATTTAACTCCCTTCGGTTTTCATATTGTCAGCCAACATTGCAAATGCAAATACCGCATATTCAAATATTGCAAACTGACACACAATACCATTTAAAATTTGCGCTTATTCTACCATCTATCCCACTATTTAGATACAGAGTGGCTAAAGGGAACGCTCACAATTTGCTGGCAAAAGATAGAGCCACGCCCTTCCCGCCTTCATTGATACCGTAATCCCTCTCTCTGTTATCACTTCATTGGAATAGGTCAATCCTGAACCTATCTCAAGATCATGTTGCACCAACGGCCACTTGACCCCGGAGAGATTGATGCCACAAAGATCGCTCAAGGCGATAAGACTCACCGTCGCTCCTACTGGTGGCGTAAAATGGTACTCTTTTCCCGCTTCTAAAAAATAGAGCGTCTCAACACCATCGGTATGAATCACTCTTGCTTCGGGATATTGTGCCGGCAAAAAGAGCAGTGCCGCTTGATGATCAAGGCGTCCGCCTATTCCTCCTAACAATAAGAATTGATCAACCCCTTCTCTTCTTGCAAGGGAGAACGCAAGTTCTGTATCGATCTCATCCTTCTCAACAGGATAACTCACCTTCTCTCGATAGAGTGCCGGCGAAATCTCTAGCCTTCTACTCGAATCGAAATCCCCCACCCAAAAATCTACCGCCACTTCACGCGTTTGACTCAACGTTACTAACGCCTCTGCTTTATCAATTCCTTTATCGACGGCAATCACCATCGCATCTTGAAACCAATCTCCAAAGGAGGCCATGACAGCCTCAAAGTTAACAGCCCCAGGTAGTAAGATCACGGCTCGAGTAGGCTTCTGACTCACTATTCGCCCTCCTCAGATGCGCCACTCGATTCACCTTCCGCTGTAGTCTCTTCAATATCGAAATCATCATCTACATCATCGCTAAGATCATCTAAGTGCTTATCTAAAATCCTTTCTCCCCTGCCGGCAAAAGGATCTTCCGGAAGTGCATCAATCACACGCTGTGGTGGAATATCGGCGATAACATCTGCTCGTTTAGGAGTAAAGATCAAGGTTGTCAATGCCTCATTGAGTGGCACCCACTCCAATGTTTTGATCCGCATTAGAGCAATCACCGGCACATGAACCGCATTAGCAAGATGCATCACCGCCGTCTCAACAGAGATAATAAGATCTGAATTTGCCAACATTGCCGGCAATTGGAAGAAATTATCGAGTGCACTAAATGGCGCTGTATTTTGCAATTGATGCTTCTCTATCAAGGCTCTGATCTCAGGGAAAATCTCAGGAATACCATTAATAATAAAGAAACTATTTTGCCATTGAGGATGCTTTTGCATCAGCTCAATCAACTCTCGCACCTGCTCTAACTTCCAAGAGCGACGCGGATTTTTAGCAATATGATTGATAAAGACAATCGGTTGCTCTGCGGTAGCACCCCATTTTTTAAGTTGCTTCCGTGCATCTTTTTGCCACTTTTTGGGAATTCTCACAAAAGGATAGCGCTCCTCTGGAAAGAGCATAACGCCCCCTATTTGGGAAAACCAGTAAGCATAATCATCACTAATATGGCGATCACTTCCATTATGAGGCTTAACAACTTCAATAGTTGCATTCAGTTTTTTAAGATCTAATTTCTCTCGAATTTGATACCAGCGATAACGAATATCCATCCCCATCGCAAATCCATCAGGGCCGGCAATATCACGCGCTAATCCTGCACCATTGAGTGATGCTAAGGTCTCAATTGAGACAACGATGGGATATTTTTGTAATTTCGCTTCCACAATCGATTCAAGGCGAAGTGCTGGTGAGTAGTTTTTATTGTAGATCTTATCAAAGATGCCACATTTTCCGACCCAATCGTAGAGGGAGTATTTCTTCAAAAAGGGCCATTTTTTAGGATCATTGGTGCAACGAACCTCTTCAATAAAGAGATCGATCTTTAAGTGAGGATAAGCTTCCTTAAACGCTCTAAAACCATTTTGAAGATAGGTAAAATCACCAATTGCCAGATGCGCGATAAAGAGAATTCGCTCCGCCTGAGCAAGACGCTCTGCCGGGATCTTCCCAAGCGCTAACCTTCTTCGCATCGTAATATGGGGCTCCCCCTCTTCTAAAAAGGTCTCACCTTCTGCCTTAAATTGATAGCGCTCATAAAATCCCTTTGCCGCTAATTGCGCATGCAGAATCACTTCATCACTCTCTGCTAAGACCGCCATCTTCTTTAATGCCTCTTTTAAGAGAAATTGCCCTAATCGATATCCACGATATGCTTTAAGAATTGCCACCCGTCCTACTTGATATACGCCATCGCTATTGAGAAAAAATCGGAGCGTACCAATCGCTTCTAAATGGGAGCTATCGAGGCTATTCTTACTCTTACCCGAAGAGAGGCCGATCTCGGCAGCTTCTAGAGCAAGATCATGCTCAATCGTTAAATCTTCAAGCTTCTCTACACGGTGCTTTGATCTATCTAATCGATCTAATCGACCTAAGTCTTCTTTATCATCACGATAGAGTAGGAGATGCCATGAATTTTGATCCATTGCATCATGATCGATCTCCGCGGGGAATCCCTGCTCTTGTGTAAACACCGTATCCCTAACCGCTAATGCATCTTGAAATGCAGATGCTTTCTCCCCTTTAATCCAGATAAATTTCATAGCAAAACCTCTCAATAACGATCTGTTAATACTATCAAATATGGTCATTTTTTGCAGTTAAAATAGGAATAGAAAACAAAGTTGCTATAATTGAGTGCTAAGATTTAATACCCATTAATTATATTAGAGAGAGGCAAAGAAGATTATGAGTTTTGCAAAAGTTCCCGCAGCCAATGATATTGCAAAGATTACAGAAGATTTTAACTGTATTATTGAGATCCCTGCAGAATCTGATCCTGTTAAATATGAAGTTGATCACGATACTGATCTAATCTGGGTAGACCGCTTTGTCGGCACCAATATGCGTTATCCTGCAAACTACGGTTTTATTCCTAATACATTGTGTGATGATGGTGACCCACTTGATGTCTTAGTAATCACCCCATTCCCACTGATTCATGGCTCTGTTGTTCGTTGCCGTCCATTGGGTGTTCTCAATATGACTGATGAATCTGGCGGCGATGCAAAATTGATCGCTGTTCCTATCAGCAAACTCTGCCCGATGTATGATCATATTGAAGATATTAAAGATCTGCCAAAATTACTAGTTGATCAAATTGAATTCTTCTTCCAAAACTACAAAGGTCTTGAGAGTGGCAAATGGGTGAAACTCGATGGCTACAGCGATAAAGCTGCAGCACAAAAAGAGATTGAAAATTCCCTTAAACTCTTTAATGAGAAGCAATAGCCGATCGAGAATCGTTAAGCTCAATAATGATCAAGGATAATCAATGACAATAAAGATTTATAAGATCTAACGAGTGATAAAAAAGCGATAAAAATTTAAAGCAATTAAAAAAGGAGCAATCCCATAGTACAGATTGCTCCTTTTTTATCACTACTACCAACTCAACAAAATTTCTTTTGGTTGAATTCGAATACAGTTTAACCCAACTTAATTAAAATCATAACGCTAACGCCCTGTCCTATCATGCTAATGCAATTAACGGAACTCAATATGATAGATCATCACAGTTGAAAAATATCCTCCCCTTAAAGGCTTCTCTGGATTTTTACGAAGATTTGCCGTGATATACAGATTAAGCAAACCTTGAGGCTTTAGCTCTCCAAACCGTAAAGGCGTATTAAATTGTAACTTTTTAGTTCCTATCGTACTCTCTGGGGAGAGGTCTTCGATTACAAACGAGAGATTGGTACCATTGGGAATCTCTATCTCATCATTAACAACAGGATCCGTCGCTTTAAATGTAATAATTGGATATAGGGAGTGACCGCAAGTATCGTCAGCAGGTCTAGCTAATCTGAAAAAAAAGCTCTTTTTAACGCTTTGCACAAGATCTTCCCGATTAAGTACTCCAAAATCAATGTCTGTCGGCACATAGACTCCTGGTCCAGGCGTTACACATGGATCTGGGAAAGTATCAAATGTCGATACTAAATAGAGCGGATAAGGGGCATATCTCTTCTCTAATTGCACATCAGAAGAGTTATCGATTACAGAAAAAAGTGGTATGTAAAATGGATTGATAGGCTTTGGATTTTCAGGAATGACACGAGGTTTTACAACTCTTTCACTAATATTTATCTTAACCGAAAATTCATGAAATTGCCCTTCACCTAATGCCGGTAAAAATAGCTGCTTACCAAGCTGACCAGCCGCAATATCAAAGACATATAGAGAACTTTTTTGTGTTTCCCCACTATTGAGCGCAACAACTGTTGTTTCCACATCAAAAATTCCAGTAGTCGGCAGGTATTGATTAACAATATTATTAGCAAAAATCGATACTCCCCCACTTCCTGTTAGTGTTTGAACAAAAATTGGGACATTTCCCTTACAGCGCAACCTAAACTCAATAGTTTGCGCAGGAGCAACCTCATTTATTGGTAAATTTGTCTCAATATATCTTGGTCCGCCCAGACCTGTATCACTGGCAATACATAATGGATTATTCCAATCATACCCCTTTTGAGCATAGTTAGGAGTAATGATCATTATTCCTAAAAAAAAGATTAATATAGCCTGCAGCCTAATTCTAACTCTCATTATATGATTCTCTCCACTATTTTATAAAAACATAAACTAATTAATTAGGGTCTGTTGAGCATTCATAGCTTCAACAGACCCAAAGCTTTAAAAAACTGTATTATGCTTTCCAATGTATTCTAGTAAATACCTCCAGGGATACTCTATTTTCAGACGATATAAGGTTCCCATAAAGATATTTCTTAAATTTGGTTTGTCATAGATGTTCAAATCTAGGAGAATGGCCCTTAGTTTCTACCAATGCTTGTCATTCAGTAATGCTTGAAGCATACGTATAGAGAGTTAATATTGTGTTTTGCGACTGCATTTAACTACTCTCTATTTTTTATTTCAAATATTAAACTGCCCTAGATAGATTGAATTATAGTTAGATCGTAGTGATTACTTATTACGATCTACTAGTTGACAACTACTACCACACTGATAACTTTGCGACTCTGTGCCACCATAATCATTGATAAAGTAGATTGTTGGTGTATTACCCAAAGATTGAGTAACTGTTACGCTCCCAAAAGGTTTCACAACAAGATCTTTTTCAATAATTTTCCCCTTTGGACCATTGCTGACACCAAATATCACGATATGGTAAGGAGATGGGTTTTGTAGTGTATAGCTATTACCTGACTTCGAAACTTGTAACTCTTTTAACCAACCATTATCTTTATACTGTGGCAAACCCTTTGGTCGATAAAAGAGTTTTACTTTTGATTGAATAACTATGTTAACTTGATTCTCAGCATCTGTTTTCGGAGGTACTCCTAAAACATTAAAGAATAACATTGTTTCACGATCTTCAGGTAGATGACTCTGCCCGGCTAAAGAGATCTTCACTTGCTTTTCTTGCCCAGGATTGATTCTTTGAAGAATCGGTAATGCAACAAGAGGTGTTTCAATCTTATTTCCTGATTCATCTTCTATCCAAGATTGTGCTAAATAAGGTTCATTTTTATTAGTATTCGAAACAACAATTGATTGAGAGTTAGATTGTGCTCGATCAAAAATAACACGCGTTCTATCAAGCGTTAACTGAGCAAAAGAGACATTGAGTAAAGCTACTGCTAAAATTAACAGTCGTTTCATAATTAGTTACTCCTAGTGACAAATAATAGTAGTTAAATCTTTAGAGTCTGTTGACCGGATAGGCAAGGTACATGATTGATCTCTTCCCCACTTCACAACAAACTCCGCCTTTTTATTAAGCCCGGTAAGATATGTTCTGCCTTGATCTGCAACCATTCCTACTTCTGTACCCTGACCATTCTCTCGATAAACAATAGCACCAAATGGCGGGTGAGATCCATCAGGAAGTGTAATCGTTACTAACGCCTTTTCCCCACTAATCGCATTTGCTGACCGATATGCAATCGCCCCTTTAGTCGGCGCAACTTCCATCACCCCATCTTGAATCTCAACATTATTGGGTAGATTATCATTATCGATGAGATAAGTAGAGCGATAGTAGTTTGGAATATTACTAATACCGGCTAGACCAAAAATATTAGATTTACTACTATCTCCCTGCATTCCTACCCCAGGAACACCGGCATCGATAATCAAACGTGAACCCTCTTCAAAAACATAAGGATGAGTTGCTAAACCATGCTCTGTTAATGTTAAAGAACCACTGAATCCTGCAGTAACATTTTGCTGATCTGAGGCATAACTTACAGAGCCATTAAAGTTACCAAAACTTAATGTTGTGTTATAAGAAGCACTTAAAGCATAATCGACTGAACCACTCAGATCATGTTTGTGGTTCATTGCGGCACCTAGAGAATAGTTGCCTCCCAGTCCTTCACTATAAAATACTGCTTGTTGTGAGACATTTTTACGATTTCTCTCATAACGAGCATTATATGAGAGGCGAGATTTTCTATCTTCCAAAGGAATAGAGACATAAAATCCAACTAGATCATCCTTCGCCCCATAATTACTCTTATTATGGGTAAAGTTAAGGGAAACCGATGAGCTTCGGAACCAGCCACTTTCAATCGTCTTATAGAGCGAAAGATTGTAGTAAGAATTACTCTCCTGATTCCAATAGGTCGATTTTGAAGCGGTTGCAGCTACACTAATATTCCACTGCGGGACATATTGTGACACACTTAGAGAGAAACGATTTTTTTCTAAATAGATCCGGCTATCTCTTCCCGTTTTCATATCCACATAGTTACTCAAGGTTGTATAATCTCGACTTGAGAAGCGATAACCCACAATATTGAGTGAGGTATTCTCACCAAAACGTTTTGCATAATTAAAGCGATAGCTCTGCCCCGTTAAACGGCGACCTGGATTCGCTTTATTCTCTGATTTAGTGATATCAAAGGAGAGCGCCCCCACGATTCCAAGATTGAGACCTAAGCCCGCATTGTAAGCAATATACTCATTATTTGTTGTATAGGTTAGCCCACCAATCAGAGAGATCATATCGGTCAAACCATATGACCCATCCGCTGATGCAAACTTTACATCAATTTTATGCGAATTATTTTGAGGTGCTAATTTACCGGCGTTAAGATTGTAGCGTAATGCCCCTTTTCGCGTTAAGTAAGGTACATGCGCTATCTCGACCTGAAACTCATTGATTGAGCCATCGCTCTCTTCTACCGTAACATCAACAGTTCCACTCAAATAGGAGGGGAGATTGGCAATCGCAAAAGGTCCTGGGGGAACTTGCACCTGCTTAATGATATTGCCATATTGTCTTACCGTTACAACGGCATTTGAGGTTGCTGTCCCGGTCACTTGAGGTGCATAACCTTGTAAATAGTTAGGCATCATACTCTCTTCAGTATAGAGAGAAACCCCCTTAAAACGCACAGAACTAAAGAGATTTGAGCGAGAGTAGAGCTCTCCGGCATAAAGATGTGCATTAAGAGCACCTATATCGGTAAATCCATAGGTTTGTGTTCGCTCAAACTTCTTCACATTATTAGGGCTATATTGATAATTGGTTCTAAAACGAAATCTCCCGAGATTAAAACCGATTACACCATAACTTGAGAAGTGATTACTACTATAGTGTCCACCATCACTTCCCTTATAACGATTATAAGTTTTGAGTAAGTTGTAATCTAAAAACAGACCACTAATACCATAATCACGCTTATTTGGTGGAACCCAATAGGGATCGAAGTCCACCAAATAAGCATGAGGCATACGAATCTTAATCTTTTGTTCTCTATCATCAAACTCTGCCGCAATTGCAGAATCATACTGCTCTAATCCATAGCACTCACCTGCATCAGTACTATTGACTAGCGTTTTTTTAGCCCCTACACGGAGCTCTTTGCTAATAGGAAGAGATGTTAACAATTCATCGGTATAACAGATATAACTCTGCCCTTCCTCGCTATAGAGATAGACAGGATAGTTATAGAAAATATTTTGCTCATTGATTACAATATCAGCAAGATATTTACCCGTAAATTGATCATTACTCCCCGCAAAGGCAGAAAGATCAACATTCTCAAATCCTAAAGACTCTAATATTCTATTATCAAATTCAAATGCATAACTGATAGGTGATAGTAGAGCACCGATAAGAATTAGGGTTCCCCCTCTTTTCACAGCAGCTTTCATTAAAGGTTTCATTACTCAGTAACTCTTTCTAGGATGATTATCTAGGATTAGGATGATGATAGAGAGATGGTCGATAGGAGAAACTTTCCCATCAAAATAATTATCTTGAATCTATTTATTGAATCTATTTATAAATCCATTAACAGCACTTTTTGATTTAAGTTTTAAATAAATTTTAAACAAAATAGTTAACTTACAAAGTGCATCGTCACCACCGCTCAATTGATTCAAAAGTAGGTACCCCTCAATAAACTTAGAGGGATACCTATCCTTTATTGCATAGAAATTAAAGTACTAATGAACCACTAAAGTGACTAACCTTAATTTCTAAGTTTTTGCTAGAGCGACCTATTTATAGCTTGCAGTAAATAATATAGTTGCATCAACAGATCCAGGAGTTACAGTAGCAGCACCTGCCATACGACCCTGCACTTGATACGTAGCAGTATTATTTACTCCGTCAATTTTAGCAACAATCGGTTCTGTAACGCCTGCAGGAGTAACTTTCTTAATGCCATCTTGACCACCAATTTCTACTTCGATGCCGACACCAGTTGCTGTACCTGCATTTGCCCATAGATTGTCACCAAAATCTGCCTTTTTACCTGGGTTAATGGTAATTTCAACAGATTGAATTGGCTTCTCCTCATCCTTAATTCCAAAATTACAATTTTTAAACTTAATACTTCCTGTCCGCCAACCACTGAAGGAATTTTGAAGAACAGCTTTAGGCTCTGATCCAAGATCAATAGTGGCTGAAGTAGGATCAATGGTACAACCTGCTTCTGTAATGGTTCCAGTGAACTTAATTTGGCCATCTGAACCAGGTACAGATTTAGGCTCTTCTGCAAATGCTGCTGTCGATAAAGATAATGCCGCCACTAATGCTAATGATAATTTTTTCATAGTTTTCACAACCTTTTTAATTCAATTTCTATTTAACAACTTGTTCAATATTAAAAAGAGGGAGGTGAAATCCTATAGAATTCCTCTCCTCAATGTCCTCAATCTGACAAGCAGAAAAGATGACAGGGAGAAACCTAGCATAAAAAATATTTTAAAGTAAAGTGACGCGCTCACACCCTTAATCTTGTTTGATAAATAAATGAAGAGATAATTATGGAAGTAAATATTCGATAACCCTTAACAAAGCCGGCAAATAAGCGGAAGAGGAAAAATATAAAAAATAGGGAATTTTAAAGTTATTATTTTTTAATAGGTATTCCACCTTAAAATTTTGATCAATATTTATGCAGAATCAGGGGAGAAAATCACATAAATAAACATTATTTAATGTAAATTATTGTATATTGGTGTCCTCAAACATAAAATTTTTATTTTAATGATTTTAACAATGTAAATGTTATAGGCTTTTGTTGACGCTACTAGCATCTATCCATCGCTCTTCTTGAACCTAGATCAATATCGCATATACAGCAAATTGAGAAGATAAAGAGAGATAAAGATCAAGATATTAACAATATATACCACACAGATAGATCCTGCCTCAAGGTGTTAAAGAAACCGGCAATTTAAAGATAATTTTTCTAAATTATCTTTAAAAAATATAGATATATCAGAACTCAAAATACCCAAATAACAGAGAAATATAGAGGAGATAATAAAAAGTTAACAAAAAAACTACCAAAAAATAACATTATTTTATATTGGTTATTTATGTGTTGATTATTGATAGATTATTAATAAATACTCTATTGTTTGTCTATTACTGATCTATTAGTTACCTATTACTTATCCCTTAACTACAAACAGTTAGTTAGAATGACAACCAGGGTCTTATCCCCCTTCAAAAGAATAAGATCTCCTCCTCCGATCTCTTTTTTTTTAAACAATAAAAAAGCCTAGTCAAAAAATGACCAGGCTCATGAAGATAGAATAGTAGGGACTTTAAAATATTTAATTATATAAATTACTTATATCTATTAAATCTTTTAAATATCTACTTGTAATAGTAGATTTATAGCATCCTCTATCGAAGACTCAACCCCTAATTGACTTAACGATTTTTAAAGAATGTGACCAGACGCATTCCAACAAGCATTGCGATCACAAAGATGATTCCTTCCCACATTCCTCGCCCAAGGAGTACTAATGCTGGTGCCGGACAGATCCCAACTAATCCCCAACCGATACCAAAGATCAATCCCCCTAAGATAAGATCTTTATTAATCTTGCTATTTTTAGGAAAATTGAGCGGATCGCCCGTTAATGTTTTGTCTCGTCTTCGAGCAATAAAGACGCCGAGAAAAGAGATCAATAACGCGCCAACCATAACCCATAAAAGCGCAGGATTCCAATCCCCAAAAGGATCTAAAAAACCTTGAACAACTGCAGGATCAGCCATACCTGAGTAGAGAAGCCCTAAACCAAAAAGCAATCCTGAGGCAAACGAAATAATCAACTTCATCTTAACCTCCCATCATCAGATGTTTTAGGACAAAAACGGTGACGCCACCTGCCACCATAAAGAGCACCGTAATAATAAGGGAGCCCGGAGCAAATCGCGAGATACCACAGATACTATGGCCACTTGTACAACCTGATCCCATCGCAGATCCTACCCCGACCAAAAGGCCAGCGGCGATCAGAAGAGGTATTGAAGCGGTGACAGAAACCGTTGGAAGTGACCCCGCAATTAGATAATAAATTCCAGGAGAGATAAGTAAGCCAACCACAAAAAGAACGCGCCAAGCTGTAATACCTTGACGCGTTAAAAGATTACTTACAATACCACTCACCCCCATAATCCGCCCTAACCCAATAAGGAAGAGAACAGCGGCACACCCAATGAGCAATCCCCCAAGGAGCGCCGGAAGCGAAAAGAATGTCATAATATTGATTACTCCTTAAATTCTTTAGAACAGAATAGACCATAAATACAATGTAAGAGTGTAATCACTTTTGGATCATCAACAGAGTAGTAGATCCACTTCCCATCACGTCGGGTATTGACCAAATTATCTTCTCGCAAGACACCCAATTGCTGTGAAAGTGTTGGTTGTTGAATGCCGGTCAGCTCTTCGAGAGCAGAGACAGAAAACTCCCCCTTACTTAAGTGACATAACAGCAGTAATCGGTCTTCATTCCCAAATTTTTTTAAAAAAGCAGTCGCTTCCGTTGCGCCTTCACGCATCTCTTGAATATTCATCTTTCCCCCTAAAAACTTACTAACGTTAACAAAATCGAATCATTGCACCGATATCTGCATCCCAAATCGATTACAATGATCATTATACCTACTAATAATATATTTAAAAATTATATCTTTACTTTTAGACAACATAAAAGAGCACTATTCCCCTCTCTTTTTAGGTACAGCACTCCTATACTCCCCTTTTATCCTTACTTCTGTGACTATAGTCAAACTTCAATGGAGCGATATAGATAACGGCATAACCTCAGTTGATCTAGGCAGTAATGGTTATCTTTCTCACTCAATCTTCTTATTATCTGATTCTTTATATCTAATTCTTTTTAGCCGCTCTTATTAAACGTTCTATTACCCTTATTAATCTGTTTCTTACTATCTCTTTATTATGCCTCGACCTTTAATCTTCAATCTCCGATTCCAGATTTCCGATTTCCGATTTCCGATTTCCGCTTTATGGTTTATGACTTTTTATCTAACAGTGAAAGATAACGCCCATATCCCTCTTTTTCCATCTCCGCTTTTGGAATAAAACGAAGGGCTGCAGAGTTGATGCAATAACGCATTCCCCCAAGCTCTTTTGGACCATCATTAAAAAGATGTCCTAAATGGGAATCTGCGTTACGGCTCCGTACCTCTGTTCGGTGATAGCCATATGAGAGATCATCATGCTCTGTAATCTCTTCTGCCTCAATAGGACGAGAGAATGCCGGCCACCCACAACCTGCATCAAATTTATCACAAGATGCAAATAGCGGTTCGCCAGAGACGATATCGACATAGATCCCCTCCTCAAAATGTTGATCATACTCATTTTGAAAGGGGGGCTCTGTGCCATTCTCTTGAGTGACAAAATATTGCATAGAAGTTAACCGACTCTTTAAAGAGGCTTTCTCCTCTTTCGATAATTGATGATCGATTTTCGTCTCTTTTTTTATTTCATCCATAGCATTCCCCTTGTCTCATTTCGGTATCTGTTAGAGAGAGATAAAATCGCACTCTCTCCGCTGTTTTTCTAATTTAACACTTTTTAATAAAAAAATGTGATCCCCATTGCTAAAATTATAAACGCTTTACCGTTCTCTGTCATAAAATCGCAACCCCAATAACATACAAAGTAGGTATACTTTAAATGATTTGAGAATTACAATTACGCCTTAACCACAAAAAAGTAAACCCTTCTGATGATAATTTATTTGTCGCTTAACTATTTCTCTATTTATGCATCTTACACACAATGGTAGAATAATCGCTTCTTTTCATTGAATAAAGTGAACCTATCACCATGCTAATCATCGATGTAAGAACTCCTGAAGAGTTCAGTGCCGGACACCTAAAAGGGGCGATTCTTATTGAGTATCAAAATATATTAGAGGAGATTGAAAACTATATCGACTCTAAAGATGCGCCTATCGGTCTCTATTGCGCAGCCGGCATTCGTTCCGAATTTGCAACCCAAGCATTACTCCATCATGGCTACCATCAAGCGGTAAACTTAGGAAGCTTCACAGATCTTTGGCAACAATACCCTCAATTACGAGATGAATCGCAATAAAAGAATGCCCTTTTATCCATCAAGATTTCCCTTCTAGATTTCCCTTCTAAAATAGGAGAGCGTTCAATCGTATGAGTATATTTATTACTATCTTTGTCATCATTCTACTTATTGCGCTTGCGAGCACAGTTCATAAGTTGATCCCTTTTAAGTTCCCACTCCCCTTTATTCAGATCTTAATGGGGGCGATTGTCTCATGGCCTCATGATGGCTTTCATGTCACCTTTGATCCTGAGCTCTTTATGCTCCTCTTTATTCCGCCACTTCTCTTTGAAGATGGCCGGAAAATGCCGCTCAAAGACTTTCTGAATTCAGGACGGGAGATTGCAAGCCTAGCCCTTGTCTTGGTCTTTGTCACCGTCGGTGGTTTAGGATACTTGATCTACTACTTTATGCCGGAGATGCCTCTTCCGGTTGCATTTGCGCTTGCGGCTGTTCTCTCCCCGACCGATGCGGTCGCGCTCTCAAGCATTGTTGGTAAAGGGCGTCTCTCCCATAAATTGATGCAAGTCCTTGAAGGGGAGGCGTTGATGAATGATGCTTCGGCACTGGTCTCCTTAAAATTTGCGATCGCTGTTGCCCTTGGAGTCGCGGCACTCACAACAACAGAGGATTATGCCCTATTAAGTCTGACATTCCTCAAGATGGCAGTGGGTGGCGTTATTATCGGGATCGCCTTCTCATGGGTCTATATTAAGCTCATTTTCTATATCGGGAAATTACAAGGTGATGAGGTCGGATCGCAGATGATTATGTTAATGCTCCTCCCTTTTGGAGCCTATGCCATTGCCGAACTACTCGATCTTTCGGGAATTTTATCAGCCGTCACCGCGGGGATGACCGTCAGCTTCTCTAAATTCTTCCAGACAACACCGGTCCAGATGCGTCTGCGTGCTAATAGTATCTGGGGATTATTGGAGTACCTCCTCAATGGTGCCGTCTTCCTAATGTTAGGATTACAGATACCAAGTATCTTCCAAGAGACCTATCTTGATGCCTTAGTCGATCCTTCTACCACTTTTACGACATTGATCGGGGATATCGTCCTCATCTACTTTGCATTGATGCTCTTACGCTTTCTCTGGTTGCTACTACTGCGCTATACCAGCCCGATTACGCCTTTCAAAAAGCCGATGGTCTTTGCCAAAATGAGTTTTAAAGAGCTTCTCATTTTAACCTTTTCTGGAGTTCGTGGAACGGTCACGCTCGCGGCAGCCCTCTCTATTCCGCTCTTTATCTCAACGAATCCTGATATCCCCTTCCCGGCACGCTATCAGGTGATCTTCTTAGCGGCGGGGATTATTATTATGTCTCTTGTGACGGCCGCCATTGTGCTTCCCTTCCTCTTAAGAAAGAAACAGGAAGCGGAACCGATCGCGATAGAGAATATTAAAGAGGAGCATGAAGTTCGCTCTGAGATCGCAACAGCGGCGATTGAAGCCGTTGAAAAGACAGCTGAATCACTCAATGCCGAGAAATCTTCTGAAGAGGAGGATGAGCGACAACTCTTTATTCGTCAGATCAGTAATCATGTGATTAGTGAAATTGAGCAGGTCAATCATATGATTCAAAAAACGAAGGAGAGTGATGCCATTGAGGTTCATATTCGTCTTGCCGCCGTCCGTGCAGAGCGACGCAAACTCTATGAACTCAACTCGAAAAAGCGGCTCACTCCAGAGCTCTATGCTAAGCTACTCTATGAGATCGACTTAGCAGAGACCCTTATTTTAGGTCGCTCTCCGATTCACCCTAACTAATCTCTTTTGACCTGCTGATCGCTTCTAATTATTGATAAAAGCATTGATAAAAGCGTCACCAAAGCATTAAAAGGTCATAACAAAAGAGCGTCATAACAGAAAGAGCGAGATGAAATTAAAATCATCTCGCTCTTTTTTCATTCTGCCCTAAGCCTTATCCTAAGCTCTATAAAAGTGCATAGAAAATCATGAGAGATCATAGAATCCATACTAGAATCCACAAAAAATAGGCAAGAAAAAGGCCCCTTGGGACAAAGTAATTGTCGGGGCCTCTTTAAGGGATGCCTATACAATATGGAGATGAGTACCACTATTTCAAGGGATTAAACTCATCATTCGGCTTAAATAGTCAATTAAGCGAATCAATATTGACCTAAGACAAATTCAGAGAGATGCATCTCCTACTCCTAATAACGCGCATCTTTCGGCTTTTTACCATTGGGCCAAACATTCACTTTTCCTTCAAAATTAGGACGTGGAAGATGGGTAAAGTACTCAGAAACATCCACTGCCTCTTGATCTGTTAAGACGCCACCCTGTCCCCATGCACCTTCAAAATTGACGGCCATCGGCATATTATATTTGACAAATTGTGCCGCCTTATAGGTTCTCGCCATCCCTGCCCCAATATTGAAAGATTCAGGTCCCCAAAGTGGTGGGAAGATCACATTACCACGCTTATCTTTTAAGCCTTCGCCCTGATCCCCATGACAACTTGCACATTGCGCTTCATAGATCGCCTGCCCACGCACAGGATCGGGCACTAAACTCTCATCGACAGGCCCTGAATTAACAATCGCCACTTTCGCATCGGCAGGTTGACTTGCACTTAACCAGGACATATAAGCGATCATCGCTTTCATCTCTTTTGATTTAGGATCGAGCGGTTTTCCATTTATCGAACGTTGAAAACATCCATTAATTCGCCCCTCTAAAGAGACCATTTTGCCGGCACGTGGCATCACTTTAGGATATTGATGCGCTGTTGTTAAGTAAGGTGCGCCATATTGCGCTTTCCCCTCGGCGATATGGCAACTATTACAATTCATCGTTGCGCCGACATTATCGGGAAGCAGTCGCTTTGTCTCATTGAGTAATACTTTTCCGTAGAGAATCTCTTTGGCATTAGGCTCTTTTAAGATCTCAAGATCGGAAGGAACCGTATACCAACCTAAATCTTCTCCATTTTGATCGGTCATTGGAAAACGTTCCGGATCTGCTTCTGTTAAATTCGCGGCAATCGCGACTGCCCCGATCCCGGCAATTGATCCCCCTAAAATAAGGGCTAAAATCGATTTTTTCCAACCTTGACGATCGCTCTCTTTCTGACTCTTCATCGCTTAAGTGATTAAAGGCTGGCATCGTAAATGCCATCCGATCTGCCGGAGTGGCCGCCATCTTGCCCCCTTCTAGCGTCACCTGAATCACAGATTGAGCATTATTAGCAATCACTGCGCTATTTAAGTTTAATGCCGGGAAGATTCGAGGGACACCATCACCATCTGCTCTATGGCAGGTATAGCAATGTTCAACATAGAGGATCGCACCAGGATCACTATATTGACCCGATAGAAGCAGGTCTGTCGTAGTATCCTCTTTTTCAGGAAGCGTTAAAATCTTATTCGGTGCCGGCGATAAGCTCTTTAAGTAAGCTGCTGTTGCCGCAAGATCTTGATCACTCCAATATTGAGAACTATGCTCAATCACATCAGCCATCGCGCCAAAAGCGATAATACGATCTGTACGCCCTGTTTTTAAGAACTCCACGAGCTCTTCTTGGCTCCACATCTTCAGCCCTTGTGCTTCTCCACGAAGACTCTTTGCGCGCCAACCATCAATCACAGCGCCTGAAAGGAAAAGATCGGAGTCATTAGAGAGCGTCACCTCTTGATAAGCGATACCACGCGGGGTATGACACGCACCACAATGCCCAGGTCCTTCAACAAGATATGCACCATGATTCTCAAGCTCACTCAATGCCGGATCAGGCTGAAACTCACGTGATGGTGAGAAGAAGAGCTGCCAATAAGCCACCGGCCAGCGCATACTCATAAACCAAGGGAATGTCGTCGGCGCATTGGGCTTCATTACTGGCTCAACGCCCATCATAAAGTAAGCGTACATCGCCTCCATATCCTCATCTGGCATAATCGCATATGAGGTATAGGGCATCGCCGGATAGAGTGGTGCATTATCTTGACGAACACCATGTTTTACCGCATTAGTAAATTCCTCTAAGCTATAGCCACCGATACCGGTCTCAAGATCGGGGGTAATATTGGTGGAGTAGATCGCACCAAAAGGGGTCTACATTGCCAATCCGCCAGCATACTCAGGTTCACCCGGAACCGTATGACATGCCGCACAGTCAGAGAGCCTTGCCACATACTCTCCCCGATTAATCAATGCCTCATCATAAGCGATCTTAGCGCTATCTGCCGGCATCTCCACCTTTCGGGAATGGGTTAAAAATGTGGACCCAGCGTAGGCGCCTAAAAACCCCACTACGCCGATGATCACTAGACTACTTATCAGCCTCTTCATACTTGCAGCCCTTCTACTTTTAATGCGTTTAATGCACTTTTATTTAAATACTCAATCCCTTTAATCAACGATACTTCCGATTGCGTGCTCTACTCTTTTTTCTACTTGCTATCTCTCTTATTCGTTTTCTAGAGCGATTTGATAAAGCTATTTGATGGATCTATTTGAGATAAACAACCTGAGATAGAACTGCTAAACACTCCGCTTTATCGTAAGCTTCAATTGCCCGAAACTCGCTGACTTATTAGCTTCTCAGTCTACTGCGCACTCAATTGGAGAGAAAGCTATCCATTAGAGCGATTGACTTATATCGCTTTATCTGATTCAAAAAAATCTCTTTTTGACTTTCTCAATATTACCAAGGGGTTAAAGTACTCTCTTTCTCTAGAAAACCTGTATTTCTACTTAATTAGGCTCTTTTTTAAAAAGTAACAATTTGCAACAGATATGATATTCATCAAATAAAGATCAGGAAAAAAGAGGAATATAAAAAGGCTCTAAAGTCATATTATCTGACTTTAGAGCCTCTTCTTTTGATAGCGAGCTATTACGACAGGAGCTATTTATTGTAATCCCATTAAGTTAAAAACTAACTTAAAACAGATTGGGCCTCAATAAAACTTCTTTCTTTTCTCTTTCACTAATAACTCGACTATCCCCCCATTACCGCTCACCGATTAAGCGGTTATCCTTCCTTGATTTTCTGCTATTGATCTACTCGTAGAAACGCCCTCTCTGACGAAGTAGCTCACGATTGAGGTTAGGGTTCTTTTCAAATGCTGCGCGCCCATGCATCCAAAACTCATTATTAAGTACTACAAGATTACCTACCGGTAACTCAAGCTCAATCACACTCTTATCCGCTTCAAGTGATTGTGAAAGTGCTTTTAAGAATTTCGCCTCTTCAATTGTCTCAGGATAAGCGAACTGATCGATAAAGCAGATACAAGGGCGATTATTTTTTAAGAAGAAGAGCTTACGGAAAACAATTTCCTGTACATTTTTACTCGGCGGCGCAATATATTGGAACTTATGCTCACCTAATGAACTTTTATGGAATTTATCGAGCTCGCTCCAATCATCGAGATGGAGTAATCGACTCTCGCCGCCTACGGCATTCTCCTCAACCATCTTCATCATCAAGAGCCAATCTGTCGGTTCATTAACAAAAGTTCCATCGGTATGGAGTGTAAAGAGGCGGTAAGCTTGACGCAGATAGGAGTCACTATTATCGGTATCTTTTACTGTAAAGCGGGCATAATATTTACCCGTCATCGAGTCGAAATTAGAAATTCCCACAAGATGGGCAATCGCTGTTGAGAAGATGACATACTCATCGGTATCTTCCGTTACCCCTTCAAGACCGATGGTAAAACCACCTGTTTCACGGTCATTCACGATCTCACGTAACATATTGCCAAAGTCATTACCTACCTCTTCATCTAGGTAACTTGCAATCACTTGACGCTCATAAGGAGTATACTCAAGGCGCTGAACTCCGATCTCTTCTTCGCGAATACGCTTTAGAAAATTCTCAACAACGCTCTTTGAGAGATTAACATTGAGTAGACGTTTCGATTGTGGATTAAAACTGACTTCGAGCTGATCGTTTTTCTGAATAAACTTGGACATTCTCTTCTCCCTATTTCTCTTTTCTTTAAATGTTTTAAATACATTAAGTATGTTAAATGCATTAGATACTTTTCATGCTTGCCGTTAAATTTTAGCCACAAAAAAACCAGCAAACAGACCGACTGAAAATTTCATAAAATCTTCAATCAACCTGTCTACTGGTTTATCCATTCTTGTTGGTCAGCTATGCGACGATGCACTCACTTCTAAATCTCTAAGTGGCTTCGCAGGATAAGTGATCCAAAACGGCTCTGCAGTTGACAATTAACGGCAAAATATATTGGGTAAGTTCAAGTTAAAGGAGTGGTTCTATTAATGAATCGATCCGATAAGGGTATCTCATTAATGAGCACTGCTATCTGTTGAACCTTGATCTTGAATGTAGCATGCAACAAAAAATAATGCTACCCCTTTTTATAAATTTTTTCTCTTTCTACCGCTTAGCTATCTCTTACCCTCTCTTCACCGCCCCACTTAACGGCTTAACGCCGCTTTAACTGCTGATATTGATGCTCAAGATCTTTTAGTGCCGCAATCAGAGCGCTTGTCGCCTTACCTCGATAAGCATCATGGATCGCTTCAACAATGGTCTCAATGCCCTCATTTAAGCTATAACCTCGCAATAGCTGACCAATAAAGTTACGCCCAAGCTCGGTAATTAAGGTGCAATCGGCAGCTAAAATAACCCCATATTTCGGCTCAATTTCTACTGTGATTGTCATCGATTCAAAGAGATTTTTTGCCGCCATCCCTTGAGGTAAACGCGCATATCCTGCTAAAAAGAGTGTTTTACTATTCATTGATTATTCCCATCTTTCTCTGATTTTCCATCCCTTAAATTTCCAATAACGATTCCAATAGCGATTGCTACTTATCGTAACAGTATTGAGGCGTCTTACTCAACTATTACAGTTAATGATCTTCCCAAAAAGCATTCTCTAACTCTTAATGTGAAACTTCCCAATCCTTTTCATTCGACAAGTCAAAGTGATCAACAAAAAAATGGTGAACGATTATAATGGTGGGAAAGATTAGAGAGAAAAAAAGAATCATGACACATTAAGAGAAAATAAAGATCAATATAAGGATAAAAATAAGGATAATTTATGATACAACTTCCCTGCTTTAAAGCTTACGACATTCGAGGAAAACTTGGTGAAGAGCTCGATGAAGCCCTTGCCTACAAGATTGGTCGTGCCTATGGCGATATCTACCAACCTCAAAAAGTGGCGGTAGGAGCGGATATTCGCCTTACTAGTGAATCGCTCAAAAAAGCGGTAATCGATGGCCTGACCGATGCCGGCGTAGATGTATATGATCTCGGCATGACGGGTACTGAAGAGGTCTATTTTGCCGCCTTTCATCTCGATGTTGAAGGGGGAATTGAAGTGACAGCAAGTCACAATCCGATCGATTATAACGGCATGAAGCTCGTCCGTGAAAATGCACGCCCCATCGGCATGGAGAGTGGCCTAAAAGAGATTCATGACAGAATCATTGCCGATCAATTTAATGAGCCGGCAAAAAAAGGATGTGTCACCTCTTACAATATCGTGCCGGAGTATATCGAGCATCTCTTAACCTATATCGATCCTGCGAAAATTCGCCCGCTAAAACTGGTGGTTAATGCCGGCAATGGCGCTGCAGGACATGTGATTGATGCTTTAGAAGCACGTTTTAAAGATCTAAATATCCCGATCGAATTTATTAAAATTCATCATGAAGCTGATGGCACCTTTCCCAATGGAATTCCTAACCCACTCTTAATTGAAAATCGTGAAAGTACCCGAAGTGCAGTATTAGCGCATCAAGCTGATATGGGCATTGCTTGGGATGGCGATTTTGATCGTTGCTTTCTCTTTGATGAAAAGGGAGGATTTATTGAAGGATACTATATCGTTGGCCTCCTGGCACAAGCCTTCTTAACACAAAAACCTGGCGCAAAAATAGTCCATGATCCACGCTTAATCTGGAATACCTTAGCCGTTGTAGAATCACTCAATGGTGAGACGATTCAATCAAAATCGGGGCATGCCTTTATTAAAGAGGCGATGCGGGAGGAGAATGCGATCTATGGAGGCGAGATGAGCGCGCATCACTACTTTAAAGATTTCGCCTATTGTGATAGCGGCATGATCCCGTGGCTCTTAGTCGTCATGCTTCTCTCTGAGACGAAAAAGCCACTCTCAACACTTGTCGGAGAGATGATTACCCAATTCCCTTGTAGTGGTGAAATTAACTTTAAGGTGAAGGATTCAAAAGAGACTATCGCACGAATTTTAGCGCATTATGAGCCCCTCAATCCTGAGATCGATACCACCGATGGCATCAGCCTAAATTTTGGCGAGTGGCGCTTTAATGTACGCGCCTCCAATACCGAGCCGCTCCTTCGTCTCAATATCGAATCAGACACGTCAAAAAACCCACGCCCTATGCCGGAGTATGTTGCAGAGTTAACGACATTGATTGAGCAGTAATTGACAACCTCTGCAAAGTCTCTAGAAAAGTTGCTGCAAAAGATTGAATAGCTCAATTGCCCAGGTCAATTGCATAGGTTAATTATATAGGTCAATCACAGAGATCATAAAAAATCCCTCACTTTAGATCAAAGTCGAGGGATTTTGTTATGGGGAACTTATTGTAATATTAGAGAACTCTATTCGTATAAGTATGTTCTACATAGCAACTCTATGAAAAATCTATTGAATAAACTTTTGTAACTCCTCAATGAGTTTTTTACGTCGTGCGTAATGCTCTGTACAATAGTGAACAAAGTCTTGTATCTCTTGAATCAATCCTACCTTGTGACAAGTTGCCACCACTTCGAGTGTAAACTCATAATTATTACTACGGCACTCTCTTAAATAATCTTGTTCTATCATTAATAGAGTTTTAAATAATAATTGAATATCTGGAGTTTGACGTACTGCTGATAAGGCACGAAGATAAAAAAGTAGGGACTTTTTGTGTTGTCCACTTTTAAAAGTGTAGTTATTCTGCAATAAACTTTGCGTTCTAAACCACTTAAAATAATCTAATAGTCGTAAATATTCTCCTGATTCCCAAAAAAACGTAGCTTTATCAGCTTCATTCATATTTTGGTGTTGCGCTACAAACTCATAAAGTGTGAGTAATGATTGCTTTTTAAGTTCTCTATCTTTTGCAGTTTTGACAGGATGATAATCTTCAA
This sequence comes from Ignatzschineria sp. PL_is040, assembly GCF_055813795.1. Taxonomy (NCBI): domain Bacteria; kingdom Pseudomonadati; phylum Pseudomonadota; class Gammaproteobacteria; order Cardiobacteriales; family Ignatzschineriaceae; genus Ignatzschineria; species Ignatzschineria sp. PL_is040. The sequence continues at coordinate 655,191 of NZ_JBVPGU010000001.1, forward strand.
TCAAATCTCGTTGTAAAGATGCCGCCTCTTTAAGTGTCAATACCGATCGACTATTAATCGCATAATCTCTATCTGACAAAACTCGATCTAATATTAATTGTACTTTCTCCCACTGATTACTCTCTAGCAGATAAAAAAACTCATACCGATCTATACGATCACCCGAAAGAGAATCGCAATATTGTAAATACTTCTCCATTTGCCCTGTACGATTGTAATAGAGCTTATAATAATCCGTTCGCTTCTTCTCTGATATTAAGTCGCATTCTGCAATCACCGAATAAAAAAATGGATCATCTGTCGTGAGATCTGGCCTCATAACAATAAGCGCTAAAGTGGATAACTGAAAATATGCATTACTCTCCACTCCTTCTATTGTTCGAGTATTACTGAACTCTATCCGCTCTAGAACTAACCTACGCGCTTGTTCTTGCCCCCAACTCACTAAAGCCCGCCAAATTGCTTGATTAACATCTCGATTGAGTGCCATTTCAACGATAGGCTTAATCTCAAGAGGATCTGTTTCTAACGCTGTAACAATAGAAAGTGCAAAGACCTCATAAAGATCTTCAATTTCTACAAAATTATATCCTTCATAAATCAACTCATCATAGATCAGCTGTAATATCTGTAACCATAATTTACACTTTTCTACAGTACTATTCACATTCATCTCTATATGATGAATAACATTCGCAAAAAAAGAGTCAATCTCCAAGATCAGCCGTCCGCTTTTCTCTCCATAAAAATCGTGGGCGAATCCCTTTTTCTGTTTATTCACAAATGCAATCACTGATTTCATATCCAATGCTTGCGATTCTAACCACAATTTAGTTGCACTATGTGTCACTTTTTCAGTTTCTAATAAATGCATTAAGAGTGCTAACTTGTCTGCATCTGTTGCTTCTTCGAGGAACTTTTTCAAATACTTGGGATACTTCAACTTAGTGGATTCTTTTGACCTTACTAGCTCTGCTAATTGTCGTTTCAATATGTGACTTTTAGATGATGCAGATCTATTATCCCCCTTCGTATTATTTAACTGAATATTCTCAAATAGCACATCTTGCTCTATAGTGCTTCTAGAAGTCTGTAACAATTTCTCATTCGGTTGATAATCATTGTCCGCTAAAGCATAGACCGTAGCAATGACATGTTTACACTTTTGTTGAGGCTCATCACTAGGACAGCCACACCGCCCTGTTAAGCGCCCTAAATCAATTCTAACTTGATAATAACACTCATTACCTCCGGCAACATCGGCAGTGACTATATTCGATGGTTGTTTCATTTCAAAAGTGAGTATTCTACCCTCTTTATAGTATTGTACTCCTTTACGATATTTTTCGGGTGAAGTTAAAATAGATAGCCAAGACTTCATCTCCTGAATATCAGACTTATATTGTTGTTGTATCTGCTGTTGAGTACTTATCATATTTATAGTCAATTTGGTTTAAGAAAAATGATTTTAAACAACACTTGCAAGATGCCGAATAGCATGGTTTTCTAAGGCGCTTAATACCTTGATTACCTACTCCCGATACCCTCTCGGATTCTCTTTCTGCCAGCGCCAGCTATCTTCAAGCATCTCTTTAAGGCCATATTGTGGCTTCCAGTTGAGCTCTTTGACGGCACGCCCATTATCAGCATAAGAGATCGCAACATCACCGCTTCGGCGCTCTGTGATCTGATACGGAATCTCAACACCATTGACGCTCTCGAAGGTCTCTTTCATCTCTAGAACGGAGGTGCCATTGCCGGTACCAATATTCCATGCACGGCAGCCGTGCGCTTCAAGACGATTTTTAAGGGCCGATAGATGCGCTTTTGCCAGATCCACCACATGGATATAATCGCGAATCCCGGTGCCATCTGTTGTGGGATAATCATTGCCGAAGATATAGAGCTTATCACGCATCCCGACTGCCACTTGTGTCATAAATGGCATCAGATTGTTGGGCGTTCCTTGTGGGTCTTCCCCAATTTTACCGCTCTGATGCGCCCCAACAGGATTGAAGTAGCGCAATAGCGCGATCGACCAACGCGCATCGGCGATCGCCGCTTTTTGTAAGAGCTGCTCAACAATCAGTTTTGTATAACCATAGTTGTTAGAAGGCATTCCGGTGGGCATCTCCTCTGTTAATGGCGAGATATTGGCCTCATCATAGACCGTTGCGGAAGAGCTAAAGATCAGCGTGAAGCATTCTGCTTTCTCCATCGCTTTGATCAAGGAGATGGAACCTGCGATATTATTATCAAAGTAGACCAGTGGAATCTCCTGACTCTCTCCGACCGCTTTAAGGCCGGCAAAGTGGATCACCGCTTTGATCTCATGCTCTGTAAAGAGCTCATCGAGCGCTGCACCATCACGAATATCCCCTTCGATAAAGATAAGGGATCTCCCCGTAATCTCTTCTACCCGCTTTAAAGATTCAACAGAGCTATTGGAGAGATTATCAAATACCACTACCTCAAAGCCTGCTTCTAATAATTCAATAACGGTATGAGAGCCGATATAGCCCGCTCCGCCGGTAACTAAGATCTTCATTTCGTGTCTGCTCCTTGTAGATATTGAATCAACCCTGCTGTGGATGAGTCTACCACACTACCTGTAGGTCGATCCCCCTTTAATAAGGGGATTAATTGACTGGCGATCTCTTTCCCTTTCTCAACACCCCATTGATCGAAAGGATTGATATTCCAAATGACCGATTGCACAAAAACTTTATGTTCATAGAGCGCGATCAGCATCCCTAATGTCTTCGGTGTTAAGCTCTCGATAAGGATCATTGAGCTCGGTTGATTTCCCTCATACCCTTTATAGGCAGGGATTCTCTCCATCGCTTCAATGTTCTCCTCATGCACTTCCACTAGTGCCGCATTTCCAAAGGCGAGAAGGCGCGATTGCGCAAGACAATTGGCTAATGCCAAATCATGTTGCTCGATCAGCTCTGTCGCATTCTCACTATAGGTAAATTGATCATCGGTATAGCGCCGTTTAGGGGCGATAAAGTCAGCACTCACCGCCTCTGTCCCTTGATGGAGTAATTGATAGAAAGCATGTTGCGCATTTGGCCCTACCTCACCCCAAATAATGGGGCAAGTGGTATAGTCAACGCGCTCTTCTCCGCGGGTGATATTCTTACCGTTCGACTCCATCTCAAGCTGCTGCAAATAACTGGCAAAATATTTAAGGCGACCATCATAAGGGAGAACGGCATGGGTCTGAATATCGAGGCAATTACTATTCCAGATCTCAATCATCGCCATCAAGATAGGGAGATTTTCAGTAAGAGGCGCCTCTCTAAAATGGCAATCCATGGTATATCCCCCTTCGAGGAAGGATTTAAAGCCCTCGACGCCAATAGTGAGCGCAATGGGAAGACCGATCGCCGACCAGAGCGAGTAACGCCCGCCGACCCACTCCCAGAGATAGAGTTGCCGCTCTTTGGCAATCCCCCATTGGCTCATCGCCTCACTATTACTGGAAACGCCAATAAAGTGATTTTTCAGCAGTTGTGGCTCATCGCCTAATGCCTTCTCCATCCAGCTGCGCACTGTTGCCGCATTCTTAAGGGTATCGATCGTGCCAAATGATTTCGATGAGATAATAAAGAGCGTCGTCTCCGGGCGCAATTGGTGCAGCAATTCAGAGAGTTGGCTCCCATCCATCGTAGAGACAAAGTGGATATTGAGTTCTTTTTCTGTTCTAACGGTAAAATCAGCTAAAGCATAAGAGGCCATCAATGGCCCAAGATCAGAACCTCCGACCCCGATATTGACCACATCGGTCACCACTTCCCCTGTCGCCCCTCGATATTGTCCTTGATGAATCTGCTCCACCAATGCATACATCTTCTCAAGCTCATGGTGAATCGCACTGCTAATTTGTGGATCGATCCCTAACGCCTGAAGCCCCTTTTTAGGAGTACGAAGCGCCCAATGCATTGCCGCTCGACTCTCACTCTGATTGATCTTACTCTCCGAAAAGAGAAGCGCAATACTCTCTGTAAGTTTGCGTGATTTTGTCAGATCAGCAAGTTTCTCCAAAACCGCTTGATCGATCCGTTGCTTACTAAAATCGATCAAAAGCCCCTCTAACTGAAAGTGAAACTTGCTAAAGCGATCAGGCTCCTCCGCAAATAGGCGTGCTAGCGGCTTCTTCTGCATCGATTCTGCCATCGCTTCTAGCGCCATAAAGTGGGGATCTACCGATAATGGTGGTAATGTCTCTAATATCGTTAATGATTCTTTCTGCATCGATCATCTCCCGGCACTAACGGCCGATTCCCTTATAGATAAAGCCTAAATTTTGCATATAGTGTGGATCAAAGATATTGCGCCCATCGAGAATAAAGGGATGCGCCATCTTCTCCTTGATCAATCTGTAATCGGGGCTAAAGAACTCCTTCCATGCCGTTAAGATAATCAGAGCATCGGCATCTTCGAGCGTCTGATACTTATCCTCACAATAATCGATCGGCTCAAAAGGATAGGCATTCTTCACTGCCGGCATCGCAGCAGGATCATAGAGCGAGATCGTGACACCTTGCGCAACCAGTGCGCGAATCATCTTATGAATAGGCGAATTATAGATACTCGCCGTCTCCTCTTTAAAGGAGGCGCCCCAAATCGCCACTTTTTTACCGGCAAGATCGCTCTCGTAATAACGCCAGAGATGGCGGAAGAGTACCTCTTTCTGATCCTCATTCACTTCCCAAACTTGATCCATCAAGCGGCTTTTAACCCCACGGCGCCCCACCTCTTCAGAGAGCATCAAGATATCGCTTGAGAAGTTCTCTCCCCCAAAGCCCGCTCCCGGCGAAAGATAGGCGCCACCAATTCGGCGATCTGCCGCTAAACCCTGTTTAACATTGAGGATATCAACCCCAATCGTCTCTGCAACATTGGCAAGATCATTCATATAACTGATGCGCGTTGCGAGCATCCCGGAGATACTCAACTTCGTAAGTTCCGCATCGAGAATCGGCATCACTAACCATTGGGAAGGAAGTGGGAAGAAGGGACGAAAGAGCTCTTTAAGTCGAATCAATGTCTGCTCCGATTCTATCCCCACAATCAGCTGCGCAAGATCGACAAAGCTCTTGACCGCATTTCCCTCTTGTACGATATCAGGAAGATAGGCCCAATCCGCTTCTGGAAATGCTTGGCGCAATGCCTCCGTACCATAGAGTCCAAACGTCGAACCATTGATCAAAAGCGGGATATTATGCTGCTTCTGCTCGATATGATTCTCGGCAATTCTACTTGCCATCGCTTCTAAAAAATCGGCCGCTCTGCTCTTCTCTAACGCATTAAAACTGAGAAAGTAACAATCGATCTCCGTTGAAAGATCCATCAACTCTGCCATAGAATCGAGCTGTTTGAAGCTCTGCTTCTCCTCTAGGCGCTCCAATTCTGCTAATAATTGCGGGTCTTGAAGATGGGGAAAGAAGGATTGTTGCCACTCATTCTCTCCCTGATCAATCCCCGTTAAGACATAGACCTCATTCCCATATTTAGAGAGTAGCGCCGTTAAGACCCCAGCTTGGAGGGTTGATCCAATAATAGCGATCTTCATAACTTTATCTCACGCGCGGATCTTTCAATTAAAGCTCTGAAAGGCTCACCCAATGTCGGATGAATCGCACCATAATGGAGAACCGCTTCTAAATACCCAATTTTGCTACCACAATCGAAGGTCTGCCCCTTCATGCGATACGCTTCAATCGGTGCCTCTTTCTGTAATAGTGCGATCGCATCGGTAAGTTGAATCTCATTGCCGGCACCTTTCGGCGTCTTCTCAAGCAGCGACATAATCTCCGGAGGCAAGATATAACGACCAATCACCGAGAGATTCGACGGCGCGCTCCCCACTGCCGGCTTTTCCACAATCCCCTGCATCACAATCGATTCCCCTTCTGCCGGGGTTGATGCCACATCGACAATCCCATATTGATCCACCAAAGATGCCGGCACCTCTTCCACCATAATCTGCGCTGCCTGATGCTGGTTGTAATACTCAATCATGCGCGCAAGATCATTCTCTTCCCCTTCGTTATAGACCAATACATCAGGGAGAAGGACGGCAAAAGGTTCATTGCCGATCAATGATTTCGCGCACAATACCGCATGCCCCAAGCCAAGTGGCTCGCCCTGACGCACGCTCACAACGCTCACCTCTTTGGGAAGAATCGATTCGATCTCCGCTAAGATATCGAACTTCTGCTTCTCTTTAAGGATTGTCTCTAACTCAAAGTTCTTATCGAAATAGTTCTCAATACTCCCTTTTGAGCTATGCGTTACTAGGATAATCTCTTTAATCCCTGCTTTGACTGCCTCTTGCACCACATAATCGATCACGGGACGATCGACCACCGTCACCATCTCTTTCGGAATCGCCTTACTCGCCGGCAGAAAACGGGTCCCTAAACCCGCAACAGGTAAAATTGCTTTCTTAATCATGAAAATCCCTACTATTGGTCAATAACGATAATAACTATAAATAACTATAAATATCTATAATGGGTATAAGGATATCAATAATTGGGATAAGAGAGAATGACTATTGCCAAGAAAGGAGGATCTTCTTTCACTCATCTAAGAAGTTATCTGAAAACTCTCTGAAAATAACTGACTCAACGATCAATGACCATAAAGAAATAGAAACAGATTGATTAAAATATACTTACCCCGACAATTTTAGATTATACGCCTATACTTTTCTTATCTTTTAAGACTCTCTTGCCTCTCCCTTCTTATGATGCTTTTGAGTTTTATCCATTATGCGTGGTAAAAGGAGATAACAACATGACACTAGAGAATAATGCCAAAGAAAAGAGAGAAAAAGACCAAATGCTCACCTACTTTGAGTATTACAAGAAACTCTCTGAAAAGCGACGCGCACTTATTAAGAAGAAGGCGAATATCAGAAGATTGCGCCCTTCACTAGAATCTTATGATCCCAAGTGGGAAAAATGAGATATGTGCAAATATGAATATATAAAAAATTAGGGGATAAATGTAGAGGAATTTATTTCAATACAAATGCGCCTGCCACCAAAACGGAGTTGCTACATGATTTCCCTTTTCTGTTATCAACAGATATTCACGTAGCGCTCACTGCTCCTTGGTAATCAATTTCTACTCTCCCTCTCCCATCTCTTCCAAAAATTGTCGATCTGCTTCGAGATAGGCAAACAGTAACTTCATAACAGCGGAATAAAAGGTACTTTTGACCACTATATTTCCCCCTCTTGCGATAAATTGGGGGAGCCAACTTAAAAGTGCATCATCGATATATTGCATCTGCGCTGTGATTCTCTCTACAAGAGCATTTTGATCGTTTAGGAGCGTCTTACTATTTCGCTCACTCCGATCGGTCTCACTCCATCTTGCTAATACCATTAAAATAATGGCTAAATGATCTGCCGGCTCATTAAAAGCTTTATCCACCATCAATTGATTATCGGCCAATAGCTGCTTCATTGCCCCTTCAAGATCGCCAAAAAGATCCCCATCCTCCTCTAGATAGTAAGAGGCATATGGAAGAGCGGCATGTTGGCCATCGAGCAGAAAGAGCGATGCGAAATCTGCAGCAAGCTCCAATTGAATTGTCTCGATATCCCCCAATGCATCCCACTGTTCAATCGCACTTTGCACTGCTTTACTCTCACGAGTAAAACCACTCTCGTTTAAAAAAGAGAGCAATGGGGAAATCGCCCCCTGTTGATAGGCGATAATCTGCTCTTTTGTTAATTCAAGGGCAAAGATAGCAGCGAACCAATGATAAATCTCTGCTCGTTTTGCCATTAATGTCGGCCATAATTCCTGAAGATTCTCCTCTTTACACACGCTCTTCTCTCTATTCTTCTCTCTATTCAATTGATCTACTCTCATCTCAATTCCTCTCTTTTACAGCAATGCTTATTAATATTTGTCATATCTATCAAAATAGAGAGGCAATGCAAATAGCATTGCCCCGATAAAAAATATTAGATAAAACGCATTACGATAAGGTCTCTACAATATTACCATTGGGGTCCACTACCGTAGGTCCACCAAAAGCGGTAATACGAGGTGGCGTTCCTTCAAACTTCTCAAAATCGACCACACAGGTATTAGCACTCACTGCTTGTGCTAATTTAGAGCTTCCAATATCCTGCGTTAAGACATTGGCATCACCGTAAGTATCGAGAGCGCCGATCTTTTCATTAACCGGACCATACCATCCACCCTCATGGATTCGTACAATACCTTCTGGATAATCATTCGATAGACGCGCACCAGCAAGAAGCTCGCCGCGATCATTAAAGACACGGACAAGATCCCCCTCTTTAATCCCTTTACGTTCTGCATCAGCGGGATTGATATAGATCGGCTCACGCCCTTGAACAGTATAATCCTCCCGAGCACTCTCCACTTCACACATCTGTGAATGAAGGCGCTGATCAGGATGAATCGACTGTAACCAGAAGGGATATCTATCTGATTTCGGTCCACCGTGTGATCGTTCTGACTTCTCCATCCAGATAGGATGCCCTTTACAATCATCATAACCATAAGAGGCGATCTTACGGCTATAAATTTCGATAAAGCCAGAAGGAGTACCAAGCGCATTAACCTCTGGATCTTCCCTGAAAGCGGCATGTTGTACAAAAGACTTACCATCGGGGAAAAGAACGTAACCGCGCTCCCAAAACTCTTTAAATGAGGGCATATAGAAACCTTTTTGGAGATTCTCTTGATAGCACTCGTTATAGAGCTTCTCTACCCACTCCATCTCATCTAAACCTTGACTATACTCCTCTTCCCTACCGAGTCGTTTTGCAAAATCGCGCCAGATATCAAAATCAGAGCGAGATTGATAAAGAGGATCGACCAACTTATGCATTGCGATAATCCCACGATTACAATAAGTGCCGTAGATATCTAAATCATTACGTTCATAAGGCGTACAGGCTGGGAGAACGATATCGGCAAAGCGACAGGTTGCCGTCCAGTTATAATCGATCGAAACGATGGTCTCTAACTCCAGATATTTACGCTTCATACGATTTTTGTCCTGATGGCGCGCCCAATGGTTAGAGCCGGAAAAAACTGCCATCTTATAAGCCGGCAACTTAATCCTCTGGCCATTGAAATCGATCTCTCGTCCATCAATTGCATCTATCGCACGGGTCAAGGGAATCACAGAGACCGCCCCTTTATAATCATCGTTGTCATATTTAGGCTTACGACCAAAATCGAGATTAAGCGGAAATGCGCCTGGCATCGAAGCTCCTGTTGTTGTTACGCCGGCACCACTATAGTTATGCGAGTAGCTAATTCCTCCTCCGGGAAGCCCAATCTGTCCCAACATCGCCGCGATAATAGCTCCCATCCAGAAAGGCTGCTCACCATGTTGATTACGCTGAATCCCCCATCCCATCATAATTTGTGTTCGTTTTGAGGCCATTAGACGCGCAAGTTCACGAATACGATCTGCCGGCACACCACAAATCGGGGCGGCCCACTCTGGTGTTTTCTCCACCATATCTTCTGTCTCCCCCTTTAAATAAGGGAGAAAGAGCTCAAATCCGACCGTATAAGTATCAAGAAACGCCTGATCGTAAAGCTCCTCTTTCCAGAGCGTATGGGCAATTGCTAACTGAAACGCCACATCAGTTAAGGGATTGAGATATTGTTGCTCAGATTTAAGATATTTTTGTGTCTTTGTTACCACAGGATCGATCGAAATAACCTGCATCTCCCCTTTTGCGATCTTCTCTTTAATCTGCTCAAGATAGATGTAAGATTCGTGAGTCTCCGTATTCCAACCAATCTGTAAGTTCTTAATAGGGTCCATCGCCCACATGATTAACAGTTCTGTATTATCGACGATATACTCCCATGATGTTCCTTGAATATAGACCTCTGTGGTTCCCATCACATAGGGCATAATCGTCTGTCCGGCACCGGTGGAATAATCCTGCATTGTGCCGACACTATTACCGTGCATCTTAATCCCGCGATGCATATGATTTCCACAACTATGAACCTGCCCGACAGAACGCCAACCTACATGACCACGCAGTAAACCACTAGGCCCATAGGTCCGCTGAATACGCTCCATCTCGTTATACATAAGATCTAATGCCTGATCCCAGCTTACCCGTACAAATCGGTTATCGCCACGTTGGCGCCGATCACTATAGTGACCATTTCTAAACCAATCGAGGCGCACCATCGGATAACGAACTCGAGAAGAATTATAGATAATGCCGGGAATATTGTAGATCAGATCGGATGGGAACTTATCAAACTCAAAGGGAACAACTTCTGTCACGCGATCCCCGATAACTCTTGCCCGAAATGCTCCCCAATGGGAACCTGAAAACTTCCATTGATCTAAAATCGAGCGCTCGGCGCCCTCAATAGTTGTAGAACTCTGCGTAACAATATCACGGCTATTTGCCAAAGCAATGGGCGCGACCAATGTCCCGGCAGAAATTGCCGTAAGTGCTTTTAGAAAGTCTCGACGTGAATGTTTTTTCATTTTTGACTCCTTAAAATAGGTAGATCTATCGATTACATGACCTGCTGACCTGCTAATCGATGGATCAGTTGATCGATTTACTCTGCTTGCGCACTATCGCTGGCATGAAGCTGAATATATTTCAAAATAAGCGATGCGCTATCATTATCGAGGTTAGTAAAACCAACCATTCCATTGAAAATCCCAGGCCAAGTATTGGTATCGAATTGATCAACTAAAGGCTGTTGATGGCAGATACTACAACTTGCGTTATAACGAGAATCGGCAAACTCCCAGAGCGGTTTTGCACTTTCAACTAACCCCCCATTATTAATCCATGCCGTACTCTTCACCTTTTGCCATTCAAGCCCTGTTAAGGGATCTTCTTTTGTCTCTAAAACTTCCACATAATCACTATTTTGGGCAATCTCTCTATCGAGAATGACACTCATAATATTAAGACCAAAATCTTCATACCAGACGCGACCATACCCTTTATTCTTGCGCCATAGTTCAAACTCTATTAACTCGGCATCATCCTTCTTATCGAGTACTTTAACGGCGGTTGCAGTTTCGATCGTACCGATTGGTTTTTGAAGATCGGCATCAAGATAGATCGGTTGCGGTAAGACGTTATAATATTTTTGATTTTTATCTGTCTTTGTCTTATTCGCAGTAGCGAGAAGATCATCTAAGCCAGAGTCACGAACCCTTTCCACTTTTGGTAATTGGTGCGCAATCCCTTTATGACATTCGATACAGCTAATATCCCGCTCTGCAGCACTTTGCATCTCCATCTGTGCCATAATATTCATTCTGTCAAAATCCATATGTTGATAATCATGACATGAGCGGCACTCTTTAGAACCATTAGCATTCATCCGATCCCACTCTCTTTGCGCGAGGAGTAAACGTCTATCCTGAAACTTCTTTCTGGTATCGATATCCCCTCTAATCTGCGCCCACACTTCCCGACTTGCCTGCATTTTACGTGCGATCTTATCGGTAAAATTGTGAGGAACATGACAATCAGAGCAGTAAGCACGAACCCCTGTTCTATTTTTATAGTGGATCGTATTTTGCAACTCCGCATAGACATTATCTCTCATGGTATGACAGCTGATACAGAATGCTTCGGAATTACTATATTTAAGCCCTGTATCTAAAGCATTCCAAAAGAGGATACCTGCGATAAAACCACCCGTTACCAAAATCCCTAATCCAATTCTCACACTAGGACGGAGAAAGAGATTATAGAGCGCTTCTTTAATGCGTTTAAATGCTCCCATTTAACATCTCCTTTAAAAAATATAATAAAAAATCCCATACAGCAGAACGGCTTAAGAAGGAGATCCCCAAAAAAGAAGCTGCATAAACCAAATAAAAAAGCCGTATGTACCAATTGCGCATACAGCAAGAATGGGGAGAATGATAATAGCTAGCAGTAAAAATCTGCGCCACTCTTCAAACTTAGAAGAACGGTTTTTACACTCTTCGATATAACTCTGTTTCATAATATATCCCTACAAAATAATGGCTACTCGCCATAAAAGCATTGTCAATTAGCCGAAATAACTACATTGTCGACATCAATAAAAGTAGGTTATATTTTGTAGACGTTAAAACAGAAGAAGAAATTTTTGATTTAAATCATAGAGATAGCGCTAAAATAGCGATAGTTGGGCAGAAAAAAGTGACAGATGGTGGGGATTATGATGTACGTCCCGACTCTCTTTTATCCCAACCTTATTTTCACAGCTCTCGCGCGTCATAATCCCTGCTCAATCTACTATACTCACATTCTAAAGATGACTATGATGAGCTACCATATTTCAAATAAAACTCAGACTACGTAAACACTGATCAATCACACACCTAACATTATCCAAAAATTACGGCATAATATTATCAAATAGAGATAAAAATAAGTTCATCAAATAAATATAGGGGGTGATATGAGCGACTATAATCAAGAAACTGCTAATAAGCTAAGAGATTTTCTTTCAAATGAAAACAACAAAATTCTCATTTTTAAGGGGAAATGGGGTATTGGAAAAACCTACTTTTGGAAAGATTACTTCGAAAAGCAACTCCTACAAAAACCGTCCGCAAAAGAGATAGCGCCCCAAGAAGAGCACCCTCACCTCTCCTCACAATTTAAGAATTATAGCTATCTCTCTCTATTTGGCATTGAGGATATCAATACTTTAAAGAGTAAGCTCTTTAATAATAGTCAGCCACTTTTTCAAGAAGCCTCTTTTTGGTCCGGTTCTTTAAGCCCGCTAAAAATCATCCTCTGGATTATCTTATGCTTCTTTTTCAATCTATTTTTTGAGAATTCCTTAAAGAGTCCCTACTTTTTTCTCCTGGCTCTATCGAGTTTAATCATTATCTATCACTCAAAATATATTTTTAATATGAGGTGGATTCACGCTCTTTCTAAACTTAGAAATAAAGGATGGAAACTATTCCAACTGCAAATCTTTAAGGATTTTCTAAAAAAGAGAGGAATAACTCGGAACTTCTTCAATCCTAACTATGCCAGTAAACTTTTAACAGATATCAATAAAATTGGCATTGTAAAGAGATATTTAGGGGATCAAACCCATACAATAGAGAACCAATATATTAAGGATATGGTGATCTGTTTCGATGACATTGATCGTATGAATTCTAAGCTCCCGATTACGGCATTAATGGGCTATGCAGATGAATTAGCGCAACAAAAAAACTGCAAAATAGTTTTTATCTTTAATGAAGATGCGTTATTAAAAGAGCAGAAGAATGAACTCAATCAATATAGAGAAAAAATTGTCGATCTAGAATATAGCTACGCGCCAACATTAGAGAACCAGTTAGAGATTGTCTTTGGTGATCAGTTAAATCACTACCCTATCATCAAAGAAGCTATTACCGAAGACTTAAGAGATTTAAAGATTGAAGTTAAAAATATTAGAGTACTGAATAAAATCAAGGGGATAATGGATAATTTTTTTGAAATTGCGCCTGATGCTATCGATGAAATAATATCTAATGATTTTATTAAACGACTTATATTTCTATCTTATTTCTATTTTGAAAAAAATGATGAGGTCCCTTTTGCTTCACTTAAAGATATAATATTTGGTGAAGATAACCCATCATCTCCAACTCAGCAAGATGCAAAAAGCGAAACTGCTCAAGAAGACTCCTCCGAAACGCATCGGCAGAAGATATATCAAATATTAATGATGCCACACCTACAAGATATCACCTCTTACTCCCCCTTCTCTAAGGAGATTATCAATAGACTGGAAAATGGCACCTGGTCTACAGAAACTATTTTAAACTTTATAGAATCGGAAAAATCTAGGGTTTCTATCTTAAGAAAACAAGCAGATATCCGCCAACAGCTCAATACCGTTTGGATACTATATCGCAGTAGTTTCAAAGATAATTTAGACGAGATCATTTCGGGACTTAAAGAGATTTTAAATAACAAAGGGAATTATCCCTATTGGGAATACCCGCTTTTCATCTCTACATTAACTAGTTATTACCAATTTAGACGATTAAAAGATCCGACAACAGGAGAGAAAGATATTTTCGACTATATCGATGATTATATAGAAATCAATCGGGAAACTATCAAGAATATGCCGTGGGAAGAAAGTCTCCGTACAATCTCTCACATAAATTTAAATCGTTTAGGAAATGAACCTATCGTCAAATATGCTGAAGAATTATTTTCCCAAATTAAAAAAGAAAAGAGTGATCTGCCACTTTCTGAGTTTGTTAAGAGCTTAAGAGTAGATGGCTTAAATAATGAAGAAAGATATTATATTCAAAATATTACCCTAGAAGAGCTAGAAGATTGGTTAAGAGAGGTCAATGATCCTAATATGGTCATCTATATTGATACGCTTAGAACCTGGATTCACCATGTCAATCCTCATAACCCATCTCTTATTGACCAAGCTCTTGAAAATATCGCTAATGAAAATCCCCTTAACAATTATAGAGTTCGTAAGATGATTATAAAGTCATAATCAATTTTCTACTTACCCATCACCACCCCGATCCTATCTAACTTATAGTATTACTTATAGAGTAATACTATAAGAACTCTATAAGCATACTATAAGAATGAGTATAAGAATGTTATAAGCTAATGCGCTTCGTGAAGATATTCCACCCAGATCCTAATCCTCTCTTAGAGTAAGCTTCCTTTATCTGATAACAAGGATAGCTCCCGGTCACTTCACGCTCTAGCTGAGTTTTTACTCTGCGTCCCTCATCCGATTGTCGTATTTTTTCCATCGTGTCATAACACTGGTTATAGGTTTCGACAAAGCGCTGATCATCGTTGATAAATTGATTAACGATTGCGGCATTTTGAGTATTCCAGCTCTTTTTCCAAACATCACAAGCAGAACCCGATCGCTTATCCAAATTACAATAAATCTCTTGCTGCTCTGTTAAGGCTTCAAAGTTCTCTTTTGAGAGTTGATCTTCCCCACTCTTAAAGGCCTCTTCATGGATCTCTTTCCAAGCCATGCACTCGGGAGTATTTCTTTGGGAGAGATTGTTGCACTCTTTCTGTTTTAAATATTCTGCAATAATCTCATCCCAATTTTTATCGGTAAGTGATCGAGAAATACGATTTTTAGCTTCTTCCATCGCCTTCTGCTTTGCTTCTAATTCTTGTTGTCTCTTAAGCTCTCTCTCTCCGCTCTCTCTTTCTCTCGCTCAATCTCTTTCTGTTTATTAAGCGCATCAAAAGCCGCCTGACACTCTGTATCTGCCTTCAATTTAGCGAGCGCCTTTTCATCCTTTCCCGCCATCAATATTTTCTCTAATTGGTTATTACAGCTCTTTGCCTTCTCTTCTGCTTTATCTAGGTGCTTAAAGTAGTAATCTTCATCCTCCGGGGTACAAGCTACCAGTAACGCTGAGATAAAACCTAAAAGAACTATTTTTTTCATGATTGATCCTTTTGTGATTTTCGCTTCAAATTTTTCGTTTTAATATAATATCAATTATTATAATTAATCGATATTTTGATATTATTATCTATTATAGATAAATGGAAATAAAACTCGTAACCTTATTACGTCATAATAGATTTTTCTATCTATCAATCACCACTCATCGTCCGGATCAATCCTTTCAGCTGTTACCACTTTCTGCCGAAGTAATTAAGCGATCACATAGATCGATCTGAAATAGAGAAACCTGAAATACGAAATATTAAAATTTGGCAACTTATCTTCCAAGGGACAAGATCGAGAATGATTTGTGATATCATTTTGCCCTACTCTTTTGGAAATTTAGTGAAGCTGAAATCTTATGACCTTTACCCACTTTAATCTTCATACTGAATTCTCGATGGTTGATGGCTTAGTTCGCATTAAGCCCCTCTTTGCAAAGCTTAAAGAGATGGGGTTTAGCGCTGCGGCACTCACCGACCTTGGGAATGAGTTTGCGGCCATTAAGTTTTATGAAACGGCACTTAAATCAGGCATTAAGCCGATCTTTGGGGCCGACTGCTTAGTAATCGATGAAGAGAATAGTGTCGGCCGTATCACGCTGATTGCACAAAATTATCAAGGTTATCTCAATTTAGCGGAGCTCTTGAGCTATGGTTACCGCTACCATCAGATCCGCGGTGTTCCCTATATTACTCATGAGAAGTTGCAAGAGTATCAAGAGGGACTTATTGTCATTATGGCGAAAGAGAGCCATATGGGGCAGAAGCTGCTCAATCAAGGAGAAGTTGCGGCGGAGAAGTTTTTACAAAATACCTACGCCTCCTTCTTGGAAGATCGCCTCTATATCGGCATTAAGCGCCTCGATCAACAAGATGATGAGCGCTTTATTCAAGAGGTAACCCCCTTTGCAGAACGGCTAGGTCTCCCGCTGATTGCACTCAATGATGTGCGCTTTATGCGGGAAGATGAGTATGAAGCCCATGAGGTGCGTGTTGCGATTCAATCGGGCTATTCGATGCTCGACCCTAATCGCCCACGAAACTACTCCCCAAAACAGTATCTCCGCTCGATTGAGGAGATGGAGACGCTCTTCTCCGACTATCCCGATGCGATTGAGAATAGTATCGAGCTCGTTAAACGCTGTAACGTCACCTTAACGCTCCATCAACCGCAATTGCCGGCATTCCCTATCCCTGATGGGATGACGATTGAGGAGTATTTCAAGGCAGAATCGTATCGCGGCTTAGAGGAGCGGATCGGCCAGCAGAGTGAGGAGAATCAGCACTATTGGGAACGGCTCGATATTGAGTTGAACGTCATTAACAATATGGGCTTTCCCGGCTACTTCCTCATCGTTGCCGACTTTATCCAATGGGCGAAAGATCATCAGATTCCTGTGGGCCCCGGGCGCGGATCGGGTGCCGGCTCTCTTGTAGCGTGGGCGCTGAAAATTACCGATCTTGACCCCCTTCCCTATGACCTACTCTTTGAACGCTTCTTAAACCCCGAACGTGTCTCGATGCCGGACTTCGATATCGATTTCTGTATGGAGGGGCGCGATCGCGTGATTGAGTATGTGGCCAATCGTTATGGCCGAGAGGCGGTATCACAGATCGCCACCCATGGAACGATGGCGGCAAAAGCGGTGATTCGTGATGTGGGGCGAGCATTAGGGCATCCTTATGGCTTTGTCGATCGCATTGCCAAATTGATCCCGATGGATCTTGGGATTACCCTTGAAAAGGCGATGATGCAGGAGCCGGAGCTTCATGATCTCTACCATCAAGATGAAGAGGTGAGGATTCTGATCGACTTTGCCAAGCAGCTTGAAGGCTTAGCGAAATCGGTGGGGCGCCATGCCGGCGGTGTTGTCATTGCGCCGACTAAACTGACCGACTTCTCCCCGCTCTACTGTGAGGAGGGCTCCACGGCGCTCGTCACCCAATATGATAAGGATGATATTGAAGCGGCGGGATTGGTCAAATTTGACTTCTTAGGCTTACGTACCTTAACCATTATCGATTGGGCGATTAAGAATATTGAGTATAATCGCGGTGAGACGATCGATCTGCACGATTTACCGCTCGATGATAAACCCACCTTCGATCTCTTAAAGGCGTGCCAAACCACCTCCGTCTTCCAGCTAGAATCTCGTGGGATGAAGGATCTTCTTCGCCGACTCCAGCCTGATAACTTTGAAGATATTGTCGCACTTGTTGCCCTCTTTCGCCCTGGGCCCCTTGAGTCCGGGATGGTGGAAGACTTTATCAATCGTAAACATGGGCGCGAAGAGGTGATCTACCCCTTCCCAGAGCTAGAACCGGTCTTAAAACCGACCTACGGCGTTATTGTCTACCAAGAACAGGTAATGCAGATCTCCCAGATTATCGGGAATTATAGCTTAGGGGGTGCGGACTTACTGCGCCGAGCGATGGGAAAAAAGCTCCCAGAAGAGATGGAGAAGCAACGCGCGCTCTTTATGCAAGGGGCAGAAACGCTCGGCTTTGATAGTGAGAAAGCGGGTCGACTCTTCGACTTGATGGAAAAATTTGCCGGCTATGGATTTAACAAATCTCACTCCGCCGCTTATGCCCTTCTCTCCTATCAGACCGCCTATCTTAAAGAGCATTATCCTCCTGAATTTATGGCAGCGGTGCTCTCTGCCGACCTCGATCATACCGATAAGATCATTATCATTATCGAAGAGGTCTTGGCGATGAAGATTCCGCTCATCCGCCCGAGCATCAATCAATCCTACCATCAATTTACCGTCAATAAAGAGGGAGCAATTATCTATGGCCTCGGCGCATTGAAAGGGTATGGAAAAGCGGCGGCACTACAACTGATTGAAGAGCGGGAGGAGAATGGTCCTTATCGCGATCTATTCGACTTTTGTCGCCGGGTCGATCTCTCTAAAACCTCCAAACGTGCCATCGATATCT
This sequence comes from Ignatzschineria sp. PL_is040, assembly GCF_055813795.1. Taxonomy (NCBI): domain Bacteria; kingdom Pseudomonadati; phylum Pseudomonadota; class Gammaproteobacteria; order Cardiobacteriales; family Ignatzschineriaceae; genus Ignatzschineria; species Ignatzschineria sp. PL_is040. Next base: position 673,619 of record NZ_JBVPGU010000001.1, read on the forward strand.
TAATCCGTGCCGGCGCGCTCGATTGCCTCAACCCTGAAATTGACTCGATCGCCGAACGTGCCGCTTACCGAGCAGAGCTGCTCGCAACGATGGAGGAGGCGATTCGTCTTGCCGATCAAAATCGGAAGAATGAGAGTAGTGGTCAGGGCGATATCTTCGGCCTCTTTAGCGATGAACCGAGTGATGAACCCCAATATCAACTGCATGAAGCGATGCCACTGACGGAAAAAGAGCTTCTCCATGCGGAAAAATCGGTCTTAGGCTTCTTCTTTAGTGGCCATCCGATCGATCAATATCGCGCGGAGATCAAAGAGGTGGCCAATACCACCCTCTCCGCACTGCAAGCGATGCCAGAGCCGCAATATCATTCACGCAATGAGGATAATGTGATCGTTGCCGGTTTAGTCACCGCCTTCTACACCCGCATCAGCAAAGCAGGCAATAAGATGTTTTTCGTGGTGCTCGATGATGGGCATGCTCGCGCTGAATTTAGACTCTTTGAAGAGCCGATCGAAACGCTCAATGAAGCGGGAGAAGAGATCACGCCCGATAGCATCCTCTTTATTCGCGGCAGCCATAGCTGGGATTCCTTCAATAACTGCATGACGCTACGGGTAAGTGAATTACGAACATTAAGACAGGTGCGAGAAACCCATGGGCACTTTATCTTAATTGAGAATCGCCGCCCCTTACCGCTCTCCACTGTTCAGGAGATCTTCCAGAAATTGATGCCCTATCGACATGATGAGAAGGGCTTACAGCTGATCTTTAAGTATCACAACCCACGCAGTGCCGGCGTTCTTCAGATGCAGCAGGAGAGAGTGATCGCTGATGATGAGTTGCTCGTGAGCTTAAAACAGCACTATCATGATGAGATCGATCTCTCAGTAGGCTATCGAAAACATTGATCCCTTAATGTATTGATCCCTTAATGTCATTTCGATAACCCGATTCAATGATCTAAATGATCATAGACCTTAATTAGGACCTTAATTAAAAGCGATAAGGAGCCGTTCATGGAGCAGATATTACAATCCGCCGCAGTTGTTGTCCCGATTATCTTTGTTCTCGCCTTCGGTTTTGGCGCACAGAAGGCGCATCTCTTTGGAACCGACGTTAACCCGATTCCAATCATCAATAATCTAGTGCTCAAAATCGCTCTCCCGCCGATGCTCTTTGTGGGGACGATTATGGTGACTAGAACACAACTCTTGGAGGAGATCATCCTCTTTGGTGCGCTTTTAGTAGCACTACTGATTGCCTACTTTGTCGGCTTTTTGGTGGCGAAGATTCTCTTTCGGCGCAATAGTGTAGAATCCTCCATTGCCGGCTTGGCGGTGAGCTTCTCTGCAGGGCCTTTCTATGGTCCGGCACTCTTAGGGAGCCTCTACGGCGTTGAAAGTGGCGTTGCGATTAGTATTATCTCCCTTGTGATCAATGTGGTGATTGTCCCCTTAGCGACCATTATCATTAAATTGAGTCTGGCAAAAATGGCAGATCAGCATGATTCTCTTACGAAATTGATCGGTCACTCCCTTTATGAAGCGATCTTTAAAACGCCCTTTGTCTGGGCGCCACTCTTAGCCTTTATCCTCGTCTTTTTAGATATCAAAATACCGGAGGTGGTGGATCACTCGCTAACGCTTATCGGTAAAGCTACTGCCGGTGTTGCCGTCTTTGTTGCCGGGATGACCATTGCCGCTAATCGCTTTAAACTCAGCTTTGAGGTGCTTTTGATTGCCCTCTTAAAAAATGTGGGATTGCCGGCACTCTTTATCGCCATCGCGCTCCTCTTCGGGATTCAAAAAGGGGCATTGATCTATGATGAGGGTCTACTCCTCGCCGCGCTTCCATCGGGGCCGATGATTGTCCTCCTTGCGACAAAATATCAGCAATATCAGCAGCAAGCCTCCTCCATCTTAGCGGTCTCCACCGTGGGGATGCTGATTACTGTTACAGCGCTGATTACGCTTCTGCATGGATAGATCGCTACTCTATATTAGAGTAGAGTAGATTAAGATAGAGTAGGTAGAGTAGGTAGAGTAGGTTACAAGATAGGTCATCACAATATTTAGATATCATAAAATATAAATTCTTTGATAGACACTATTTTATAGGAAATATTTGATAGAAAACACTATATACTCTCTATTCTCAACACTCCTCTTAACTTCCTAGATAAAAGCTCTAATATGTTGCAATAAAAAAGAATATAATAGCGCCCATTAAACTATTTATAATGACATGCAGGCTCTGCTTTACACTATCAATAATGATTGATTCTCAATGTAGTCTATTGGCAGTAAAAATAGTTTCTTTTTCATCAGGAAAATTGAATATAGAAAATATAGAAATAGAGCTAATTGATTAAAGATCTCTATCGAGATGCCTTTCCTTATTGTTGTATTTTTTGTTTTTATCTTATTATTTTACTAAAGGAGCATCAAAGTGCCTAAATTAAATATCTGGAGAGTAGTTTCCATAAGCACGCTAATAATTTTCTCAATGAAATTAGGATATTCCCAAAAACAGACCAATTGGAATGATCCGCTCTGTATCGCTAGTGATACAGGAATGGGCGGACCTCGCTATATCGAAACAACCTTTCCCTTAACAGATTTTTTTGGTAGTCCCCAAAAATACCATTTTAATCTTCGATGCAGAGCGGATGTTCCTATAAAAATTGAACCCGATAATAGCGGAACGACCGAGGCGGAAGCATTCGTAGCAAGCCTACAACAATATAAACCTATACAAGAAGCATTCTTCACATATACCAATGTTGTCACCAATTATGGAGAGTCGACCAATATTTTTGATGTTTTTAAACTCAATGCCCATAGACCAGGGAAAACGATCTACCTGCCGGTTTTAGGTCCTGGGAAATATCATGAATTTCCCGTCAATATAGAGTTGAGTGTCAAAATATTTCAGCCAGGTTATCAGCCTGAAAATCCTAAGCCCATTAGTCCACTTTATCTACCTATCTTAAATGTAACGCAAATAGGTGGGCAACCTTCATATGCACCTTATGAAATTATTGTCGCTATGGGCATTGATGCATACCCTGACCCTTGTATTACGCCTACTGTTAATATCGGACATCCTGGAGATATTGATTTTGGTGCAATGAGTAAAGAAGATCTTAATCAGACGATCACAAAAAATCTCTCTCTGAGAATATCACGTTCTGCTAAGGATAGTTGTAGCTACCCGCTCTACCCTATCATTACCTTCAGCGCAACTGATCCTGTTGTTAATGATAATATCGAACTTAAAAATGGTACGCTTCTCTCACTCGATGGCGTGAAGCACTCCTCTCGTGGAAATGAGAATTTTGGAAAGTTAAAATTTAATACACCTATTCGTTTAGGTGAAATCGGTTTAGATGAAAATATTATTTTAGCCATGGAAGCTCACCTACGAAAAAACCCTAAAAAAGAGGTAAAAGGCGGGGCTTTCTCAACAACGGTGATCTACCATATTGAGTATCGTTAATATCTATAGTTATAAAAATTATTATGAAATTTACCCCTCTACTCGCCAAAGGGCGATTGATCCGGCGCTATAAGCGATTTTTAACAGAAGTTGAGCTCGATTCGGGTGAGATCATCACCCTTCACTGCCCGAATACCGGCTCGATGAAAAATTGTCTGCTCCCCGGCAGCGATCTTTGGTATCTTCCGGCAAATGATCCGAAAAGAAGTACCGCCGGCACTTGGGTGATTGCCACCACACCTTTTGGCGCGCTCGCCAATATTAACACCCATTATGCCAACCTGTTAGTAGAAGAGGCGCTCAATGAGGGGATCATCGATCTTGGTCCTTTCATCAGCCTGAAAAGGGAGGTGCGTTATGGGGTGGAGAATTCACGGATCGATTTCTGCCTCAAAGATCGCGATGAAAACGAGATCTATATTGAGGTAAAAAGCGTGACGCTAGGCTTTGAAGAGAGCGATATTGCCGCCTTTCCCGATGCGGTTACAACCCGTGGGCAGAAGCATCTTCGAGAGTTGATAGCGCTAGCAAAGAGTGGTACGCGGGCGATTTTACTCTATTGTGTGAATCTTACAGGCGCTAAAGGCGTTCGCCCGGCAGATGAGATCGATCCCGCTTATGGTAAACTTCTGCGAGAAGCCGTTGCCGCCGGTGTCGAGGTAATCGCATACGGCACCAGCATCAGCCCTGAAGAGATCAGAATCACCCATCCTCTGCCGGTGATTCTTTAGGGGTTACTAATTTGAAATGACTAGTTTGAGTTTACTAATTTGTAATAGTAATTTGTAATAGTAATTTTGTAATAGTGATTAAAAAGAGAGGATGATCAAAGATGATCATCCTCAAATCTTATGGGTAATCTGCCCCATTGATGCATTATCACCGTTAAAATATGAGTGATAAGACTTATCCATTATCGTTTCACAATGGTAATCGACCATGCGGCATCGCCGATCTGTTCATAATCGGTGACCTCATGCCCTGCTTCTGCCGCCCAGCGAGGAATCGCTTCCGTCCCTTGGGTACAATCAAACTCAATTTTCAATGCATCACCCGTCTCCAATTGCTCCATCTTCTCTTTAGCCTCCAGTAGTGGAAAGGGGCAGACAAGTCCCAACGATTTTAATTCATAAAGTGCCATACTATTTTTCTCCTATCTATTGATCCTATCGAACTCTCTTTTTAAAAATAATGAAACCAGCAAAAGCTGAACGCTGCCGGATTTCACCATCGCGTATTTCCAAAAACCTCTCGCCGGCAGTTGGCATCAAAGGTGCCGACCTGCGGGCATGCAGTTGTGAGAAGAACAAAATCGTTCTCTCCCGCCCTTCCGCTGATTCTCTTACCTACTCTTATCTACTAAAATATCAAGGTAAAAGGAGCTGTTGAGTTGCCGGAGAACACTATTACGCGCTTCTATAAGTTGCATGCCGGCAAAGTGGCGATCTTATCACCGAAGATTCGTACTATGATGCCGAGTGGCTCACAGCGCTGACAGTCCCTTGTTGTGCGACTCTTCTTGGACGAACATAGATAAAGTAAGAGGCAATCCAGACACCAATAATAGTGAAGAAGAGCCCTAACCAACCTTTCCACGCCATGATGGAGGTGTTGGTTAATCCATTACCAATCGTACATCCGCCGGCAAGACTTGCACCAATCCCCATCAAAGCCCCACCAATCACACTTGTAATGATGATGTTGTGACTTGGTACGCGCCACTTAAACTCTCGACTCCCCTTCGCCGCCATAAATGACCCAATAAAGATCCCAAGAACTAAGAAGACACCCCAATCGATTAACCCTAAATCACCCGTCACTAAAAATTGAATAATATTGGCAGAAGGTGTTGTAATCCCTAAACCACTATTACGTCCTGTCATCGAGCTTAAGGGCCAAGCAGCAAGTGCAATAAGACCAATGACCGCACCGGCAACAAAAGGATGCCAACGCTTTTCAAAGAGAAGATGACGAATCCCCTGATGTTTCGCCGGAAGAGAAGGTATCTTCACCGCCGGCTTACGAAGATGTTTAATCGTGAAAAAGAGCGTTACCGCCACCAATAATAATATTAAAATCCCCTGCTCTATCCCTAATGTTTCGGCAATTGAATCATTAATAACGGTGTGACTTGCAATCTCTCTTTGTAATCCAGAGAGCGCACCATACTTTGTAATCGCAGCAAAAATCATATAAAAAATCAGCGCGATCCAACTCCCAATAAGCCCTTCTGCTGCGCGATACCAAGTCCCCGTCGCACAACCGCCGGCAAGAACAATCCCAAAACCAAAAAGTAGACTACCACCGATCGAGCCGATCAAGGAGATCGATCCTGTTGAGATCGCAAGATAATCACCCCTCACCAACAAAAAGACACCAACAGCCTGCACCGATATCGCAATCAAGAAGGCATAGAGCATCGTAAAGTTTTTCGCAAGATAGATATCACGAAATCCTCCCGTCATACAAAAGCGCGCTCGCTGCAAAATAAAGCCCAATATCGCCCCCACTAACAACCCCGTTACCATTTTTTATCTCCCTAATTATTTTTCAACCCATTTTTAACATACTATTCATATATACTAAATATTAAGTACAGTTCTATTATTAACAGATCTTTTATAAAACGCAATGATTGATTAAAAAAGAGAGATCACCATGCGCTTAACCGCAGGCAAACAGCGGTAAACTGCAGACAAAAAATAAGCCCAGCGAGTTAAGCTGGGCTTAGTGGTAAATCTCAGGGGATTGCGATGATCTCAAATAGAGATCTCACCTCTTAAGGGTGATTTATCATATAAGTACTACTCTGTGAATTATCATTACGTCTTTTAATAATGTCAGAACCATATGCCAATTTTGTACTTGGAGGCTCTAGTAACCCCATTTTTTTAAATTAGATATCATCTTCGCTTGTTTACAGGAGACGACCATTTTTTTTAATTTTTTATGATCTAACTCTATGTTCATTGTGATTCTCCTTATCAGAATCTATTACAACAAAATAAATGATTTATTCTCTCTTTGCAATATAGATTATCCATGCATAATTGTTTTTTAACTTAAAATCTAATATCAAATCATGTAGGTTTGTGGTTTCACCCATCATTTGATGATTATCTGTATAATCATCAATTCTTATATTTAGATCACTTTGAAGTGTATCTATATTAATAAAACGACTATGAGATAACCACTTATTATTATCACTTAAAGCCTCTGCTATTTGTCTGGCTCTATCCAACTTACAGCTTTCTGTAACAATTTCACCTGTTGTCTCCTTATGAGACCAATCTTTAAACTTATATTTTGTCAGCCATTTCTTTAACAACGAAACAGAGAGCTCTGTTGCTTGCTCATACCTACGTAAATTCGCAAGATCTAACTGATTAATCATCATTAACTCAACTTGAGACACCGTCCCATTTTTAGACTTCTCAACAATTTCATTAAACTTATCAAGATAACCTAAAGCAGGGACCCACCTTCCATCATTACTTTGCACTTGAGGATCAATCGGCCCTAATGAAGATAAATAACTCATATATATATTGTCACCAGACATAGTCCAGATCGTGCCAGCTGACATTGCTTGGCTAGGAATAACAAAAGAAACCTTCTTATAAAATCGCCGACTAATATCAACCATCTTTTCAACGCATTCTACACTACCACCGTGAGTTGAAAGAATAACTACTAGCTCTTCAGGAATACCTACTCTATTGGTTACTAAGTTCCCAATTTGTTTCTCCCATAACTCTAGTGCTCCATGCTCAATACTTCCATAGTAAGTAATAAGGTCACTATCTGGAAAATTATTCTTTCTATAATTATCTACAGTGAAAATGATATAGCTTTGCATTGCATTATTTAAAGGCATACTAAACCTCCACCACGCATAAAGAATTAATAACTCCATCTAGAGAAAGATAGTAACCCTAATAATAAAAAAGCAGATAATCGGGACTAAAGTCCATTAATTATCTGCTCTCATTCGTTATCTGCAGTCTTTCAGACTATTTTAAATATTAGATTGCTAAATCATCAGGAAAAATCAGGAAAATTAATCTTCATAACTAAGAAGGCTCTTCACGTTGTAGCCCTCTAATACTTCTGGTTCATGGAGATAAGTGAGATCAGCAAGGAAGCAGATCCCTTCTACTGTTGCTTTCTCCCGCGTAACCATCTCGATAATCGCCTTAATGGTACCGCCTGTTGCCAGTACATCATCAATAATCACAACGCGATCATTCTCTTTAACATCACCGACATGCATCTCTTGCGTATTATTTCCATACTCTAATGAGTAGGCAACCTTATGGCATTTACGGGGTAATTTCCCCGGCTTACGCACAAGGACGAGGCGCGTTCCTGTCATCACTGCAACAGGTGCGGCAAAGATAAAACCACGTGCTTCCGGCGCTACAATCACTGTCGCTCCACACGCTTTGACAAACTGACTCATCTCCTCAACGGTATAGCGATACGCTTCAACATCATTGAGTAACGGCGTCACATCCTTAAAATCAACACCTTCTGCAGGGAAATCTTTGATACGAGCAATATACTTCTTTAAATCCATGTCAGTCCTTAATGCGTTAGATTATTTGATCGATTTCATTTGATATTTGAAGAATTATCTTTGATGAATTATCAAATATCAGCTAAAGAAAAATTATACCACCGATCACAAAAAATCGCCTCTTTCCTCCTGAGTTTTCTCAATAACTTGAAATAAAAGAGGTTGTTAAGTTGCCGGATCTCCCTATCGCGCTCTTCCATAAACCACGCGCCGGCAGTGGGCATCATCGATGCCAACCTGCGGGCATGCAGTTGTAATAAGAATGAAATCGTTCTCTCCCGCGATTCCAGAAATCGTCTTAGAGGATATCGATTAAAAACAGAAGCTGAACGCTGCCGGATCTCACTATCACGCTCTTCCATAAACCACGCGCCGGCAATGGGCATCATCGATGCCAACCTGCGGGCAGGTAATTATGGGATCTTCTCTTAGCAGATCTCGTAAAATAATCGCTTCATTGATAAGATAGCTCATTATTGCTGAGCGTCATCACTCATCAGTCATAGTCATTTATGAGTTGCTCATAAGTACTTATCACCACTCATAACCTCTCATAACCATCATTCAAAAGCATACTTTAAAGGGGAACAATATATGAATCATCAAGCCACTGCGCTCTGTTTCGGTGAATTACTTTGGGATTGCTTTCAGGATGATTTGTTAGAAAATAAAGGAATTGAAGGTCCCAAACGAATATTGGGCGGTGCGCCGAGTAACCTCTGCTATTTTCTTAATCAATTAGGATTTCCGGCAACGCTTGTGACCGCTATTGGTGATGATTCTTTAGGAAGAGAAGCCTTAGCACAATTTCAACAGCATCATATTCCCGTGATCGCGGCGCAAAACAAGTTCCCCACCGGTCGCGTCGATATCACCATTATCGATCAAGAACCCCACTACCAATTTGCAACGCCCGCTGCATGGGATCAGATTCCCCTCACCCCCGAGATATTAGAAAAAGCTGCGGCAACAACATTGATCGCCTATGGCTCACTCGCTATGCGCTCAGCGCTACCACTCTTTGACCCTAAAAATATAGATTATAATGATGAGCTAAATCATCACTCTTTTACAACGCTCAAAGCTATTTTAGAAAACAATCCACAAGCGATGCGCTTTTGTGATCTCAATCTTAGAGCCCCCTACTACTCTGCCCCCTTAGTCGATCAACTCTTGCGCTATGCCGATCTCCTCAAACTCAATGAGATGGAGCTACGTTATCTGCAGAAGAGCTATCAGATGGAATCGCTTTCGCTTCGAGATACGCTCTACCATCTGATCGAGCGATTTGAGCTCAATGCTATTCTCTTAACCTTAGGCGCTGAAGGCAGTATTGTGATGAGCCCGAATGATTACTCGGCACTATCGGGAAAATCGATCACCCTTGCGGATAGTATCGGTGCCGGCGATAGCTTCTCTGCTGCCTTTATCACCGCACTTCATAAAGGAGCCTCATTTCAAGAAGCGCATCAATTTGCTCATCATTTGAGCCACTATGTCTGCACTCAATCAGGCGCATTTATCACATTGCCGGATCAATTTTCAGAAAAACTGACAACCTTCCAAGCTTGGTGATCATTTACACCAATTCGATATAAGCGAGCTCTTCTTCTGTTAAGGAGAGATACCAATCCTCCCCAAAGAGCTCACAGGGATGTTGCGAGCGCTCACTACCATTGCCACAAAACATCTTATTTGCGGCACAAAGACGCTCACAACCCCAACAGATTCGCTCTGGATGTTTAGGATTTTTGGGAATCCGCTGCTTTTTCCCGGCGCGCTTTCCTACTGTGCGATTCGATCGATCATCTAATTTCATCTTCTGACCTCCTTATCGAGACCTGATCCTGATGATCTCAAGTCATGCCTTCATCATGCCATAGATCTTGCTTGCTGTAGAGCTTTTTTGATCAGAGTTCAAATGCAGTTTTAATAGGTGTTGAGAACTATTTTGAGAAAAAGAGAATGTATAAAATCTCTCTAATCATTCTCTCGATCTATGGTTAACTTCCCCCTTTTCCCTGTTATACTGTCTCTTATCGATTTTTTTAATCTGCGAAATAGTGACCATAACAATGAAATTAGAACAAGGTGAAAAGCTACGCGGAGCTGCCAAAACCGCACGTATTCCGATTAAGGTTGTCGCCGTTCCTAAGGAGGAGCGCATCCCCAAACCCGACTGGATTCGAGCTAAGATTCCAAGCGGTAAACGCTTTAGTGAAATTACCAAGATCTTACGCGATAACAAGCTTCACTCAGTCTGTGAAGAGGCGGCATGTCCTAATATTGGCGAGTGCTTTAATCAAGGTACTGCCACCTTTATGATTATGGGGGATATCTGTACCCGCCGTTGCCCCTTCTGTGATGTGGCGCATGGTCGCCCCAATCCGCTCGATGCTGAAGAACCCAAACGCTTAGCGGAGACAGTGAAGATGTTAGGACTCGATTATGTGGTGATTACATCGGTCGATCGCGATGATCTTCGTGATGGCGGTGCCGGCCACTTTGCCGATTGTATCCGCGAGATCCGTGCGCTCTCCCCTCATACGAAAATTGAGATCTTAGTCCCCGATTTTCGTGGCAGAATGGATGTCGCAATCGATATCTTAAGCGAAACCCCACCGGATGTCCTCAATCACAATATGGAGACCGTTCCTCGCCTCTATAAACAGGTGCGTCCCGGCGCCGATTATGATCACTCCTTAATGCTCCTTAAGAAGTTTAAAGCGCGTAATCCTGATGTTCCCACAAAGTCGGGCTTAATGGTGGGCGTCGGTGAGACCGATGAAGAGATGATGGATGTGATGCGCTATATGCGTGAACACGATATTGAGATGATCACCATCGGCCAATATCTCCAACCCTCCGGCGGGCATCTTGCGGTAGAGCGTTATGTCACACCGCAAACCTTTAAAGCTTATGAGGAAGAGGCATATCGTCTCGGCTTTAAGCTTGCCCATATCGGCCCGATGGTTCGTTCGAGCTACCATGCCGGCGATAATACCTTGGCGTAAAAAAATGGTAAGAGAATAGTAAAAGCAAGAAAGGCGCCTCCCATGAGACGCCTTTTTTATCGCGTTTTTCAGCTATTTGGGCGCTAGTAGTAGAGTTTTATGACTCGACAGCAAACCGCTCTACAATAATCGTGTGGTGATTAGATAGATTATTGTCCCGGCATAATTTCCCACCACATAGCCGACGGTGCCGATCACTAAAATAGGACCCACCAGAGTACGCCATCCCTTACTAATCGCCATCGCTGCCGCAGTTGTCGGACCACCGACATTGGCATTACAGACTAATAGAATCTCCTCTAAAGTAAACTTAAAGAGACGCCCTAATATAAGGCTCACAATGAGATTCACAAGCATAATGAGAACGACAAAGAGTAGCAGTAATGGTGCATTTTGAATAATCATAGGGATCGATGCCGGAATTCCAATCACGACAAAAAAGAGGTAGACCATATAGGTTCCAAGCTCTTGGCTCCCATTTAGCTTTTGGAAAGGTTTTTGAAAAAGGAAGATCACCACAAAAGTTAAGGTGGTTAAGATCAGATAAGGATCGGTGATAAAGCTCACTAAAATCTCTAAAAGTAGATGATCTACCATACCTCTTAATGGTTTTAACCAATCTGCAAGGGTAAAAGAGATGGCAACAATCAGTAGTGATGCGCCCATATTAATGGCGATATCTTTTAGCGAGATATTTCGGGGTTGCCAATAGCTCGCCGCGAGATTTTCATCTTGATGCTGATCTAAATTCTTCTCAACTTCATCGATATAGGGTGTTTTAAAACGCTTGCGGAACCAACTCATCGCGGTAATGCTCAATAAGAGAATAAAATAGAGCGCCATAATCAGATTATCCGCCACAATGGTCGAAGCTACCATATCTTTAGAAGGCTCCAATTTCGCCGTCATCGCTGCAAAGTTAACACCACCGCCGATATAGGAGGCGCTAATCATGCCGCTAATTTTATCTAATTCAGGAATCCAATCTTTAAAGATAAAGAAGGCGATAAACGCGCCCACCATTGTCCCCACAGAGCTCAAAAGAAAGATAAAGAGTAAGCGCCGGCTCTCTGTAAAGATACTCTTCACATTGACCTGAAAGAGCAGTAATGGAATCGCAATCGGCACAACATATCCCCACACCATATCGTAAACGGCGGCATCTGTTGGAATAATTTTAAAACTTGAAAATGTGATTGCAATAATCAGCGCAATCACCGCGCCGGGAACTTTTGCCGACCATTTATAACGTTGCTCAATCACAATAGATGCAGAAGCAACAACAAATAGAAAAGCCAATAGTAGCCATGTCTGATCGGCTGATATTAAGGTCTCCATACCTTCTCCTCTTTTAATTTTTCTTTTAATATATTTTAGATAAATCTTTTTTAGTGTTTTTAGGTGCTTTTGGGTGGTACTAGTGTTTTTTTACTTGCTCTTTTAACAGCTCTTTTTAATAGAGCTGTAATAAATCTACAATAGATCTACAATAGATTGATAATAAATTGGTAATCATTCATCTCTATCAACTCTTTTCTACTAGATCTTCTCTATTATTTATCATTGTGCTGAGAGAGAAGCAATACCGTAAAAAGCACTCTCTTTTTGATAATATCCCCAAAGCTGATTACCAAAATCGAAATGCCACCATTCAGAGGGGAGATTTGTAAAACCCATCGCCGTCATGCCATTGATTAAAAGTCTTCGATAATCTCGAATATGCCTATCTTCCGCATCAGTAGCATTCTCCTCAAAATAGTGACTCCAAGAAGCTTCCTCCATCGCATCAAAAGAGGTTCCCATATCGATTTCGCTCTCTGTCGTTAGATCAAAGAGGGTTAAATCGATCGATCCCCCCGTAAGATGAGGACTTGGTGCAAGAGGATCTGCACTCGGCTTTGCAACAAATTGATCCAATAAATCTTCAATCTGATCTTGATTAAAATCGGGATAAGATCGCTCGAGATCTTCACGAAAATTGTGACGCAATGACTCCTGTACCGCCACCGGGCGCCAGCCATCGAGAAGGAGTAGCCCTAAATTTTCCGGTAATCGATCGACCAGTTGCTCTAACCGCTCTAAAACAGATTGTCGAAGATAGATCGATGCCAGCGCACCTGAGATTCCATCATGATAGTAAGCGCTATAGACTCTCATTCGAGTCGTCGGCATCACCCTTACTAGTGGTTCTTGATGAAGCTGATGAGATGAGTCGATACCGATCTTCCCCACCTTTTCCCATGCAAGATGATTTTTCACAATCGGCATTTTGAGCCAATCTTCCACCAACATATTCCCTCCTTCACCATTTTATTATTTAAACAACCGGGTTCTTTAGAATCGCTAGAATCGTTAGGATTCATCGAAACAGTTCACCCTCTTCATTTGTATCATATTCACCATTAAGCAATAGTAATAGATCTTAAAACGAAATGGGATACCAACCTATAGGCCTGCGGTTGCAATAAGAGTGAAACCGCTCTCTCCTGTCCCTCCAGAAACTGTCTTAGAGGATATCAATTAAAAACAGAGGCTGAAAGCTGCCGGATCTCACCATAGCGCTCTTCCAAAAACCATGCGCCGGCAGTTGGCGATCTTCGACCACCGATGATTTCAACTTAAAACAGATATAACTTATTGAATTAGCTCTTTATTTATTAAGGAGAACACAATTGAAAAAAGAAAATGGCAGAATATAATCATTGAAGTCAATTTAGCTCTTTATATTTATGTCCTATACCCAATTGCTCTTGAAATTATAGATATTCAAGCGGCTTTAATAAGATGTTAATAGAGTATATTTCAAATGAATTTCTTTAATAGATCACCTAAAAAATGGTTAAGTTTCGAGGATCAACTAGATTTACTAGTAGAGAGAGGCCTTATAATCAAAAATAAAAAGTTCGCTTTGCCCTATTTAGAGAGCATTGGATACTATCGGCTGAGTGGATATTGGTATCCATTTAAAGAAAAAATAGCCACGGGCAAACTCTTGAATAAATTTATAAGCAATAGTTATTTTCAAGATATTCTAGATCTTTATATTTTTGATAAGCGTCTAAGATTATTGGCATTGGATGCATTAGAAAGAATTGAAATCGCAATAAGAGTAGACATTTCCTATTTATTGGGTGAAAAGGAATCTCTAGCGCATACTAATAGTGCAAAATTTGATAAGTCTTTTCGACATGAGGAGTGGTTATCAAGATATAAAAAGTTATTAAGTCAATCAAATAAACTTGAGTTTATAATTCATCATAATCAGTACTACGGTGGTAAATTACCTATTTGGGTCGCTACTGAGATAATGGATTTCGGATCGCTATCAAGATTATATGCTGGAATGAAGATAAAAGATAAAGATAAGATCGCTCGAAAATATCGACTTCCATCAGGAAAAAATTTAGAAACTCAATTACATGCTTTTAATATTATTCGTAATATTGCTGCTCATCATGGAAGATTATGGAATAGAAATGCAATTAGTCGGGTAAGTTTAAAAGGACTAAATGATCCTAACTTACAAAAATTATCGCCTAATCATATGTTTCTATACTTTTGTTTAATAAAACGCATGCTCAATACTATTTGTCCTAGATCGACATGGGGAGTAAGATTTATAGAACTTATTGAAGAATTCCCAAGTCCAGCCAATAAAGCTATTTCTCTCAACCAATTTGGTCTAATCAAAGATATTGATTTAAAATCATGGAAATTATGGAGCGAAAAATAAAAAGCCCTCAACTCTGTTATTCCTAGATTAAATAACTTCAAAGAGTTAATAACTAGGCAGAGATTGAGGGGATTGTTGTCAATAATATTATGATGATAAGATTTTTTTGTCAAATTGAATGGAAAGATTAATTTTAATTTAAAGGCTGAACACTACCGAATCTCACCATCGCGCTCTTCCAAAAACTACGCGCGGCAATTGGCGATCCCTCTATCACACCGGCAGATATTATTTAACTGCTGTTTAAGAACTATTTAATAACCGTTCAAATCATATTTAATTATTTTCCCGGCATCAAAGATGCCGACCTGCGGGCATGCAGTTGTAATAAGAGCGAGATGGTTCCCTCCCGCGTCTCCACTGACCTTCTTAAGGACGATTGATTCAAAAAAGAGTCTGAACGCTGCCGGTCCTCACCATAGCGTTCTTCCCAAAATCACGCGCCGGCAGTTGGCGATCTTCGACCACCGGTTATTAATACTTATTTATTGATAGAAAAGCGTTTGTTGAGTTGCCGGAGAGCACCCCTGCATACTTCCTCATACCTCTCGCCGGCAATGGGATCAATGCCAACCTGCGGGCATGCAGTTGTAATAAGAGTGAAATAGTAGGTTCCCGCCCTTCCGCTGATTCTCTTACCTATTGAAAAATCAAATAAAAAAATCCCGTACTACTTTGTACGGGACTCTCTATTATTCTACTTATAAAATATATTTAAAAATTTTAAACATTTAAGAAAAACAAGCCGCCGCATTGATATTATCGGTAATGACGCTATCGACTCCCATCTTGAGGAGTTGATCAATCTCGATGATCTCATCAACCCCTGTCACAAATAGAAGATAATTCTCCTGCCGGCAGCGTTCGACAAGTGGGGGAGTGACAAACTCCTTAGGGATAATAAGCGCACTGCATTTTAAGTTTTTAAGTAATGAAAAGAGCGCTTCTCTATCAACGTCTCTATCAACATCTCTATCAACTTCGCTATTCACTTTTCTATCTGAAAAATGATCATCGTCAGGATCGACAATATAACCTCGTGGAATCCAAGGTTGGGCGGCAAATGCACCCTCTAAAATCAAGGGAGAGCTCGAGGTGATGAGAAATTGATTTTTAATACAGTAATCGGTCGGTCCATCGAGCATCTCATTGAAGAGGCGCTCAAAGAGTCGATCGAGATCCTCATCAAAGAGAATATCGACACAAGCATCAAGACGATCAATAATCTTCCGATAGAGTCTTTCAGCCACGATTTGACCTAATTCTCTATCATCTATCACACCACTTTTCACCTCAATATTGAGTCGGCAATAATTGCTAATCATAAAGTTTACAACCGCCTCAAAACGGGGGATCGATTCTCCCATATAGAGCGGTGAATAGTAAGAACCTGCCTCTAACTTTGAGAGTAGATCCCAACTCATCTCATCTGCTCTACCATAACCATTGGTCGTTCTATCAAGATCAGCATCATGAAGGAGAAAGAGTTCCCGATCCTCAGAGCAACGAATATCACAAGTAAAGTAGCGATATCCTTCTTGAAAGGCGTGACGAAATGCCACTAATGTATTCTCCGGCGCACTCTTTCCGGCACCCCGATGAGCGATCACTTTAGGTTCAGTTGAGAGTCCTTTTTGATATAAAGACATAATATTGTCCTCTTTAATGTAGGTAGTAGAGGCAATTTCTCGCCTCCATCCCTATTAGATCGCTTTCTATCGAAAAATACTATTTAATACTTTTTATGATTCTCTTTAAATTAATTTAAATAGCATCTATTATCGATATCTATTATCGATTATCGATAATAGATAGACCTCTAACACCAATATAATCAAACAGTTATTATTAAGAAAGCATGGTTAATTGAGCATAATTAAGTAAGCGCGATTAAATGAACACCATTAAATAAATATCATTAAATGAATATAATTAAATGAATATAATTAAGTCAATATAGTTGCATCAATATAATCATATATCAAGCAGGTTATTATCATTAAAGAGTTTGCTTGAAACAGCCCCTGCAACTATCACTAAACTCCCCTATTATAGATAACGAGCATAAATCGGAAATTACCTAGATTATTGAGGATTATCCCGTCAAAAAACATTATAATGATGAGATATTACGATAACGTTAAGAAGAGGGATCAAGCATGAGCGAAGAGAAATTATTGGAAGAGAAAGCATTACAAACCGTTACCCCAACAGAGATGGCAGAATTTGATGAAGGGAAAGAGCTCCCGGTGAAGAAGGAAGATCTTGTTCGAATCAATGCTATTTCCGAGACAATCAATATCGATAATCCCGCTGAGGTGATGGCGTATGGGGTTAAACCGATGGAAGAGATCGCTAAATTTGCCGATACACTTTTAGATCGGGTAAAAGGTAAAGACTCTGGCGTGATTGGTGATCAGCTCTCTTCCCTCATTATGAAGATCCGAGAGTATGATCCCCTCTCTGCTGAAGAGAAGAGCGGTAACTTTCTTGCAAAACTCCCCATTATTGGCTCCCTCTTTAAAAAAGGGGTAGAAGCGAAGATCGATCATATGTCGTTAACCTCACAAGTCGATTCTATTGCGAGCCATCTCGATAACTCAATGGTGGGACTTTTAAGAGATAATGAGCGCCTCGAGCAGCTCTATCTAAAAAACTTCGATTACTATAAAGAGGTGAATCTCTTTGTCGAAGCGGGAAAAGCGAAGGTTAAAGAGATTAAAGAGACTCAACTGCCAGCACTACAAAAGGCGGCAGATGAATCGAAAGATCTTTTAGACGCGCAAAAAGTGAAGGATCTTATGGAAAACCTAAATCGTTTTGAACGCCGTTTACACGATCTTGAGATCTCAAAAACGATCTCCATGCAGACAGCACCCCAAATTCGGATTATTCAAAATAATAATCAACAGCTTGCAGAGAAGATTCAAGGAAGTATTCTCTCAACGCTTCCGATCTGGAAGAGTCAAATCGTTCTCTCCCTCTCACTCGATGAGCAGGGGCGTGCCGCACAGTTGCAGAAAGATGTCTCCGATACCACTAATGAGTTACTTCGTAAAAATGCTGAGGCATTACAGCAAAACTCCATTGCGACAGCAAAAGAGGTGGAGCGCTCAATTGTCGATATTGAGACAATTCGTGAAGTTCAGACTCGCTTAGTCGATACGATTGAAGAGACGATGAAGATCGCAACAGAAGCGAGACGTCGTCGTGCAGAAGTTGAGGTGGAATTGGGTCAGATGGAAGAGAATCTCCGTGAGCGTATTAGCTCTGTTGTCGATAAGTACAATAGCTAATCACTAGAGCTAATCACAATGGCCAATCAACCACCAACGATGATTATCACATCTATTTTGTATCTATGAGTCCGCTATGAGCCAATATCGTCAGCCACATAACTCTCGTTCTGAGCGTACCAATGAGCTTCCCTTTGAACGTCGTGCCGCACAAAAAGCAGCAACGAAACGAAGCTCCCTCAAAGAAGCTTCTCTTAAAGGGGCTTCTCTTAAAGAGCGATTTCGCTACGCCCAAGAACGAGCGATGGATCTCTCCCCCTCTCATCGAGAGAGCAGAAGGGAGGAGAAGCGTCACGCTACAAATCAAAATGCCCCATATGATCAGGAGATCTTCAATAGCCTCAATAGTGCTTTTAGCCGCGGTATTGAAGGCGCTAAAGCGACCTTTAATCGCCTAGTTGATCATACAAAAGCATTTATTGCCGGCATCGGTGTGGAGATTGCGCGCATCTTTATCCCTTCAAGTGATGGAATCACCCCGGGATTTGGTCTGCTCGGTAGCTATCTTGGACTGATTATGCTCTTCCCTTCCCGCCCTAATCGTTTTGCATTAGGGGTGGGAATCATTGCCGCAATCATTATGATCTTAAGTGGCTACTGGCCGATCTCTCTTCTGATCGGTGGGATTGTTGCGGCTATCTCCGGCATTCGTGATCGAGATATCAATAATCGTGCATTTTGGTTCACCATCCCCTTAGCGCTTCTCTTTTTAGCGGGGAGCTTAGCGGATCATCCAGCTGCTGCATTCTCGATCTTCCCTGGAATAACCTCTTCGGCACTAGCTGTAACCCTACTCTTTGGGCTATTAGCACCGAAAAAAATTCGCCGTAAATTTAGTTACTTCTTTATGAGCGAGCGGGAAAAACAAGCCTATATCGAGACAGAGCGAGAGATCGAAGCAGAGCTTGCAGCCCTTCGTCGTGCGGAGAAATTAGAGGCGGAAAAGGCGGCAAAATATGCGCTTTTTGGACGCCACATTGAGCTTCTTGAAAAGATTGAGTTGCTAGTGGACCGCCTTCCTCAAGATATTGCCGATCAAGTGGTCGAGATCGGCTATTCTGCCTCAAAAATCATTAAAGCAATGGAGCGAGATCCCCGCGATGTCTTAGTGGGCGGCCGCTTCTTAAATCGTTATCTTCCGCTGATTCAGGAGAATCTGCAGAAATATCTTACCGTGATGGAATATGCCTCACGCGATAAGCAGATCGAACTTCATCAGGAGATTCTCCGCTCTATGCAGACCTTGCAACAGGCATTTGACACCCTTTCAGATGAGTTGATCGAGAATGATCTCCATGATCTTAAAGTCGATACTACGGTGATTGATAAGTTATTACGAAGCCAAGGCTTTGAGGTTGATCGAGGTTAATTGAGATGAATGGAGATGGATAAGCTTTAACGTAACCAATTATTCTCCGGATCAATCCCTCTCTCCTTGCGCTCGAGCGCGGTCGGTTCAGCGCCCCCTTTCACAATGAATTCCTTAAAGTCAAAGAGATGGGGATCGGCCAGTTGTGAAGGTTTAACATTGGTGAGCGCACGAAAGATCGAATCAATTCTGCCCGGATATTCCGCTTCCCATGCAGCTAACATCTGCTTAGTACTCTGCCGTTGCAATCCATCTTGTGAACCGCAGAGATTACATGGAATAATGGGGAATTGGCGCAACTGCGCATACTTAATCAGATCGCTCTCACTACAGTAAGTCAGTGGACGAATCACAATATTCTCCCCATCATCACTCTCTAATTTAGGGGGCATCGCTTTTAAAACACCGCCAAAAAAGAGATTCATAAAGAGCGTTTCCACAATATCATCGCGGTGATGACCGAGCGCGATCTTATTAAAGCCCTTCTCTTTCGCATATTGATAGAGTACACCCCGGCGCAGCCGAGAGCAGAGGCTACAAGTGGTCTTCCCTTCAGGAATTAAACGTTGCACCACTGAATAGGTATCCTGCTCTAAAATTTCAAAAGGGACATTGATAGAGCGGAGATAATTGGGCAAAATCTCCTCCGGAAACCCTGGTTGCTTCTGATCGAGATTGACAGCAAAGAGCTCAAAGTTAACCGGTGCCTGCTTCTGTAGCTTTAAAAGAAGATCTAAGAGTGCATAAGAATCCTTTCCTCCAGAGAGGCAGACCATCACGCGATCACCCTCTTCAATCATCTGATAATCCATAATCGCGCGCCCCACATTACGACGGAGACGTTTTTCTAACTTTTTTTCAGAAACGGATAGATTCACCGGCTTCACCCTTTTACTATGATTTTAATCGCCCGTCATTGTATAGCCAATCCTCGATAATTTCCATTACTGATAATAGAGAGATCGCCCCTTGCCGGCATGAGATTAATAAAAGCATGCAGAGGTGCTCTCCAGCAATTCAACAACTTTTGTTTGTTAATGTATATTCTCTAAGATAGTTTTTGGAACCGCGGGAGAGAACGATTTCGTTCTTTTCACTCCTGCATGCCCGCAGGTCGGCATCCCTGATGCCGAGAAAGTTTTCTGGTAATCAGTGATTGCCAACTGCCGGCGCGCAGTTTATGGAAGAGCGCGATAGTGAGATCCGGCAGCGTTCAGCCTCTTTTGTTTAATAGATTCAACCCATAAGAAAATCTGTTGAGTCGCGGGAACCTACCATCTCGCTCTTATCACGACCGTATGCCCGCAGGCCGGCATCCTTGATGCCGAGAAATAGTATCGATATGGAGTAATATTTATCGGTGATTCAGATCGCCAACTTGCCGGCATGCAATTCGTGGAAGCGTGCAGAAGTAATCTCCGGCAACTCAACAAACTTTTTTCTATCAATAAATAGTCATAACAGATGATCGAAGATCGCCAACTGCCGGCGTGAGATTTCTGGAAAAGCGCGATAGTGAGATCCGGCAGCGTTCAGCTTCTGTTTTAATTGATATCTTCTAAGAATATCCTCTAAGACAATTTCTGGAGGGGCGGGAGAGAACGATTTCATTCTTATCACGACCGTATGCCCGCAGGCCGGCATCCTTGATGCCGAGAAAGTTTTCTGGTAATCAGTGATTGCCAACTGCCGGCACGCAGTTTATGGAAAAACGCGATAGTGAGGACCGGCAGCGTTCAGCCTCTTTTGTTTAATAGATTCAACCCATAAGAAAATCTGTTGAGTCGCGGGAACCTACCATCTCGCTCTTATCACGACCGTATGCCCGCAGGCCGGCATCCTTGATGCCGAGAAAGTTTTCTGGTAATCAGTGATTGCCAACTGCCGGCGCAAGATTTATGGAAGAGCGCAATAGTGAGATCCGGCAGCGTTCAGCCTCTTTTGTTTAATAGATTCAACCCATAAGAAAATCTGTTGAGTCGCGGGAACCTACCATCTCGCTCTTATCACGACCGTATGCCCGCAGGCCGGCATCCCTGATGCCGAGAAAGTAGTATCGATATGGAGTAATATTTATCGGTGATTGAGATCGCCAACTTTCCGGCATGCAATTCGTGGAAGCGTGCAGAAGTAATCTCCGGCAACTCAACAAACTTTTTTCTATCAATAAATAGTCATAACAGGTGATCGAAGATCGCCAACTGCCGGCGTGAGATTTCTGGAAAAGCGCGATAGTGAGGACCGGCAGCGTTCAGCTTCTTTTGTTATAAAGTTTTAACAAGTGGAAGAGTCATCTGCTCTTACTAGAGCGGCACCACATTTTTTACAATGGTATTGTGCTTCGCCTCGTAAGAGTCGATTATGCCGAATTGTAGTTAACTGATGAGTTTGACACCCACAATGATAAGAGAACTTTTGATATTGCCGCGTACGACTATTCTCTGTTGGGAATTGATGCGTTCTATTTGCCGGTACTGCCAAGATCTCCTCCATCATCCAGCGCCATTCAGCACCATGTGGAGCTACATCGCCGGCTAAAGCATAGACTAAGAGATGAGCATATTCATGAGGCACCACCTCATCAATAAAGGCTTGACCATTTTCAGCTAAAAGTATTGGATTAAAACGGAGCTCCCAACGCTGAAGATGCGCAGTTCCGGCACTTTTGCCACGAAGATGAAACGAGATTTTGGGATAGAGATCTTTAGTAGCGATTGCCGAACGAGGCGCAATCCGCGCACGAAAGGAGCTTGCCATACAGCGCGATTGAGAAGCGCTATGTAATTTGCCAATCCGTTTTTGTAACTGCTTAAACTCTTTGGGGGTCAATCGCTCCGAAAGAGCGGCCATTGCAGTTGCTTCGACCGATTCTACCTTCTCTAATAGAGAACGCAATAACGACTCTCCCTCTGAAGAAGCCTCAAATAGTAGGGATTGACCAACAACTTCTATCTTCTCTCTCATTATTTCTGCTATTGAATGATTCCTTCTCGACAAAGCTTAAGGATCGGTAAACTCTCGTGTTAAATCGAAGACCGTCAAATTCTCCTTCTCTGCACGGCTATACTCTTTACGGAACTTGCCATCTTTTAGAAGAATAGTACGATCACCATAACGGATCGCATGCTCCATATTGTGAGTAATCATAACACAGGTGAGCGATTGATCCCGCACTAACTTATCCGCTAATGCCATCACATTTTCTGCAATTTTAGGATCGAGCGCGGCTGTAATCTCATCGAGCAGTAAGATCTTAGAATCTGCCACAATCGACATCACTAAACTTAATGCTTGGCGCTGACCGCCGGAGAGATTGGTGACTGTCTCATTGAGACGATTTTCTAAATTCATATCAAGAAGCGCTAACTTCTCTTGAAAGAAATGGCGTCGCTCACGATTATTAAAGAGAGAGAAACCACGGCGTCCACCACGCTTATAGGAGAAAGCCATATTCTCTAAGATGGTCATATTCTCCATCGTCCCGACGCGAGGATCTTGCATCACAATAGAGACCCATTTTGCCCGCTCCTGCTGAGAACTCTTGGTAACATCAATACCATCGATTAAAATTTTGCCCTTCTCCGGCTTCATAAAACCAGAAATGGTATTGAAAACCGTCGATTTACCGGCACCATTTCCACCGATAATGACAACAAACTCCCCCTTTTTAACCTCAAGAGAGAGATCTTCTAAGATTGTTCGCTCAAGTTGTGTTCCCTTGCCCACAACGAGCTTAATACCTTCTAATTTTAGCATCGACGTTTTCCTCCCGGCATCGCCATAATGATAATAATCAGAAGGCCGGCGATCAGGTTAAAGTCGTAACTCTTCAAATTGAGGAATTCAGCATGGAGCGCAAGACCTGTGACAATACGGTAGACGATCGAACCGACAATGCAGCTCAATAATTTAATCCACATTGAACGAAAAGGAAGGATTCGCTCCCCAATGATTACGGCGGCAAACCCGGCGATAATGGTACCAATACCGGCAGAGATATCGGTAAATCCTTGTTGCTGACTAAAGAGCGCGCCTCCCATCGCAATGAGCGCATTTCCCATCGCAACGCCTAAAATCACCATCCATTTAACATTAACCCCACCATTGAGGCAGAGACGTTTATTTTGCCCAACAGCACGGATCGAGAGCCCTAAATCGGTATTGAGAAGATAACTAAAGAGCGCGATCAAAATAATCGCAATCCCACCTAAAACCACTAAATTATTGGTAATAAAGATGGTCGGTGACATCAATAGAGAGATATTAGGTGTGCCATTCATCACATGGAGATTGATAGAATAGAGCATAAATGCAACTAAGATTCCGGCGAGAAGATCGGTCACCTTAAAAAAGCTATTTAAGATCCCCGTTAATGCGCCGGCAAGTGCGCCACCAATCAAAGCAAAGACCAAAGAAAGAAAGGGATCGACCCCTGCTTTAATCAAAATAGAAGAGATGGCAGCTCCCAATACGAAGCTACCATCACAAGTTAGATCTGGAAAGTCGATAATTCTAAAAGTGAGGTAGATCCCCATCCCGACAATTCCATAAATGAGCCCGAGTTCCAGGCTCATAATCAATTCACTTAAACTCATCCTATATCCTAATTTTGTTGAACGGCTTCCGCTTTTCCATCTTTAATGATGACAGCTGCCGCCTCAACAACCTCTTTAGGAAGTGTTAAGCCAAGCTTATTAGCGGTATCCATATTAATAACGAGCTCCATCTTATCAGGAAATCCGACGGGAATTGTATTAATATCTTGACCATCTAAAATATCGGCAATCATCTCTGCGGTATCGACTCCTAACTGATATTGATTAGGACCTAACGCCGCTAAAGGACCTGAAAGAACAGCATCTGTATCCGCAACAAATACAGGTTTACCCGCTTTAATGCCGGCGATAACAATACTCTCTAAAGCTGCTAGCGCAGTATTATCACCATAGATAAAGATCGCATCTGTCTGATTTGCAAGACGCGTTGCCGCCTGAGGGACATCTGCCGTACGATTGACCGATTGTGTCACGACCTCTAAGCCAAAGTCTGGCGCTGCTTCTTCAAGATCTTTCAATTGGGTAATGGAATTCGCTTCACCGGGATTGTAGATAAAACCGATCTTCTTCATCTCGGGTAAAACTTCTTTAAACATCGCTAATTGCGGAGCGACTTCAACATAGTTCGACATGCCGGTCACATTATTGTTACCATTTTCGAGTGCCGGCACTAAGCTTGCACCGACAGGATCGGTAATCGAACTAAAGACCATCTTAGTCTTCCCTTCCATCGCTGGCTTTACCAAGCTCTGTGCTGAAGGGGTCCCAATTCCCACCGTAACATCAGCATTTTGGGCAACAAACTTTGTGGAAATCTGTGCCGCTAACGCCACGTTTGCTTGAGCAGATTCGACGATAAAGTCGAGATTCTCCCCTTCAATATATCCTCGCTCCTTAAGACCGTCACGAATTCCTTTTGCTGTCGCATCAAGTGCCGGATGTTCTACAATTTGATTGACATAGACCTTCTTCATCTCATCTGCAAATGAGATTCCCGTTGCCAATGTGGCACTTAATAGCACTGCAAGTAACTTTTTCATGATCGCTCCTAATGATTATTTTGCTTTCGCCTGTTTTACGCTGCTTTTCAGATCGTTTTTGAAGCTTATTGAGCTGCTTTGACAGTCCAGCTTCTCATCCTCTGTACTACTGTGGTGATACAGTATTACAATTCCGAAATGGTGTCAATCTTTTTCAATTTTATCGCTTGTTCTATTTCAAATAATCTTTGACCTAAATTCCTAGATCTAAATTCCTAGATCTAAATTTTCAATCTCTCATAATTTATTAAAAAATTTGAACAACATAAAAAAATGCCGAGACTAAGCTCGGCATCATTGACTGTTGATCTATTGATTCAACTATATCGATAATACAGATCAGTAATATAGATCAATAATAAATAGAGATCTCATCGAAGTTTCTGATCTTTTTGATCCCCTCTTAGATCTTCTCCTCTTCCTTCATTCGCCCTAATACAAGACGATAACCATCATTCTTCTCTTCATTAATAAAGCGCGCTACGCGACCAATCGTTGTTAAGCTAGCTGAAGTTAAGGCATGAATTTCTCGATAGGAGAGATCTTCTCGCTCAAGCAATTGACATACTTTCCATCTTTCAACCACTGAGGAGAGCTCTTTGGGGGTTAAGAGATCCTTTAAAAAACATAACATCTCATCGGTATCTTTTAACTTCAAAAAAGCGTCACATAACGATTTATCAAAATCGATCTCTTCTAGACGCCGCTCTAATACTGCAAGATGCTCTTTACTCATAACGCTCCCTCACTTCTTGTTATATCAGTACACTTATGGCTATCCTCTTGTTGATACCCCTAATTTGTACCTTAATTTGTTCTCTAAACATAGCCCTCGATAGGGCTTTTGTCAGATGCTTATTTTTATTCTTAAGTAGATAGTTTACAAGAATACTTTACGCGAATTACTGTTTTATGAATAATTTTATTATCGATGTTGCCAATATCCCTATTAAGAGCCCTATTAAGAATCATATTAAGATTCCCGCTGAGTTCCTATTGAGAACCTATTGAGACCCTATTAAGAATAGAAGGTATTACGACTATAAGGATTTCGCCTCATCCTCGCCCTTTTTCTGATCACTCATCTCTTCGATCACCGGTGCTGCCGCAAGCGATTGCTCTTTTTGTGTTAATTTAACAATTCGATCATCTTCCACCGGATGAGTTGCCTGATAGAGTGCCATCTCAAGCTCACTATTGTAATGCTTAATCTGCTCAATACTCCAGGAGAAATAACGCGCCATAAAACGCACCACCTCAACTTGATATTGCATCATTTGTGCGATATCAAAATAGAGCATTCCGGTTCGACGAATAAAGAAATCACTCGGTCTTAAAAGGGATTCAGACTCTAAAGCATAACGAAGTTGTAGATAGAGTGGTAGCGGTAACCCTTGCATCTCTTCAGGGGAAGCTGTTTTAGCTATATTGAAGAGTAGATCGATATTACTTCCATAGATCAGTGCTAATTGACGCGCCTCCTCTTCTGTTAAATTGGCAGCGATGCCTGCTTCAACTGCTTTTTCAATAAATTGCGCAAACCCTTCACTCCCTCCCACATCACCGCCGGAGATCGGTAGCGTCATCGTTTGGCATGCACCAAATGTTTTCCCCTTTTCGCTTCCCAATTTTGCCACAATCTCATCAACAACTGATTCCGCTAATTCCCGATATCCTGTCAATTTACCCGTTGTGACTGTCACTAATCCATCTCCCGTAATCTTCAGAAGACTCTTCTGCCCTTTCTTCCCAGTATTATGCTTATCGATCACAATCGAAGTGACACCTGCCCAGGAAGACTCGATCGATTCCGTTGTAAGATTGAGTGCCGGTAAAAATTGATTAATCAGCGTTAAAAGGCGTGCTTGATCCGTCGTTGAGACCGCCGGTGTTTCGCGCTTGCCTTCATAAAGGGAGCTACTGACCCCAACATAGGTCTTATCACCGCGCGGGATAGCACATACCATCTGCTTATTATCTTCGGTATCAAAAAAGAGAGCATCTTCAAGGGGGAAATCTTTCTGATCAAAGACAAGATGCGCGCCTTTGATATAACGTACTTCCATCCCATCAACAATCGCCTCTGGAGAGAAATCGTAAGCCCATGCGCCTGTGGCATTAAGAACAATATCCCCTTCAACAAGGTAGGTATTTTGGGTCATTCGATCTTTGACGACAACGGCTTCAACATAGCCATTAGGATCATAATTAAAGGATTGTGCTTCAAGATAATTGAAGCAATGAGCCCCCATCTCCACTGCTCTTTTGATAATCTCCAACGTTAAGCGCGCATCATCGGTACGATACTCAACATATTCAGCAGCGCCGCGTAAGCCTTCCGCTTTCAGTTGGGGAATCTTCTTTAAGACCTCATCACGACGATAGATCTGTCGGCGCTCATCTTTCTGCACGCCGGCAAGATAGTCATACACTTTCAATCCGATCGATGTTGTTAATCGCCCAAAGCTTCCGCCTCGATAAAACGGAATGAGCATCTTCTCTCGTCGAATCACATGTGGGGCATTCTCATAGAGTGTCGCGCGCTCTTTCCCCGTCTGCATCACATTCTTAATTTGGAACTTCTTCAGATAGCGTAAGCCACCATGAATCATCTTTGTCGAGCGACCACTTGCACCGGAGGCAAAATCTTCTCGCTCTAGCAGTGCAACCTTCATCCCTCTTGAAGCAGCATCAAGCGCAATACCGGCACCGGTAATCCCCCCTCCCATAATGACAAGATCATAATGCTCCTGTTTTAAAAGTTGAATATTTTGTCGTCGATCACGTGCGTTCAGCGTCATGAAGATTCCTTTCTCTTTGATCCTAAAATTGATAGGTTGATAGTAACTATCAGGACAATCTGTTAGATAACGTCCTATTAGATACAACCTATTTAGATAATGATATTCATCAGCAAACTCAAAATGAGTTTACTAACAGCTAGCTATTTTACACTGTATAAAGAACACTTTATAAGAAAATAGAGTCAATAAGATGATCTAACCGCAAATCTTTCTCAATTTAAGTACGATAAACAACAAAATCTCCCTTAAATTGGGTGGTTATGATACTAGCGCTCTCAAGATGGCTCTCTAATGTTATTCTTCCTTTGCCATAACGACGAAACATCTTAGCAAATCGTGCCCAAGCTTCATCGCTCGATGCTTTACAGATCGCAACAGCATCCTCTTTCATTGGTGCCGGATAATGAATATGGGCATCTTGAATAACGATATGGATCTTTTCGCTAATTCCTAGCTCTCTCAACTTGAGATGGAGCCAGCTCCAAGCGACTAGGAGTGATGCCGTATAGAGGCTTCCCCCAAAACCTGTTCCCATATGGTTTCGATTAGGACTCAATGGCACAGCAAAGGTCAATCGATTCTCCTCCCATGAAAGTGGCTCAAGCGCTAATGATTGGCTGATAGGAATTTCTCGTGCCAACCACGTTGTCAGATAATGACAAATATCTTCATCACCGCTTTCGCTCTTCTCTTTTAAATTAGTAGATTCGCTTGAGTCATTAGAATCTAACGCTACCAATAACGTCTTTTGCTCTTTTTCCATATTGAATCCTCCTCAATCTTAACGATTCATACCGATCATACTGATCGATAATCGATGTAATACACTTGCGCTAATTCAGCATGTTGAATTTTAACTTCAATCTCAATTTGAAACTTGAATTGAATTATAACAAACAGAAGCTGAACGTTGCCGGATCTTACTATCGTGTTCTTTCAAAAATCACGCGCCGGCAGTTTGATCTCCCATCACCGATAAATAGCATTATTTTAACAATATTCTTCACGGTATCATTGAGCTGATCTGCGGGCATGCAGTAGTAATAAGAATGAAATGGTCCGTTCCCGCCCCTCCAGAAATTGTCTTAGAGGATATTCTTAGAAGATATCAATTAAAACAGAAGCTGAACGCTGCCGGATCTTACTATCGCACAGTTCCAGAAACTGCATGCCGGCAGAGGGAAATCGCTCGATTACCAAAGACTTTCCTGGCATCAAGGATGCCAACCTGCGGGCATGCAGGAGTAATAAGAGTGAAATGGTCCGTTCCCGCCCCTCCAGAAATCGTCTTAGAGGATATTGTCTTAGAGGATGTTCTTAGAAGATATCAATTAAAACAGAAGCTGAACGCTGCCGGATCTCACCATCGTGTTCTTTCAAAAATTACGCGCCGGCAATAAATAATCTCTCAATTACCGATAATCATCATCTCAATCATGGGTTTAAGTAGTTCTGATTCCTCGGCATCA
This sequence comes from Ignatzschineria sp. PL_is040, assembly GCF_055813795.1. NCBI lineage: Bacteria > Pseudomonadati > Pseudomonadota > Gammaproteobacteria > Cardiobacteriales > Ignatzschineriaceae > Ignatzschineria > Ignatzschineria sp. PL_is040. Next base: position 702,980 of record NZ_JBVPGU010000001.1, read on the forward strand.
TCGATGCCGACCTGCGGGCATGCAGTAGAGATAAGAGCGAAATAGTGCTCTCCCGCGGCTCCGCTGATCTTCTTAGAGGTTGATATATAGGTTCTGATAACTTCCTCTTATCAGACCCTTTTTAAGATTCTTTATCGTAGCTATTAATAAATACCATAAGATTTTACCCGTTATATATGTTTTAATATCTTCAGTCGCTCCAGAAGGCTCATAGATAAAGGACTTCAAACGGAGCAATCTTTAAATCTCACCAAAATTAAAGATTAAATAAATTAAAGATTAAATTAAAGATACAAAAGTTGAAGAATGTTTATTAGAGATAAGCTTTCAGATAAACAACCAACTGATTAAACTGATTAGATAATTAAGCAATATTTTAAATAGTAAGGAGATTGATTATGGCTATCGAAACCATTAAAGAGATGTTACCAGCGTATGCTAAAGATATGCGTCTTAACTTTTCAACTGTTTTAACAGAAGCAGGTGCGCCAGGTCTGACTGAGAAACAGATCGCTGCTGTTGCTGTTTCTGTAGCGCTAAGCACCAAATGTAAAGTGTTAATCGATGCAATGGAAAAATTTGCACAAGACTTCTTAACAGAAGAAGAGTTCCAAGGTGCGCAGATCGCAACAAGCATCATGAGCATGAATAACATCTACTATCGCTTTACCCATCTTGTATCAAACGATGAGTATACAAAATTACCAGCACGTCTTCGCATGAACCAAATGGCAAACCCAGGTCTTGATAAAGCAACTTTTGAACTTGCTTCTATCGCTGTATCAGCTGTCAATGGTTGTGGAATGTGTGTCGATTCACATGAGAAAAACTTACGTCAATTAGGCGTTTCTTCTCAAGGAATTCAGTCAGCGGTACGTATTGCAGCAGTTCTCTTCTCTGTAAGCGTTTCTTTGGCTGATAAGTAGATATCGATTCTCTCTGAATCCTTGGATCTGATTTCCTAAGTCGAGATCCAATATCTACTGAGCTCTTTGGTTCCCCTCCAAAGGGCTCTTTTTTTATCACTCAATTCCAACAGCTTCCCCGTTTTTTCTAACAAATCCTGTATACTAATCTGTGAATAATGAGAGCTAGATCCACTTTGTAGATCAACGACTACAGAATCATCTAGACTAAAAAATAGAGAACTCAATGAGGATATCAATATATGTTAAATTACTGGCAAAATGTGGGAGAGAATGCTCGTAGCGCCTCCGAAAAGCTCCGTATGGCGGACTCTGGAAAGAAGAATCAATTTTTAGAGAGACTCTATGAAGCAATTTTAGCGCATCGAGAGGAGATCAAGCTTGAAAATAGTAAAGATCTTACCAATGCAAAAGAGCAAAATTTTGATGCTGCCTTTATCGATCGTTTAGCACTTGATGATACACGTATTGAAGCGATGGCAAATGGTGTTAAGGAGATGATTCTCCTCCCTGATCCTATTGGTGAAATCAGCGATATTAAAGTTCGCCCCTCAGGAATTCAGGTCGGCAAGATGCGAATGCCACTCGGCGTTATCGCCATCATCTATGAATCACGCCCTAATGTTACGATTGATGCTGCAGCACTCTGCCTAAAATCGGGAAATGCAGCCGTTCTTCGCGGTGGGAGTGAAGCTTTTCATACCAATCAATACTTAGCAACACTACTCACGATTGCGCTCGAAAAGGCGGGACTGCCGAAAGATTCGATTCAAATTATCAATACAACCGATCGCGCGATTGTTGATCTGATGGTCACCTCACCACAATATATCGATGTGGTGATTCCTCGTGGCGGTAAAGCACTGGTGGAACGGATCAATCACCAAGCAACGGTTCCTGTTATTAAACATCTCGATGGTGTCTGTCATACCTATGTCGATAGTGAAGCGGATATCAACAAAGCTTATCACGTTGTCGATAATGCAAAGACTCAACGTTTTGCCCCCTGTAACACGATGGAGACGCTCTTAATTCATGAGGGAATCTTAAAGAAATTTTTACCCGAGATGGCAACGATCTTAGTTGAGAAAGGGGTAGAACTGAGAACTTGTGAAAAAGCTTTAGCACTTCTTAAAGCGGAGAATATTCCGGCAATTATTGCTGCAGAAGAGGATTGGCATGCTGAATATCTCGCCCCAATCTTGGCGGTAAAAGTGGTCAAAAGTATGGAGGAAGCTATTGAACATATTAGCCATTATGGCTCCCACCATACCGATGTGATCTTGACGGAGAACTACTCTAAAGCGATGCATTTCCTCCGCGCGGTTGATTCCGCTTGTGTCATGATCAACGCCTCATCCCGATTCTGTGATGGCTTTGAATTTGGTTTAGGCGCAGAGATTGGAATCTCTACCGATAAGCTCCATGTTCGCGGTCCTGTAGGGCTTGAGGGCTTAACCTCACAAAAATATATCGTGCTCGGCCATGGTGAAGGACGTCAATAGATCATCAATAGAGGGGCAATAGAGAATTAAACCGTTGATCCTCACTATAAGATGGTAGAAAATAGAGAAGTGTAAAAAGTGTCAAGATCGTAAAGATTGTAAAGAAACCAACGTCGATGCAAAGATATCGCTTAAAAATAATATCTTTGCCCCTTTTGTAGCTATAATATGCCACCTTCAGGGAATAACTGATAAAATAGAGTGGTATTTTGACTAGGAGTATAAAAAGATGACTGAACAAGCAACGCTCGAGAAGATCAAGAGCCAAGTAACTGAAAACCCTGTAGTAATCTACATGAAAGGAAGCCCACAATTCCCAATGTGTGGTTTCTCTAGTCGTGCAGCACAGGCACTTGCAGATACAGGTCTTCCCTTCTCATTTGTAAATGTGATGGATGATCCACAAATTTTTGAACATCTACCGAAATATGCAGATTGGCCAACCTTCCCACAAATCTATATTGGTGGGGAGTTGATCGGCGGATGTGACATCATTTTAGAGCTTGCAGAGCGTAATGATCTCAAGCAGATGATGAATGAAGCGATCGAAAACCAAAAGGCATGATTGGTCGATCACTGATATAAGCGCTTGAGATCAATCAGATGAGATTAATCAAATAAGATCACAAAATACTTATATCGGAACGATCCAGATTCGTACAACTTATGCTAGTACTGTTCACGACGAGTGACTACTAGCGCAATTCATTAATTACAAAAAACCCATGCCCAAAATGGGTTTTTTGCTAATTAATTTAAGGAGATAACTCATGAACGTTTTTGAGATTAAACACCCTCTTGTTGCCCATAAAATCGGAAAGATGCGCAAAAAAGAGATCTCAACAAAAGATTTTAGAGAATTAGCCTCTGAAATCGCGCAACTTCTCGCCTATGAAGCAACTAAAGATCTTGAAACTGAACCCCGCACCGTTGAAGGTTGGGCGGGTGATGTTGAGGTTGAGCAGATTAAAGGAAAGAAAGTTACCATCGTTCCGATTTTAAGAGCCGGCATCGGTATGCAACAGGGCGTTTTAGAGTTGATCCCCGGCGCACGTGTCTCTGTCGTTGGCTTTGAACGTGACCCTGAAACCCTCGAGGCGGTTGCTTACTATCAAAAGCTCACCACTCATCTTGAGGATCGTACAGCACTTATTATCGACCCGATGTTAGCAACCGGCGGCACAGCCATCGCGACTATCGATCTTCTCAAAAATGCCGGCTGTAAGAAGATTAAAGCGCTCTTTTTAGTCGCTGCGCCTGAAGGTATTGAGAAATTACACGCAAAACATCCAGATGTTGATATCTACACTGCATCGATCGATCAAGGCTTAAATGAAGATGCCTACATCCTTCCAGGCTTAGGCGATGCCGGTGATAAGATTTTCGGTACGGTTGAAGGCTAATAATTACCGATAGTTATGGTAGAATCGGGGCGTAATACTTGATCTAAATCAAGTAGAATATTAAGCGTAATCGATTGATAGATCGCCGATCTATTGACCGAATAGGACTAATGATCACTACTCGCTATCGATATTACGCTTCATCTATTATTTAGGAAATGAACTTGATATGACCCTATTGTTACGAAATAAGCGATCAATCTGTACGCTACTCTTCACCTCTCTGCTTGCCCTTCCTCTTTGGGGAAATGGAACAGAGATCACAGAGGAGCAAGCATTCATCAATGGAAAACAGGCAATTGTTAAGAAAGATTGGCAAGCCTATCAACAATATCGCGATCACCTTCAAAACTCCTCTCTTCTCCCCTACTTAGAGTTTTATTACTACCAAGAGCGGATCGATGAGAGCGATCCTCAAGAGGTTCTCGATTTTACCGATCGCTATGCAAAAGAACCCTTTGCCAATACCTTAAAGATCAATCTTTTCCAAAATCGAGAGAAGAAGGAGAATTACCAATTTATTCTCGATCATGCACAATTGGCAGATACATTGAGCTTACGATGCTACCTCTACAATGCGCAGCAGAAGAGTGCGCAATTTAATTTCGCTGAATTTCAGAAAGATTGGGAAAAGCAGCTACAGCTTCCTAATAGTTGCTTGCCAGCAGAGCGCTATTGGTTGCAAAATAACCAAAATGCCGAGCTTGTTGAAAATAAGATCGAGGCACTACTCCTAGCGGGAAGAGTCTCTAAAGCAGAGAGTCTTATTACAACGCTTCCTGAAGAGAAGCAGAACTATTTTCAATACTTTGCCGATCTTCTTAAAGACCCTAGCTCTATTATGGTCCAAAAGAGCTACTATCCCGATAGTCAGAAGCTCTATAACAGAGTATTACAGAAGTGGTCGAGTCAAGACTCCTTAAAAGCAGAAGCAGGATTACAGTTAGCGAAAGAGAAATCGCTCCTGACTGATGCTGACTATATCAAATTACGCAACCGTATCGCCGTCTTCCAAGCAGGGCGCGCTGATGCTGTAGCACCTCTTGATAAGATCCTTGCCATCCCTGTCGATGAGCGAGATGATCAATTGATTCAATGGGGTTTTCGTTTAGCGGCTAAAGAGGGGAATTATCCCATTGCACTTGCCCTTCTCTCCCATCTCTCTCCTGAAGCGCAAAAAGAGGATATCTGGCGCTACTGGTTAGGAAGAACCTACATGGAGATTGGCGATCATGAACAAGCTAAATATTATTATAAACTGATTCAGAATCAGCCCTCTTTCTACGGCTTTTTAGCCGCAGATGCTCTAGAACACAATTATGATGGCATCAATGCAATTGCTAAAAATAAGAAGGTAAAGAGCGATACGCCCCTTCCACAACGCTTTATAGTGGGATTACTGCTTGCTAAAGCCAATGAAGAGTACTTTAGTCGCGCTAAATGGCAAGAGGCACTACGCAATAGCACACAAGCAGAACAAGAGGCAGGAAGTATCGCCGCCTTTGATGCTGGTTTTTATAACTTAAGTCTCCAAGCGGCAACTAGAGCTCGTGCTGAAGGTGGCATCTACTACCGTTATCCAACTGCTTATCTCCCAATTATTGAGAAATATAGCGATCAACTGGTCACAGAGCCGATTGTCTTAGGTCTCATTCGTCAAGAGAGTCTCTTTCATGAGCGAGCAAAATCACCGGCGAGTGCCTATGGCTTGATGCAACTGCTGATTCCGACAGCTGAGCGTGTCTCCCTCTCTCTCAATGAAAAAGAGCGAGAATCCCTCTATGATCCTGAGGCGAATATCCGTTACGGCATCACCTATCTCCATCAATTGAAAGAGAATGTAGGAAGCTGTATTCCCTATATGTTAGCGAGCTATAATGCCGGACCTCACAATGTGAAAAAGTGGCTTCCTAACGAGGATGAGCAACTCGATATGGCGCTCTGGATCGAAACAATCCCCTTCTATGAGACTCGTGGATATGTGAAGAATGTCTTAAGCAATGCAGTGATCTACCATGCACTCAATCGTGATCCTAAGCGTCTTTCGGAATATCTTAGCTGTACCACCACAGAGGGTGAGCCTCCCACAACTCTAGAGAAAGGAAGTTAAGAAAAGATGCTCTATAAACTGCTCTTGATCATTCTGGTCATTTTAGGTTTTTTTCTCTTTCTGCGTTGGAAGATGATGCCCAAAAAGGTTGTGGAGGTCGATCGTCCTGTTCCCGCTTCATGGTATCAAGCGATTCCCAATCTCTTCACCCCGGCGGAGCAGCTCTTTCTCTCCTCTTTAGAAGTCGCCCTTTCCGGCGTACCGGTAAAGATCTTTGGTAAGGTGCGAATTGCCGATATTATCAAGGTGAGACCCGGGCTTGAACGGAGCGATTATGCCGGCGCATTTAGTAAAATTCGTTCAAAACATGTCGATTTTGTCTTAGTGCATCCTTTAACAACAGCGCCTCTTCTTGTAATTGAGCTTGATGATAGCACCCATGATCAATATGAGCGCAAAGTGCGTGATGCTTTTGTCGATGAAGCGCTCTATCAAGCACAGATTCCCATTCTGCATGTTCCCCTTCGTAAACGTTATATCGAGCATAATCTCCGCGCACAGATTATCGAGATCTTAAGACAGCATCACGATTATCGTTTTCAGGAGATGTAAAATCGAAAACGCCTTAACATTAGATTCACAAAAAAGGGAGTTACACTACTTCTATGTTCTCCATTGCCGGGATAATACCCTCTATGCCGGCTATACCAAAGATCTTACCAGAAGATTAGCAGAACATAATCTTGGGAAAGGGGCCAAATATACCCGCCCGATGTCGCGTCGTCCTGCCACAATGATCTTCGCGAAACGCTATCTTAGCCGAAGTGCGGCAATGAAAGCGGAGTATGCCTTTAAGCAACTTCCTCGTCGAGAAAAAGAGCTCTACCTTAAAACAGAACCACTGTCCTGCACCCTTCCTAATGTTCATATCGATTATTCTCAAGTAGATTAAGATTACATCCATCGCAAAAAATCTGGTACTATATCGCTGTATTTCTTCAATCCATCCTGTAAAATACTCTATTCCAACCGTGGTATCTCCCGGGACAAGGCAATAGAGGATTTTATTGATGAAAGCAGAGATTATAGTCAGTGGTTCAGAACTTCTTTTAGGTCAATCAATCGATACAAATGGCCCCTGGATTGCGCGTCAATTGAGTGAAATCGGGATCGATTGCCATTTTAAATCCACCGTAGGGGATAATCTTAACAATATGGCCACAACGATTGCACGAGCCTTTAGTCGTGCCGATATTATTCTCTGCACAGGCGGATTAGGACCCACGCAAGATGATATCACTCGTGAAGCTGTTGCTAAGGCGCTCGATCTTCCACTCATCTATGATGAGACACTTGCTGAAGTCATTCGGGAGAAGTTTCGCCAACGCAATAGAACAATGTCTGATAATAACTTACGCCAAGCTTTCTACCCTGAAGGTGCTGACATCTTAGAGGCCTTTCCCGGCACTGCCCCCGGCATCCATCTTCAATATGAAGGAAAACATCTCTTTCTAATGCCCGGCGTTCCTGCTGAGATGAAGGTGATGATGGAGCAAGATGTGATTCCCTATCTTTTAACGCTTCTACCTGATGTCGAACGGATCTACACAAAGACGCTTCGTTGTTGGGGGAAAGGGGAATCCGATATCTCTGCACTGTTATCGGAGATTAATGATGAGCTCGATCATCTCCCCAATCCTAAGCTCTCCTTTCTTGCCTCTGGTATTGAAGGCATTCAGGTTCGTTTCTCTGCTAAAACTCATTCCGAATCTGCGGCGATGGCTTTAATTGAGCCCTTTGCTCAACGTGCTAAAATGCTTCTTGGAGATCTCTGTTTTGGCGAAGATCAGATGAGTATGGAATCAGTTGTTGCCGATCTTCTTAATGAAAAACAGCTCACTTTAGGGTTATATGAATCTTTTAGTGAAGGGATGATCTCTAGTCGCCTCAATGAGAAGAGTGATCGAGAGCACTACTTCAAAGGCGCTTGGATCGAGAGTCGCTATCAAGATCTCTCTGTCGAGGCATATAAAACCAAGCTCTACTATATTCAATCCTTAAGTCACGCCGATTTGGTGGCGACCGTTCATGGTGAAAAAGTGGGACAAAATATGAAGTTAACGCTACTACTTCAACATCATGATCGACTTCATGAAAAAGAGATGGTAATCCCCTACTTCAATCATCAAGCAACTGTGAGTTTCTCAGTGATCAATCTCCTCAATATGGTACGGCTCTATCTTCTAGATGCTCTAGATCAACAGCAATAACCACGGCATCCAAGGTGCCAATCTGCGGGCATGCAGGAGTAATAAGAATGAAGTAGCCGGTTCCCGCAGTTCTACGAATTCTCTCAAGAATCATAAAAATGATTAATTGAAACAACAGAGGCTGTTGCGTTGCCGGATCTTACTATCGCGTTCTTCCCCAAATTGCGTGCCGGCAAAGGGCATCAGAGATACCGACCTGCGGGCATGCACCGGTTAAAAGAACGAAATAGTCGGCTCCCGCAGTTCCACGAATTCTCTTAAGAATCATAAAAATGATTAGTTGAAACAACAGAGGCTGTTGCGTTGCCGGGTCTTACTATCGCGTTCTTCCAGAAATCTTGCGCCGGCAATAGGCATCAGAGATACCAACCTGCGGGCATGCAGTAGTGATAAGAGCGAAATAGTCAGCTCCCGCAGTTCCACGAATTCTCTCAAGAATCATAAAAATGATTAGTTGAAACAACAGAGGCTGTTGCGTTGCCGGATCTTACTATCGCGTGCTTTCAGAAATCACGTGCCGGCAATGGGCATCAGAAATATCGACCTGCGGGCATGCACCGGTTAAAAGAACGAAATAGTCGGTTCCCGCGGCTCCATCAATTCTCTTAAGAATGACAGGTCAAAACAGAAGAGGTTGATGAGGTACCGGAGATCACCATCGCATTCTTCCGAAAATCACGCGCCGGCAATGGGCATCAGAGATACCGACCTGCGGGCATGCACCGGTTAAAAGAACGAAATAGTCGGCTCCCGCAGTTCCACGAATTCTCTTAAGAATCATAAAAATGATTAGTTGAAACAACAAAGGCTGTTGCATTGCCGGGTCTTACTATCTCATTCTTCCAGAAATCTTACGCCGGCAATAGGCATTAGAGATGCAGACCTGCGGGCATGCACCGGTTAAAAGAGCGAAATAGTCAGCTCCCGCAGTTCCACGAATTCTCTTAAGAATCATAAAAATGATTAATTGAAACAACAGAGGCTGTTGCGTTGCCGGGTCTTACTATCGCGTTCTTCCCCAAATTGCGTGCCGGCAATAGGCATCAGAGATACCGACCTGCGGGCATGCACCTGTTAAAAGAACGAAATGGTTGGCTCCCGCGGCTCCACGAACCTTCTTATTGAAAAGATTAAAACTAACTGAAGCTGAACGTTGCCGGAGATCACCATCGCATTCTTCCGAAAATCACGCGCCGGCAATGGGCATCAGAGATACCGACCTGCGGGCATGCACCGGTTAAAAGAGCGAAATAGTCGGTTCCCGCGGCTCCACGAACCTTCTTATTGAAAAGATTAAAACTAACTGAAGCTGAACGTTGCCGAAGATCACCATCGCATTCTTCCGAAAATCACGCGCCGGCAATGGGCGATCGCCTATCACCGGCAAATAGGATCAATCCCCTCGACTATTGAGAATTCGCTATAATAGAGATTCCTAATAAAAACCTCATTGAAAAGAGTGATAGATGAAGAAAAAGATTAGAGTGGTTGCCGCCATTATTTGGGATGAGCGAAGAGAGAGAATCCTTTTAAGTCGCCGAAAAGCAGAACAAGATTTTGCCGGTCTCTGGGAATTCCCCGGCGGAAAAGTCGAAGAGAGTGAACCGGATCAAGCCGCTTTAGTGCGAGAACTCAAAGAAGAGATCACGATTGAAGCAACACTTTTTGAGGAGGCGCTCTCCTTTCAATACCATTATCCCGATAAAACGATCGACTTTGTCATCTTTGAAGTCTTTAGCTTTACAGGGATACCTCAAGGCGCCGAATCACAAGAGATCGCTTGGGTTGAACAAGATCAATTGAGCGAACGACAATTTCCGGCCGCCAATAAAATGATGATCGACTATCTGCAAGAAAAATCAGACCATAAGCTCGAATAAAATGACGCAAAAAAATGCCGAGTATTATAACCTCGGCATTCTTGTTTCATGCTTTTCTCTTGATGATTGAGATGACAACCTTAAACAGTCATGATCATAATTTGAGCGCTAATGGGATAATCGCCTCTAATGTTAAACCTGGTTTTGCAATCTTATTGACGCGTTTTTTCGCTTCAGTTTGACTATAACCAAGACTCACTAACGCTTCAATCGCATCTGTGATAATCGCATCACCATCAGAGATTAACGTTCCACTGCTAGCAGCAATCAGATCATCGGTAATATCAAGTGGCGCTAAGGCTTTAATCTTATCCCGAAGCTCTACAATCAGTCGCTCTGCCGTCTTCTTACCCACTCCAGGAACCTTTGTTAAACTATTGAGATCCTCGGTCTGAATCACACGATAGAGCTCCTCTGCAGAGAGTCCAGAGAGAATAAGAATCGCACTCTTAGGACCAATACCCGAGACACGAATCAAGAGTCGAAATGCTTCTCGCTCTTTAGGGCTACTAAAACCATAAAGAAGAGAGGCATCTTCCCGCACAACATGATGAATCGTAAGCTGAACGTTCTCCCCTTCGCTCGGTAATTGTGCAAAGCTACTCATCGGTAGCTCCACTTCATAACCCACACCACCTACATCGATCAAAGCCTGATTTGGCAGACGCTTCTCTGCCAAAATACCGGTTAAACGACCAATCATACTAATCCCCCTAACTTTGAATGAAATGCATGTGTTAATGCTGCGGCCAAAGCATCTGCCGCATCTGCTTGTGGCTTGCGATTTAACTTTAAAAGGCTCTGAACCATATGTTGCACCTGCTCTTTAGCCGCATGCCCACGCCCCACAACCGTCTGCTTAATACGGGTTGCCGCATATTCCGCGACGATTAATTCTGCCATCGCCGCAGCACACATCACAACACCACGAGCTTGCCCTAATTTAAGGGCCGATTGTGGATTTTTGTGTAAAAAAACCTCTTCAATCGAGAGGACTTCAGGACGATAGAGCGCAATCAACTGATCGACACCTTGAAAAATCGTTAAGAGGCGATTGGCCATCGGTTCATCTGTCTTCATTCGAATACAGCCAGAATCCACATATTGTGGCCTTCTACCGCTAGCATCAATCACCCCATAACCGGTAATTCTAGAACCTGGATCGATTCCTAATATAATCATATAATCCTGTAAGAATTATGAGTAAGCAATCATTGGAAGAGTTGCTCTAAAATCTCATCAGAGATATCCGCATTAGAGTAGACCTTCTGAACATCATCGAGGTTTTCTAACGCTTCCACCATCGCCATCACTTTCTTCGCAGCTTCAAGATCGATCGTGACGTTATTATCAGCATATTGTGTGACTTCTGAATCTTCCGGCTCTAAACCTGCTTCAACCATCGCATTATGTACATCGACATAGCTCTGCGGTGTGGTTAAGACCTCAATAGAACCATCTTCATCAACAATCACATCTTCTGCACCGGCATTAATCGCCGCTTCCATAATCGCATCTTCATCTGAATTTTCAGGATAGGAGAGAACGCCCAATTCTCTAAACTGGAAAGCAACAGAACCATCCGTTCCTAAATTGCCACCATATTTCGTGAAAGCATGACGCACTTCCCCAGCGGTACGATTACGATTATTAGAGAGGCAATCGACCATCACGGCAACGCCGCCGGCACCATAACCTTCATAACGGATCTCTTCATCAGGAGGACCATCGGTAATACCAAGACCACGATTCACGGCCCGCTCAATCGTATCTTTTGGCATATTTGCAGCATAAGCGCGATCAATCGCAAGGCGGAGACGTGGATTACTCTCTGGATCGCCATTTCCTGATGTTCTGACTGCAATTGTGATCTCACGGATCAATTTGGTAAAAATTTTACCGCGTTTTTTATCTTGAGCACCTTTACGATGCTGTATATTTGCCCATTTACTGTGACCTGCCATATATCTACCTTATTGTGACAAGATTGATAAAAGAAAAGAGTAATAACGAATTCATAAAGAGAGCATTTTACCATAAAAGATGATAAACAAATGAACGATTAACAGATAGAGGATCAACTAACTTTCGATTAATCAATAGAAAAACAATAGAAAAGTAAATTAAAGAGCCGATAAAAACTCTTTGCATATCGCTTCTCGCAGCACTTCTCACATTGTTTCTAATAACGGTTTCTCTCTTATGATTTATTCTTATAAACTTCTCTTATAATCTCTGTGATCATCATAAAAGGAAAGATGAAAATCACTCTCTTCTCCCGCTATTATCTGTTAAGCTATAATGCGCAACAGTTAGCTCGCAATTGTCTGACAAGATTGCCGTAAATTGGTTAGGTTCTATCCTATTTCCCTTAGCTCTTACCGATAGCGTCTCTAAAATTATGCTCCAAACACTGACTTGGGTTCTCCTTCCGCTGCTCATTGGCTTTGCCATTCCCCTTAAGAAGCGCGCATTGATTAAGCTTGTCGATCATCTTCTGATCGCGCTGATCTACATTATTCTCTTTATCATGGGGTTAAATCTAGCAGCGATCCCCGATCTGTGGCAACAATTGCAATCGATCTTTGGTAAGACACTACTCTTTATTGTCTTAATCTTAGGGTTAAATATGATCACCCTAATCTTTCTCGATAAGCAGCTTCCCTTTCCACTGAAACCGAGTTCTGTCAAAAAAGAGTCGACCTGGAAGGCGCTTCTAGGCTCATCTAAGCTTATTGGTGCCATTATTTTAGGTCTTATTGTAGGTTTAATCGCCAACCAATATATCTATCTTCCCGAGCATTTAGCAGAGATTGCCCTCATGATACTGCTTGCCTGTGTGGGTCTACAGCTTCGAGCAAGTGGGGTTCATCTTAAAGCCGTGCTTTTAAACCGTTATGGACTTATTCTGAGCTTCTTCTTTATTCTCTCCTCCTTTGCCGGAGGGATAATTGCTGCACTCATTTTACAGATGCCGATCACACAAGGATTGGCCATTAGCTCTGGATTTGGTTGGTATTCACTCTCCACCATTATTCTCCAAGATGCCCATGGTCCGATCTTAGGATCAATCGCCTTCTTTAATGATCTTTTCCGCGAATTTTTCGCTTTTATGGTGATTCCGCTACTGATGGCACGCTATCCATTAACCGCTGTTGGATCGGGCGGCGCAACCTCTCTCGATTTTGTTTTACCGGTCATTCAAAGAACGGGAGGCGCACAAGTTGTCCCTATCGCGATTAGTTTCGGCTTTATCACCAATATCTTAGCGCCGATCTTTTTAGTCTTTTTTGCAAATCTCTAATCACTTATAAAAGGTTTTAACAGACCCTAAGACGATTTCTGGAATCGCGGGAACCAACTATTTCGCTCTTATCACTCCTGCATGCCCCGCTTGGTCGGCATCTCTAATGTCAGGAAAAATAGCGTTAAAATGATGATATTTGTTGGTGATAAGAGATCACCAACTGCCGGCGCGTGAGCTTTGAAAGAACGCGATGGTGAAATCCGGCAGCGTTCAGCTTTTGTTGTCTTAATAAATCATTCTTAAGAAAGTTCGTGGAGCCGCGGGAACTAACTATTTCATTCTTTTAACCACTGCATGCCCGCAGGTCGGCATCTCTGATGCCCTTTGCCGGCACGCAATTTGGGGAAGAATGAGATAGTAAGACCCGGCAACGCAACAGCCTCTATTGTTTCAACTAATCATTTTTATGATTCTTAAGAGAATTCGTGGAACTGCGGGAACCAACTATTTCGCTCTTATCACTCCTGCATGCCCGCAGGTCGGCATCAATGATGCCGAGAGAAATCAGATCTACCAAAAACCATGATCGAGATGATGATCGGTAATCGAGAGATTACCTCTTGCCGGCACAAGATTTCTGCAAGAACGCAATGGTGATCTCCGGCAGCGTTCAGCTTTTGTTGTCTTAATGAATCATTCTTAAGAAAGTTCGTGGAGCCGTGGGAGCCAACCATTTCGCTCTTATCACGCCTGCATGCCCGCTTGGTCGGCATCAATGATGCCGAGAGAAATCAGATCTACCAAAAACCATGATCGAGATGATGATCAGTAATCGAGAGATTACCTCTTGCCGGCACAAGATTTCTGCAAGAACGCGATGGTGAGATCCGGCAGCGTTCAGCCCTTTTATATCAATCAGATGAGTGTTAATCGATGAATTTAAGAACGGCGATTACGAATCAAATAATCAAGATCATTCGGGAGATTCTCTCGGCGTTGATCCTTCGATGAATCCTGCTCCTTAAATAGATGATCAATCTCTAGATGGTCAATCTCCTCTTTATCCGGCGCTGAGAACTCTTTAGATTTAAAAGAATTCTCTTCTCTCTTCTTGATTAACTGCTGCCGTAAAATAACGAACATTGATCCAAAGAATACTTTAATCATGATTAAGAAGAACAGATAGATCACCGCAACAACTATCACCGCTTCCGGCACAATAGGCATCGATAGATCGAGAACAAAAGCGACCAATCCCCCCATCTTTAATAATCCTAACGTTGCACTACCGGCAAGAAGTGCAATCAGTAGCGCTTCAATACTCTTTAAAACAGCTATCGGTAACGCCTCCTCCTCTTCAATAGCAGAGATTCGACTAAGAATCTGATAGGCAAAGAAAAAGACTCCCCAAATCGTTAAAATTAACTGCCCATTACTTGCCCCTTTTGTGCTTCCATAGAGCGATGATGACCAAGGAAGTAGGAGAAGTGCAAAGAGAATAAGAGGATAACTCCCAACGAGTGAAACAATCAGACGAAGCGGTAGAAAGAACGCTGCAAGCTTTCGATGTCGCGAGACACCAAAGAGAAGGAGCGATAAGAACGCGCCGGCAATCGCAGCAATAAAGGTAGATCCTAATACGATCTCAATCGTCGCCAGTGTCCCCTCATAAAGAGGGGATGACATCTGCTCGATCCATCTTTGCGTAGTGCCCAAACTAACCATCTTTTCTCTCCATTTACTTCCCCCTTAACCGCACTTTTAACTCCACAAGTCAAAGCCCGATCTCTGACCTAACAATCAAAAAAAGCAGTATCAACATCTCACGATACCGATACTGCTCTATTATGCCATGATCAAAAATGCATTAACTTATTTTGTGATCCTGATTCTAATCTTCTCTTAAACCTTACTCTGCGCCGGCAACCTCTGCACTAAGGGGTTTAGGAATTAAGAAGGAGACTAAAAGGGCCACAACCGTAATGATAAGACCTAATAACATCCCATTACCATATCCCTGTAGAAGATCACTACTCAATACCAACATTGCCGGTAAGAGCGCAAAACTTAAGCCTGCACCAATATGGAATGCCGCAGCATTCATCCCCGGCAAAAAGCCCGGATTATCTTCTGGTGAAAGAACAACGCCTAAACCATTGAGCATAATGTTCGCTGTTCCGGCATACATCACCCCGATCAGTAGCGTTCCTAAAATCAGAATGGTCAGAGAGCCTAAGCCAAAGAGCATCAAGATCAAAATTCCTATGATGCTCCCGATCAAACCGAAACGAAGAATGCGATTATAACCCCAAATAGGCGCTAATTTCCCCATGAAAGGTCCAACTAACCAACCGATTAAGGCGTAAGGTGCAAGAAGATAGATCGCTGTCTTATTCGCAGTAAAGTCAAAACCGATCTCTCCATTTTGCGCAAAAGAGACCACTAAGCCATTGACAACGGCAAAGATACCGGTCATCGTCAGAACCGTGGTTAAAAGCAGTGCCCAAGTTGAGCGCTCTTTAAGATGCTCCACCGTAACAAGTGGCTCACTAATACGCTTCTCAATCTGAATAAAGAAGAGAAAAGAGAGAATCGCAATAACAATAGAAATTGCGACAATCCACCAGTTGGCATGTGTGATCTTCCCTGCTTCATTAAAGGCAACTAAGAATCCAGCCAAGGTAATGACCAAAAAGAGAACGCCAAACCAATCCATCTTCTGCCCTGCGGAAGGTTTTGTCTCTCTCACACCTTTGAGAATAAAGGGGAGCGTGATAAGACCAACAGCAGCAATAAACCAGAATACCGGGCGGAAACCAAAGTGAGTGGCAATAAATCCACCTAAGAAAGCATCAATCCCGGCGATTCCACCATTGACAGCGGTAATAATCCCCATCAACATCCCGTAACGTTTTGGATCATTCACTTCAGCATGGAGCATCAACAGACAGAGCGGAACAACAGGTCCTGAAAAGCCTTGAATAATGCGTGATACGAAGTAGAGCTCGATATTAGGCGTAATGGCTGAAAGGACCCCACCGATCGTTGTCACAAAGATCAAAATAAAGAGGATCTTACGGCGACCGACAATATCACTTAAGCGTGGAATAAAGATAGAAAAGAGCGCCGCTGACATAAAGAAGGCTGTTTGTGAAAGGCCTATCGTTGCCTCTGATGTATCAAGCGCGCCGGCAATCGTCACTAATACCGGGTTGAGCATGGTTGCATTGAGCTGAAAAGCCATACAGGCCATCAAGAGCGCAACCATAAGAGGAACCACACTCCGTGGTTCCGTCACCTCGGCAGATTTTGTAATATCATTCTGCGTCATAATCCACCTCGCCGATATGCTCTAATGCTTCGACTATGAGATCCCAAAAGTAAGCGTGATTTAATTTCACTGCAACCTGCGTATGGCAATCTTCACTCGGTGGCATACGGAAATCAGCAACCGTCATCCCCAGAGTTAATGTTCCCGTTAACTCAATATCGACCGGCACCTTCTGTGTCGTCATCACCGCTGGATCGATCACATAAGCAACCGCACAGGGATCATGAACCGGTGGATAGATAAATCCTTGCGCTTTTTCATAAAGCACACCAAAGTGTTCCAATAGTTCCACCACAAATTTTGCCGGCTTTGTGCCAATCTGTGCAATTTTCTCAATCACATCGGGAGTTGCTAAAGCTTGATGCGTTAAATCGAGGCCTACCATCGTTAAAGGCCATTTTTCATTAAAGACAATATGGGCAGCTTCTGGGTCAATCTTGATATTAAATTCAGCAACGGCGCTCCAGTTTCCAACATGATAGCCACCGCCCATTAAAACAACCTCTTTCACAAGCGAGGCGATCTTGGGCTCTTTACGGACTGCCATCGCAATATTGGTCAAGCCACCAGTTGGAACTAATGTTACTGTCTTTGGTGGATGGCTGAGAATAGTCTCAATAATGAGGTCGACCGCATGACGCGAATCGAGTTCAAGATCAGGTTCTGGCAATGTTGGGCCATCTAAACCCGATTCCCCATGAACATCAGGAGCAATCTCAATTTCACGCACTAATGGTCTTGAACAACCTGCGGCAAATGGAACGCCGACAATATTAGCAACCTTTGCCAATCCTAAAGCATTACGGGTCACCTTCTCTAATGTCTGATTTCCCACAACGGTCGTGACCGCTAAGAGTTCGATATTGGGATTCCCATGCGCTAAAAGAAGTGCAATGGCATCATCATGCCCAGGATCACAATCTAAAATGATTTTCTTGACCATATTCATTACCTCATATTGTCCTATTCAAAAGTGACTACACTACTGACTACACTACAATTTTAGAGCGCTATGATGACATTGTCATTAAAGCTTCTCATTCAATTGCCAGCCCGACTGTGAAAAGAGTGCATTATACAGTGGTTAGCGCTCTCTTTACCTAAAGATATTGACTACATTTTGACCTTTCGCAAAGAATAACACAACACTTTCTCCCTCCACTTCTTAGATTTTAGCACTCAATGTTGCTGCAAATGCTACTCATCGTCGAGATACGCTAAAGATAAGTTAGAAGAGAAGTGGTATTAAAAGTTGTACTTCAGAGGAATACCATATAATATATAAATTCATATATTATTTACCCATTAGCCTATAAACCCAAATAAGAATCCAAATAACTCATCAGAAAAATCTGATAAATAGAGGAGCTTCATATGAAAAAGAATATTGGAACACTCGATGCAACTATTCGTATCATCGTTGGCATCATCATCTTAAGTTTAGTCTTTATTGGTCCTAAATCACTTTGGGGCTTAATCGGTTTAGTTCCACTTTTAACAGGAATTATCCGCTACTGCCCACTCTACCCTGTTCTAGGTATCAATACTTGTAAGAAATAACAGCTGTAAAAAGGAATAGTCGCTCTAATCCCCCATCAGAGCGACTATCTTTTATATAAAGTAAAGTATCACACCTCTTTAAAAGCCTTTGAGAGTTAGATCTACGTTCCCTTAAGCTATGCATTGCCAATCCCTATACTACTTTGCAACGCTCTAACTGATCCCTCTTATAAGGCTCTTTTTTATTTCTATTTTATTCTTATTTTATTATTTGCTTGTAGATCGCTTATTGCCGGCATGCAATTGATGGAAGTATGCAGTAGTGATCTCCGGCAATTCAACAGCTTCTGTTTTCATGCATACCCTCTAAGATGATTTCTGGAGCCGCGGGAACCGACTATTTCGCTCTTTTTACCCCCGCATGCCCGCAGAATGGCATCAATGATGCCAAGAGAAATCAGATCTACTGAAAACCATGATTGGGATGAGTATCGGTAATCGAGAGATTGCCGCTTGCCGGCGCGTGATTTTTGAAAGAACGCGATGGTGAGATCCGGCAGCGTTCAACCTCTTTTATTTCAATATCTTCAATCACTAAAGTAACGACATTTACCTTTAGTACCGATAATAAAAAATCGCACCTAATGTGCGATTTTAAAATACTTTATGCTTTCAATAATCTCTGGAGCATTACGCCTCTTTAAGTGCGCTCAAGGCTGCGTCTAAAATAGGGATCGTTGCATCGATCTCCTTCTCTGTCACAATAAGCGCTGGGAAATAACGAACAACATTCCCCCCTGCGGAGACTAAAAGTAGCTTACGTGCTAAAGCCTCTTTGACTAGATCCCCTGCTGATAGAGAATCATCGAGCTTAAACCCTAAAAGTAATCCTTTTCCACGAATCTCAACAATCTCTGGATGCTTCTTCTGTAATGATTCTAAAGCACTATGGGCATATTCTCCCATCGTTTTCACATGAGAGAGCATCTCTTCTGAAGTGATCTCATCTAATACCGTTGCGGCAACACTACAGACAAAAGGATTGCCACCATAAGTTGAGCCGTGATCGCCCGGTACTAAGATCTCATTTGCTTTCCCTTTTGTGATACAAGCTCCGATCGGCACTCCACCCCCTAATGCTTTTGCTAATGTCACAACATCTGCTTTTAAAGGAAGCTGATCAGAATAGAGAACTGTCCCGGTACGCGACATTCCACATTGAATCTCATCGAAGATCACTAATGCTTGATGCTCTTCTGCTAAACGCGCAATCTCTGCAATAAAAGATTCCGTTGCTGAGGTTAATCCCCCTTCCCCTTGGATCGGCTCCAAAATAATGGCACAGACATCACTATTAAAATGTGCTTTTAACATGTCTATATCATTAAACTCAATCTCTACCGTATTAGGAATCAAAGGGCGATAATCTGCTTGATACTTCTCCTGACCCGTAACGGCTAAAGTCCCTGTCGTACGCCCATGAAAGGAGTTTTTCATATAGAGAATCACATTTTTAGAAGGAGAGAGCTGCTTTCCATATTTTCGTGCAATTTTAAGTGCTAGCTCATTTGCTTCTGCACCACTATTGCAGAAGAAGACACGATCATAACCGGTTGCGGCAAGTAACTTTTCTGCTGCGCGATTTTGCGCCTCATTGTAGTAGAGGTTAGAGACATGAAGTAGCGTCTCCGCCTGCTTTTGAATTGTTTCAACCATTTTAGGGTGCGCATGACCTAACGCATTGACCGCAATACCGGAGACAAAATCGAGATATCGATCCCCCTTATCATCAATCAATGTTAACCCTTCACCCTTTACAAAATTGACCGGAAACCGATTATATACATTAAGTAGCATCTCTTATCCTTTTGGTTTTACGCTATTATATTTTACAGTTGATCGACCTCTCATCATCTCTTACTATCGCTCATAGATTGAGAGAGATCCTATCGACATATTCTATTGTTCACTATTATTGACGATTATTGACGATTATTGATTTTAAACTCTATTTATGACTCTGCTTATGACTCGCATATGACCTAAGGAGCGTTAATCTTTATAGATCATCGTTCCGCAACCCTCTTCTGTGAAGAGTTCTAATAAGATCGAATGACGAATCTGCCCATTTAAGATAATGACATGATGAACACCACGCTCAATCGCCTCAAGACAGGTATTGACCTTCGGAATCATCCCACCGCTGATAATCCCCTGATCAATATAAGATTTTGCTGTTGTGACCGACATATCGGCAATGAGAGAACTCTTATCTTCAAAGTCACGATAGACACCATTGACATCGGTTAAGAAGATTAAGCGATACGCTTCGACAGCGGCGGCAACTTCTCCGGCCACATAATCGGCATTGATATTGAAGGTCTCGCCGGCAGGGCCAATCCCGATCGATGAGATCACAGGAATATAATCTTGCTCTACCAAAATATCGATCAAGGCACGATCAACAGATTCGATCTCACCAACATAGCCGATATCGATCTTTTCACCCTCTTTCTCAATATATTTCTTACGCGCCGTTAACATCCCGCCATCTTTACCACTTAAGCCTACAGCTTTTGCACCTAAGCGATTAAGATCTGCCACAATGCCCTTATTGATCTTCGCCGATAGCACCATCTCCGCTATCTCAACCGTTTCAGCATCGCTAACGCGATTGCCCTCTACAAAATGGCTCTCTTTGTTGACCCGTTTTAGCATGGCATTAATTTCAGGACCACCACCATGAATAATGATGGGACGTAATCCGACATACTTCATCAGAACGATATCCTTCATAAACTCATCGCGCACCTTTTCATCCACCATGGCGGCACCCCCATACTTGATCACTACCGTTTTATCCGCATATTTACGAATAAATGGTAATGCCTCCACCAAGATATGGGCCTTATCGTGATTGGTAATCATCCTCTATCCTTATTACTTTCTTCTTGTTTTCTTCTTGCTTTCTTATAAACCTAGATCCCAATGACTACGAGCATGTTTACAAATAAGAAAGTGATCAATCTATAAACAGGCTCGTACTCCATTCATCCTACAACAGAGTTAAGTGCGATAATCGGCATTGATCTTGATGTAATCGTAGGAGAGATCGCATCCCCAAGCAGTTGCCGTACTCCCCCCATTCATCAGATCAACAAAGATGGTGATCGTCTCCTCTTTTAAGAGGGCATCAAGTTCAGACTCATCAAATTTTGCACCAAACCCATCTGCAACAATCTGCACCGATTTGCCAGCAGCTTCGATAAAGACCTGCACCTTTGAGATATCATATTCTGCCGTTGCATTTCCTACCGCACAGATAATTCTTCCCCAGTTGCCATCTTCACCAAAGATCGCTGTCTTCACAAGACTTGAGGTCACAACTGATTTGGCAACGCTCTGCGCATCTGCTAAAGAGCGAGCATGCTCAACACGAACTTCTAGAAGTTTAGTCGCCCCTTCCCCATCTCGTGCAATCTTCTTCGCTAATAACTGATTAACGGTATCTAATCCCCGCTTAAATTTGAGGTAGGCATCTCCGCTCGCTTCAATTTTGGTGTGATTAGCAAGGCCATTGGCAAAGATAAATGCAGAGTCATTCGTACTAGTATCGCCATCAACAGAGACCATATTGTAAGAGGTATTCACACTCGCGGAGAAAGCCTTTTGTAACATCTCTTTTGAGATATTAGCATCTGTTGTTAAGACGGCAATCATCGTCGCCATATTGGGATGAATCATACCCGAACCTTTCGCCATCCCCGAGATAGTGACGATCTCACCTTCTAACTCAAAGTAGACTGCCACCTCTTTAGAGACAAGATCAGTCGTCATGATCGCTTCTGCGGCTTCATTCCCTCCTTCACGACTAAGTGCCTTAGGAACTTCGACTAATCCTTTACGAATAATCTCCATCGGCAACTGTTGACCGATCACACCGGTAGAAGCGACAAAGATCGACTCGGTATCGACATCCATCTCTTTAGCAACTATTTCACACATCTCCAATGCATTTTCCACACCCTCTTCACCGGTACAAGCATTGGCATTTCCACTATTGATAATCAGACCGCGATGCGTCTCATTTGCTAAAAAGCCGGCACAAAGATCGACCGGTGCTGCACGAAACTTATTTTGGGTCAATGTTGCGGCTGCAACTGCCGGCGTTTCACTCCAGATAAAAGCGAGATCTTTCTTCCCACTCTCCTTAATTCCTGCCGTAATACCGGCGGCTTGAAATCCCGGGGTTGAGGTAATCGTCCCGTCTTTCAAAATTGTAATCATGATTCTTCACTCCTAATATTGAGAATCTTACTTCCCTAAAACTTCGACCTAATCTAAAACAAGGTCTAAAAGATAATTATTCAATCTATAAGCATCCAATGTTCACTCAATATTTATTCAATATTTATTCCATACTCATTCCATAAATATTAGAACCCTATCCTAAAACATTAAGTTACAAACAGCTCAATAGATTAGATTGATCTGACTATCGATCTTAAGGTCGATATAAAATAGCAACAACTATAACAAATATCGTTTTAAATACAGTATTTTAAATAGAGTGTTTTAAATATAGCTTCAAATATAGCTTCAAATATTGAATGATGCTTTCACTGACATCCTCTGACTTTCACTCTCTAAAGTGGCGTTAAATATACATAGAGAGTATCTTTAATCCCTCATCTTCTGGACGTTTAAACATAATATTCATACTCTGAACCGCCTGCCCTGCAGCGCCTTTGATAAGGTTATCAATAGCCGAGATCACGATCACTTTTCGTCGCTTTTCATCGACTCGCAGAGCAATATCACAAAAGTTGGTACCGCGTACATGGCTCAATTCTGGCAACCCTTTACGCACACGCATAAAAGGTTCATCGCGATAGAACGCTTCATAGAGTTTGTAAGCATCCGCCTCGCTAAAGCTTTTATCATCAGCAAAATCGAGATAGATCGTTGAAAGAATCCCTCGATTAAGTGGTAAAAGATGGGGAGTAAAGAGAACAGCAACGCCCTGAGGATCATCCTGCAACTTTGCTAACTCTTTCTCCATCTCTGGTGTATGGCGATGATTAAGAAGCCCATAAGGCTTGAAGTTCTCATTCACTTCACAAAAGAGAGAGGTTGTTTTAGCATCTCTGCCGGCACCTGTTGTTCCTGTTTTAGAATCGATAATAAGATCAGGCTTCACCCACTGATTGGCAATAAGGGGGGCAGCACCTAAAATCGCTGATGTTGGAAAACAGCCAGGAGAAGCGACAATCGGCGCATCAACAATTCTCTTTCGGTGTAACTCCGGCATTCCATAAACGGCAAGATGGCTAATATCTGTTGCCTGATGCGTCACCTTATACCAAGACTCATACTGCTTGATATCTTCAAAGCGGAAATCTGCACCAAGATCGATCACCTTAACACCAGCGGCATAGGCCTCTTTTGTTAATCCTTGCGATAAACCATGAGGCAAAGCCATAAAGAGAAGATCGATCTCATCTAGTCGCGCCATAAAATCACGATCTTTCAGAAGCGTATGATCTAAGCGCCCTTCATAGTTAGGATAGACTTCAGCAATATTCATATCAGCGTAAGATTTTGAAGAGAGAAGCCTTATCTCTACCTCGGGATGCTGCTCTAATAACCACAATAGCTGCTGGCCGGCATAACCCGTCACCCCGATAATTCCAACCCTGATCATTTCCTCTCCTAATTGATGTTGTCGATCCTTCGATCTGCTTTAACTTGATGCACATAACTTAAGGCATATAACTTGATGCCTATAATTTATACGATGATAGCTCTATAATTATTTTCATAGATGCTCATTTTTCATAGCCCTTTTTCATAGATCCTTTTCGTAGCATCATTAGACAGCTTCACTGAGCCTGAGCATTATTCTTCTTATCCTTCAATGTAGCAGGTGTTATTCTCTTTGAAAAGAGGCGATCTCTTTTAATTTTAGCCATCATCTCTTTTGACGATAACTTGATATAATCTCCCAAATAATGCGCCACTTCATGGTAAAATCACTCCCACTGTTGAATTAGGGATCGCGCTTGGGAGAATTCTCTCTTTAGGTCAATTATCGATCCCGTTATCGCTCAATTGCACAAAGGAATTAAAAAGCAATCGTATGAAGAAGCTACTCTTAGTGAAAACCTCCTCCATGGGAGATCTTATCCATACTTTTCCGGCATTAACCGATCTTTCAAGAGCGTGCCCCCATCAATATGAGATCACTTGGGTGGTAGAGGAGTCCTTTGTCGATATTGCCAAAATGCATCCTATGACAAAAGAGGTGATTGTTTTTGGCAGTCGCCGTTGGAAAAAGCATCCTTTAAAACGAGAAACATGGCAAGAGTTCACCGCATTCAAAAGTGCCTTACGCCAGTATCAGTGGGATCTAATCGTCGATTGCCAAGGTCTGATTAAGAGCGCTATTATCACCAAAATCGCCGCTCAAAAAGGGAGTATCCCCACTTACAGCTACGCAAAAGAATCAATCCGCGATCCTTTTGCTGCCCGTTTTTATCAACATGGGATTACCGTTGAGAAGGGATTAACAGCGATTGAACGGAATCGTCAACTCTTTGCGGGGATCTTCCATTACACAATCGATACACCAGTTGATTTTGGAATCCAACATTGGCAGACGCGATCACCATTAACGC
This sequence comes from Ignatzschineria sp. PL_is040, assembly GCF_055813795.1. Classification (NCBI taxonomy): domain Bacteria; kingdom Pseudomonadati; phylum Pseudomonadota; class Gammaproteobacteria; order Cardiobacteriales; family Ignatzschineriaceae; genus Ignatzschineria; species Ignatzschineria sp. PL_is040. Next base: position 727,769 of record NZ_JBVPGU010000001.1, read on the forward strand.
CTGATCGTCCTTTTGCCGCACTCATTCATGGCACGAGCGCCGAAAATAAAGAGTGGTCAGAAGAACGTTGGATCTCCATTGGGAATTGGCTCGATGAGCAGGGGATTACCTCTATTCTCTTTTGGGGAAATGAGCGTGAAAAAGTACGCGCAGAACGATTAGCAGAGGAGATTCCGGGGGCCATCTTAATGCCTAAAGTCTCTATTGCAGAAGCGGGATTAATCCTCTCACAGGCAATGCTCATTATCGCGGTAGATACCGGTTTTGCACATCTTGCCAATACGCAAGATCGCCCACTGATTGGATTATTTTTAGGAAGTGACGCTCACTATGCCGGCGTTATTCCCACCGCAAATAATCCCCATGCCATCAATTTAGGGGGAAAAGGGGAAAATCCAGAAGTGCTAGAGGTGATCCGCGCGATTGAATCATTCCAAATTTTGCCAGAGTACCCGACAGAATAGCGATACGCTTAGATCAGCGAAAAGAGATAGAGAAATCCATTGAGCGCCGCCACACCCACAATCACGCTCAAAAAGACATTGCGCCAACGACCATAACTTGCCAATACCAGCAGGAGCGCTAATATTTTGGCGATAATAGCAGAGAGATCAGGTGCGAAAAAATCGATCTCCATACTATGGATAATTAAGACCGCCATAACACTCAACGGAAGAGCGTAATTGAGATAACGCAATAGATGGGAATCGAGAATACGCTTAGGAACAAATGTTGGAAATGCGCGTAAAATGAAGGTGATCACCCCCATCGCAATAATCGCGACTATCAGGGCGCTTATCGTCATATTTCCCATTAGAGAGCCTCCCTTTTTGATTGAAGTGCTGCACGTAGAAGAATGAAGAGAACCGCAAAGAGTAGTGTTAAGATCAAGACATATTTAGGAGCAACCACCAACATCACAAGGTAGAGACCCACAGCAATCAATGAGGGCCACCAGATCCGTTTACTTCGCATCTGTTCAAACCATAAAATGACAAAGAGTGCCGGCAATGCAAATTCTAAATTAGGAACCCATTGCGCTAACTCTTCACCTGCAATAATTCCCACGATGGTCGCGGCAACCCAATAGCCGTGAACTAAAAGAGAAATTTTTGGAAAGAGCTCTCGTTGCTCCTCTTTTGTGAGACTCGTCATAACCGAAAAACACTCATCTGTTAAACAGAAGAGGCAGTATGCGCGTTTTAGAGGATTTTTAGGGAGAATATCCACTAAGGGGAGTGCATAGAAAACATGACGTAAATTGATCACCAAAGTATTGGCGCTCATATTGAGAAGCCCGGCACCCGTGGAGATCAAAGGAATTGCCGCATATTGTGCAGCCCCAGAGAAGACGACAATAGAGATCAGGATCGACATCCACCAAGGAATCCCGGCAACACTCGCTAAAACACCAAATGCCATCCCTGCCGGCGCATATCCCATCGCAACAGGTGAGGTCACCTTTAATGCTCGCTTCCAGCTAAAAGCTTGCGAGTCTCTCTCTTCAACCACCAATTTTTAAACTCCTTCCTTATCCTGAAAAATAGCTCTAGAGATCATGAAACTCACAGAGCTCATAGAGAGGGATCGCTTCCCTCTTTTATAGTTTTTCTAAATTGTTTTTCGAGATCATTGCTAGATTGTTTCTAGATCGTTTCTATATTATTTTTCTAACTATATTTCTAAATTATTTCTAAATTGTTTTTTAAGGTTTTCCCCTTCAATGACTCTCTACGATCTCTGCTGATGAGCGCTCTGCTGCAACTGCAACGGATCGAGATAGTACTCTAGATGGCCTACCAGATGCTCTGTGACCTCTGACAACGAAATTGTAGGAACAAAATCGATCATCTGAATCACCTCAAGCCCCTGATATCCACACGGATTGATCCCGGAAAATGGTGTCAAATCCATCGCGACATTAAGGCTCAATCCATGATAGACCGAGCCCTTTCGAATACGTAATCCTAATGCGGCAATCTTTTTTCCATCCACATAGACGCCTGGCGCTGAGACATCTCCGCTCCCTTCAATCCCATAATCAGCTAAAGTTGCGATCACGGCATTCTCTAGCGCACGGATCAATGAGCGAACACCACAACCTCGCTTCTTAAAGTCGATCAAAGTATAGACTACAAGCTGCCCGGGACCATGATAGGTGACCTGCCCACCACGATCGACCTGAACAATAGGAATCATCGCCGGATTTAAAATATGTTCCGGCTTTCCATTTTGCCCTTGTGTATAGACAGGAGGATGCTCCACAACCCATAATTCATCGGGGGTCTCCTCCACTCTATTCTCTGTAAATTGCTTCATCTCCTCATAGACATTTTGATAAGGAGCAAGCCCTAAATAGCGCACAATCATTAAATAACCATCTTCTCACTGATGACAAATAAATTTATTGTACCTGAAATTGGGGCATCTGCGCAGATTCTCTTTTTCTCCCACCAATAAAGAGATAGATCACCGGCACGACAATTAAAGTTAGGAGTGTTCCAATACTCATCCCCCCAACGATAACCCAACCGATCGCTGATCTCGACTCAGCGCCTGCCCCGACAGAGAGCGCAAGTGGCACTGAACCCAAAACCATCGCGCCAGTTGTCATTAAGATCGGACGAAGTCGTAACGTTGCCGCTTCAACAATCGCTTCTCTCTTTGAGATACCGGTTGCTCGAATCTGATTGGCAAACTCAACAATTAAAATCCCATGCTTTGTAATCAAGCCAACCAGTGTGACAAGACCGATCTGACTATAGATATTGATCGATCCACCGGAGAGATAGAGCGCACCTAAAGCTCCAAATCCCGCTAAAGGAACAGAGAGAAGAATAATAAAAGGGTCGATCCATGACTCAAATTGTGCCGCTAGCACAAGATAGATAAAGAGTAGTGCCATAACGAAGATAAAGATCATCGAAGAACCTGACTCTAAAAATTCTCTTGATGAACCTTGATAATCGAGCATAGCATCAGGGATCACTTCACGGATAATCTCTTCTACGAGTGCAATGCCCTCTCCTTGCGATACTCCTGATTGCAAGTTGGCAGAGATCGTCACAGAACGGAGCTTATTAAAGTGACGTAAATTTTGGGGCGCGATAGTCTCTGTTACTGTCACTATATTGGACAATGGCACCATCTCCCCATATTTTGAACGGACATAGATCCCTTCTAAATCTTTAGGCTGACTCCGTTTTTGTGGATCAACCTGTACCATCACATCGTACTGCTCAGAGCCCTCTTTAAAACGTGTTACATTGCGCCCCCCTAAAGCAGATTCTAACGTTCTTCCAACAACAGAGACATCAATCCCTAGAAGCGCTAACTTCTCACGATCAACTGCTACCTCTAATTGTGGAGTATTCATTCGAAGATCATTATCAGGAGAGATCAAGAGATCATTTTCGCGCATGCGCTCCATAATCTCTGTGACCTGCTGATCGAGCTTTTTAAAACTCTCATTAGAGCGAATGACAATCTGTACATCTTTAGAATCGCCTCGCTGTCCTAAAGATTGGGGATTACTGGCAAAAACGCGCAAACCGAGAGCAATATCTTGAAAACCTCGATTGAGTCGCGAGGTGATCTCCATCTGTGATTCCTCTCGATCATCCCAATCCGGTAGAGTGACAAAGCCTAAAGCCCCCATTGAGATTCCTGAGATCGCATAGACCACCGTCCCATCATCTAAGTTATCGAGAAGATACTCCTCCACTTCAGAGAAGTAACGATCGGTAAAATCGACTGTTGCGCCTTCCGGCGTAATCGCTGCCACACGAATCATCCCTCGATCTTCTGTCGGCGAAAGTTCCTGCGGTAACATTTGATAGAAGAGATAAGCGCCCCCTAAGCAGGCCACCATTCCCACTAAAACAAGATAGCGAAATTGCAGGCAGAGACGGAGAATACGCCCATAAAATTGGGTCATCCCCTCTAATAGAGACTCGATCCATTGTGAGATGGATGCAAAAAAGCGCCCAATAACCCCCTTCTTCTGACTACTACTTTCTGGTTTGAGAAGACGGGAACACATCATCGGGGAGAGGGTTAACGCCGTAAACCCTGAAATTAAGACGGTAATGGAGAGCGTTACGGCAAACTCCACAAAAAGTTGCCCGATACGTCCTTGAGTAAAGGTCAGTGGCAAGAAGACCGCCGCAAGTGTAATCGTCATTGCAATAATGGCAAAACCGATCTCATTTGATCCTTTAAAAGCAGCCTCGATGGGTGATAATCCTTCGGCAATATGGCGATGAATATTTTCTAACATCACAATAGCATCATCGACGACCAGCCCGATCGCTAGAACAAAGGCTAGGAGCGTTAAGGTGTTGATCGAATAGTTAAGAAGATACATCGCAAAGAGCGTTCCGATCAGAGAGATCGGTACCGTTACCATCGGTATCAGTGTTGCACGCCAATCTCGCAAAAAGAGGAAGATAATCACACCAACGAATAGAAGTGCCTCTACAATCGTATTGTAAACGGAGCTTAATGACTTATTGATAAAGACCGATGAGTCAGAGGTAATAGCGATAGAGACATCTCCCGGGAGAGATTCTTCAAGTTGGGGCAAAAGAGCACGGATATCGGCTGATAATGTTAAAGGATTGGCAACTGACTGCTTAATAACCGCAACCCCTACCCCTGGCTTTCCATTAAGGCGCGGACGAGAAGTTTCATCAACACCACCTAACTCCACTAATGCCACATCACTTAACCGGACAATCGGACGATTCTCCTCTGCGGCATTATCGGCAACTTTTATAATGATATTACGAAACTCTTCTACTTGGTTAAGATCAGTTCGGGCAACAATTGAGAACTCTTGGGTCGAACTCTTAATGGTTCCTGCCGGAATCTCCACATTCTGCGCGCGAAGTGCAGCTTCCACATCACTAACAGTCACATCGAGAATCGCTAATTTTTGTGGATCGATCCAGACACGCATCACCGGTTCTCGCCCACCCCAAAGTGTTACATTGGCAACCCCTTCCAATAACTCAATCTGCGGTTGGACAATCGTTTCGATCATCTTTGTCAATTCAATCGCATTATATTGATCGCTTGAGAGCGCTAAAATCACTACCGGATCGGCATCAGAATCACTCTTTTGAATAATAGGGTCATCCACCTCATCGGGTAGCCCTCGCTTTGCACGAGCAACACGATCTCGCACATCATTGGCCGCTTCCTCAATATTTTTAGTGGGATTGAAGGTAATATTGATCGAGGAGAATCCTCGGCGGGAATCAGATTGAATAAAGTCGATACCATCAATACTAGTGACCGCATCCTCAATCACTTTTGTGACCTGAGTTTCAACAATCTCAGGACTTGCTCCCTGATAACTCGTTCGAATACTAATTACCGGCACATCAATATCGGGATACTCTCGAATCGAGATGCGATCTAAGCCGATCAAACCTAATAGAATTAAGAGGATGTTGATAACAATCGCAAAAACAGGACGTTTAATGGAGGTATCAGATAACTTCATTCTCTTACTCTCCTGCTGTTGCCGGCTGAACGGATCTTGTTTCGGGTGCTGTTTCGGATGATTTTTCCACCCCAAACTCGTCGACTTCTGAGACCTTAAGCTCTGCATCACCTAACTGCTGAAAAGTCGCTCCCGAGGCATCCTTCATCTTTGCGCCCTCTTTTAGACGAATCTGCCCCGCTTTAACAACAACATCATCCGGCTGCAATCCTGAAAGAATCTCTACATTAAAAGCGGAACGTTCACCAATCTCTACTGGTACCAATTCAGCGATATAGACTCCCGCCTCATCGCTTGCTTTCGCGCGATAGACAAATTGAGAGCCTTCAGAGGCAAAGATCGACTCTTCCGGAATAATAATCACTTTGTAATTGAGAGGAACGAGAAGATTGAGTCGCGCAAAGGAACCGGCAATCAAGGTTTGATCTTCATTATGAAAGCTCGCTAATACCGTTAAAGAACGGCCTTTCTGCTCAATTTCTGGGCTTACGGCATAGACTTCCCCTGTAAAGAGTCGGTTGGGATAATTATCCACCGTAAAATGAACATTTTGTCCCTTCTCTACCACATGGGCGACACGCTCAGGAATATTAAACTCGAGACGAAGTAGATCAATATTTAAAAGTCGGACAAGATCGGCCCCCGCTTGGACATAATCCCCTACCTCAACACTCTTTAAGCCCACCGTACCACTAAAGGGGGCATAGATAAAACGGCGTTCATATTTAGCTCGTGAGATCTCCTCATTAGCGACCGCTTGCTCATACTCTGCTTGCGCAATATCTCGAGCTTGAGCAGTCGACCCACCGCGAGCGGCCAGTAATCGATCTAAATTCTGTTTAGCCAATTGACGTTTCGCTTCTCGCTCCTTCAGTTCAGCAGCTTCAATCGCTGAATCAAGCTCAATAAGAAGATCACCCTCTTCAACATTCTCTCCCTCTTTAAAAGCGATTTTAACAATACGCCCTGCGGCTTCAGGGCGAATCATTGCTTCTTGATAAGGATAGAGAACACCCACTGCGTAGATCTCTTCATACTTATCTTCTAATAAAACCTCAGTTAACTCGACATGAGTCACTTTTGCCCATGCAGAAGTAGGTAATATGAGTAAGAGAGTACTCCATAATAATGCAACGACAACCGATCTATATGCGCTTAACATCTACAAGTTCCCATCTAATTAAGTGGTATTGAATTGGTTCATCTTAAAATTGATCCTATAAGAATCCAGGATTCATCTAGATCAATAATATTTGTAATATTTTTAAGATTTTTAAGATTTATAAAATTTATAAGATTTGATAATGATGATTTCTAACTTAGTATAAACTCATCTAAACCAGAAGTAGACACAATGAACCTTAAGAGAATCTTAAACTCCTCTCTTTAAGAGCATTCTTTATCCAATAAAAAAGGTTGAGGAAGGGAGAAAGATATTGATCAATAACCTGACCTAATAATTTTACCCAAAAAATCTTAACCAACAATCTTAACCAATAGGATAAACAGGATAATTACTGACTTGCGATTGCGCCTCTTACAATGTTTCCCTTACGATTACTGCCCTCGCGATTACTGATCTTGCGATTACTTATTCTGCGATTGCTGATGTCACGATTATTAATCTTATAATGGCTAGTCTGATGATTGATGATCTTGAATATTTTGGCTTATTAAGGTCTCTTCATGCACCCATTCGCGCCAAAGGGCAACAAGTAATGCCATCACAACAGGCCCAATAAAGAGTCCGATAATCCCCATTGTCTTGACACCCCCTACTAACCCTAAAATCGTTGGTAAGAAAGGAAGCTTAACGGATCCACCCACTAATCGAGGACGAATCGTCTTATCGACAATAAAGAGCTGCATTCCCCCCCAACAGAAGAGGATAATTCCATGTGTATACTCTCCGGTTCCGGCTAAATAGAGGGAGACCATCGTCATCGAGAGAGGAGCACCTCCTGGAATGAGAGCGAAAATACCAGTAATAATTCCCAATGTGACCGGCATAGGTGCGCCAACAAAGTAGTAGACAATACCAAAAACAATCCCCTCTCCGATAGCAATAATCACCATTCCAGAAACAGTTGAACTCACTAAAGTGGGGACAATTCGAGAAATTCTTTTCCATCTACCGGGGAAAACACGCTCTCCTACCTTATCAAGCTGCCGGCTAAAACGTCGACCATCTTTATAGCAGAAGAAGAGAATAATCATCATAAATAAGATCGTAAAGCCTAAAGCACTAAAGCTCTTTGTAACAGACCGGGTAACGGTTGCGAGATACCCTAATTTGGCCAAACCGATCTCAGCAAAGAAATCATGAATTCCATTAGGCGTTCCGAGATAAGTCATCCAGTAGGTATTGATCTGATCACCATAAGGAAGATTTAAGACCCAATTGGGCGTTGGAATGCCAAAAGTATTCGCTTCAATTAACCAAGCGCGCAGAAGGATCACCTCACCGTAGAGATAATGGACCAGCCAAAAGAAGGGAATGATGATCACTAAAACAATAAAAGCGGTCGCAAGGGAGGCCGAGATCATCGTATTTCCCCTGCAAAACCGCACTAAATCTGAGTAAGGACGCCATGTCACAAAAGTGATAATCATCGCGCCCAATGCTGGAACTAAAAAGCCATGGAAGAAGACAACACCCAGCACTAAAATTAAGATAATAATCCACTTCGCCACTGGGTTTGCTGTCAATGCTTGCATAATTCTTCTTCCTGCTATCTATTGATGAGTATTGATAGAATTCGCCTAGACACTACGCCTTATCGGCACAACGATTTAAGCGCTCTATTAAGCTCTTCGATGAAGCTCATATAACTCATATAACTCATATAACTCATATAACTCATATAACTCATATAACTCATATAAAAATATATGAACTCTCTTAAAACTCTCTTAATTAAATATGCTCAACGCTGATCACTTCATATTCGCGATCACCGCCAGGTGTTTTAATCACAATCAGATCATCAACCTCTTTTCCGATCAATGCTCTTGCAATAGGGGAGGCGATCGAAAGCTTATTCTTCTTCACATCTGCTTCATGTTCACCTACGATCTGGTAAGTCACCTCTTTATCTTCTGAAAGATCGAAAAGCGTTACCGTCACACCGAAGATTATTTTACCACTATTAGGGATCTCTGTAATATCAATTACCTGTGCATTTGCCAATCTTGCTTCAAAATCGGCAATACGCCCTTCGATAAAACTCTGCTCTTCTCTTGCTGCATGGTATTCCGCATTCTCTTTGAGGTCACCATGCTCTCTTGCTGTTGCAATCGCTTCAATAACTCGAGGTCTTTGCACTTGTTTAAGTTCATCTAATTCACGACGAAGCGCTTCTGCGCCCGCTTTAGTCATGGGGTATTTATTCATTCAGTAACATCCTTTATTTTTTATTCTTATCTAAATAATTCCAAATCCAATTGATAGCTCATGTTCAGCTATCAATTGAACTATGAACTATTTTGGGATTAACTTACCACCAGCCTACATTCTCCATATCTTTCCAAGGAGCCGCCGGTGCTTTTGGCTCACCTTTTTGAAGTAACTCGATCGAGATATCATCTGGCGTTCTAAAGAAAGCCATCCAACCATCTCTTGGAGGAACATTGATTTCGATGCCGGCATCCATAGCACGCTGACACACTTCATAGATATCATCAACCTCAAAGGCTAAGTGTCCAAAAGCACGACCAATGCCATACTCCTCTTTAGAATCCCAGTTGTAGGTCAATTCAATCTCAACATCCTGCCCTTCACAAGCTAAGTAAACGAGTGTGCATTCCCACTGCGGATACTCTTTTCGACGAGTCTCTTTCAACCCTAAAATTTCAGTGAAAAACTTGATCGACTGCTCTAGATCCGTTACTCGAATCATTGTGTGTAAAAATCGCATAATATTTTCTCCTAAAAAAGATAACGGGTATGATCTATAGTCTCATACCCGTCCATTACAACATACTATTATGACATATGTGGTACGGGATTTCTCCTATCCACATATCTCTGCGATAGAAGTTTACTCTTTTTTCTCTGCAGCTTCACTCTCTACAGCTTCTTGTTCAATCGCTTCTTTTTCCACAAGCTCTGCATCTTCTGTTTCAACAGCCTTCACTTCTGGCTCTCCTACTTCTGCATCAGTTGCGCTCTCTTCAGCGACGATATCTTCAGCGGGATCATTAGCAGCAACTTCGATACCGCTCTTCGCTAACATGAAGTCTACAGTGTTGATCACCTCTTCATCTGTTAAACGTGGGTCGCCCCCTTTCGCTGGCATCAAGTTACGACCTTTAATCGCACTTGTGTGAAGTCCATCAAGACCTCTTTCACTAAATCTTGATGCCCAAGCAGAGTTATCCCCTGTTAACGGTGCATCATTAAGCCCTGTATCATGACAGCTTGCACAGAGTGCGGCATATACATCTTGAGGAGCTTTAGCCTTTACGACATCCGATACTAAATTCCCTGTATTGACACGCCCATAGGGTGTTAAACGCTCCGCTACGAGCTCTCTATCATTAAATGGTTTACCGTTAATATCAGTATTGTTACTAATAAATTTTACAAATGAGATCACTAATACCACGACAATTGTCAATAATGATAGCGATGCTAATATAGTTAGTAACGAAAATGTAAACTTATCTGACTGCTGATTTTGCACGATCTGCTCCTAGAAAATACAAGCCATTTTTATAATTTGAATGATTCAATACCCGTCAATGATAAATCAACTTGTTATCTTTTACTAGTGTACTAAATCAAAGAAACGCGCTTTTTATTTTGCAACAATTACTTGCGCGGCTCTAATGAGTCGGTCATTTAATAGATAACCATTTTGTGCGACCGTAATGATCTGATTACTCTCATATCCATCATGAGGAATCATTGAGATTGCCTGATGAAGTTCTGGATTGAGTTTCTCCCCTTCTGGTCTGATCTGTTTGACACCATATTTTTCACAAACCCCAAGGAGCATCTTATACATCAATTGTGATCCCTCTCTGAAACGTTTCAACTCTTCAGATGAGTTCTCATCAACCGCCTTCATCTCTAATTCCATCGCATCAATAATAGGAAGAAGGTCTTTTACAAACTTATCGAGTGCATATTTATGTGCATTAGCGACATCAATCTCTGCACGTCTTGTAATATTTTGTGCTTCGGCTACCGCACGGATATATTGATCATATAGCGCTTCTTTTTCCGCTTTTAATGTCTCAATCTCATCAGCGACATCAGTCGCATTTTCATCTTGAGCCTCTTCGAGGATCTCATCTTCTACAATCATCTCTTCTCTATTTTCTTGAGCTTCTGTCTCAGTTAATTTCTCTTTTGTCATGACTATCTCCCATTTATCTATTGAATAATGTACAACATTATACAATGAAAATGTTGCGAATATTGCTCTCTCGTCCCAAACATCTCAACTAAAGTGATTTACAACACCTAAAGTTCAAACCCTAACATCTAAAAAACCTAACGTTTTAAAATCTTAATAAAAACTAATTAGAACCATTAAGGCTCACTAAAGCTTATTAAAGCTTATTAAAGTTCATCGAGATCATCATCGAGAAGTAGATCATCGAAACTGTCGAGATCAAACTCTTTAGCAAGCTTCTTCTGAAGCGCTCGCTCTTCTCGAATCGCCTCAATACTTCTCCACGCTTGGGATTTACTACCCTTTACATCACTTACATCAGGAACATCTTCTTCAATGATATCCTCATCATCTAATAAATCATCATCATAATCGTTAGACATCGCTAAACTCCTTCTTAAACAGCAAATATTATTTTCTCTGCATGCTTATATAATATTTAAAAATAAATGCAAGACTTTTCTAATAATTTTCTTCTCTACCGACCCAACGACTCCCATCTTTCCGATCGAGTCGACCAATATCAACCACGATTCAAGCAAGGTGAGATTGCATAAAACACTCCCTCTAAATGACTTCCCATCTCCATCTACAACCTATCAACAAGATCGGCTCACAACATCATTTTGCAGCATTTTTACTGAATATGATCCCACTGCAATCTTAAGGCGAGAGAGATGAAAGAGATCTTTTAGAGTCTCTCTTTAAAATGTAAAAATTAGATGCTCAACTCATACTCATTAAACTGTCCCTAATATGAGGATTCTATCCTCAAAGACAAGCATCTGAATAAAAAAGAGTCACTACAATAAAAGAAGATACGAGATTAACAAAATGAAGTTCTTAAAAAGCAAGCATCAGCACATCGCTATAAAACTATAAAGAATCGTCAATTCCAGATACAATGCATTCACTTTCCCCTTTTAATTATCGCTAGATTCTCTCTAGAAGCCTCTTTAAATGAGATTCAAACGAGCTTTAAACGCCACCTAAATGCGATTTACTTCAAGAGTGGCTCTATTAAAAACATAAAAGAGCCTTCCAATGACCTATCGACCACTCTATCGAGTCGTCACCAATTATTTATCGATGATATCGCTGACTAAAAAGGGGTTATTGCATTAAGTTCACAAATTAAATTTACACTCAAATCAAACAGCAGAAAGGAGCTATTTAGATATGATTTCAGGATTTGTTCTCACAGAGAATCGCTTGCACCAAATCTCAATCCAGGGTCAAGATGACTTTAGAGACGAGATGATCTGGATCGATCTCGTCGATCCCACAGAGGAGGAGCGCACCCTTGTTGAGGAACATTTTAAACTTGAACTTCCAGAGAAAGCTGAAATCAAAGATATCGAGGCTTCCGCTCGTTTCTATGAGGATGAAGATGGGCTACATGTTCACAGCTTCTTTCTGAATGATTTTGATAATAGTGCGCGCAACATCACGGTGGCATTCTCAATTAAGAACAATCGCCTCTTTACAATCCATGAAGAGGATCTCTCCGCATTTAGACTCTATCGCCTTCGCGCAAGACAGGTTCAACTAGAGCTAACAAATGGCAGAGTTGATGTGATGAATATCCTCATTGGACTACATGAAACAGCAATTGAGCATGTTGCCGATGTTTTAGAGCGAATCTATGCCGAACTTGAAAATACAAGCCCTTATGTTTTAGCGCTCGATGAGAAAGATGATAATAAAAAAGAGAAGAAGGGAGAAAAACGTCGCCGCCTAGAATCTCAAGATGATGAGAGCGATAAAGAGCCAACAATGGAAGAGGTTCTTCAAAATATTGCCCTTCAAGAAGATATGAATGGTAAAGCACGCCTCTCTCTGATGGATACGCGTCGCTCATTCTCCTTCCTAATGAGGACCCAACTACTCAGCGAACAACAAAAAAATGATGTCAGGGAGATTTTACAGGATCTCGAGTCATTAACAGGACACACCACCTTCCTCTTCGACAAAGTGAACTTCCTGCTCGATGCAGCTACCGGAAAGATCTCTCTTGAACAGAGTCGAATTATCAAGATCTTCTCAATTGCATCTGTTGTCTTTCTCCCACCAACACTTATTGCAAGTATCTACGGAATGAACTTCCCGATGCCGGAACTCAATTACGCGATTAGCTACCCCCTCTCTATCGGTGCAATGATTCTCTCTGGGATCGCCCCCTACCTTCTCTTTAAACGCAAAGGTTGGCTCTAACGGAAAAAAAGAGAGAGAATTACCAGAATCTAAAAACTGCTGGGAATCTCTCTCTTTCTATTGACTTAAAAAACCACTATTGCTGAGTGTTAGAGCCATCTTCTGATGGGTGACCAACGGGAACCACTTCTCCTTGCTCTACAATCATATCTAAGACATGCTTTGCAGCGCCATCCTCTGATTGATACTCTTTTAAGCGAAGACGATACTCATAATTCTCAACCGGCGTAAATCCTTCAATCTCCCCAGTATATATCTCCCACTCACTATTTTTATCTTCTCTTACCTGCAAACACCCTGCTTCTTGTTCTTCACAAGGCGTACGTTCTGCAGAGATATAGTAGAAAACTCGCTCGTAAGGCTTTGCTTTAATATCAAGATACTCACCTTGATCTAATTCAACAGGAAGATAGTGAGAGCTCTTTTCACCCGGCACCGTTCCCACTAAATAGAGAGAATCTCCCTCTCTGACCATTTTGGGTGTAGAGATCATAAATTGTGAGATCCGTTCATCAAGCTTTTGTAGTTCAGGATCACACGCCATCATCGTTGAAGCTAAAGCGGCCCCTGCTCGCCCCTCTTTCACTCTAAAGGCACCATTATCTTTAAGATAAACCTGCCCCATCAATGTATTGCAACCACCGTGTACTGAGAAGTGATGCGCCTCTTGATCTAACACCACCTTTACATCATGCTCTTTCGATAGTGGTGTAATATTCAATGTCTCTGTTGCCATCCCCACCATTGCAATACTACTTCCTAGTAATCCAGCAACGGCGATTTGACTCCATCTCTCTCTCCATCTACTCAATTTCATTACCTTTCCTCTTATTTAATAAAAGAATTAAAAGATCACTCCAACATCGAAGGGATGTAAAAAGCACCATTATTCGATTGTATCATGATTGTCTGACCATCAATCAAGTGATCAAATAAGATTAAAACCCTCTATCCTGCGCTATTATTAAACAAACGCTAAAATAAAGATGACAAATGAATTTTATTTCGTATAATAGCAATCCTTGTTTAAGAGGAAGCTCAAAGACAAGTATAGCGGAGTGGTAGTTCAGCTGGTTAGAATACCTGCCTGTCACGCAGGGGGTCGCGGGTTCGAATCCCGTCCATTCCGCCACTAATTTAAAATATGAAGTTATTAATTTTATGTTTTACAATTCATTATTTACAACTCAAACTGCAATAAATTATTGTAAAGAGTTGCATCTTTCTTAAAGAGTGATTAGAATAATCCTTTGTGAAAGAAGTTATAAATAGATTTGTAAAAATAGCGGTTAAGATCACACGACTAAATCGTATCACTAAAAGAGTAACTTTATATCACAATCTATCTAGTTACAATAGGTAACTAAATAGATACAATCTAACACGGAGTGGTAGTTCAGCTGGTTAGAATACCTGCCTGTCACGCAGGGGGTCGCGGGTTCGAATCCCGTCCATTCCGCCATATTTTAAGTTGTTAAATATGATCTATATTCTCTTTGAATCTGATCTATTTAACAAAGCTATTAAGAGTAGCAATTCTAATCTCGGAGTGGTAGTTCAGCTGGTTAGAATACCTGCCTGTCACGCAGGGGGTCGCGGGTTCGAATCCCGTCCATTCCGCCATTATTAGAGAGCCTAGATCGAAAAATCTAGGCTTTTTTATTATCTGCGATAAACTTGATACTGATCTGATGATATTCTTAAATCTTATTCCCGCTCAAGAGGAGAAGTTTTATGAAGCCCTTCCCTGCTTCTCTTACCGTAGAGACCTTATGCCTATCGATACAAAATCGACAGTACCAACAACAGATGCCTCTATTTCTTAAAATATCTAAAATATCTAAAATTTCATCTAAAACTTTATCTAAAGTTATTTTGGTCGCAGCATTTCTACTCATCAGCCACTCCATTGCTCATGCATGGCATACGATCGCCTCTCCTAGCAATAATGAACAGACGGTCATTTTTGGGAGCTATGCCAATGGATGTATCGATGGCGCAATCATGATTCCCACCACAGGATTGAGCTATCAACAGGTAAGACCTAGTCGTAATCGGCACTATGGTGCGCCAGAAATGGCAGATTTTATCGCAAAAATCGATCGCTGGGCATTGAGCGAGAATCAGATTCTCATCTTTGGCGATATCTCTCAGCCAAGAGGCGGTCCTGCTAACTTTGGTCATGCAAGCCATCAAACTGGGCTAGATATTGATATCTGGTTTGAAGATCGTAATGAACCGCTTCCAGAATCGCTAATTGAAAAGCTGGTAACACCCTCCGTCGTCAACCCTAAAAAAGGGGAGCTCAATCAACATTGGCGCCCCTTCTATCGCGATCTACTCTACTACAGTGCAACCAACCCCCAAACAGAACGAATCTTTATCAATCCCGTTATTAAAGTGGCGCTCTGCCAAAGTGAAGAAGATCGAAGTTGGCTACAAAAATTACGTCCTTGGTTTGGCCATGACTCTCACTTTCATATCCGCCTACAATGCCCTAAAGACAGCGAACATTGTATTCCTCAAGCACCGATACCTGTAGGTGATGGCTGTAATCAAGATCTACAAAACTGGGTCAATGATCAGATCAACTGGCATCTTAATCCACCTAAAAAGTCAGCACCTATCGATAAGCCACCCAAAGTTTTGCCGATCGAATGCCAAGTGATCAAAAACAAGTAGAAGAAGCGTAGCAAAAGACTTCGCCTCTTTTAAGAAGGAATCGGCTTAATCCTGCTTCAGAGCATTCATAGTAGTTGCTTTATAGCCTTATTTTCGGTAACTTTACCCTTCTCAACGCTCTTTCAATGAGTTTATCAAATAAGGACATGGTAGATTGTGACTAATAAAAAAGCTTCTATTATCGCTATTATTGCGGTTGTAATTATCTTTATGATCTATGATCGCTTCAAACCTCTTTCAGAAGAGAAGATTATTGCAAAACAGGGTGTTGCTACACTCTATCTTGATAATAGCTATAAAAATATCGACTCTACCCAAGCACCCGCCGGCACACTTTTAGCACAATACTCTAATCGCCATGATCTCACCGTCATAGTAACAGGAAGTCACCTCACAGCTGAGGAGGCGAAGGATTCGTTAGAGAATTATAGCGAAAAGTTGATTAAGGGAGCGCCAGAGGGAACATCGGTCGAGCTACTTGAAGTTATTCCCCAATTAGATGAGATCTATTACACCATCACTGCCCCAGAGAAACTCTATACCTGGCAGCGTTTAAAACGGGATGGCGATCAACTCACCGTTATAGCTGTTACCGCTGAAGAGGAGAACCCTAAGGTTGATCCTTT
The DNA here is from genome assembly GCF_055813795.1 of Ignatzschineria sp. PL_is040. Classification (NCBI taxonomy): domain Bacteria; kingdom Pseudomonadati; phylum Pseudomonadota; class Gammaproteobacteria; order Cardiobacteriales; family Ignatzschineriaceae; genus Ignatzschineria; species Ignatzschineria sp. PL_is040. The sequence goes on from NZ_JBVPGU010000001.1 coordinate 744,202, forward strand.
AGTGATTCTCAAAGAAGCACAATTTGGAGCTCATTAAACTCAATCATGAGTGAGCTTTAGATAGCAAATATCAATTATGCTCACATCAGATTCAATAGAGAGATTCATATCACCATTCAAATATCATGCAAATATCATTCAAATGTATAAGGGGGAGCTTCTATTAGCTCCCCTTTTCTGCTGATCATATCTGAGGCTTAATAATCACCAAGAGTTACCAAGCTATCAAGAACCATCAATAAAAATAGCAATAACTCATAAGCCTCATTCGCACTGATCACTCAACCATTAATATCCCCAAGCGCCCCAAGCGAAAGGTCCATCAAAGAACATACCATTATCCCATGCTGCATCGGCATTTGCCCAAGCGGCCATCTGCTCTGCCTGCATCTGATTCTCTTCACGATAATCTTTCCATGCCATGTTATAACACGATTGGAAGAGTGGATTATTAACAGCCGCAACATATTTTGCTTCAAAAACTTTACGCTCAGCGGCAGTTAAATGAGCGGCATTAGGCATCTCTTTCATCAGCTCTGCTGCTTGTGGGCTACATTGGGAAGCTAATGCGACCTGGGTATCTAACATCTGTGCTGCTTGCTCCTTTGCTTCCGCCGCCTTCTCTGCTGGCGTTACGGCACATGCCGCAAGAAACATCACTGCACAAGATAACAGAGCGACTCTCATCATCGATTTCATATCTAATATCCTTCTATTTCCAGTTATTATAAAAGAGCCTAAAAAAAGCTCGCTTCACTCATCTAGAGACTTAAGTGTAAAGGCTTAAGTACCTAAGTTATTAACTATTAATTGTGAATTGTTACTTTGTTAGTTGTTAGTTGTTAGTTGTTAATTGTTAACTATCAATACCTCAACCACTTATCATTTAAGTAGAAGTGGATCAATCCTTTAACTTTCTCCTTAACTTTAACATTATTTTACCATCACAACGAGAGGGAAATAGGATTGAGAAAAAATAGTAACCACTCAAACAAAAAGGCAGCTCTCTTTAAAAGAGCTGCCCTCTCTTTTGAATTATCAACCGATCGCTATAAGACCGGTTACTTCATTAATTCAAAAAATAGCGTGGAGAGTATCTATTGATCGATCTCAACGAGAAGATCATCAGCTTCAACCACGTCACCTTTTGTCACGAGCACACGTTCGATCGCACCTGATGCTTCTGCGCGAATGGTTGTCTCCATCTTCATCGCTTCTAGCGTTACAATCGCATCTCCCTCCTTAACAATATCACCTACCTTAACGTGAACCGTGCCAACAACGCCCGGCATCATCGCCGCAACATGGTAAGGATTTCCCTTCTCACGCTTCTCTCGTAAAGGTAGATCAGACGTTAACTCATTTTTAGGAATCGAGAATGCTCTAATCTCACCATTGAGTTCGAAGAAGACATTGCAATGACCCGTAGCATCCGGAAGAGAGATCGCTAATAACTTGATTAAGAGATCCTTTCCTTGCTCTAGAGAAACGGTGTGATAGGTATCCTTCTCAGGTCCATAGAAGAAGATCTTAGAAGGGATATTAGAGACATTGCCATACTTCTCTTGATGTGCTTTAAACTCCTTAAATACCGCAGGATACATAAGGTAAGAAGCTAAATCAGTCTCTGAAACTTCATAACCTAAAGCAGCTTCTAAGTTCTCTTTTTCAGCCACAAGATCAACCGGCGGAAGATGCGCACCCGGACGCCCCTCAATCGGTTTCTCATCTTTTAAGACTTTCTTTGTAATATCTTCTGGGAAGCCCCCCTCAGGGATTCCTAATTCCCCCTTCAAAAGCCCTACCACAGATTGAGGGAATGCAATCTCACGTTGCGGATCTAAGACATCTTCAGCTTTAATATCTTGAGTGACCATCATTAGTGCCATATCACCCACAACTTTAGAGCTAGGCGTTACCTTCACAATATCCCCTAAGAGCTGATTAACTTCGGCATAAGCTTTAGAGACCTCATTCCAACGTGGCTCTAGCCCCATTGATCGCGCCTGCTCTCTTAAGTTAGTATATTGTCCACCCGGCATCTCATGGTTATAAACATCTGAAGTACCAGATCGTAGCGTCGATTCAAAAGGCGCATAGATTGAACGTACACCTTCCCAATAGGTAGAGATCTGATGCATCGCATCAACATCAATTCTTGATTCGCGCTCACTCCCTTTTAATGCATGGATAATCGATCCCATCGGAGGCTGACTCGTTAAACCTGAAAGGCTATCCATCGCCGTATCAACAGCATCCACTCCCGCTTCAACAGCAGCTAAAACAGAAGCTGCTGACATCCCTGATGTATCATGCGTATGGAAATGAATTGGTAGTTCAATCTCCTCTTTCAATGCTTTAACTAATGCTTTCGCCGCTTCAGGACGACAAACACCCGCCATATCTTTAATACCGATAATATGCGCACCCGCTTTCTCTAACGCTTTTGCTAACTTCACATAATAGTTGAGATGATATTTAGGTCGTTTTGCATCGAAGAGATCCGCCGTGTAACAGATCGTTCCCTCAACTAACTTTCCTGACTCTAAGACGCTATCGATCGAAACGCGCATATTATCCACAATATTGAGTGAGTCGAAGATACGGAAGAGATCAATCCCTTTCTCAGCCGCTTGCTTCACAAAATATTGAATGACATTATCGGGATAACTGGTATAACCAACACCATTGACACCCCTTAAGAGCATCTGGAAGAGCGTTCCTGGAATCATCTCTCTTAGACGAACTAATCGCTCCCAAGGATCTTCATTTAAAAAGCGCATCGACACATCAAATGTTGCGCCACCCCAACACTCTAAAGAGAAGAGTTCGGGCATTAACTCGGCATAGTAAGGGGCAATATCCCAAAGATCTTGAGAACGCATTCTTGTGGCAAAGAGCGATTGATGCGCATCACGCATTGTTGTGTCGGTAATTAGAACCTCTTTCTGCTCACGCATCCAATCAGAAAATCCTTTAGGTCCCAACTCTAAAAGAAGATCACGTGAGCCTTTAACAGGTGCGCGCTCTCCTCGCTCTAACTGCGGTAATATCGGCTTGATAAAATGTTTAGGGATTGCTCTTCCTTCCAATTCAGGATGACCATTAACTGCCACATCTCCTAAGAATTTCAGAATAGAGTTTGATCGATCTTGACGCTCTTTCAGATCAAAAAGCTCTGGATTTTGATCAATAAATTTCGTTGTATAATCACCCGCAATAAATTTTGGGTGATTGATCACATTTTCAACAAAGGAGAGGTTAGTAGAGACGCCTCTAATGCGGAATTCACGCAATGCTCGATCCATACGCTCAATCGCTTCAAGATCATTATTCCCCCAAGTGGTCACCTTCACTAAGAGCGAATCATAGTAGGGTGAAATAACGGCACCCGAGTAAGCTGTTCCCCCATCAAGACGAATACCAAACCCAGCAGGAGAGCGATAAGCAATAATCGTTCCTGTTCCTGGGAGAAAGTTATTTGCGGGATCTTCCGTTGTAACACGACATTGTAAAGCACTTCCCTTTAACTTAATCTCCGCTTGTGGCGGAACGACCATCTCTGATGAGCCGATTCTCGCCCCTTCTGCGACCTGAATTTGCGCTTTTACAAGATCAACCCCCGTCACCTCTTCTGTAACGGTGTGCTCTACCTGAATACGGGGATTAACCTCAATAAAGTAGAATTGCTCGGTATCGGCATCCATCAAGAACTCAACTGTTCCGGCATTACTATATTGAACAGCGCGCCCCAATTTCAATGCGCTCTCACAGATCTCCTCTCGCTTCTCTTGCGAGAGATAAGGTGCCGGCGCACGCTCAACAACCTTCTGATGACGTCTCTGTACAGAACAATCTCGCTCCCAAAGGTGGACAATATTGCCATGCTGATCCCCAAGAAGCTGAACTTCAACGTGGCGCGCGCGTTCAATTAACTTCTCAAAATAGACCTCATCATTGCCGAAAGCGGCTAAAGACTCCCCTCTTGCTTCACGCACAGAATCCATCAGTGTCGATTCATCATAGATTGCACGCATACCACGACCGCCACCGCCCCAGCTCGCTTTGAGCATGACCGGATAACCAATCTCTTTTGCTATACGCTTGATCGACTCTTCATCTCGAGGGAGTGCTTCAGACGCCGGCATTACCGGAACACCTGCTGAAATCGCGGCATTTCGCGCAGCAACTTTATTACCTAAAGTATTTAATACATCATATGAAGGACCTATAAAGATAATTCCATTTTCCCGGCAAGCTTTCGCAAAGTCAGGATTCTCCGCTAAGAAGCCATAACCAGGATGGATTGCATCGGTATTGGTCTCTTTTGCGATACGGATAATATCATCAATATCAAGATAAGCCTCTAAGGGTAATTTCCCACGGCCTACTACGTAACTCTCATCAGCATTAAATCGATGTGCAGATCGACGATCCTGCTCCGCATAAATTCCAACGGTCTTAATCCCTAACTCCGCAGCAGCACGAATAATACGAATAGCTATCTCGGAACGGTTCGCGACTAGAATCTTTTTAATCTTTCTATCTGATGATGATTCGACAGACATAGGTCTTCCTCCATTTTTAGTACGTCACTTTAATATTTTTATATCGCCTCTTTTAGGCGAGCGTTATTTCGTTTCATCTTTTAAACTACACAAACACTACAACAATACATCAAACATTACCGCTTTCATAATATTTTATCCCGATTGATAAATAAATTAACGGAGAGATAAGGATAAAGTGAATCAATTATTAATTAAAATTAGATAATTTTATAAGATTATATTGCAATATAGCCTCCAAAAAAGTCGAGATATATCAAAAATAGAGGATCTGCCGAATAATCCCTTCTTTTAGTTCTAAAGAGCATTGACCACCTCTTTAGAGGACAATATAGATACCTATAAAGATATCTATAAAGATGCAATAAGGTCATCATGCCGGAAGAGAGATAACACTACTCATTAAATTACTGATTAAAACTATTTAATTAAAGCGATTAATCATCAATAGTTATCAGGAGTCATCAATAATCACATCATAGAGGCGCTATTTTGGTAAATATTTCCCATCATTTATCACTTCGTGTAAAATTTTATATTGGAGCTTTGAGTGGAGCTTTAAGTTTACATTCGACATTTAGGCTCAATATTTAGGTTCAATATTTATATATTGAGAGGCTTATTATTGAGATAGAAGTCTAAATAGTCGATACTCACTCTATATTTATAGATAGATTTATAGATTAAATAAATTCAGTGGGTGCATTAAGGCATCAATGACTGCAACTTCAACCTTACTCTAACGACGATTAACGATTCAATTATGGCAAATCACAAAAATCATCTATTTCGGTTTACCGCTCAGCAAAATGGGAAAGAGACTCTTCATGGAGAGACGCGCCTCGATCGTTTCTATCCCTTCTCAAAAGATAATCGCCTTACGGTAATGGTTTGGAATATCTATAAACAACAAAAACTCAACTGGCTTCCTCTCTTAACAGAGTATGGCAAAGATCGAGATCTTATCTTACTGCAAGAAGCAAAAGCCTCTGAAGAGTTGATTCAATTCTCTAAAAAACACTTCTTAGTCGGTGATCAAGTGCCGGCAATTGAGATTACGAAAGATGCTTACGGCGTTATGACGCTCGCCTCAAGCTACCCACTCTATACCCGACCTTTTCGAACAACTGAACCCTTTTTACGATTGGCAAAATCAGCGCTAGTAACAGTCTACCCACTCTATGATAAGCGGCTTTTGATGGTGGTGAATGTCCACTCAGTCAACTTCAGTTTAGGAGTCAAGATCTACCGGGAGCAGATCCAATCGATTGCAGAACATGTGATGAACCATAATGGTCCTGTTATTTTTGCCGGCGATTTCAACACTTGGAGCCGAAAAAGACGCCATCTTCTCTATCTTTTTACCCGGAGAATGGGTTTAAAACCAGTGATCTTTAACGATGATTATCGCAAAGCATTCTTCAACTCTCCGCTCGACTTTGTCTTCTACCGCGGATTACGACTTGAGAAGAGCGAGGTGATTAAGACCGATGCCTCAGATCACAATCCCCTTTTAGTCGATTTTAGACTCCATTAGTGATTAATACCCCTTTCTTTACTGAAGAGAAAGACCCCAAACGCTATCAATCTAAGAATGTAAGAATCTAAGCGTATAAAGGACTCAAAATCTGAGTCGACCATAAACCCTTCCTCTTCAGCAATATCGTTCCTTAGGTTAGATCACACTTATGAGAGATGACCAATGTATCAACCTTCTCTAAACGCGCTAAAAGCGCGGGGTAATCATTAGCACGCACGCTTAAAGTCATCTCACAATTGATACCGTAATTCTCGGCCACTTTCGCTGCATTTAGATCATTGATAACGTGATTAACCTCATTTGTTGCCGGATAATCGAAGGTAAAGGTAACATCGAGCCCTATCGTTTTCGTGACAATATTGGCTCTCTGTAGCGCATTGCGCGCCCCCTCTTGATAAGCAGAGACTAATCCTCCGGTGCCTAACTTAATCCCCCCAAAATAACGAACTACGATCACTAAAACATTGGTTAACTCAAAGGAGCGAATTTGTCCAAGAATCGGTCTGCCGGCAGATCCCGAAGGTTCGCCATCATCATTTGCACGATAATGCTCATAACGCTCCCCTAAAACATAAGCGTAGCAGACATGGCGAGAGTCGTTATAACGTTTGCGATATTCATCGAGTAGTGCATCAATCTCTTCTTCAGAGGTCACCGGTAAGGCAAAAGTGATAAAACGGCTTCGCGAGATGACAAATTCATCCTCACTCATTGCGGTTATCGTCTTATATTGATCACTATTCATCTTACATTCTCCAAAAATCTCACCCTCTATTGCACCCTTATCTTTACGCTCGCAAGCTTAAGACAATCCCGAAAAATAGGGGGCAATTATAACATATCTATCATAGATCAAAGCGGACCAACATCTACCCCCATTGCGATAAGATAACCATGTTCAAAGAGAAAAGTAGAATTAGAGTCATAAAAAAGGCGAAAAAAAGGGCGAGATTAATCTCTCGCCCTCTCTTATCATTCGCTTCATCTATGCTTTTGCGATAGCCTCTTCATAATTTTTAAGCGCAATAGCAAGACGTTTACCCGCCTCTTCTGCGCTCTCTTCAGTCACCGTTGCAAATGAGAGACGCAATGTATTATCCTCCGGCGTTCCCACATAGAAAGCAGCTCCCGGCACAAAGACAACCTCTGCATCAATCGCATGCTTTAGAAGTTCAGTAGCACTCATTCCCTCCGGCAATTTAGCCCAAAGGAACATCCCACCGGTAGGGGCATCAAAAGAGATCTTGCCCTCTATATGCTTTTTTAAAGAGTCGATCAGATGCTGACAACGCTTCTGATATGCTTTAGAGATCTCTTTAATTCGCGGCTGAAGGCGACCACTTTTAAGATAGTTAGCCACAATAAGTTGCGATAAAACGGGCGTATGGAGATCCACCGATTGCTTACAGATCACAATTTTCTCTCTAATTTTGCGGCTCGTTACAATAAAGCCTAGACGGAGACCCGGTACTAAAACTTTAGAAAATGAAGAGAGATAGACAATATGCTCTTTCTCCTTCTCACTCTTTGCTAATGAGTAGATCGGCTTAGCCAGTTGATCAGTAAAACGGATCTCACCATAAGGATCATCTTCAAAGATGACAAAGTTATGCTCTACCGCTAACTTTAAGAGACGCTCTCGCTTCTCATCTGAGAGGGTTGAGCCGGTAGGATTAGCAAATGTAGGGACAATATAGAGTGCTTTAATCGGCCCCTTTTTAAGGCGTGCTTCTAACGCATCCACATTGAGTCCTTCAGGCCCCCCTTCAACATCTTCCACCGTTGCACCGGTTAACTTAAACCCTTGAATAGCTGCAAGATAGGTAGGACGCTCAACTAAAATCACATCGCCCTCATCAAGAAATGTTCGAGAGATCAGATCAAGTCCCTGTTGCGATCCGCTTGTTACAACAATCTCATCACATGCTGCATCGATCCCGCGATCTTCGATCAACTTAACAATCTCCTCTTGCAGAACGAGCTCCCCATCAGTTGTACTATATTGATAGGCGTTGACCTCTTTCGATTCGATCACTTCATTAAGAGCGGCATTAATCCCCTCCATATCGAACATATCTGCTGCCGGAATCCCCCCTGCAAGTGAGACAATATTAGGCATCTTGCTATATCGTAAAAGATCTCTCACTATTGAGCTCTGCGATCCTTGAATTCGCTTTGCAAATAAACTTTCGATTCCAGCCATAATCAGTTCCTACTCCTCAACTTTCTAATTTTCTAATCATTAATCGGATGGGGATGATTCTTCCACCCCCTCTTTCTACTACTAATGTAGCAGATCTATTATTATTACGTATAGCTATTACGTACAACTATAGGTATAGCGTTAATCGATTTTTTATTTTTAAAGAAGGTTTTTAAAGAAACGTATACCCCTTCTCCATATTTATCTCCTATCTCTTCCTGATTAAAAGATTTTGGGTAAAAATGAACTTCAAAAAAATGATATCCTTTAACGAGCGTAAGATAACGTTTCATTGATACTTTATTCACGTTTTACTAATGTTTTATTAACGCTTTATTAACGTTTTATTAAGTATCGATAGCTATCGATAGATAGTTAAAATTAAAATCATCGATTCATTCCAGCGATCATATGGGAGACCTCCTCTTATGAGTTTTCATCTCTACTACTCCAATCATCTCGATACATTGCAATATATTGCCGGCTATATCACAAAGGTCGATCCACAAGATTCCCCTTTTGACCGAGAATATTTTCTTGTACAGAACTTCGGGATGGCGCGGTGGATGCAGATTAAACTCGCCAAACAGCTAGGAATTTTAACTCAAGCTGAATTTCTCCTCCCCTCGAAGATGCTGATCAATCTCTTAGAGCGAATCTTCACCAAAGAGGAACTTGAAGCGCACCCCATAGAGCGCCTCTCAAAAGATGATCTCTTCTGGCCACTTGTGAAGATCTTGCAAGAAATTGTTGAAGATCCGGCAGTGGAGATTCATGAACAATATCAGCCCATACTGCAATATCTTGAAAAGTATCAGCAGCAATCTCCCTCCAACAAGATCCCCCCCAATATCGGCACCGATATCAGCATCGATATCAACTTTGAAAATGAGCGTGAAACTCACGAACAAAACCAATTCGACACCACATCTAAATCCCATCCGCTTAGTGATGGCATGAAACGTGCAATACTCCACCTCTCCGCTGAACTCGCTGCTATTTTTGATAAATATATTGTCTATCGTAGTCAATGGATCAATGCTTGGAGCCAAGGAGAACTTGCGCCTCCCTATTTTGATGAGTCACTTCCCCCAGCTCTTGAGAAGTGGCAAGCATCCCTCTTTGAGAGGCTCTACAATAGCTTAGGTAGACCACGTCATTTAGGGATGATGCACCCGCTGATTGAGCAGAAATTGGCAGACCCTTCTATCAAAGCTCACCTCCCTAAGCGAATCTTTATTATTGGGCTTAACTCTCTACCGCCCCTCTTCTTAGAGTTAATTGCTCAATTCTCTAAAGTGATCGATATCCATCTCTTTTTCAATAATCCCTCCCAATATTACTGGGGGGATTTGATTAAGGGAGAAGCGCCACAATTTAACTACTACAATTTTTTCACTCAACTTCAGAGCCAGATCGACCCACTCTCCCCTCATCTGCCGGTAAGTATCGATCAACTCGATGAACATTGGCAAAATAGCTATGGGCATCCGTTACTCGCTTCATTAGGAAAAGTCGGCCGCGATCATCTCCATCTTCTGCAACAATATGATGGAGCCTTAGAGCTCAATGTGACAGAGGCTTTTTCTGAACCGGAGGTGAAGCATCTTCTCTCGAAGATACAAAATGAGATCTATCATCTCCGCCCGCTGAGAGAGAGTGAGAAATTCCCTCTTACCCCAGATGATCGCTCTATCCAGCTTCATATTAACTACAGTCCAATGCGCGAGGTAGAAGCGCTCTATAACCAGATTCTCCGAGAGCTCGATCACAACCCTGATCTCTCTTTAGAAGAGATTGTAGTTATGACCCCCAATATTGAAGAGTATGCGCCCTTTATTGATGCTGTTTTTGGTAGCGCTCCTAAAGAGCGTCATCTACCCTACTCCATCTCCGATATCAGTCTTAAAGAGAGTGATACTATCTTCTCGGCACTTCTGCAGATCCTCACACTTCCTGAAAGTGCATTTAAAGCAAGCGACCTCTTAACACTACTCCAGTTGCCGGAGATTATGGAGAAATTCCAATTCTCAGAATCAGATATTGCACTCATCCAATTTTGGATTAGCGATGTCAATATTAAGCAAGCCATTGATGGCCTTCATCTAACAGAGGAGTTAGCGCTCCCTTACGATAATCAATTTGAGTGGGATATCAATACTTGGCGTTGGGGCTTACAGCGCATGCTTCTAGGCTATGGATCAACGCGCACTGCGTTTCTCTTTGAAAAAGTTAAAGAAGGGGAAAAAGGAGAAGGGGGGAGATTGGAAATTAGCGCTAGTGAGCTCAATGCCCCTCACTTTCAAAGCGCAAACCAGGCTCTACTTCCCTACCCTTATGTGGAGGGAAAAAATGCAGAAATATTAGGACGCCTCTGCCATCTCATCGATCAACTGATCGAAACAAGAGATGCTTTAATCGGAGAAAAGGGGGTTGCTGATTGGCTTCTTATCTTGCCGGAGATTTGGCAACGATTCTTTACACTCTCAACCACTAATCAAGATAAATTACACTTTACCCAAAAAATTTGGCACAACATCTTATCAGGTGCGCGTGCGCTTGATTACTCAACCCCACTTCCCCTCAATGCACTCGTTCCTCTTCTTGAACAAAAACTCCTTGAAGAGAAGCCCGAGCAGAACTTTATCCAGGGAAAGATCACCTTCTGCTCCTTTATTCCCATGCGAACAATCCCCTTTAAAATGGTCGCTATGATTGGAATGAATCAAGCTGATTTCCCTAAAACAGCCATTCACCATAGTTTTGATCTTATGCAATATCAGAGAATGCGAGGAGATCGCCAACGAAGTAGTGATGACCGCTATCTCTTCTTAGAAGCTATTCTCTCAGCTAAAGAGATTCTCTACCTCAGCTATATCGGTCGCTCAATTCAAGATAATAGCGAATGCTTCCCCTCTCTCTTGATTGATGAGTTGATGCGCTATATCGATCAGATCGCCATCACAGAGAATGGGATATCGCCGACAAAAAATATCACCTTTGAGCATCCTATGGCACCCTATAATGAGCAACTCTTCGATCCTCAATCCCCAATTCAAAGCTTTCAGAGTGAATGGTCTCTATCTCGTGATATTAAGAGTTTCTACCATGCTCCCTACTCATATCCGATGCTCTTAGAGAGTTACCAGAAATCGCAAGCATTGACACCATTGACTGAGATCTCACTCCACACGCTTATTAAGTTTTATCAAGATCCCACACAATACTTTGCCGAGCATCGTTTAACCATTCCCACCTACAACAGTAGAGCAAATAACATTGAAGATGATGAGATCTTCGCTATCCAAAATCATCTAGAACTCTATCAATTCAATCGTCGTGTCACAAATGATCTCCTACGTGAGGCGCTCTATCGTCCTCAAAATAGTGGTGCTTTGGAGACCGACTTCCTCTCTCAAATGGAACAGAATCTCTCCACTGACGATAACAGATCATCGACCTCCTTAATTCAATCTCTCTCAACTCGATCTTTAGCAGCTTTTGCCAAACAGCTCTTTAAGCGCTACCGACTAGAAGGATCTCTTCCCAAATTTGCTTATGGAGATCTACTTTGGGAGGAGAAACAGACACTTCCCCTACTACTTGCTTCCAAATTACTGAGCGTACAATATCCTTATGGACAATGGCGTAGTGAGCGCTATCAAAGAGGGATTACCCTCTATGGCCAACTTCCAGAATTAACCCCCGATGGACTTCTTATTATGTGGGATGTCGGTGAATTTAATGAACGACGCCGAATCGCAGCAGCCATTACTAATCTCTTTTTCCATGCCACAAAAGAGAGCGATCATCTCCATGAAAATCTCCTCTACTTCTCTAGAAAAGGAGATCTGATTGAAGAGCATCCGCTTCCCTACTATCCTCAAGCGGATGCCGCACAACTTCTCAATCATCTCATTGATGGCTTTCTCTATGGAATTAGCGCACCAATTCCCTACTACTATACTCAAGACTATAAGCCGGCATTCTCCCATCCATCATTTACCGAGATACTGGAAGCATTACAAGCTGATCTCCCCCATCTCTTGACCGAAGAGATCGAGAGCAATGAGCTCGCCCAAACTTTTGTAACACTTCTTCAAGATGAGCATTACATCAACTCGCTCCCCACCGCTACCAGAAACCTCTTAAATAGGGTAAAATCATCATTCACGATTCAATCATCCTTTGAGCGCCTATTTCCCGATAACGGAGCGAAAGAGATGCTCGCTTTCTTTCTTTTCTATTACCACTATCTTCGCGAGTTAGTCACCTATGAATCCTGATCAGCAGCTACTAAAAGAGACACAACATCCCACATCAAAATATGATTACGATGGGATCACCGGTGTTTGGCTTCTTATTCCTCCAAAATTTCATCTACTTATTTTAGCCGTTCTTCTCCCCCTTATTTTATGGGTCTTTCCCCATATCAATTTTAAAGGGAACTTTCGTTATATCTTTGCTGACTACCGCTACTATTTAGCTGGGGGAATCTCACTCTTTTTTATCGCCTCGGCACTCCTTAGCATTATGAAGGCAAAACAGGTCGGTGGAAAAGTACGTCCGACAAGTAATGTTGGTGCCCAAGTCATTCCTAAAAAAGTGACTCCTAAAAAGGGAAACAGTACCTCCAAAAGTGGGGAAAAGATTCGATCTAACCCTAAGTTAAGCGTTAAAAGTAGAAGATCTACGCCGGCAAAAACAACAGCGAGTCCTTCTCAAAAGAGTCAAGCCTCTCCCAAAGAGAATGTTGCTGCCGGAAGAAAACGGAGAGTGACACTTAAAAAGAGTAGTGATGAGGTTAAAAAAACCTCTAAAAGAGAAAGAACAGAGAAAGAATAGAGAAAGAGCAGAGTAAGATCGTCATTGATCACGAATCTATTGATCCATCTTATCACTGATACCTTTAACTATTGATTACCCAATATTACGATAATATTACGATAATGTTACGATGATTACGACGATAGGAGTCGACCCTATAATGCAAAAAATGATTATTATTAGCGGACTATCGGGATCAGGAAAATCGATTGCGCTACAGACCTTAGAAGATGAAGGTTTTTTCTGTATCGATAATCTTCCTATCACCTTTATCCCTCGTTTTTTAGAAGAGATTCAACAGAAGAATAATATCCGTAAACTCGCTATCGGCGTTGATGCTCGTAGTTTTCCAGAAGATCTCACCGAGGCAGAAGCTATTCTCGCTCTTATTGAGCAGAAAACAGCTGTCAGACCTCATATCCTCTTTCTAGAGACCAGTGATGAGATACTCATTAAACGTTATAGCCATACGCGCAGAAGACATCCTTTAACGACCTCCCAAATGACGTTAATTGAAGCGATTACCAATGAGCGGGAACTACTCTCTCCGCTTCGCGCGCAAGCTGATATTATCATTGATACCTCTCTTCTCAATGTCCATGAGCTCCGCGCTATTCTTACAGATCAACTCTTAGATAAGTCACAAAAAAAGCTCTCTATCTCCATTGTCTCATTTGGCTACCGAAATGGTATTCCGCTCGATGCTGATTTTGTCTTCGATGCCAGAATGTTAACCAATCCACACTGGGTACCGATACTCCGAGAATATACCGGGCTCGATCAGGAGATCGTCGATTTTTTTGCAAAAACGGATGATATCCAAGCCTTCTACCAAGATATTGAGGACTTCATCTTAAAATGGTTACCGGCATTTAAACAAGGAACTCGTTCCTATCTCACCATTGCGATTGGTTGCACCGGAGGGAAACACCGTTCAGTCTATCTAGCACAAAGGCTCTTTGAGAAATTACAAGAGGATGATCATGTCCTTGTAAAACATCGAGAAATCAATGGCTAACAACTAACTTGCAGATGACTTATATCCAATAGGAATATATCCAATAGGAATATATCCAATAGAAAATTTATCAAAAGCACCACACTCTTGACTACCTTTTCATATCATCCATTACAAGAAGGAATTGAACATGTCGCAACAAGCACAACTTATTGATGGAAAAGCATTTGCTGCTAATCTTCGTCAAACGATCGCCGAGCAGACAAAAGCAATCGAAGCACAACACAGTATTCGCCCAGGTTTAGCTGTCATTCTAGTCGGTGAAGATCCTGCAAGTCAGGTTTATGTGCGTAATAAAGAGAAGTTCGCCTTAGAGTGCGGTTTCAAATCTGAAACTTTTCGCCTTCCTGCTGAAACAACACAAGAAGAGCTCCTCACTTTGATTCGAAATCTTAACGAAGATCAGAGTATTCATGGCATTCTTGTCCAACTTCCACTACCAAAACACCTCAATGAGGAGGAGGTGCTTAACAGTATCAATCCCCTCAAAGATGTTGATGGATTCCACCCTGTAAATATAGGTCAACTCTCCATCGGCCAACCTTATCTTATTCCCTGCACCCCTTTAGGATCTCTCCTACTGTTACAAGATAAACTTGGAAAAGATCTTTCCGGCAAACATGCGGTGATTGTTGGACGCTCTAATATTGTTGGAAAGCCGATGATGCAACTTCTCCTCTCACAAAACTGTACTGTCACTATTGCGCACTCCCGCACGAAAGATGTCGCTGCGCTCTGCCGTGAAGCTGATATCGTTGTTGCAGCTGTTGGCGTTCCTAAATTGATCAAAGGCGATTGGATTAAAAAGGGAGCGACCGTCATCGATGTAGGAATCAATCGTATCGAAGAGAATGGGAAAACACGCCTCGTAGGCGATGTTGATTTTGATGAAGCGATCAAAAATGCCGCTTTTATTACCCCTGTTCCCGGCGGCGTGGGTCCTATGACAATTGCCTGTTTGTTGCGTAACACATTAACAGCAATGTGCCTACAAAATAAGATCGAAGATCCTAACAAGCTCTAATTTACAACTCCAAAACGCTATAAACTTAAGAATCGTATTAAAGATTAAAACTTAAAGATTAAAGATTAAAGATTAAAGTTTAAAGTTTAAAGTTTAAAGTTTAAAGTTTAGTGTCTAGAATTAGCGTTCACATGAGAGTTCAAATTAGAATCAGATAAATATCAAAACCTCTCCTATATCCCTCAACTCCATCTTCTTATAAAGGCGGAATATCGATATAGAGAGGTTTTTTATCGCCTCTACTATGACTTACGCGCCTATACTTCTCCACACCTACACCTCTTATAGAGATGCAGCTGATGAGAGGATAAAATCGTAATACCCTACAACTCTTTAGCTTCACTTTTTTAAGAGATAAAAAAATCCATAACAGCAGGATGAGCCACTGTTATGGAGAATGCGTTGCGATTTACTCAATCGCATCAGCTGAATGGAGAAGGCCTGTGATGACATGCCTTCCTATCCGATTTAAATCGGTATTGTTGTTATAACGATATTAAAAAAAGTGATATTCAGATTGATACTCTACTGATTAAACACGCGCATAAGGTTCTAAACCTAATGCCATACGACCATTCTTAGTTGCGATATTGATCGCCTCTTCAAGATCAGTGTAACGGCAACCTGTAATCAAGAGTTTTAACTCTTCCCACATATCGCCATCACTAAATGGCAACATGTAATCAGCGATATTATCTGTTCCAACCGCAACGGGAATACCTGCTTTTGCTAACTCATCTGCCGGCGTAATCGCATTACGCGTCGGTCCATGATCTTCACGACGTGGGCTATCGATCCAAGCAAAAGGACAAGCGATCACCATCATTTTTGCCTCTAACATCTTTTTGTAGAGCATTTGACGATACGCTTCATCATGCGCGGTAATAGAGATACTATGAATGGCGACGACACGCCCTTCCATTCCATGTTCGATCGTCTTATCGGCTACTAATTCAGTCTCTTTCTCCTCTTTTGAGTTGAATTGATCCACATGCACATGAACCATCTTTCCTTGAGATTTTGCCGTCTGTAATAAAACATCCATATGAACAGCATCCATCCCTTCACCATGATCTCGTAGATCTCGACGAGGTAAACCACCAATGATATCAACTTTTTCAGCCCCTTTATCAAACCAGTAGCGAGCCTCTTTATCAATAACACCTTTTAAAGTCTGATTGATCAGTTTAATCGTAACATCCCCTTCATAATTCTTTCTTGCACGAAGTGCTGCATTAATCGCGCGCTCTTCCACGATGGGGTCAACATCAATAAAACTTCCGACAGCAGTAACGCCCTGCTCAATCATCCGCTCAATCCCCATGGAGAATTGACGATAATAATCCTCTTCAGTCATGCTGGACTTAATACGGTCTAAGGTATCCCATTTTTCGATTAAAGTTTGTGTCTGGTAGACTTCAAACCCCTCATAATCGATAGTAAAAGCACGATCTCCATGCATATGAGCATTCACCCAACCACCATTTTCACGAATACTATTTAATAGATACGCCTTTAAGCTTCTGGTATCTGTATAAATGCGATGCTCTTTTGCCACTAATGTTGTCATGAAAATCTCCTTTCCTAAATGTTCTATAAAATTAGCAATGGCTACTCTTCTCTTCGCAAGCAGCCACAGCAATATGGTCTCGGCCGTTATGACGCTCTATCTCATCACCCGATTGAAGCTGATTCTTACTCTTCCAAGCTTCTTCACGCTTTTCTCAAGGCGAAAAAAAACCTCCATTGAAATAACGGAGGTTTTTAACAATTATTTTGAAGAATGGTTTTAAGATCGATGAAGCTGCTATTAATAAAATTGAATGAATTGCGTGGATTAAAAGGATTTAATGGAATAGAGATATGTGCGATCTGCACCATTCCAACCTCTGCCCTGTTATCCATTCGTCGCTTCATTAGCTTCATTGCCTTCCTCAAATTCATCTTCGTTCAAACAAACGAGTACATTCTAAGGGGTAAAAAAATAAAAGCAATCTTTTTTATAAACTTCTGCAACAACTTCCTAGCAACTACTTACAAAAAAACGCATTAACGCCGGATATTAGGATGATCACCCCAATTGAGCTTTTCCCTTAAAATGGAGAAGTAATGATAATTTTTAGAATGAAGGAGCGTCAAAGGATGAGAGGAGGGTTCAATCGTCAATCGCTCTCCATCAGAGAGGGATAAAAGCTCTTGCCCATCACAAGTGACATGAACATCCTCCCTCTCTCGATCACTCGTTACAACTTCAATTTCACAATCTGCTGGAATCACTAAAGGTCTATGGCTAAATGTATGGGGACAGATCGGCGATATAATAATCGCCGGCAATGTGGGATACATAATCGGTCCGCCAGTAGAGAGTGAGTAGGCAGTAGAACCTGTTGGCGTGGCGATAATCAATCCATCTGCACGATAAGTTGAGAGATAACGTTGATTAACATAAACATCGATCTCAATTAAACGTGAAAGCTCCGTTTTATGGATCACGACATCATTCATGGCATAAGATCTTAACTGTTGGTCGATCGATGCCTTTAATAAAAAACGCTCCTCATAAACAACATCACCTTCAAGAATCGTTCGAAGATGGGTGTGGAGCATCTGTTGATCAATATCAGTTAAGAACCCTAGTCGACCTAAATTGACACCTAAGATAGGAATATTGAGTTGATGCACTTTACGGGCAATTCCTAAAAAAGTTCCATCACCACCGAAAGCAATGATCAGATCACAAGTGGCAATCTCTTTAATCAATGCCGGCGGATAGCTGAGTCTATTACGATACTCAACATTATTGACCTCGATGGTTGTCCCACCACACGACTCAATCACCGCTTTTGTTCGTTGAACCGCTTTTTGAATCTCATCAGACTCTCGATTACTGAGGATTAGGGCGATTTTTTGAAATTTTCTCATATTTTGTGCTATTGTAATTTCATTTGATATTGAATTAATTATAGGGTTTATAGCATAGCATGATCGCTTATTCACTCTTAAGCTACAAATATATCTTACAAAGATATTTATATTTCTATCTAAGGTATATCTATCTAAGGCTAGAAATCCTCACTATCAAAAAAAGATAGGCACTAGTTTAATTCTATTCCAGAATTAACTCACTACCTCACTCAAAACAGTTGCGATCTACTCATACCAGAGTGGATCAGTCCTCTATTTTCAGTAAGTTAGTGAAGAATGCTTGCTTATCGATAAGACCAAAACCTATCTAAACTTCAGAGGTATTTGGATAACCGATCTTATAAAACAGATTTTTAACCCCATTTTCAACCCCACTTTTAACTTAAGAAATAGTTATATGAGTCAAAGGATTAAAGGGTGTTGCGGTCAACATCTATTTTTACTGCAATATCACTAGTATCCTTACTCAAAATCAGATAATCACGGCAATCAACAATATGCTCAACAGCTTGCCTCATTACTCCTAATCCATATGTAGAGATTTAAAAATTGAGAGATCATCATTAAAACATAGAGATCAAACATCGATACTACAAAACGACTACTTAGACAATACCGAAAAGAGCTATCGAATAACACGATCAATATGTAAAAAATAGAAGAGTTCTCACAAACAAATCTAACAAAAATAAGGAGCAAGGAAGCGCCCTCGGCAGAGGTGCTGATAAAGTTAGCAAAATGACGCGATTATCACTTTTTTAATGAAGTTAGGGATATAATTTAGGGATTAGAGATCATTACAAGATCATATCAATAAACGTATGAGCAGAAGTTCTCATCAACTACGCAATTATAATCGGAGGTAAAATGCGTAAAGCCCTTTTCTTTCTACTTATGAGCATGCTCCCCGGCATCGCTTTAGCGGGAGGCGAGCTCTCTTTTGATGGCCCAAGCCTCTCACCGCTCTGGTCTATTCCTTTTATCGGAATTATTCTCTCCATCGCTGTTCTTCCTCTCTTTGCCCCGAAACTATGGGATCATCATTATGGGAAAATTGTCTTTGGATGGACCCTCCTCTTCTTTATACCGCTGTTAGTAACATATGATATGAGTATTACAGCGAATATTTTTACACATGCATTAATTGAAGAGTATATCCCCTTTATCCTCTTGCTCCTTGTACTCTTTGCGGCATCAGGAGGCATTCATATCTCCGGCAACTTAGTGGCTAGCCCGAAATTTAACGTTTCGATCTTAGCTATCGGGACTGTTTTAGCGTCAGTGATGGGAACAACAGGGGCGGCGATGTTACTTATTCGCCCTATTCTCTCAGCGAATAGAAATCGTAAACATCGGATGCATATTCCGATCTTCTTTATCTTTCTTGTTGCGAATATCGGAGGCGGTTTAACGCCGCTTGGGGATCCACCGCTCTTTTTAGGTTTCTTAAATGGGGTTGATTTCTTCTGGACATTGCAACATATGTTCTTCCCTGTCTTAATCTTCTCACTTATTTTATTAGGACTCTTCTATCTTATTGATAGTTATTACTTCAAAAAAGAGAAGATCGCTCCTTCAGATGAGAAGACAACGGTCGTTATTGTTGGAAAGCAGAACTTTTTGATCATCTTAGGGGTTCTAGTCGGTATTATTATCTCCGGCATCTGGATTCCTGGCATCTCATGGGAGATCTTTGGGGTTGATGTACATCTAGAGAATGTTCTTCGTGACCTCTTCTTTATCTTCTTAACGATTGTCTCTCTGAAAATTACCTCAGACAAAGTTCGCAAAGATAACAACTTCAATTGGCATCCGATTATTGAAGTCGCTAAGATCTTTGCCGGTATCTTCCTAACTATTGTTCCTGTTATTACCATTTTAGAAGCAGGTAAAAATGGTGCATTTGGTTCAGTAGTAGATATTACCCATACCAGTGATGGTGAGCCGATTAATGTGATCTACTTCTGGGTAACAACTGTATTATCTGCATTTTTAGATAATGCACCGACCTATCTTGTCTTCTTCAAGATGGCAGGCGCTCAAGCACCTGAAGGTGTCGCTGCTGCTGATTTCTTAATGAATGGCATCCCGGCAACCCTACTTGCTATCTCGATGGGTACCGTATTTACAGGACCATTAACCTATATCGGTAATGCGCCTAACTTTATGGTTAAATCGATGGCAGAACAGGAAGGTATTAAAATGCCTTCATTCTTCGGATACTTCTTCATTGCAATAATTGTTTTAGTTCCGATCTATATTCTGCTCAATTTCATCTTCCTCTAATAGCGGATTAATCCCCCATTAGAAGTTGTGAGATTTATCGAAAAAGCGCTAGATTTTCTAGCGCTTTCTTGTAATATTTATAGGTCGATCTCTTAATCGTATCGTCCTCTAATCACCGTACTTATAATAATAAGGCAGGATAAAATAAATGACTCTGTTAGTACAAAAATATGGCGGCAGCTCAGTGGCAAATATTGAACGCATTCAGAATGTTGCCCGCCGTATTCAAAAACATCATAACGAAGGCCACCAAATGGTTGTTGTTCTCTCGGCGATGTCCGGAGAGACCGATCGACTTTTAGAGTTAGCGCATGCAATTACCAAACGCCCTAACCCAAGAGAGATGGATGCCCTTGTTTCAACAGGTGAGCAAGTGAGTATCTCTCTCCTCTCTATTGCACTTGAAGCGATGGGGATTAAGGCAAAATCATACAACGGTGATCAAGCTCGAATCCTAACAGACCAAGCACATACCAAAGCGCGTATTAAAAATATCGATACCTCAGCGATCGAAGCTGATCTTGCTGCTGGATATGTTGTGGTTGTTGCAGGATTCCAAGGGGTCACGGAAGATGGCTCTGTAACTACTTTAGGTCGTGGTGGCTCAGATACGACAGCCGTTGCACTTGCCGCTAGTCTAAAAGCGACCGAGTGCCAAATCTTTACCGATGTTGATGGTGTCTATACCACCGATCCACGTATTGAGCCTAAAGCGAAAAAGTTAGATAAAATCGCTTTTGAAGAGATGTTAGAGCTCTCTAGCTTAGGCTCAAAAGTATTGCAAATTCGCTCTGTTGAGCTTGCCGCTAAAAACAAAGTTCCTATTCGCGTACTCTCCTCTTTAGCTGAAGGGGGCGAGGGAACACTTATTACTACAGAAAAGGATATTGACATGGAAGCAGCCATTATCTCAGGTGTTGCAACGAGTAAGAATGAAGCAAAAATTACAGTTTTAGGGGTTCCTGATCAACCTGGAATTGCATTTAATATTCTCGAGCAGATTAGTGACGCTAATATTGAGGTCGATATGATTGTGCAAAATATCTCTCAAGATGGCACAACTGATTTCACCTTCACTATCAATGAAGTGGATTTTGATAAAGCGCTTGAAATTACAGAGAGATCTGCAAAAGAGATGGGAGCACGTAAAGTTCTTGGCGACAAAGATATCGTTAAAGTCTCTCTTGTTGGCTTAGGAATGCGCTCTCATGCCGGTGTTGCAAGTCTCATGTTTAAAACACTTGCTAATGAAAAGATCAATATCAAAATGATCTCTACCTCAGAAATTAAGGTTTCTGTAGTGATTGATAGTAAATATCATGAGTTAGCCGTCAGAGCGCTTCATGAGGCATTCAAGTTAGACGAATAATACAAATAGAGAAAGCCCCATCACTCTCACAGATCACCCTAATAATAGAGTTGATGGAGATAATTAAGTAGTACTATTGTAAGTAGTACCATTGCGATCCCTCAAGGAGATTCTTTCAAGAGTTGCCGTTTGCGGTTATACTTTAAAGAGTCTCTTTGGGGGATACTGCTTTTATCACAAGAAAACCTTAATGAGATAATCAACTGATACAGATAATTTACAGCTAATTACAGCTAACAATACAACTGATAATTGACCAATCAAAAACTTACAATCAAATTTAAGTATTGATCTTTACCATTAGCCTTTACCATTAAATCTTTACCATTGACCTTAGAGTCGATCTTTACAATTAATTTTTATCATGGGTCTTAAATTTTAAGATTCACACTATGACACTTAAGAGTTATAGCGACGCTATTTTATGAAAAAAACAAAACTGTTTGCTCTTCTTCTCTGCCTCTTCTCCCTCTCGACGCTCGCCTTTGCCGAACGAAAAATGGTGGTGAAAATAGAGGGAATTGATAATAAAAAAGCATTAACGAATGCTCAAAATGCCACGGCTATTTATGCCCTTAATGATAAGGACGCGCCCCCTGATCTTCGTATCGAATGGCTCTATCAGGAAGGAATTAATCAAATTGCAGATGCCCTGCAACCTTATGGCTACTATCGCGCAAAGATCGATGCTGATCTGCTTTATCAAAAAGATCAGGTCACTGTGACTTACCATGTCAATCTAGGTCCACAAATCCCCATCAGCTCCCTTATACTCGAAGTAACAGATCTCGACAAGATCAAAGAGAGAGATACCCCTGAAGCTGAAAAAGAGTATCAAGCTTTTGAAAAGATTATTACTGGAACCAAAATGAAGGTAGGGGCACCTCTGAACCATACGCAGTATGAATCGACTAAGAGTAAGCTCTCAGAAAAAGCATCAGCCCTTGGCTATTTTGATGCTTACTATCCTCATCATCAATTATTGGTGAATCTTATCACCTATCAAGCAGATATCGATCTTGTGATGGCTTTAGGTCCTCGCTACCATTTTGGTCATACCACATTTCATCAAGAATATTTTGCGACGGAATTTTTAGATCGTTTTCTCCATAATATGCGCTCACAAAATGATTATAGCGACCAAAAACTGGTTCAATTGCAATCGACATTTAATGAATCAGATTATTTTGAAGATGTCGTCATTGTGCCACGTACAAATTTTGAGACAAAAGAGGTTCCGCTCGATATCTATCTTCGTCCACGAAAACAACGTACGCTCTCACTCGGTGTCGGTTACTCTTCCGATATCGGTCTAAAAGCGATGGCAGGACTCAATTGGCACTATATCAATCGTTATGGACATAAACTCTTTACCAATCTTCTCTGGGCACAAAAGAGACGTGATGCAATGATCAACTATCAGATCCCAGGAAGTCATCCCGTACAAGACCGCTATAACATCTTCTTCAACTACAATTTTGAAGATACCTCCACAAAAGATTACACCACCTATCTTGTGGGAGGCTCTAAAGAGCGAGTACGAGATCAATATATGTATGGCTTCTCCCTCCATTATCAATATGACCGTTTTAGAGATATTGAAGGAGTACGCCAAAATAGTAAGCTCTTAATCCCCACCATCTATGGTGAGTGGAAAAGCTCTCCTAATCTTCCTTTTGATCAATTTGGTTTTAAAATTGAAGGTCGCGTAAGAGGAACTGTCAAAAATGTTGCCGCTGATATGAGCTTTTTACAGACAAGTGCTATTTTGCACACCTATCTACCAATCACTGATACCGATCGTTTTGTTTTAAGAGCCGGTGCCGGTTATACCAAGATTCGCGATAAGGATCTGCGTAAACTACCACCGAGCCTCCGATTCTATACCGGCGGTGATAACACTGTTCGAGGCTATAAATATGATGGTATTGGTGAGAAAGGTTATAACGGCGATATCTATGGTGGAAAAAAGATGGTCCTAGCGAGTGTCGAATATGAGCATAAAATCACGCCAAGCTTTGCAATCGTCGGCTTTGTAGATGCCGGTGATGCTTATAATGATAAGGTCAATCTAAAATATGGTGCCGGAACCGGTATTCGCTGGTATTCCCCGATTGGTGCTGTTCGACTCGATATTGCTCATGGTTTTAATAAAGAGTTTGGCGAAACCGTTAAACTTCACCTCAATATTGGCACGGATCTATAAGTGGAGAGTGATTAAATGCAAAAGCAGAGTCCCCTACCAAAATGGTATTTTGATATCTTCAACCGCTATCGGGAGAGACTTCAACAGAAAGAGGCTCTCTACTTAGCCCTCAGTGCCGGTGTTGACTCCAATACCCTACTCCATTGGCTCTATACATTTAGAGCGGAACTTCCCCCGATCTATACAATTCATGTTAATCATAATTGGCATGAGAATTACTCCCATCTTTGGGCAAATTTTGCGCGCCAACGTGCAGAATTTTATGGTTTTACCCACTACCACTATGAAGCTTACTTCAATTTAGAGACGCAATCGGGGCTCGAAGCAGCCGGTAGAGAGATGCGCTATATTAAATTTGCAGAGACAATGAAACCCAACTCCCTTCTCTGCGTTGCTCACCATCGCTCGGATCAAGCAGAAACCTTGATGCAACGACTTCTTCGAAGTTCTGGAACAAGAGGTCTTGGCGCTATGAGGGACTTTAATACCGTTCGCTTTGGCACTTATGATATCGATCTTTTTCGTCCCTTTCTCTCCATCTCTAAAAAAGAGCTCTATGAGACTGCGATAAAACTCAATCTCCCTTGGCTAGAAGATTATACCAATCATGAAACCGATGATATGGAGCGCAATATTATTCGAAATGATCTCTTCAAACGGATGGAGAGTACCTTTCCACAATATGAGGAGGCGTTCTATCAAGTCACGCAATTTATGCAAGAGGCGGATGATCTGCTCTTAGAACTTGCGATGATTGATCTTCAAAAGATTACTCAAAAAAATAGTATAAAAGGGGGATTAGAGAAGAAGAACATTTCCCAACTTCACCTTCCCTCTTTAAAAGAGTTGAGCTTAGCTCGACAAAAAAATCTGCTACAGGCTTGGCTTCGCCCCTATAATCTTATCTTCTCTCAACGTCAACTTACTGAATTTATAAGGGTCTTTCTTGAGGGAGCCCCAACCCATCAGACTCGTTTTGAGCTCGATCCCTATGTCATACTCTATTTCCAAGATTACCTCTATCTAGAAGAGAAATCAGAGATCTTATCCTCCTTTAAATCCTTTCAACTCACTCCGAGTAGCAATGCGCCGAGTCGCCATTTTTGGCAACAATTTTCAGCTGATGATCTTCTCCTCGAGAAACG
The DNA here is from genome assembly GCF_055813795.1 of Ignatzschineria sp. PL_is040. Classification (NCBI taxonomy): domain Bacteria; kingdom Pseudomonadati; phylum Pseudomonadota; class Gammaproteobacteria; order Cardiobacteriales; family Ignatzschineriaceae; genus Ignatzschineria; species Ignatzschineria sp. PL_is040. The sequence continues at coordinate 769,313 of NZ_JBVPGU010000001.1, forward strand.
AAAAGGTGGTGAACGCTTTCACCCGCTCTATCGGGATCGCAGTCAACAATTAAAAAAATTACTACAAGAGGCAAAAATCCCTGTTTGGGAGCGGGATCATTGTTGGTTGCTCAAAATAAGAGAGAGTGGGGAGATTTTATGGGTCAACCATCTGGGTTTTGCTAAATCGCTAGAGAATGAGATCAAAGAAGAGGGGTTAGCGCCGGCATTAATCGCGACAATCCCCGCTTCAGATAACTCATCATCAAAATAGAGCGATTAATCAGCGATTAACTCAGGGGGCAATAACCAGTAGTGATCTTCATTATTTGCCTCCATATAACGCTTAAACTCAGGAGATTGGTAAGCGGCAATAATCGCCTTTGCCCAATCACTATCACGATTTTTATCTAAAACAACAACTTGAAGGTAGAGATCCTCCAAAAGATCCTCTTGGAGCAATACTTTGCTAGCATCCATCTGACCAAGCCAGACTATGCTCCCCGGAATCACAGCAAAATCTGCATCATCCAAGACTCGAGGGATAAGATGGGAATCAACCTCTTTAATATTTAAATGATAAGGGTTTGCGACAATATCATTCCGAGTTGCCGCCATCAAATTAATATCTGGTGCTAAGGTGATCCATCCAGCCTTTGCTAATAGACCATAAGCTCTTGCAGCATTCGATGCATCTTGTGGGATTAAAATCGTCATCCCTTCATTAATATCGATTAATTGTTGATGACGATTTGAAAAGATCCCAGCAGGAACCGTTGGAATCTTCGCTAAAGCCACAAGGTTCGTACCACGCTGCTCATTAAAAACCTTCATATATCCGGCATGCTGTGCAACCACTACATCTACAGCATCTTCTAACATTGCAATATTAGACTCTATTAATGCCGAAAAATTGATGCGCTTAATGGTATAACCTTCTGCTTCAAGTATCGGAGCAATTGCCGCGTCAAAGAGCTCATTATAGGGTCCTGGAGATACACCCATCACAATCTCATTCTCCCGATGATCTGCGCTACAGCCAACTAACCCCAGAGTCAAAATTCCCACAAGAGCCCCTGCAAGAAAGGGTTTTCGTAATAGGACTAATATCTTTTTTAAAGCAACAATACTCTTCCCGTTCTGATTTATATTGCGTACCACCTCACAACACTCCTTCTAGAAAACTTAATTTATATGTTTTATATACTTTACAAGTAGAAGTGTAACTTAATTTAGTTATATTGCAAAATAAAATTGTAGAATAAAGTCGCTATTGAAATGACTATTGAGATCGATATTGGAAATTTGATACTTAAAGCTGTCACTTCAACTTTTACCCCTTTAAAACATCTCTTAGATAATAATTTTAAGCAATAAATAGCATTTAACTATTGACAAGCACGCTATCATATTAAATAGGCCTATCAAAAGGTCACTACAAAGAGTGCTCGATCCTTTCGATCGACTCTCAAGGAAACATTTAAAACTATTATTTGAGGATATCGACAATGAAACGTCTCTTAATAAGTGCTATAGGCGCACTTCTATTTCCACTCTCCATCTCACTGGCAGAACCCTTAAAAGTGGTGACTAGCTTCTCTATTTTGGAAAATTTCGCCCAAAATATCGGCCAAGAAAAGATTGATGTTGAAAGCATCATCAAGGCAGATCAAGATGCCCACAGCTTTGAACCAACCCCCAAAGATATTATTAAAATTCAGAATGCTGATGTGGTGATACTCAATGGTGTAGAGTTTGATAGCTGGCTCAATAAAATTTTAGAAGCTAATCGCTATGAAGGCATTATTGTCGATGCAAGTCATAATATCCCTCTCCTACCTTATCATGAGGATGAGAATCATCATGATCACGGTCATGATCACGACCACGACCACGACCACGACCACGACCACGACCACGACCACGACCACGACCACGACCACGACCACGACCACGACCACGACCATCATCATGGTGAGTTTGATCCCCATATTTGGCAAGATCCTAAAAATGTCATCATTATGACTGAAAATATTCGTAACGGCTTAACGCTTGCGCAACCTGAATCAGAAGCCTATTTTGAAAATAACTTCGAAGCCTATAAACGTGAGTTAGAAGCACTTAATAACTATGCGATTCATCTACTTAAGCCCATCGATCATAATGGTAAGTTGATGGTTCTTCACGATAGCTTTGGATACCTTGCGAAAGCCTATGATCTACACTTTGTCGCTATCTCAAACCTCAACCCTCTTGCTGAACCTTCGGCAAAGAGAATGTCTGAACTCTATCAGCTTGTTAAAAAAGAGAATATCCGTGCAATTTTTAGTGAAAATATCGCCCCTTCCCGTTTTATTAAGACCTTAGCAAAAGATCTTAACTTACAAGATGGTGGCATTCTCTACTCTGATGCTTTAACAACGACACCACCTGCAAATGATTATATCGGTCTCTTTAAACACAATATCGATCAAATCACCGCAGTGCTCGAAGATTCTGCCCCTATGAAAGAGAAAGATTCGAGCAAGGAATAGACGTTTAAATAATCGAAATATAGGGATAAATGTGCTACTATCTTAGCCATTTGATCCACTATTATTTACCAAAGCAGAGGCAACTAGAACTATGTCTGAAAATATTGTTCGCACTAACTTTATTCGTCAAATTATCGATAAAGATTTAGAGAGCGGAAAATACCAGCGTCCATCGGATATTCATACACGTTTCCCACCGGAACCAAATGGCTATCTGCATATTGGGCATGCAAAATCTATCTGCCTCAACTTTGGCATTGCGAGAGATTATGGCGGTCGCTGTAATCTCCGCTTTGATGATACTAACCCGACAAAAGAGGAGATCGAATATGTTGAAGCGATCAAAAAAGATGTCGAATGGTTAGGATTTAAGTGGGATGATCTCTTCTATGCATCGGACTACTTTGAAAAATTCTACGAAGCGGCCATACACCTTATCAAAAAAGGGTTAGCCTATGTTGATGATAGTAGCGCTGAAGAGATTCGCCAAATGCGCGGTACCTTAACAGAGCCCGGCATTAACTCCCCCTATCGAGAACGCTCTATTGAAGAGAATCTCGATCTCTTTGCGCGCATGCGTGCAGGGGAATTTGAAGATGGCGCCAAGGTCTTACGCGCTAAGATCGATATGGCATCTCCTAATATGAATCTACGAGATCCCGCACTCTACCGTATTCGTCACGAAACTCATCACCAAACAGGGGATAAGTGGTGCATCTATCCAATGTATGACTTTGCACATGCCTTAAGTGATGCCATTGAGGGTATTACCCACTCGATCTGTACATTAGAATTTGAAGATCATCGCCCACTCTATGATTGGTGCGTTGAAAATACTGATATGCCCCATACACCAAGACAGTATGAGTTTTCACGTCTTAATATCGAATATAACGTGATGTCAAAACGTCTTTTAACACAACTAGTAGCCACCGGAATTGTCGATGGCTGGAATGATCCTCGTATGCCGACTATTTCAGGTCTTCGTCGTCGTGGGTGCCCACCAGAAGCGCTCCGTCTCTTCTGCGATCGTATTGGGGTTACAAAATCAGAAAATATGATTGAACTGCAACAATTGAGTCAATCGATGCGAGATGTACTCAATGAGATGGCTGATCGTCGCATGGCAGTTCTCGATCCGTTAAAAGTGACCCTCACTAATCTCCCTCATGATGAATTATTGGAGATTGCTAATCATCCTCAAGATGAGAGTCGTGGGACACGTAACATTAACTTTAGCAATACACTCTATATTGATCGCGCTGACTTTAAAGAAGAAGCTAATAAGAAATATAAACGTCTTGTTCTCGACGGTTATGTTCGTCTCCGTGGTGCCTATATCATCAAAGCAACCGAAGTAATTAAGGATGAGAATGGGAAGATTGTAGAAGTTATTGCTGAAATTGTTCCAGGATCACTCGGAAAGAATGTCGAAGGCGTTAAAGCCCGTGGTGTTATTCAATGGGTCTCTGCTAAGGATGCCATCGATATTACCATTCATAACTATGATGTTCTCTTTACAGAGAAAAATCCTCAAGGAATGCCGGGAGATATGCTTGACTATCTCAACAAAGACTCCCTGACCGTCGTCTATGGTAAAGGGGAGCCGGCATTAGCAGATGCGCCGATAGAGCAAGCCTATCAATTTGAACGTATTGGTTACTATGCTCGCGATTCTAAAGCAGAAGGATTAGTCTTCAATCGGGTTGTCGAACTGAAAGATAGCTTTGGAGAATAAGTTTGAGTGAGATAATCAAATATAGCCCCTCACTCCTTGAGGGGTTTTTCATCACTATTGCCCTCGGTCTGCTCTCCTTTATTATCGCCGTAATATTGGGATTTGGTTCCGCTTTACTTGCGCTTAGCAAGCATCGCTTATTGCGGTCGATTTCAAAGATCTATACCACAATGATTCGTGGCATTCCGGATATTGTGCTTATCTTCTTAATCTTTTTTGGATTACAGGAGTTGATGAACCAATTAACAGAGCTTCTTAATCTTAGCCCGATCTTTCTCGATCCTTTTGTATCGGGGATTATTACTATTGGCTTGATCTTTGGGGCATTTATTTCAGAGACATTTCGAGGTGCCTTAATGTCTGTTCCGAAAGGGCAATTTGAATCATCTATTGCGCTTGGAATGTCAAAACCCCACTTCTATCGCCGAATCATCTTTCCTCAAGCGATGCGTTTTGCCTTGCCGGGGTTAAGCAATAACTGGTTAGTGATGTTAAAGACAACTGCGCTTGTCTCTCTTATCGGATTACATGATCTTGTCTTTATCGCAAACAACGCAGGTAAAGCAACACGTCTCTCCTTCGATTTCTATCTTGTTACAGCGTTAGGTTTTTTACTCTTAACATCGGCATCCATTCTGATTATCAAATATCTAGAGCGCCACTATAGTACAGGATTTAATAACGAGGTATCACTATGATGGATGCATTAGATGCTATTCTTCCGGAATTGCCCGACCTACTACCCGCCGTTTGGCTAACGATTAAGCTGACTGTTATTGCCTCTCTTTTAGGGCTACTCTTTGCCGTTCCTCTCTCTATTTTAGCGCTCTCTAAAAATCGTTTTATTACGCTTCCGATTGAGCTCTTTAGCTACTTTTTTAGAGGAACCCCTCTGCTTGTTCAGATCTACCTTATCTACTTTGGATTAGGCCAATTTGAAGCAGTACGCAATAGTGGCTGGCTTTGGGATCATGTCTTAACCGATGCTTATAAATGTGCATTAATTGCCTTTACACTCAATACATGTGCTTACACTATAGAGATCTTCAAAGGTGCATTAAAACAGACGCCTAAAGGCGAAATCGAAGCCGGCATCGCATTTGGCATGAGTAAGTTTACCCTCTTTCGCCGAATTATCTTCCCTTCTGGGTTTAGACGCGCACTGCCTGCTTATAGTAATGAAGTGATCTTTATGCTCCATGGAACGGCACAAGCATCGGTCTTAACACTGATCGATATCTTAGGCTGGGCGCGCCGCGTCTATAGCATCACCTATTCCCCCTTCATTCCATTTCTTATTGCGGCAATCGTCTACCTGTTGCTTACCTTTGTTCTGGTTGCAATTTTTAGATATTGTGAAAAACGTTGGTTATCACATCTAAAACCAACCTTCTAGTAGTTTGGACAATTAGCAAAAAATTATTGGTTATAATTGCAAATATAGAGGTCGAATAAACTCCAATAAGAATCGATAAATCCCCTAAGAACCTATTATCTAACTAACAGGAGACTTAGGGGATATTTTATTGTCAGGAGACTCAATAAAATCGATCTGTACCTATAATGAAATATCATAATTCTATCTTAATTGTGACAGGGCACATAGAACCACAAATAATGAAATTTATCGGGGTCTTAATTTGGATTTTATATTTTATCCTATCTGCCGTTTTTTCGATAAATTCCCACGTGATGCCAAGCTTCATTATCTTAGGGATTGCGGCCCTTTAATTTGATACTTTAAACTTCTATAAGTTACTTTAAAAAAAATAAGATTTAATCCCCTTTCCTCACCTAAGTGATTAGAATAAAAAAGAAAAAGTATGTAAATATTTAAAATTTCAAATATTACTATCCTAACCTATTGATAATAGAAATTTCGTTTAGGGGAATAGATTCAACTATCGTTTTTATATTTAAAATGAGGTTTTCTTTTAAAAGTATTTGTAATTATTTCACATAAAAATCAAATTATAAAAACACAAGCTGAGTGTTAATATAAAATTAGTATGCTGTTAGACTTATTGATAATATTACCACTTGTAAAGAATTGTTTTAAATATCAAAGAACCACTATACCTAATATTTTACGCATACTTCTAAAGGAAAATAAAATTGGATCACTTATTAGAATCTTTTGGACAAAGACTAAAGTCTGAGCGCGTCAAACTGTCGATGACTCAATCAGAATTAGCTAAAGAACTTAATATATCGCAAATGTCTATTAGTCTTTATGAGGCGAATAAATCTATCCCTAATTTAAAGTTTTTATACTCTCTTTACCCCTTAGGTTTCAATGTTGAATACCTAATGTTTGGGGAAAATGGGCTTAATCAAGATAGAAACTTTAATTTACGCTCTCATTATAAAAAAATCGCTACTGCTTTAGATTTTTTAGAACAAAGACTAGACACCAATATTTCAACGGAAACAAAAATAGAGCTAATAGACTTTCTTTTAAATTAAAAATAATTAGACTTATAATAAATTACTCTATGGGATAACAAGGTAGCTAGTTGCAACTAAAAATAATAATAAAAACTCTTTATCATATTAAAATAATTAATGCATTCTATTAAAACTAACCTAAAGGGTTTTTTAAAAGTACTAGCTCATCCTCAGTTAAGGGCTCACTATTTTGTAATTTTGCCAAGACCTTTTTAAGTGGGCTCTCACCTCTTGTTAATTGCCTGAGAAGATCTTTTAACTCACTCTCTTGCAACTTTTCTGAGATTAAAAGCTCTTGTGTAGCCAGATTTCGGAGCCAATCACTCCATGGCTCATCTTGAAAATGTAAAATGAGCTGCGCCGCACTCTCAAGATGCGGGTAATCTTGAATGGCCGTGATAATTTCATAAAGATGGTTCTGCTCTAAATCATCGCTTTCAAGTAGAAAATGCATTCCTTGAAGAGTTCGTCCTAATGCCGGGTTAGTTAAAAGCAGAATAACAATTCGCTCAATTAGAGAGAGTCCTGCACTAAAATCAACATGTCGGCGCTGGGGCGTACGTCTCCCCTCTCTAACGTAACGATTCAATATTCCCGCCGAAAGATTCGCTCTTCGACCAAGTTCTGCTCGCAAAAAATCCCGAAGCGGGATATCGCGCATACTATTAATTTTTTCACCAACATTCTCTAAAAATTGGGAGCGCCCTTCAAAAGAGCCCATATTGACCTCTCGCTCTGCAGCATCAAAGAGGAATTTAGAGAGAGGTTCAGCTTCTTTAATCAACTGTAAAAAGGCTTCTGTCCCACTTTTTTGGACATAACTATCGGGATCTTCATTATCTGGTAGAAAGAGAAATGAGATCTCTTTACCTGCAGCAATCACCGGCAAGGCTTCATTCATCGCTTTATGTGCAGCAGCAATACCAGCTCGATCGCCATCAAAACAGAAGACTAAACGAGATGTATAGCGCAAGAGAAGCTCGATCTGCCGTGATGCAATTGCGGTTCCTAATGTTGCAACAGCATTCCCAATCCCATAATGAGAGAGCATAATGACATCCATATAACCTTCAACAACTATAATCTCCTCATAATCACGCTGATACTTGCGCAACTCATAAAGACCATACACCTCCTCTCCTTTATGAAAAATAGGAGTTTCGGGTGAGTTGAGATATTTAGGCTCTCCCTGATCTAAAATTCGCCCACCAAAACCGATCGTCTCACCCCGCCGATTGCGAATAGGAAACATGATTCGATCTCGAAAACGATCATAGCGTCGCTGATTTTCTGACTCACTCAAGAGTCCTGCTTCTAAAAGAAGCGACTCCGAAATCCCCTCTCGCATAAGGGCTGTCATTAAATTATTCCAACCGACCGGCGCAAATCCTATTGCAAACTTTTTTGCATCTTCACCTGTTAAACCTCTTTTTTGAAGGTATTGGATCGCTCTTTCTGCACCATCCCCCTCTTTAAGAGCTTGTTGATAGAAGGATTGGGCTAGCTCCATAATCTCAAGCAGCCCTCTCTCTCGTTTAATTACCTCTTTGGGTCTTGTGTTACGCTTCTCATAAGGAACTTCTAAACCCTCAATCTGCGCAAGAACTTCAACTGCTTCAACAAACTCTAATCGCTCATATTCCATCAAGAAATCTAAAACACTACCACTCGCATTACAACCAAAACAGTAGTAGAACTGCTTGGGCTCACTCACTGTGAATGAAGGGGTCTTTTCATCATGAAAAGGGCAGCAAGCCTTATAATTACTACCTGCTCGCTTCAATGGAACGCGTTGATTAATCACACTGACAATATCTGCCCTTGCAACTAATTGATCGATAAAATCTCGAGGAATAAACCCTTTACCACGACTCATACTTATCATTCCCTCTGAAGCAACTAGAAATCCAATATTCTAATAGATCCAATAAACTTATAAATCCTGTATAAACCCTGTATAAATGCTGCATCCTTACGGATCTAATGCGGATCTAATCGGATCTAAATGATCATTAACAAAAAGCAATCTACTCCAATAATACAGTAGATTGCTCTCAATAAAATAGATAGGATCAAAAGATTAGCTTAAACGACTCTTCACTAAAGCGCTTACAGCACCCATATCCGCTTTTCCAAGAAGTTCTGGGCGAATAGCATTCATCAATTTTCCCATACCGCTCATATCATTCACTTCCAATTTTGCCATTGCCGCATCGATAATGGCCACAATCTCTGCATCAGAGAGCTGCTCTGGTAAATAAGGCATAATGTGTACTAACTGCGCTTCCTCTTTCTCTACTAAATCGGTACGATCTGCTTTTTTAAATTGATCGATCGATTCTCGACGCTGATTAACCATTCGATTAAGAATCGTTAAATAATCTGCTTCAGAGAGACCCTCACCACGTTTTTGCAATTCTGCTTCCTGAATCTCTGCTAAAATGGCTCGTAGAGTTGTTACTTTCTCCCGATCTTTTGCACGCATTGCATCTTTAACATCATTTTGAATTGTTGCTTTCATCTTTTCCTCTCTTTTACAAAGTAAGAAGGGAGACTCGCGCCTCCCTCCATCTCAACTATTAAAACGCTAAATACTATTCACTAAACATTGAAGCGATGAGCTCTAGATCGATCTCCTGGCCATTCACGCTCCACACACCACCATTATAGCGAATATCAGAACTAATTCCTTGTGGTGAAAATTCAATGACCGGCATGCCACTATTAATAACCATTGCAAGCACCATAAACTCTTTATAGAACTCATTCATTTGACGTTTTGCCGCTTCCTGATTGTCAGCTTCTCCCTGACTCAACAAAACATTGCTTCCTAGATTGATAAAGTAGCTCTTATCAATCATTACATTTACCACTAAATCATCAATATATTGGTTAACAAATTCAAAGAATGTCAATCCTGAGAAAGCTTCTGAAAATGCATCAGGATCTTCTAAATTGAGCGTTGAAACTTTCTCAATAAAGGCCGCATTTGGCATAATGGAGAGATCCATCTTTGCATGATCTTCATCTAAATCACCGGCAATAGAGATATTTAGCCGGCTTCCTGGAACGACAAAGTCACTCATCTTAAATGAGCTATTGACTAAAATTTCATTAAGAGTATCTGCTTCATCTAGTCGTAATACTTCCAACTTCTCAAAAAGATCATCACTTAACTCTGTTAACTGCAACTTGAGATTAAAATCACCAAAAGGTAATGCTGCCGGCTCATAGGCAGGAACTTTCACCTCAATTTTATCGATACCAAAGTGACCATGAATATAGGGCTTTTCATCGATCAACTCAGCACCAGCCGCATAGGTTAATCGATCCATTAGGATCTCACTGAAGGGCTGATCTTCATCACTCTCTTTTACAAATATTTTATTGAGCTCAAAAAGAAACTTCTGTACCTTTTCGCCATTATTCTCAACCCAATAACCATTACTTCCATCGATGGTAACTAAAGCTTCATCTCGGCCTTCTGGCTTTATAACAATTTGTCCGGACTTGTAATCAATATTGACACTATCGCGTTTTTCAAAATTTTGGCTAAAACCATAAATACCCTCAAGATTGATCTCATTTACAGTCGCGACTTCAACTACGCCCTCATCATTGAACAGGATCAACTTAGGATAACGATAATTAAACTTATATTGACCATTCTCTTGATCAATCTGCCCCTGTTGCTCTACATTTTCCGCTTTTAAGAAGAGAATGGAATCTGCATCTTCCTCCTCTTGATAAAGAGCAATATTTGCTTTAGAGAGAATTGTTGCAACTCCCTGCCCTTCAGCATAATTTGTAAAGACAACTTCCCCTCTCTCCTGACTTTTAAGAACTTGATTAGGAGTACCACCAAAATCCATAAGGAGGTCTGCAGTAAAATCTGCAACATTTTCGCTCTTTGTTGTCGCTTCAATCTCAATACCATAATCTGATAACTGAGAGATAACCCCAGGACCGACCAATGCTCTATTGATAGCTTCATAGTTCTCTTCAAAGAGATCGAGGGGAGCACTATAACCAACACCTCCTGCTGCGAGCGCTAATGAGAGTGTATAGCCAATTATCTGCTTCTTCATAATAAATCCTTTTCTATCGGAATTGGGGAGCGGTTATTAACAATATCGATTCAGATATCCAAGATCATACCGTCATTAACCTAATACTATTCATTTAAACATCGACTTCAACATCGATCGCAATATTAAACCTCAACATCAAACTTCAATATCAAATTTAATATCAAATTTCAATATCGCTTTTAAAGCCTGCTGTTATATTCATTTTGTTGATTTTAACTTATTTTATTTCAATCTTTTTTAATATACTAAAAAAGTGTGATGAATCTATGAAAAATAGCAAAAAATTATGCATTTAGCTGTCGATAAGCATCCAATACAACCTGAAAGTCAGCCCCTTCCCGATGCATATTCTCACTTAAATAGCGACGCCAAAGCCGGCTTCTTGGAACTTCATGGAATAATCCCAACATATGTTTAACAATATGATTCAACCGCCCGCCACTATTGATATGTTTCGTAATATAGGGCTCCATCTCCATTATAATCTCATAACGACTTTTAATCGGCGCATCAATCTCAAAAATTTGTTGATCAACATGCGCCATCTGGTAAGGATTATGATAGATTGAGCGTCCGACCATAACACTATCAACACTCTCTAAAAGAAGTTCTGTTTGTGCTAAATCTTGGACACCACCATTTAGCGCAATCTCAAGATGCGGATAATTCCGCTTAATTTCAAAGACTCGCTCATAATTTAATGGAGGAATCTCACGATTCTCTTTAGGTGAAAGACCTGATAGCCATGCTTTACGTGCATGCAAAATAAAGTGATGACAACCCTTGTCGCTCACCTTATCAATAAAATTTGCTAGAAATTGATAACTCTCTTCATGATCAATCCCAATACGTGTTTTAATCGTTACCGGTAATGAGGTCGATTCAGCCATTGCACTATAACACTCGGCAACAAGATCAGGCTCTGCCATCAAACAAGCGCCAAAGCTCCCTTTTTGAACACGATCAGAGGGACAACCACAATTGAGATTGATCTCACTATAACCATATGCTTCACCGATCTTAGCCGCTTTTGCTAAATCTTCTGGATCCGATCCGCCTAACTGCAGAGCTACAGGTCCCGCCTCTTCAAAATAGAGATGCCGATCGCGATCACCATAGAGAATTGCTCCCGTTGTTACCATCTCACTATAGAGTAGCGCCTCTTTACTCATCACTCGATAAAAGTAACGACAATGTCGATCGGTCCAATCTAACATAGGGGCTACAGAAAACTTGATACTCTTCATGCTCTTATCTCTAAAATGTAGAATATTTTGCAATATATCTATCACAAATAACTATTGCAGGTAGCTATTGAAAATAACTGTTACAAATGACTATTACAAATGACTGCTGCAGAAAATGCTTCTCTTTATATTTATATTCAACCTTAACGGAAGAAATTAATAGAAGATTAATAGAAGAAATAAAAATCCCCGAGTATCACTCAAATAATAGCTCGGGGGGTTATATCTCTTATCCTGTATAAGAGCTCTAGAATCAATCAGATACTCTTAACAGATAATCTAGATAGATCGATCAGATCTAATCCGCATCTAAGAAACTCTTAAGTCCTTCTGAACGATTAGGATGACGCAATTTACGTAATGCTTTTGCTTCAATCTGACGAATACGCTCACGCGTTACATCAAACTGTTTACCCACCTCTTCAAGCGTATGATCGGTATTCATATCGATACCGAAACGCATTCTAAGAACTTTTGCCTCACGTGCAGTTAAGGTATCTAATACCTCACGGGTTGCTTCATTTAAGCCCTCATCTGTTGCGGACTCAATAGGAGATACTGCATAAACATCCTCAATGAAATCTCCAAGGCTTGAATCTTCATCATCACCAACAGGCGTCTCCATAGAGACAGGCTCACGTGCGATCTTAAGAACTCTACGAACGCGCTCTTCCGTCTCACCCATCGCTTCTGCGATCTCTTCAGGCGTTGCTTCACGACCTAACTCTTGAAGTAGCTGACGAGAGATACGATTGAGCTTATTGATCGTCTCAATCATATGAACTGGAATACGAATAGTTCTCGCTTGGTCTGCAATTGAACGAGTAATAGCCTGTCTAATCCACCAAGTTGCATAGGTAGAGAATTTATAACCACGACGATATTCAAACTTATCGACCGCCTTCATCAAGCCGATATTTCCCTCTTGAATTAAGTCAAGGAATTGCAATCCACGATTGGTATATTTTTTAGCAATAGAGATCACAAGGCGTAAGTTAGCTTCAATCATCTCTCTCTTCGCACGACGAGCTTGCGCTTCTCCAATGGAGATTTGACGATTGATCTCTTTAATCTCATAAATTGTAAGATCTGTCTCTTGCTCGATCTTCGCTAATCGATCTTGATACTCATAGATATATTTATCATACTCTACAAGTGCTTCTACATATTTCGCCTTACGCTTAAAGATATCATCCTTAAAGATCGCTTTATTAGCTTCATTTCTTGGGAAGATCTTTAAAAACTCAGTTCTCGGCATCTTTGCTTTACTGATACAGATCTGCATAATCTTACGTTCTAATGGACGAATACGATCGATCGTCGCACGTAAGCGGTCATACATCTCTGTTTGAAATTTAGGTGCTAACTGAAATTCGAGGAATTTTTCACGTAAAGATGCTTTTACCTCTTTAATACGATCCGATTTACTCGTTGCTCCCTCTTTCTCTTTAATTGCATTTAGCTCATCTACAATCGCTTGAAGTTCTGCAATTTTTGTCGCTAAAACTTCAGGATCGGGCCCCGTCGCTGTATCTTCAACTTCAACCTCTTCATCCTCTTTCTCCTCATCTTCAAGGAAGAAACTAGGATCGATGAAACCTACAACTAAATCGGTGATGCGCCCCTCTTCCTTGATCGCCTCGTGATAGGAGTCGATCAGGTGATAAGTTGCCGGCACATAGAGTGCTAAAGAATTAAGAGAAGATTGAATTCCCTCTTCAATACGGATCGCAATCTGCTTCTCTTCTTCACGCGTTAATAGATCGACCGTTCCCATTTCGCGCATATACATGCGAACAGGATCTGTTGTACGTCCGATCTCTTCATCATCAATATTTGCTAATACTTCCGCTGCTTCTTCAACCGCGTCGTCACTATCAACACTTTCACTTAACATTAAAGTGTCTTCATCTGGCGCCTCTTCATGCACAGAGATCCCCATATCTTCGATCATCGCAATAATGCTTTCGATCTGCTCAGGGTCTACCATTCCTTTTGGAAGATGGTCGTTAACCTCAGCATAGGTAAGATATCCTTGCTCTTTACCAAAAGCGATAAGCTTTTTAATTTGCTCTTTTTTTAGCTGATCCTGCTTTTTTTGATCTGACTGATTGCTCATAACTTAGAATGACACCCTCAATTAATAAGTACACGGACAAACGCGCTACCGCTGGCTTTATATTTTTAAGCGGATCATTATAACATGATTCCTTCGCTTCTGATACTTAGAATGTTTTGCGAAAACGCATTTTTAACTCTCCAAAGAGAGAGCTTACTGTGAATGAATGGGGATTCATTTTACGATTTCAAGTCTCAATATTACCCACAGCGTTAGACAAGACTCTTAGATACAGCTTATACAACTTAAATTGAGTATAACTAAGAACGATTGATAGGTTTAAGCGATGAGATATCTACAATAAGATTTAAGAAAGATTATTCAAAGAGCAGATCCTCCATCTCCACCTCTTGTTCTTTTAAAATAGATCGCATTTTCTCTAAAGTTTTCATCTGAAGATAACGTACTTGATCTCGCGTTAAGGAGAGCTTTTCTCCTGTCTCATCGAGTGTTTTTTGTCGCCGTCCATTGAGACCAAAACGATAGCTAATCACCGCCTTCTCCTTCTCTTCCAAGGATTCTAGTAAGGTTTCCAAAATAGAAAACTTCTCTAATTTCATCAGGTGATCAGGGATATCAACATTCTCTTGATCTGGAATAATATGATGAAAGTCCTGTCCATCACCCTCTTGTGTAATCAAAGCATCAAGCGAAAAAATTGCTTCATTATCTGCTAAGAGATTCATCACCTCAAAGATCGTTAAATTACTCTCTTTTGCAAGCTCCTTGATGGTAGGCTCTCTTTTATATTTCTGAGCTAACTCCTTTGCAATCCTGACCAATCTTGCTATCGCTTTATTAATATGCACAGGAACGCGAACCGTTCGACTCTGATTCATAATTGCACTACTAATATAGTGTCTTATCCACCAGACAGCGTAAGTGGAAAAGCGGTAATTACGATCTGCCTCATACTTCTCAATAGCATGATTAAGCCCTAAATTCCCCTCTGATATAAGGTCAAGAAGATCAATTCCTTGTCGTTGCTGCCGGCGAGCAATCATCACCACAAGACGAAGATTACTCTGCATCAAAATATTGCGAGCTTCTCTATCCCCTTTTTGCGCTAAAAGACCATATTTTTTCTCTTCCTCAGCCGTCAATAAAGGATAGCGTCCTACTTCGACATAATAACGATAAAGAAGATCATCTGTTCCGCGAAATTGATCATCACTTTTTTGTAAAATGCGTTCAAACTCATCGATTCCCTCTAACTCAACCTCATCAGCGCCATCATCCTCCTCTACCTTGAGTTCTACTGAGTCCTCTAAAGTAGCCTCCTCTAATAGATGATGGTGAGTTTCTCGACTGGTTTTCATAAATCTCTACCTCTAGTAATCCCACAACTTGAAACTATCACTATAATTTAATAGCTCGAAGTCTAGCTTTGAACCCTTGTCCCAGATATAGCACCTTAAATTGAGGTTTATCTCTGGTAGGTTACGATCTAAAAACAGATTTCTCTTACTTATCTCTTACTTGTTAATTGATTAAGAAGATATATAAATAAAGAGGAAATCCAGAATCAAAAAATTAAAATTTAACAGCTAAAAAACAATTAACATAACGCTTCAATTAAAATGACATCCACTAAAATTTCTCAAAAAATTCAACAAAATCTCAAGAATAAGCATTGATAATTGGAAAGCTAAAAGTTAAGTCAACAATCTCAACATCATGACAACATCCTTTCAAAAAAGCCTAAAAATAAGCAAAAATTTACTCTATATCCACACTATACCTATTAAATAAGTATTAATAACACCCATAACACAATAGCAACTTTATCCTAAAGTTATTTATAACAATGTAATTGTTTGTATAGGGTTGGTAAAAACTCATTAGTCCAATAAAAATCAATGAAAACCAATTAAAATTAATTAGAATCATAAAATAATAAATATAAAAATAATCAAAAAAGGCTTGCAATACTCTTTACAAGAAAATATAAAATTCAGGCTAAAAAATAACCCCAATAAAAAAGCCCTTTTACTATATGTAAAAGAGCTTTATATCGACATCAGCAACTACTATGAAAATCTAGCGCTTATTGAGATAGTTTTTTGATAAAAGAAGCAAAACTATTTTTTATTTTGCCCCTATCTCTTCTCAATTTTATTATTAAGACTTAAAGACTTAAAACCACTTTAAAATCAAAATGTTGAGGACCATATCTGCCTATCTACTACTTTAATGACTCTTGAATAATGGCAATTGCCTTATCAAGGAGTTCTCTCGACGTTCCGAAGTTTAAGCGAACATAATTACCAGCCGCACCAAAGGTTTTACCATCATTTAAGGCAACACCCGCCTCTAAGAGTCGTCTATAAGCCTCATCTTTATGAGCAGTATCACTAAAATCGAGCCAGAGCAAGAATGTTGCTTCAGGAACAACTAAGCGCAATCCTTCTATTTTAGAGAGCTCTGCAACAGCATGATCTCTATTGGCAATCAGATATGTTTTGAGCTGCGATAACCACTCATCCCCATAATCGAAAGCAAGTTCCGCCCCTTTAATTGCATAAACATTCATTCTCGGTACTAACCCGATCATCGCTTTATGGTACTCATCACGTAACGCATCATTTTCAATAATTGCAAAACCACCACTTAGACCGGGAAGGTTGAAGGTTTTACTTGCAGAAATTAGAGTAATTGTACGATTTTTGGCATCTTCTGAAAGAGTTGCATATGGTGTATGCTCTCCCTCCCACACAAGCTCAGCATGAATCTCATCAGAAAGGACTAAAAGATCATGCTTAATAACAAACTGTTCAATCTCTAATAGCTCCTCCTTCGTAAAGACACGCCCTGATGGGTTTTGTGGGTTACAGAGCATTAAGATCTCAGTCTCCGGCGTCACCATCTCTTCCATCAATGCAAAATCGATCTCATAGCGAATAATATTTCCCTCTACAATCTCTTTTAGAGGAACACCGATCCCTTTTGTTCCGACATTCTGCTCAATTGCAATAAAAGGAGGGTATGCCGGCGTATGGTAGAGGTAGTGTGCATTAGGATTGCGACGATAAACCATATTTGCGGCAATATTAAAACCCGTCACTAAACTTGGTAACATCACAATGCTCTCTTTGGAGATAGTCCATCCGTAAAGGCGCTGCAAACGATAGACAATAGCCTCTAATAGGCGCTCAGGTCTCACTTTTCCATAACCGTAGACCCCTTTTTGTGACATTGCGACAAGCCCATCGATAATCTCATCTGCGGCTCTAAAATCCATATCAGCAATCCACATCGGTAGGATCTCTTTTGAGTAAGCTGTCCATTTATCGGAATTGTTGTTGCGACGATTGATGATCTGATCAAAATCATAGACCTTCTTATATTCGCTCATAACTTGTCCTCTCCTTCTACTATCTATTGATAATTCAATAACTCAATGATTCAATGATTAATTACTTATTTAGTGTACATCCTAATACCGCGTGGTTAGCGCCTTTTAATCTCTCTTTAATACCCTTTCTTTAACGCCCTTTCTATAATGTCTCTATTTTAACGATTTCAGTAATGCTTTAAGCAACTCATAAAAACGGGCTACACTTGGAATATTGACCCGTTCATCTGGTGAGTGCGCTCCCTTAATTGTAGGACCAAAGCTCACCATCTGTAATTGTGGATACTTTTCCCCTAATAATCCCGTTTCCAATCCAGCATGAATCACTGAGACTTCCATCGACTCGCCTGTCTGTTCACGATAGACCTCTAGTAATTTGAGATATGGAAGCGATTCTAAATTGGGTTGCCATGCAGGATAATCATTTCCCTCTTCCATAAATGCATCAACCATGATCGCTAATGCCTTTACCCGTGAACGAACTTGGTCGACACCATGATGAGTGATTGACCGCGCTAATAACTCAGCCATTAAACCATTCTCTTCATTAATGGTGACAACTCCTAAGTTACAGCTTGTCTCAACAATGGGCAATTCCGTTGAGCGTCGAATAACACCACTCGGGAGCAGTAGCAGTAGATTTAAAAGCATTTGTGAATTTTCGGCATCGAGTGTCGCTTGAGAGTCAACTGCTGTCAGACGAATCGCAACGCCCTCATCAATACCTTTAAAACGCTCTTTAAAGATCTCCTCTCTCTCCTTAAGATGCGCCTCAAAGTCAGCCTTATGCGCTTCATGAATAGCGACAACTGCTCGCGCTGAACGAGGAATCGCATTGCGTAATGTCCCACCTTCAAAAAGAGCTAAACGAAGTGCTGATTGATGCGCATAATCAACGAGAAGTTCTGCTAAAAGTTGATTAGCATTCCCTAATTCTTGATCAATATCGATCCCCGAGTGACCACCACGCAGCCCCTCAATAACCACTTCATAAAAGAGGCCACGCGCTTCTTGATCAAAATGGAGCGGCTTTGTCAGAACAATATCAACGCCACCGGCACAACCAACAATACAGACACCTTCCTCTTCACTATCCAGATTTAATAGATACTCCCCTTGAAGCCAATGGGGCTGAAGATGGCGAACGCCTCCCATTCCCTGCTCCTCATCTACCGTTAAAAGCACCTCTAACGGCCCATGATCTGCGCTCTCATCTTCTAAAATAGCAACCGCTGCCGCAACACCAATACCATTATCGGCCCCTAAAGTTGTATCCGTCGCATAGAGCCAATCACCTTTCACCTGTAGTTGTAACGGATCCTCATCAAAATTATGATCGCTCGACTCCCGTTTTTGACAAACCATATCGATATGGCCCTGCAGTATGATTTTCGGCGCATCTTCATATCCAGGTGTTGCCGGCTTTTCAATCACAATATTACCGATCTCATCTTCACGATAAGCAAACCCCTTCTGCTCCGCATAATCTCTATAAAAAGTGCGAATCTTCTCCTCTTTTTTAGAGGGACGAGGAATTGCACTCATCTCCATGAAGTGTTGCCATAATAATTTAGGTGCTTGCTCTTTTAACATTCTCTGCCTCAATCTTTTACGTAATAGGTTAGTAATCTATAATTTGCAATCTGTAATTAGTAATATGTGAGCTATCATCAATAATCTTCGATCATCAGTAATGTTCTATCGATTACTAATAAATAAACATGATAAATAAACATGTATGGTGATCATTAACTGTTTTTAACACGCTTATTGATCTTATGCTCATTTTTATCAGCACATTATACCCCAATCCATGAAGGCAAATTCTCTTTGAATCTTAAGTTCACCTTTAATAGAGACCCTTAGTGGCAATTCTTTAGTCCCGATTCCCAAAGGTAGATCTCCTAAATAGCTGATAGATAGGATCCTCAATCTCTTCATCTAGTTACTTTGGGTAATTACTAATAGTGATAATTAATCGTATTATTTCTAATAGGTCTATTTCTAATTAGTCTTAATTAGTCTTATTATCTAATTATTTCATCTATCGCCTCTTTCTTAACAGATTATTCACCCATAGAGAGAACCTCATAGAAAAAGAGTTTGTCGGAGAATCCGATCTTTAATCACCTATTCAATGTTCTTAAGGAATACTATGTTAAAATTCAAAAAAACAGCACTCACCCTAATCTTGGCAACTACTGGCGTCTTCGCTAGCGCAGAGAATATCACGCTCTTTGCTGCAGCATCATTACAAAATGCAATCGATGAGATCAAAGTCGCCTACCAAAAAGAAGATAAAAAGGATGAGATTGAAGCACTCTATGACTCCTCTTCTAACTTAGCACGCCAAATTGAGCAAGGCGCACCGGCAGATATCTTCATCTCCGCTAATCAGAGCTGGATGAATTATCTTGAGGAGAAAGATCTTCTCGATAATTCAACACGCACCAATATTGTAAAAAATGAGTTGGCGCTCATTACATTTAATGAAAATCCTATTGAGTATAAAGTTGACTTCTCATCCAATGAGTTTTGGAAAGATGCGCTGGCAAAAACTCGTATCGCACTAGGCGATCCTGACCATGTTCCGGCAGGTCTCTATGCAAAAGAGTCTTTTGAGAAATTAGGTGTTTGGAAAACAGTTGAGCCAAGAGTTGCAGCAGCACAAAACGTTCGTGCAGCTCTTCTTCTTGTTGAGGTTAAAGAGGCTGACTTAGGGGTTGTCTACTCCTCTGATGCAAGTATTAGCCAAAAGGTTAAAACTGTCACAACTTTCCCTGAGGATCTTCATGAGCCTATTGAGTACCCTATCGCAATCATAAAAGATAAGGCAAATCCTGCGGTAGAAGGTTTCTATCACTATCTTTTAAGTGATGATGCGGCAACAATCTTCAAAAAGTATGGCTTTGCCGTACCTACGAAAAAGTAAGGGATCGATACGAGAGTGATCTCAAAAGATGGTGAGACACTTGTAGAGATAATCAATATTAATGTTCTCCTAAGCCCTGCTCTACAATAGTAGCAGGGTTAATCAAACAATAAGATGGGATGAACAGTAAAAAATACCATGCATTTAGGGTCTCTCTTTAAAATCATCTCTGATTGCTGGTAGAGCCTACATATTCACATAGGTCCCCCTTAACCTATGTGAATATGTTTTTTTATATCTCTATATCTATCTATATATCTATGATCTCCCATTCTCTATAATCTCTTGCACCCCTATCGTATCTCGACAATGAGATTTAACAAGATTTCTATCATCCATTTCCATCTTAAGTTAACTCAACTAGAGGACTCTATTGATGTTTTTATCAGAGTATGAATGGTCAATCATTCTATTAAGTCTTAAAATTGGCGGTGTCGCTATTGCAGCAAGCCTTCCGATCGGCATTTTATGCGCTTGGATACTTGCCCGAAAAAACTTCAAAGGGAAAACGATCCTCGATAGCTTTATCAATCTCCCACTCGTTCTTCCCCCTGTGGTGATCGGTTATCTTCTTCTGATTACCATGGGTAAAAATGGTTATGTTGGAAAATGGATCGATCAAGTTTTTGGTATCTCCTTTAGTTTTAACTGGAAAGGTGCGGCACTTGCTTCTGCCGTAGTCTCTTTCCCCCTCTTAGTTCGTGCAATACGGATCAGTTTTGAATCTATTGACCGCAATTTAGAATTTGCAGCTCGTAGCCTTGGTGCATCACGACTTAAGATGTTCTTTACCGTAACACTCCCCCTCTCAATGCCGGGAATTATTGCCGGCGTTGTCCTCGCATTTGCTCGTTCACTCGGAGAATTTGGCGCAACGATCACCTTCGTTTCTAATATTCCGGGAGAGACAAGAACATTACCACTAGCGATGTACACCCTTATCCAAACACCGAACCAAGAAGCTGAGACAATGCGGCTCTGTATTATCGCCATTGCGATCTCCTTTGTTGCGCTTATTCTCTCTGAAGCACTTCAGCGAGCCCATAAAAAGCGCTTAGGTTTGGCATAAATTCTTGGCATTCATTCAATTGGACCTGTAAACAAGAGTCACCATCTTATGATTAAAATAGATATTACCCATCGATTCCAAGACTTTACTTTTCAAGCTGATTTGACACTTCCCCCTAAAGGAATCACCTCCATCTTCGGGCCATCAGGATCTGGAAAAACCACCCTTCTTAACTTTATCTCCGGCAAGATGACACCTCAAGAAGGCGTTATTGAGATCAACGATAAAACTATATTAGATACCAATAAGAAGATCTCCCTCCCGATTCATAAACGGGGTATCGGTTATGTATTTCAAGATCCAACACTCTTTCCCCACTACTCTGTTGAAAAAAATCTTCACTATGGGATGAAAGCGCAAGATGATCTACTCTTTGAAGATATTGTGACCCTTCTTGGAATTAAACCTCTTCTCAAAAAACGAATCGCTTATCTCTCAGGGGGAGAAAAACAACGAATCTCTATCGGTCGTGCTCTTCTGAGTTCCCCTAATATCTTGTTAATGGATGAGCCTCTCTCAGCACTTGACCAAGCCAGAAAAGAGGAGATTTTAAGTTACCTTATTGAGATCCCCGATCGTTTCAACATTCCGATTCTCTATGTGACCCACAATGTGAAAGAAGCACTCTTTCTCTCCCATTCGTTCATTGCTGTAGATAAAGGGATTATGCGCTTAAAACCGATTGCAGAGATCGAAAGCTTTTATGAAAAAGAGAAGTCATAAGGAAGAACGCCTCACAAATTACTCACCACAAAGATGTTCGTCATAAAGAGCTCATCATAAAGCGTTTATAGTGTAGTATTTATTATAAAAAACTTATAATGAGAATTCGTAATAAAGACTCGTAATAAAGACTCGTAATGAAATTTCGTAGTGAAGCGACGATCCTATAAGATCTTAGTCTTGGCTGATAAAATCACTAAAGAGACGGCAATCAAAACCTTCAAGCAGAAATAACGTACTCAACTGCTTCACATTGCGATCGCTGATACAATCGACTACACTAAATCGAACTGCCAGATTAAGTTGCACCTAATAGAAACATTCCACAAAACTTTTTAATAATTTTTTAATGAAGTTTTAATGAAGTTTTAATGAAGTTTTTCGTGGATTTTTTAATAGAGATTTGAACAGGGATTTTAATAAACCCTTTAAGTTAAAGGCGTTATAGTGATCAGGTTTTATAATGAGATGATCATAATGGGGTGATCTTATAATCAGCGCGGAAATTAGAGTAATATTGGCATTAATATTAGCATTAAACAATAATGATAATAAACAACTGACTAGGGTGAAATTTAGATAAGGATCTATTTATGATGGCATCGTTAGCTCGATTAATAACTCGATCAACATTACAAGCGACTCTCTTAACTCTCATCACGCTCCTATCACTCTTCTCTACTACAGAAGCAAAAGGGAAAGTGAAGGAGACTCCTGCCGATCGAATTGCAAATGCATATCTTTTCTACTGCCAACAAGAGGAGATCGCCAACGATGATTATTGCCAATGTGTCGCTAATGTCTATCGGGATAACCTTCCCACCATTTCTCTTGATAAACGAGAAGAGAAGTTTTTAATTGTGGCACTCAGTGGCAAACTCTCCTATGCCAATATTGAAGAGTCCGATTTCCCTTTTATTGAGAATTTGATGGAAAAAATTGATGATCCTCGATTTGAAGAGGGGTTTGCTCACTGCGCTGCTTATAACGAAGAGCTCTTTATCGAAGAGGTTGAAGAGATCAACGAAAATGATTCGCCTATGAGTGCAGATCAAATTCGCGCCATTGAAGAGATTGAAGCGATCGAGATGGAAGAGATGGATGATGAAGAGATCTATCAGTAGGAATCAATGAATGAGGACCTATAATCTATAATTAGAGGTCTATGAGTAGAGAGTAGTGAATCTACCAAGGATTATCGATAGCACAAATCACTATAAGAGAAATGACCATAAGAGAGAAACAACTATAAGAAAGAGTACTTAGGGGCTGATTACTTTCGCCCCTTTTCTATCTGTTCAACCGATTCCCTCTTACCTTCTGAATCACGCTTCCCCTCTTTACCTTCAGCTTCACCGCTTGAGTGAGCATCTGACTCCTTAACCCATGCATCCCAATCATCCCATGATCTCCAGCGATCTTCCTCCTCACGCTCTCCCTGCCCACCTACAAAGTCGGTATCATCAAAAGAGTCTTTCGATGGAAGAGGCGTGGGATTTTCTGCCTCATAACGGCGCAGGCGTCGCATATCAAGATAGGGAAGGATAAAGAGCCAGAAGATCATAAAGAGAACCCCAAGGCTCCAATGAATCCAAAAACAGATCACCAGTAGTACTAAATTACCTAAACCGGAGAAGATCATTCTCGAATAGCTCATCTTCTGAAAGTCACGATTGAGAATCTTACGCCCACTCCCCTTTTTTGAAGAGAGATGCTTCTCATCTACGACGCTATTACGGCTCACATTTTTATTATCTCTACTCGTTCGATTATCCCTTCTCATTGATCTCCCCCCTTAATCTCATCTTTTTAAACTCACGTAATTGTAACCATAAGAGCAATCCAGCCAAGAATGCTGAAAGAAAGTCAGCAGTTGGAATAGCTGCCCAAACACCATCAATTTCAGGAAAGCCCCAATGAGGAACTAAACTTGGCAAGATAAAGAGCGCTGGAATCAGAAAGATAATCTGCCGACTTAAACTTAAGAAGATCGAGTGCCCGACCATCCCAATACTCTGAAAGAAGATTGTCACTACCATCTGAAAGCCGACTAGCGGAAAGAGTATGGTCACAATTCGAATTGAGCTCATTGTCACTAATGCCAACTCTTCAGAAGGATTAAAGGGTTTTACCACCAATGCCGGGAAAAAGACCCCAATAATAGCGGCGATCAAACCGATACAGATACCAACCTTAATGGTATAAAGAAGCGCTTCCCTTAAACGATCAAATGCACCCGCACCATAACTATACCCCACAATAGGCTGCATTCCCTGCGTTAACCCTAAAAGTACTAACACCACTAACATTAAGGTGATATTAGCAATCGTATAAGCCGCAACACCGATCGATCCCCCATAAACCTTTACCTGACGAATCATGATAAAGATAATAGCTGCTGAGACCACATTCATAATAAAGGGAGACATCCCGATACTTAGCACCGCTTTCGTAATAGACCAGTTGTAACGAATCTTTGCAAATCGAAACCGTAATAGTGTTGAGCGACTCATAAAGTGCGTCATCACAAAAATAGTTCCCACCACCATCGAGAGCACAATGGAGATAGCGGCACCTTTAATCCCCCACTCTAAAACATAGATAAAAAGTGGCGCTAAAATAAGATTGATCAATAGCGTTAGCAACATAGTATACATCGCTTTTCGCGGATGCCCTGAGGCGCGCATCATATTGTTAAAGCTAAAACAGAGATTAGAGAAGATTGCGCCGGGAAGAAAGTAGCGTAAAAAATCATGAGTATATTGATAGGTAAACTCATCAGCCCCTAAGAGATAGACTAACTGGTCGAGAAATAGAAACATGCCGTAAGAGACCGTTAAAGTAATCGTTAAAGTGAGAAGAAGAGAGGTCCCGACAACAGACTCTGCCCGATCATAATCCTCATTACCGAGATAGATCGAAATTCGGCTTCCCGCACCCGCTCCCACTAACATCCCAAAGGCGGCAATCATGGTCATAACCGGAAGTGCAATTCCCATCGCACTCAATGCATGATCATCGAGATACTCGGCATTTCCAACAAAGTATCGGGTGATAATATTGTAGAGTGCTGCCACACTACTGCCGATAATTGCAGGGAGTGAGTATTTCCACAACAATTTTTTAATGGGAGCTTCTCTTAACTCCTGTAACTGATCTGTTTTCGCCATATAATCCTTATTTTTCTATCGCAGTTTCTATCTCTGTTTCTACTTCTATTTCTATATCTGTATCTACTGATATATCTACTGATCTATTATTGGTGCATCTATTGATAATTCATTGCCTTGCGATCACACCTATTTTAATAGAGAAACTCTCTACGACAATCTTAAAATCGCTTGAGACAGTCTATCATGAATTGCGCTATAACGATCGACTCTCCCCATTAATGCTGCTTTAAGCGCAGCACTACTGGCAAAGAGATGTACAGATGATCGCGCCCTTGTAACCCCCGTATAGAAGAGTTCTTTTGTTAAAAAGCGCGAAGGATCATCGCCTAAAAAGAGCATCACTTTCTGAAACTCACTCCCCTGCGATTTATGAATTGTCATCGCAAATGCAGATTCAAATTTCGGCAGTGCATGAATTGAGAAGACCCGTGCGGAATCGACCCCTTCAAAATAAGCCCGTAGATTTCCTTCCTCATTCTCTAAAATTAATCCTATATCACCGTTAAAAAGTTGATGATCGATACTATTATGGGTAACCATAATCGGTAATCCATGAAAAAACTCTCGAGAATAAAGTTTTGGAAAAAGGGTCTTTCGTATCAACTCATTCAAAGCGACCGCCCCATACTCGCCCGTTCTTCTTGCACTTAAGACGCCAAGTTGATTAAAGAGTTTAAAAGCCTCTTCCGCAAACTCGATTCCTCTTCCTTTAGGCAAAAGGGTTAAATAATCGCTATAAGCCGCTTTAAAATAGAATTCCAACTCAGTAGGAATAGCGGGTAGTTGGCTCCAAAAAAGTGATCCTTCTCCCTCTTGCAGATCAAGTGGAGATGATACCTTTTTAAAGAGAGAGTCAACCCGTTGATATCGGGCCTCTGCCCCACTATCCCCCTCATGATTAATTTCCCGTGCTAATGCACCTAATGCCGAATCATCACGGAAACGATAGCTCTTCTTCAGAAAACTTAGATAATTAAAAGCAGCACAATGGGGCAAGACCGGCACATCAGTCAAAGGTTCCTCAATTAAATGTTGAAGCTGCTCATAATGATCGGGCGAATAATTCTCCTTCGCACAGAGCTCATGCATAATGGCCCCCGCTTCTACCGATGCAAGTTGATCTTTATCTCCTAAAAAGATTACTCGCCCCTTCTCCGGCAATGCCTCAATCAATTGTACTAACATCTGCTGATCAATCATAGATGCTTCATCCACCACAAGAAGATCGAAACTCAAAGGGTTAAAACGATCAAAATGGGGCTTTCGCGTGAGCGGATCGATTCGAAGAAGACGATGAATAGTCTGCCCACTATAAGGAATGAGCGCTAATCGTTCTCGAATCAAGCGCTCCTCTTCCTCTGGCAATGTGGAGATTTCTGCTTGTAGAGCACGAATCTGCCCTAAAATCGATTCCGAAAGACGCGCCGCAGCTTTCCCTGTAGGTGCCGTTAAGAGAATGGTAAAAGGCTGCTTACACCCTTGAGACTCACGCTGCATAAAGTGGAGATCCACCAAGATCTGCGCAATCTTAAAAACAGTGGTGGTCTTTCCTGTTCCGGGGCCCCCTGAAATGACAGAGAGTCGATTTAAGAGAACATTCGCGGCAGAAAATTTTTGCCAATTGAGACAAGTCTCACTCTCTCCCTTCGCTTGATGACTCTTCTCAGCCATAAAATAGTAATTAAGGCGCTCCTTTAAAAAAGAGACCTCTCTATCACTTAAAGCGATTGAACGATCCTGAGCAAAGAAGTCGATAATAACGCTCTCCTGCTCATAGTTACGATCGAGATAGAGGATATCTCCCACCCGTACAAGCGGAAGATCGATCGACTCTAATACTGTTTGCCAAAATTGTGCTAGCGCCACCTGCTCTTCCGATATTGTCAGCGCTTTTCGTAGCCTCTTCGTACCTAACAGCAGAGAGACAAATCCAGAGATAATCGCCATTCTCGCAGGATCTTCTACCTCCTGAAACCACTGTTTAGGATTGTAAAGATGGGTAACGGGAAGTGCAGTATGACCATAACCATAAGCACGACTCAATAACAGTAGTAAAAAGGTGTAACCAAGCCAATGTCGAGGAAAGCTTATCGGGCTGTTTTGCCCTATAAAATCAGCAAAATAGAGGTCGATATGATTTAAATAGTGCCGCTCAACTAACTTTTGTAGTAGGGATTTCATAGATCGCGCTAAAGTACGACGCTCCTCCTCGGTCATGCTACCGCTTTCCAACAACTGCTCTAGTTGCTCTTCTAAAGCCTCACTCTCTGGAAAGAGCTGTTGAAAATAGGATAATGCCGGCATTCTATCTACCACGACATCTTCCCGCGCGCGCTCTTCTTGCACTCTCTCTTCTTGTGCTCTCTCTTTTTGACTCAATCTATCGCTCATCATTTTTAGATCTCCTCTGCCTCTTCTAACCCTAACCGAGCTATTAACGCCTCAACTAAAGCATAATCCGGCTTAACATAATAGATTCCACTTCTGCCTCCTGGCACCATTCCCCGAAGATAGAGATAGTAAACCCCACCAAAATCACGGGCATAGTCAAAATCTGCACGCTGATTTTGAAGAAACTTTACAGCTGCCACGGTATAGAGAAGATATTGAAGATCATAATAGGCATGATCGATTGAGTGCTGCATCGTAGATTGATCGTAATTCTCCGGCAATGGTCCAAGATAATTACTCTTATAATCGGCGACATAAAACTTCCCATCCACTTCAAAGAAGAGATCGATAAACCCTCGAAGAAATCCACTTAAGGTCTCAAAGTCTAATGCACTCTTTAACGCTCTTGTCGGCTGCTGATCAAGAAGTTGATTAAGCGATTGCGCATCGATCCGCTGAGTAATAGGAAAGATAAACTCTAGCTCTCGTACCTGTTGATTCCCTTCTAAGATCTCCCTTAAATTTTGAGAGAGCGCTAGATCCGCATGAAAGATAGAATCAAGCCAGAGTTGTAGCTCTTCAACTAAATGTGGGAGATCAGATACTGGCACAAGATGTGCAAAATTCTCCTCAATCAGTCGGGTGAGAAGCTCGCGATCTTCTAATTGAGTAGGTTGATAACGCTCTAAGAGATCATGAATAAAATTACCGGTGATCGCTCCTTTTGGAAAGTAGGAGAATCGCTCTAACGATAATGGCGGCTCTTCTCCCTTATGATCACTCTCAATATCTGCCTGTTCAAACTCAACCTCATCATCTAACAGCTGTGGAATGGGTGTGCTACTCTTTGCATTATAGGAGAGATTGGAAAAACTCGTAAAACGCCATAAAGGTGCTAATCGACGCTTAAATTGTGCCGGCACAGGTGTAGATTGCGCTTCGGTGATCAAATTAACACGAATCATTTGTGGATCATTCAGCTCCTCTTCTGAAAAGATCTGATGTGAAATTCCCGCTTCAAAAAAGGGCGCTAAATCCTCCTCTTTAGTCCCGATCCCCATCAGATAAGAGAGCGCATTATCTTGATACGCCTTTTTATCTAATGCTCGGGTAAAGCCCACATAGGTATGAAACTTTGCTCGTGTTAAAGCGACATAGAGTAACCGAATATCTTCCGCTAAATTCTCCTTTAGAAAGTAACGCTCAATCTCCGGAGTACACTCTTCAGGATAGATATAACGACGCTCTTTTGTCGCATCGATATAGATCCCCTCCTTTTCACCACGCCCTTTAAAGAGTGCAAAAGGAAGAAAGACAATCGGGAACTCTAACCCCTTCGATTTATGAATCGTCATAATTTGTAGGGTCTTAAAATCGCTCTCAAGCCGGATCTTCTCCTGCTGCCGACCTTCGACATTAAAAATTTTGTCATGTAACCAGAGTAGCAATGCTTCCCCATTACTAAAGGATTCCCGTTGCAATATCTCTGCCAAATGAAATAGATCGCTCGCTTGCCGCTCGCCATCCTCTAGCATTAAGAGTTTCGCCAGACGATTCTCCCGCACCATAAAGGTTCGGATCATCGCTAAAACCCCCTGCTTCTCCCAAATCTCCCGTAATTGGTAACGTTCTGTCAGAAGCTTCTCAAAAGCATCGGGATCACTCATCAGTGCTTCATACTCCTCTACAGAAAAACCATAGAGCACGGAACCGACCGATTGCATCACCTTTTTACGATCATGCATAAAGAGCAAGGTATAGAGAAAGAGGTAGAGATCAAGGGCGATACTATTGCCGGCATCAAAAATTGAGCTCTTCTCTGACAAATAGACTGCATTCACCCCTACTCTGCGCAGCGCTTTACGGAGTATATCCGCCTCACTGCCAGAGCGAACTAGAATAGTGATATCTTCTGGTGATATCGCGCGCGAGCCCTCTTCACTCGCTAACTGCCCCTCTTTTAAGAGCCTTGCAATCTCCTCAGCTGTTGCCGCTGCCATCTGATCTTTAAAATCACCATTATTCACACGACTAGCAGCCTTCTTCTCTTCATGCTCAACCTCAGTCGGTGCCGATCGATACTCTAAAAAGGTCATTCCAGCATCTGGTCGATGAGGTAGGATCAATTTGGAAGATGCTGCCGATGATGGCGTCTTAATCTCAATAAAGGGAATATCTTTCTCAATAAAGGGTGGATTGATCGCAGCTCTTAGACCAAAGAGTCGATTAACAGCGGCGACCTGCAGCTCTCCTGAACGGTAGTTGGTATTGAGCGTATAGATCTTTTCAATATGCTCTTTAATACCTAAATAGGAGTGGATATCTGCCCCACGGAAACGGTAGATCGATTGCTTTGGGTCTCCTATCATCACAAAAGGAATCTCAGGATAATCAAAAAAGAGGCGACGAAAGATCGCTAATTGTTGATGATCCGTATCTTGGAACTCATCGATTAAAACGGCTCGATAGCGAAGATGTAGAGCTTCTAAGAAACCTTCTGTTGCTGTTAAACTCTTCTGGTCAAGTTGCGAGAGTAGATCCTCAAAGCCTAAGATATGAGCCTCTTGCTTCATCTGTTGTAAGATTGCTGATACCTTACTGCCGGCGTAATGATAGCAGATAGTAGAGATCGCATGCAGAGACTCCAGATCCATAAAGAGCTGATAGAGTTTTTCCGGCATACGTCGGAGATCTCCCCCCTTCATCAAGCGGCTCTCCATATGCGCTAACGAAAACTTATCCTGATCTTGGAAGGGGAGAATCGAATCACTCTCAACCCAACGCATTAAAGCATCATGATACTTCTTAATCAGATCGGTACGATAAGATTGTTTCTTAAGACCGACTAAATTTACAAGATCAATAAAATCATCATGAGAGAAATCGCTACGAATCACCGCCTTCATCGCCTCAACCTCTGATCGAACCCTATCGAGCAGTTGCTGAAGATGATCGATCTCTTCCCACTTCTCTCCTTGCCAAAGATCGGTCTGTATCAGAGAGGGATCACGCAATAATGGTAAAATTTTATCTAAAAGATTGAGTCCTTTCCGCTGAAAAAAACGATGGTCGCGTATCTCATGAGCTAGCGGAATACCAAAGATGGCTTGTACCGTTTTAGCCGCTTCGAAAGAGAGCGGGTAACACTCTTCACGCCAAAAATGGTAGATTGCCTCTCGATAATAAGGGGAGAGATCCTCTTCTAATTCAAAGTTGAAAGGCTGCCCTAAATCGAGCGCATTCTCCTTTAAGAGACGTTGGCAAAACGCATGGATCGTATAAATTGCTGCCTGATCGATCGCACCTTCCGCTTCAATAAGAAGATTAAGGGCGGATTGATAACGTTCTGCCTGAGGAGTATCCGTTACTACCTCATCATCAAAGAGAGAGCCTTGCTCCCGATAGAGCCCCTCACTTCCCGCTTCATACCCGTCATACGTGTCATACGTGTCATCTGCATATGAGTATGAGTATGATGGGGTATTTCTCTTTTCTAAATAGGCCTCAACCAACGCTAAAAGCGCTGAATCAGCGATATCCCCACCCACCATATGTTGTAAAAAAGCATGCTTTAACTCAATAATACGGCTATAAATTCGCTCTTTAAGCTCTGCTGTTGCCGCATTGGTAAAGGTGACGATTAAAATTTCAGGGAGCTTTTTCGCATCTTTATCATCATTGAGTCCTAAGAGCAGACGCAGGACTAAAAGCGTGATGGTATAGGTCTTTCCTGTACCGGCTGAGGCTTCTATCATCATATTGCCGGTAATAGGAACCGTTTGAGGATCTAAAATAGGATAAGGAGAAGTAGATGGATCATGCATAGCAATTAGACTCTTGCCTCACGTTAAACTGAAGGTTATATAGGTTATACAGTATAGAAAATCTCTATAAAGAGGGCGATTACCCATTCTCTCCATAGTATCATGAAGTTAATATCTCGCCCCAGATCGAAATGAGTTGATTCACTTGAATTGAATCCGATTCAAGTGAGTCCGATTCAATTGAGCCCGATTTAATTAAGTGCATTTCAATTGAGTGCGCTTCAACCTTAGGGAAGGAGATGAATATTAATCAAAAGGATATTGACTTCGAAGCAGACAGAGCGTTGCGCCCCTTCCTCCCATTCTTTGTGGTGGATTGGCAAAGGCGAGAATATCTAGCTGTAATCGTAGCCAACGATCGATCAATCCTCGAATGATCGGATCCCCCTTTGAGCCATAGCCTTGACCATGAATAATCTTGATACAGAAGAGATTCTGCTTCAGTGCAGCGTAGAGAAAATATTGCAATTCATCACGCGCCTCTGAAGCAGTTAAACCATGAAGATCGATCACTGCATCAGGCCCAATTTTTCCCTGAAGCAGTTGTCGCAATAACTTTGGTGAAACCCCATCACGCCGAAATCGCATCTCCGCTGTTGGATCACTATCGATCCAAGTGGGATCATCACTCATCAGATCGACTCTATCGGGATCTTCTCGCAATGCTTTACGAATCTTCACCTTCAATTGTGGTCTTGGTAATTTCAAGACATTCTCTTGATTTTTAATCTTGACAACATGACCGACGCTACCACGAAAAAGGGCTCTATCTTCCTCACTGATCATCATCGCTTTCCCTATCTTTTTTCCTCTTAATCTATCATCTATCAAAATTATTAAGCAGGTTTTCTTGCTAACATCGTTGCAAACTGTAATTTTAGACGATTGCCATTAGCATCACGACGATGAAGCTCGCCAACCTCTTCGTTGTAGTGGAGTAACTCCCAACCATTGTAATAATTGCGAAGCTCTCCCTCTTTAAAGGTAAAAGGAAAGCCATCAAAGGGATAAGCCTCCGTCGACATCGCTGAAACAATTAAATTATAACCGCCAGGTGCGGTATGTTGTTGCATCTGTGCAATAAGATTCGGAATCGCCTCTTTTTGTAAAAACATCATCACAACTGTCGAGATCATCAGGTCATACTCTCCTTCAATCTCAACCGTATTGAGATCTCGCGCCTCAACCTGAATATTGTTGATCCCTTCCTGCTCAATGATATCGCGAATCGTCTGTAACATTCTAGGATTAAGATCGTAAGCGGTAACATCAAATCCCGCTTCTGCTAAGTAGAGAGAATTACGACCTTGCCCACACCCTAAGTCGAGAAGTCGACCCGGCGATAACTGATACTCTTCGATCAACGCCACAACATCCGTATGGGGTAACGTTAAGCCATATTTTTGATGGTAATAATCGATAGGATGTTTGCTGTTATTCATAATCTCTCCCTCTATGCGCTGATCTCAGCTCTGATCTGACCTCTGATTCCAATACCACTCCAATCTCATTTCCACCCCATTCCAATCTTACCCCAACCCTATAGGAGAGATTAAGTAGAATTGATAAGAGCGAATAGAGATTAATCGATCGAATCATCAATCATAAAAATGGGGCAGAATCACTCTGCCCTCACCTATAACTTTAGCATTCACTTTAACATTCTCTTTAGCATTAATTATTAATGCTAATTAATGTTAATTCTCACGTTAACTCTCACGTTGCATAACGCTTATCTACTCTCTATATGATACCTGAACAAGCACAAAAGAGCGGAAAGAAACTTAAAAAAGATTACTCATAACGGATCCAGGTCCCGGTCTTCCCGTTGAATCCCTCTTTTGCCCGCTCTAAGGAGGTAATCAATGCACGCTTATCTCTATTTTGCTCAACAAAACTCATCGCCGCACGAATCTTAGGCAACATGGAACCTGGCGCAAACTCCCCTGATTCTATATAAGCAGCAGCTTCAGCATAATTCATCTCTGAGATCTCTTCTTGATTCTCCTTACCAAAATTAATTGCAACCTTCTCAACTGCCGTTAAAATCACTAAAAGATCAGCATTAATCTGATCTGCTAACTTTGCAGAAGCAAAATCTTTATCAATCACAGCTAATTTACCAACGGTTACCCCATCCTCAATCGCTACAGGAATACCGCCTCCGCCCACCGTAATAACTAGTTCCCCGGCATTGATAAGATTTTCAATAGTTTTAATTTGCACAATTTTTTGGGGCAGTGGCGAAGCGACCACAATACGATAACCTCTTCCGGCATCTTCCATTACAGGGTAACCCGCTGCTGCTAATTTATCTGCCTCCTCTTTGCTATAGAAGGAGCCGATAGGCTTCCGCGGATTAGCAAAAGCAGGATCATCACTATCAACTAATACTTCTGTCACAATGGTGACAACCTCTTTCTCGATCTGCCGACGCTGTAACTCATCACGCAAAAATCGTTGAAGATGATAACCGATATAGCCCTGACTCATAGCGCCACATTCTGTAATAGGAACCCCCTCTTTCCCAAGATTCTGCTCTGCAACATCCATTGCGAGCTTAATCATCCCTACCTGTGGTCCATTGCCATGCGCTAACACAACATCATGTCCTTCGGCAATAAGATCCACAATCGGCACCACGGTCGATTTTAAGATTCTCTCTTGCTCACTGACACTATTACCAAGCGCATTGCCCCCTAAAGCTACTACAATTTTCATCAAAACCTCCTTATTAATAACCCTACTAATTTATCCTATTGCCTCTTGAACGCCAATTTAAATATTAGATAGCCTACAACTGTAAAATGATCTAAAATAGTGCGCCTCTCAAATGGGGATATTAATAGGATAAAAATATTAATTAGTATGATTATTTAAATGATTATAATTGCTAAATTGTGGCCAATAAAAAAATCACTAAAAATCATTAAAAATCAACATAAGTTAAGCCCTATTTAATTAACAACTCAATTAGACTTAATTAGACTCAATTAATAATTAAAAATAGCAGCAAATGAATAGCCATAAATAAGGCAATAGGCATTACAATAAGCAAAACTAAATAAAACTAAATAGAGTTAAAAAAACAGAGCTAAAATATGAAAATTAAGTTTCTTCAAGAGTTTAAAGAATTCGCAATGCGCGGAAATGTGATCGATCTTGCCGTTGGGGTGATCATTGGTGCAGCATTTAATAAGATCGTCTCCTCCCTTGTTTCCGATATTATTATGCCCCCTTTAGGACTTCTTCTTGGTGGAATCGACTTTAAAGACTTCGCCTTAACACTCAAAGATGCGGTAGGCGATGAGCCGGCTGTAATTCTTAATTATGGTATGTTTATCCAAAATATCTTCGACTTTATTATCGTCGCCTTCTCAATCTTCTTAGCGATTCGCGTTATGAACAAATTACGTGCAAAACAGGATGAAGCTGTAGCCGAAGCAGTAGAAGAAGCTATAGAAGATCCAAAACCAACGCAAGAGGAGATTCTCCTTGCTGAGATTCGTGATCTTCTTAAAGAAGGTCAGAAAAAGGCTTAAGTTGTCGATCAATTTTGCCCTTTTCAGCAAAAATGCATCACTGCATAACTAAAATAGTCGTTAGCCTATAGAGAGTAGACGATTGTGAGTAGATGATTGTGAGTAGACGATAGAGAGTAGAAATCATCCTTCTACTCTCTTTTTTTATTCCTCTCTTTTTATCCCTCTCTTTTTCTCTCCCTCTTTTGATCTCACTCTTGATATGTTATCTCTATTAATTAATGACTGATAACTGATAACTGATAAAAATAATAGCAAGGGGGGCAATCATGACACATCTACTCTATCTAACAGAAAATGATCGAGGCCTAGAACGCTGGCGCACGGAGATCGCTAAAATCGATCCCAATATTACAATTCATAGCTTAAATGATCATTATGATCCAGAATCGATCGAAGTTGTACTAGCGTGGAAACCGCCTGCTGGCATCTTTCCAACACTAACACAATTAAAGTTAATTCAGTCGCTCGGCATGGGGGTTGACCACCTCTTTAAAACAGCAGATCGCCCGACACAGATGCCGATCGCCCGTATTATCGATCCCGATATGGCCAATCAGATGAGTGAATACTCTCTCTATGGAGCATTAACCGCTTTTCGTAACTTTCATCGCTATCGAGCCTCCAAAACTATTCGCGAATGGAATCCCGAACCTCGAAATTTTCACGATGAATTCACAATTGGCATCTTAGGCTATGGTGAACTTGGTAAAACAACGGCCGCACGACTACAACAGAATGGCTTTCCGAATATTCGTATCTGGTCTCGCACGCCCAAAGAGATTCCTTCATTAAAGAGTTATGCCGGCACTGAAGAGCTTCTCGATTTTGCGAAAAATCTAGATCTTCTCATCTGTCTATTGCCGCTCACATCAGAAACAGAATCAATCCTCAATCGCACCCTCTTCGATCAACTCAATCCTGGTGCTTATCTAATTAATGCCGCACGAGGAGAACATCTTAATAGCACAGATCTGATCGAGGCAATTGAATCAAAACAGATCGCCGGAGCATTGCTTGATGTCTTTGCAAAAGAACCGCTCCCGAAAACAGATCCCCTCTGGACAATTCCCGAAATCGAGATTACGCCCCATGTTGCGGCATCGACCAATCCTCGAACAGCAGCGGCGCAAGTTGTGGAGAATATTCGTCGGATAGAAGCTGGCAAAATAGCCCTCAACTTGATCGATCTCGACCGAACTTACTAATGATCAAGGCCGATTAAGGCCAATTATTGCTTACCAAACATTGATCATCAGCGATCGATCTCTTATTATGGATCACCCTATTTTATCTTCGTATCGTCCATTGAGGTTATCTAACAATGCTTGCACTCAACAAATTTATGTTTTATGCCGGAATGATTATTAGTATTATCGGTACTGTTGTCGGCTTACCCATGCTAATTCTTGGACAGAAAACAATTGGTATCTACCTTGTTACCATCTTTGTTCCTGTCGGATTTTTAATGTGGTTTTCAGGCTTTGTGGCTTATACATTTTTACGCCCAAATTCCCTTAGAGAGAAAGATGATCGTGCGCATGATGCGGCTCAACGCTATCAACGCCAAGTACCCGACTAGATCTATAGATATTAGAAATAGAAAGAGCGAGATAAACCTATCTCGCTCTCAATCATCGCTCTCAATTATTTATCAATGTTCAAACTAAAAATAAAAACGCCAAGTACAGCGTTTTTTTTATAACTGATGCCGCTGACGATATGCTTCTGCTAAGGTCACTCCGGCGGCAACAGAGACATTGAGACTCTCGATCTCCCCTTCCATCGGAATTTTGACAATAAAATCACAACTCTTCTCGGTTAAACGGCGCATACCGGAACCTTCTGAACCCATTACAATAGCATGTGGTCCTCTAAAATCAGCCGAAAAAATAGTACTTTCACCACCACCGGCTAATCCTGATATCCAGATTCCTCTCGCTTTTAATTTCTCTAAAACACGCGCAAGATTGGTCACCTCAATAAAAGGGACTCGCTCTGAGCTACCACTTGAAACCTTACGCACCACCGGCGTTAATGAGCATGCATTATCTTTAGGAACAATCAATGCATCAACGCCAAAGGCTTCTGCACTACGTAGACAAGCCCCCACATTATGCGGATCTTGAACCTCATCCAGAATCAAGAGAAATGGAGGATGATCGAGCTGATCTAGAAGCTGATAGAGGAAGTTTTCACTCTCAGGAGGACGCACAGCGATCTTAGCAATCACGCCTTGATGACGGCTCTCACGCACTAACTCCTCTAACTGAATAGATGTTAGATGCTCAGGCCTAATTTTAAGCCCCTCCAATAATGCGATCATTCCTTGCATTCTCTTATCTTTACGCGATGGATCGATCGCCACCTTAATTACTCGATCTTCTCTGATTGCGGCTTCCACTGCATGAAAGCCATAAATCCACTCTTCAGCCATTTCTTTACACTTATCCTGTTTGAATAAAATAGTTCCCAATTATCGCATGTTTTCTATCCCACTGCATTGCTCTTTAATGATTGATTGAGGCAAATAAAAAACCTCCTGAGAAGATTCGCCCCGAGGCCTCTACTCTCTATCACTCCTCTATCGTCTATTTACTTTAAGAAAAGAGTTCTTCAACACTTCATAATAAGTATCAATTATTGTAAAATGATGAGTAAATGTAGAGGGCATCACTGTTTCCTCTCTACGGAGGAAGGTTTGATTGCCGGCTCATTGATAATTCTATTTCTGTTTTTTACACATTTAAAAACCTTACGGGCAATAGATTATTAAAGTATCTAAAGAGAAAGCGCTACAATGCAGAGATCTTATGATACAACTCGCTAACAGCAGATCTTATTTCAACCGTAATCGACATTAACCATTTTAATTAACCTTATTAGGAGCAATTTTATCGGTCGCCCGCTTTTTTAGCAGAGAGAGAAAGAGGCATTAGTTCAAAAGCCTCCACGAATCTTCTCCCGGCACCCCATTGATTTTTAAAACTTAACTGATCAAATACCTGAATAGTTAAGAAGCACTAGGGGAATCTTTTAAAAATCACTATTGGAAAATTACCACTATAAGATCTTATTAAAATGATTAAAAGAGATTATGAAATGAGATTAGTTGTTAACGCAGGAATAAATATTACCTATAGGTCGTGATATTAACCGTTAAGTGTTAATCTCATCATAACTACACTCACTAACAAAAAGGGCCCCCTATGGAACTAGATCCGATAGTGTTAGCGCGAATACAGTTCGCAATCAATATCTCCTTTCATATTATCTTTCCAAGTATCAATATTGCACTTGCTTGGATACTCCTCTTCTTTAAACTGCGATTTGAAAAGACCAATGATCAATCTTGGTTAGATGCATATAATTTCTGGGTGAAGATATTTGCATTAAGTTTTGCCATTGGCGTTGTTACCGGTGTAACAATGAGTTTCCAATTTGGTACCAACTGGCCAGGATTTATGGAGCATGTCGGGAATATCGCAGGTCCACTCTTAGGTTATGAGGTATTAACAGCATTCTTCTTAGAAGCCACCTTCTTAGGTGTCATGCTTTTTGGCCAAAAAAGAGTCTCTCCCTTTATTCACAACTTAGCAACCTTCTTAGTTGCGGTGGGAACGACCTTCTCCGCCTTCTGGATTATCGCTCTTAACTCATGGATGCAGACCCCTGCCGGCTATGAGATGATCGATGGTGTTGCGCATGTGACAAGCTGGTGGGATGCAATCTTTAACCCCTCATTCCTGACGCGTTTAGCTCATATGTTACTTGCTTCAGGCTTAACAGCAGCTTTCTTAATTGCGGGAATCTCAGCTTATAAGATTGTTAAGGGAGATCCTTCTAAGTCGAGCCGTCGCTCACTCAATGCAGGTGTCATTATTGCGGCGATCTTAATCCCGATTCAGATCTTTGTCGGTGACCAATCAGGACTTTTAGTCTTAAAACATCAACCTGACAAACTTGCAGCGATCGAAGCTGTTTGGGAGACTGAATCTCCGATGGCATTCAACGTTATTGCCTTCCCTAATGAGGAGACCCGTAGTAACGATTTTGCACTTCAGATCCCCCATTTAGGTAGTATTATTCTTACCCACTCTCTTGATGGTAAAGTTTTAGGACTTAATGAGTTTAAAGAGCATCCACCCGTTGCGATTGTATTCTGGAGCTTTAGAATCATGGTCGGCGTTGGTCTCTTAATGTTACTCACATCATGGATTGGTGCGGTCCAGTTGATGCGTCGCAAAAAAATTGGACCTAAGATGCTCAAAGTCTTTATCGGTATGACCTTCTCCGGTTGGGTTGCGGTTCTCTTTGGTTGGTATACTACCGAGATTGGTCGTCAGCCTTGGATTGTTTACAACCTGATTAAGACAGCAGATGCCGCAGCGCCACATGGTCCTACTGTGATGATCTCATCCTTACTCATCTATTGTTTAATCTACATCTTCGTTCTTGTGAGCTATCTTGCAGTGCTCTTCTATCTCACAAACAAGACTGTTAAAAACAATATCGCTGCAGAAACACAAGGAGCATAATTATGGTTATGGATGCTGCAACAATACTTCCCGTTATCTTTGCGGGCCTAATGGCTGCCGCGGTCTTCTTCTATATCATCTTCGATGGTTATGATCTCGGCGTTGGTCTGCTCTTCCCTTTTATGAAAGAGCGTAGTGATCGCGATAAGATGGTGGCAACGGTAGACCCTTTCTGGGATGCTAATGAGACCTGGATCGTTCTTGGAATTGGGGTGATCTTTATCGCCTTCCCGAAAGCGTATGGTGATATTTTAGTATCGCTCTACATCCCTACCGTCTTGATGTTAGGTGGGTTAATCCTCCGTGGTGCTGCCTTTGACTTTAGAAATACGGCACCTAAACATCGTCAACCGATGTGGGATGCACTCTTCTGTTTTGGCGCCTATCTTGCAACCATGTCGCAAGGTATTATGATCGGCCTCTATGCAACAGGGCTTGAGCATACCATGGTTAACTGGATCTTTGCGGTCTGTGTCGGTATCGCACTCTGCTTTGGCTATGCGCTTTTAGGCTCTGCATGGCTGATCTTTAAATCTGATGGTCACGTTCGCCTCTTTGCCGCAAAAGCGATTCGTCGCTCCATCGTGTTGGCTTTCTTAGCGATCGTTTTAGTCTCATTAGCGATGCCATATACTAGCGATGCGATCTTTAAGAAGTGGTTTACTATTCCAAACCTCTACTATTTAGCGCCAATCCCACTGCTCTGCGTCATTTTTGCCTTCATTATCTTTAGAAGTCTTAAATTTATTGAGCAAGATACAACCTACAAACGTGATTGGGTCCCCTACTTTCTTGCAGTATTGATTGTATTGTGTACCTTTATCGGTTTTGGCTACAGTATCTTCCCCGATATTATTATTGGAAAACTCAATATCTGGGAAGCAAGTGCTGCACCTAAATCATTAGAATTCACCCTCTGGGGAGTTGCGATTGTTTTACCACTGATTCTTCTCTACACATTCTATGTGCATAAGATCTTCGGTGGGAAAATCCTTCACGATGAGCAGACTGGCTACTAATTAGCGAAAATAGATATTGATATATCTACAGAAGAGGAGATAAAATGATCTCCTCTTTTTTATCGAAAAATAAATTCTCCTCACACAATGCAATACCACTTATTTTCTTAAAAGATCTGTCAAAATAGCAAAGGCTGAACGCTGCCGGATTTCACTATCGCAAAATTCCAAAAATCACGCACCGGCAGTTGGTGATCTTCTATCGCCGGCACCTATTGTTTAACGGCTATTTAATCACTATTTAAAAGTTGTTTAAATCATGTTTAATTATTTTCTCGGCATTAAAAATGCCAAACTGCGGGCATGCACCAGTGAAAAGAACAAGATGGTGGGCTCCCGCCCCTCCAATACCCCTCTTAAGAATGATTCATCAAAATAGCAAATGCTGAACGCTGCCGGATCTCACTATCGCGCAGCTCCAAGAATCACGCGCCGGCAGTTGGCGATTTTCTATCGCCGGCACCTATTGTTTAACGGCTATTTAATAACTATTTAAAAGTTATTTAAATCATGTTTAATTATTTTCTCGGCATTAAAAATGCCAAACCGCGGGCATGCACCGGTGAAAAGAACAAGATGGTGGGCTCCCGCCCCTCCAATACCCCTCTTAAGAATGATTCATCAAAATAGCAAAGGCTGAACGCTGCCGGATTTCACTATCGCGAAATTCCAAAAATCACGTGCCGGCAGTTGGCGATCTTCTATCGCCGGCACCTATTGTTTAACGGCTATTTAATAACTATTTAAAAGTTATTTAAATCATGTTTAATTATTTTCTCGGCATTGAAAATGCCAAACTGCGGGCATGCACAGATGAAAAGAACAAGATGGTGGGCTCCCGCCCCTCCAAAAACTCTCTTATAGAATCAAATAACAAATAAAGAAACAGAAGCTGTTGAACTTTATTCTTTTACTGCTGAATATCACACTATCAAAAAAGCGATATATCCAAAGACATATCGCTCTTTTATCATTTTGATTACAATCTTTCTGATCATGCTGAA
The DNA here is from genome assembly GCF_055813795.1 of Ignatzschineria sp. PL_is040. Classification (NCBI taxonomy): domain Bacteria; kingdom Pseudomonadati; phylum Pseudomonadota; class Gammaproteobacteria; order Cardiobacteriales; family Ignatzschineriaceae; genus Ignatzschineria; species Ignatzschineria sp. PL_is040. Next base: position 811,039 of record NZ_JBVPGU010000001.1, read on the forward strand.
TGATCTATGACTGAATCTGTAACTGATTCCTTCTATTTCACTCTTAATAAATTAAGATTAAACCATGATTAAATAGAAGTTAAATACAGATTAGTTACGATTCATTGCGTTAAGATCTTCATAAGCAACTAAAACACGCTTCACGAGACTCTCTTGACCTTTACGTAACCAAGCACGTGGATCATAGTAAGATTTGTTAGGACCAAATGGATCTTCAGGGTTTCCTAACTGACTTTGGAGATAGCCTTCATTCGCTTTATAGTAGTCAAGAACGCCTTCCCACGTTGCCCATTGAGTATCAGTATCAATATTCATCTTAATGACACCATAGCTAATCGCTTCACGAATATCTTCTAAACTTGAACCTGATCCACCGTGGAAGACAAAATCGAGATGTTTTGCCGGAAGATTGAACTTCTCAGAGACATATTTTTGTGAGTTATCTAAGATTTCTGGTTTTAACTCAACATTTCCTGGCTTATAAACACCATGAACGTTACCGAATGATGCCGCAATTGTGAAGTGTGGACTCACTTTGCTCAACTCTTCATAAGCATAAGCAACATGTTCTGGTTGAGTATAGAGCAGCGCATTATCCACTGAAGTGTTATCAACGCCATCCTCTTCACCACCGGTAATACCTAACTCGATCTCAAGGGTCATTCCTAATTTATCGAGACGCTTAAGATACTCCACACAAGTTGCAATATTATCTTCTAATGACTCTTCTGATAAATCAATCATATGTGAGGAGAAGAGTGGCTTACCTGTCTCTTCAAAGAATTTTTCACCTGCTTCAAGAAGACCATCAATCCATGGGAGCAATTTTCTTGCCGCGTGGTCGGTATGAAGAATGACCGGTACACCATAAGCTTCTGCCATTGTGTGAACATGTTTCGCGCCTGATACAGCCCCTAAAACAGCGGCCTCATGACCACCATATCCTGAAAGCTTCAATCCACGACCGGCATAAAATTGTGCTCCACCATTGGAGAACTGGATAATCACAGGAGAGTTAGCTTTAGCCGCCGCCTCTAAAACCCCATTAATTGATTCTGTATTGACAACATTAATCGCCGGCAATGCGAAATTATTCTCTTTAGCAATTGCAAATACCTTTCGGACATCATCACCAAAGAGTACGCCTGGTTTCACCACATCAAGGACTTTAGCCATACTACAATTCTCCTACAAATAGTTTAAAAACAGCCTTATTCTACCCCGTCTAAGCTTCTAAATCTACCTATCCTAATGCTTAATTTTCCCTAAAGAGAATCCTCTATTTTCCAAAAGAGTTCAGAAAACAGATCTCAAAATAGATCTTGAATCTACACTCAATCTCCTGCCGAAAGCAAGCATTAAAGTCGGACTCAAAATCGATACCGAATATCGATCAGTGCTGAATCGATAGATAAAAAAAATGAGCTGTAGAAAATTGCTATAACGCTACAGCTCATCTTCATTTTATCTCGCTTTTATCCCGCATCTACCTTACTTTTATCACTTCGATAGAAGGGATCATCTAACTACTTTTGCGCATTAAACTACGGTGCCACTACCAAGCCATCTTTAATAAACATCTGCCGTAGATTCTCTATCGCCTGCGCTGTTCTCTCATCATCGACAATGAGACCAAAGCGAACATATCCTTCGCCTCCCTTACCAAAACCGATGCCGGGCGCTACCGCAACAGATGCCTCTTTAATCAACTTCTCTGCAAACTTCATCGATCCCATTTCACGATAAGCATCAGGAATCTTAGCCCAAAGAAACATCGATGCTTTAGGCTTTTTAACATCCCAGCCGATCGATGAGAGTCCATCACACAATAGGTCACGTCGTGCCTGATAGCGTAGACGAACCTCTTCAACACACTCTTGCGGACCGGTGAGCGCTGCAACAGCAGCATGTTGAATCGGTGCAAAAGAGCCATAATCGAGATATGATTTAATCTTTGTCAAAGCACCAATCAAGGTTGGATTACCCACCATAAATCCGACACGCCAACCTGCCATATTGTAACTTTTAGAGAGCGTATAAGATTCAACAGCAATATCGATAGCACCTTCTACCTGTAAGATGGAGGGGGCTTGATAATCATCAAAAGAGAGATCAGCGTACGCTAAATCATGCACAATCCAGATACCATGCTCTTTTGCTAAAGCGACCATCCGCTCAAAAAAGGCTAGATCGACACACTCAGATGTTGGATTTGAAGGGTAGTTGAGAAAGAGCATCTTCGGCTTAACCGGACTATTCTCAATTGCAGCTCGAAGATTAGCTTCAAAATCATCTTCAGGACCCGCAGGAACATGAATCACAGTAGCGCCGGCAATAATCGGACCATAGGGATGGATAGGATAGGCAGGATCAGGTACTAAAACAACGTCCCCTTTATCTAATACTGCTAAGGTCAGATCCGCGAGCCCCTCTTTAGAACCGATAGTATAGATCGCTTCACGATTAGGATCTAAAGTGACTTGATACTTACGCTGATACCAATCACAAATCGCTCCTCTAACGGGAGCAATTCCTTTTGAGGCTGAATATCGATGATTGGCACCTTCTTTTGCCGCTGCTGTTAATGCATCAACAATATGCGCAGGGGTTGGCTGATCGGGATTTCCCATCCCAAAATCAATAACATCTTTTCCTGCTGCCGCAGCTTCTGCCTTTAGCTCATCAATCACACTAAAGACATAAGGAGGGAGTAGTTCAAGACGCTTGAACTCAGTAGAAGGTTGCTTTGACATGATATTCCTCATCAATAAAACAGAATAATAAAATGGTGTATAAATTGGGTGGTCTACAATTAGTGTTATAAAAATGATAGGTTCGACAGCAGTGATCAATAGACTCGAGCTCAGAGACTGACATCGATATTGACAGAGTCGATATCGACACAGCATTAATGCATTGAATTTAAATGAAATGATCTCTCAACATTTATTGAGAGCCTCATTAAATCTCATATCAGCCTTATATCAGTCTTATCTAAGGTACATATCAGTAAACCTTATATAAGGCTAAGGCTCACTCAAATCTTGAAAAGTTTCTGTTGAACGCTTTATTATTATCGAACATTAAAAAGAGGGACTCTAAATGGGAGTGCCTCTATCGCAAATTACTAGTGATTATCGAAGTTGTCAATCATCTGATAAAGACAATTTATTTTGTAAATAAATTCCCACTCAATTCTTTCCCAAAAACGACTTCCCAAAATAGAAAAAAATTGATTTTTAACGATATTCCTCGTTTGCCAAAAGAATCAAATCTCCTACTTCATAAAATAAATTAACTCAAAAAATAATCAAAAAGTGCGTTATAATACAGCCCTCGAAAGTAGATAATCTCAATAGAATCGCCCTACCCTCAAGATCATATTTGAGGCTTCGCTGGGCATCAATGATAAAAGAAAGTGAAAATGATAGATAAATTAAGAAACATAGCCATCATCGCCCACGTTGACCATGGTAAAACAACCCTGGTTGACCAACTCCTCAGAAGTTCAGGAACTTTTGGTGAGCGTGAAGAGGTTGCGGATCGCGTCATGGATTCGAACCAAATCGAAAAAGAGCGAGGAATTACGATCCTCTCTAAAAATACCGCTATCAACTGGAATGGGTACCGTATCAATATCGTAGATACTCCAGGACATGCGGATTTTGGTGGCGAAGTTGAGCGTGTTCTCTCGATGGTTGACTCGGTATTACTCCTCGTTGACTCAGTAGAGGGCCCCATGCCTCAAACCCGCTTTGTAACACAAAAAGCGTTTGCGATGGGTTTTAAACCGATCGTTGTCATCAATAAAATTGACCGACCTGGCGCACGTCCTGATTGGGTATTAGATCAAACATTTGAACTCTTCGATAATCTTGGTGCTACAGATGAGCAACTCGACTTCCCGGTTGTCTATGCATCAGGAATTAATGGCTATGCCGGACTGACTGATGATGTTCGTAGTGGTGACTTTGAGCCTCTTTTCCAAGCAATTATTGATCATGTACCTGCACCTGATGTTGAGGTTGATGCACCTTTTCAATTACAGGTTTCATCACTCGATTATAACTCTTATGTCGGAGTAATCGGTGTTGGTCGTATTAAACGTGGTAAAGTTCATAAAAATATGAACGTGACTGTTATCGATCGTGAAGGCAAAAAACGTAATGGTAAAATTCAACAGATCTTAGGTTTCCACGGCCTTAATAAAATTGAGTTTGAATCAGCACAAGCAGGTGACATCATCAGCTTTACCGGGCTCGACCCCCTCTTTATCTCAGATACAATCTGTGATCCACAACATGTCGAAGCGTTACCACCTTTAGCCGTCGACGAGCCAACCGTTTCGATGATGATTCAGGTCAACACTTCACCTTTTGCGGGTAAAGAAGGTAAGTTTGTCACCTCACGCCAAATTAAAGAGCGTCTTGAAGAGGAACTCATCCATAACGTTGCTCTTCGTGTTGAAGCAACAGATAATGCCGATGTCTTTAAAGTATCGGGTCGTGGAGAACTTCACCTCTCTGTTCTTATTGAAAATATGCGTCGTGAAGGTTATGAGATGGCTGTCGGTCGTCCACAAGTCATTATTCGTGAAGAAGATGGCGTTAAGATGGAACCCTATGAAACATTGATGTTTGATATTGAAGAGCAACATCAAGGTGACATTATGGAGCAGATGGGGAACCGTTTTGCTGAATTGCAAAATATGGTGCCGGACGGTAAAGGACGTATTCGTCTCGAATATATGATTCCTTCACGCGGATTGATCGGTTTCCAAACAGAGTTTATGACCTTAACAAGCGGTACAGGACTGATGTTCCATAACTTCGATCATTACGGTCCACTTAAAAAAGGATCTGTCGGTCAGAGAAAAAATGGTGTCTTAATCTCTAATGGGCAAGGTAAAGCGCTTGCTTATGCCCTCTTCAACCTACAAGAGCGCGGACGCCTCTTTGCAAGTCATGGAGATGAGATCTATGAAGGTCAAGTGATCGGTATTCATAGCCGTGATAACGACCTCGTCGTCAATGCGTTAAGAGCAAAGCAACTAACCAATATTCGTGCTGCCGGAACCGATGAAGCATTAACATTAACAACACCGGTAAAATTAACCTTAGAGCGCGCTATTGAATTTATCGATGATGATGAGTTAGTAGAAGTAACGCCAAAATCGATCCGTATCCGCAAGCGCTACCTTACAGAAGCGGATCGCCGTAAGCATCAACGCGCAACAAAAGATATCTAAAGGATATCTAGAAAAAGGCTAGAAGAGGGCTAAAAAAGCGATATAAAAGATAACCGGCTCTCATTAAAAGCTGATCTCTAATGATCATATTTCAACTTTGAAAAATCAAAAAAGAGATCAGAAAGCAAATTAAAACCGCTCATTCATTGATCGGTTTTTTTATTTATTAATAGGGATAACGTCTGCTAAAAATTCCATTTCAATTCAACAAGTTACATTAAAATAGATTTTCTATCCCCTTTATCCCACAACTATGATCAAGTTGTCCTAATAGTTATCCACAGAAAATGTGCATATCTCCCCAAAAAAAGGGATAACTCATCTTAACAAGAGATTCACATTTTAAAAGTTTAAAGTTGAGATCAGAAAAAACCAAAATAGATTTTGCTTATTTTTTAAGCAAATAAGGACGGATTAATCACAGGTTGAAAACCCTCTATTTCCAAGGCTTTTGAGAGTTATCGACTTTATCCCACAGCTATGATCAAGTTGTCCTAATAGTTATCCACAGAAAATGTGCATATCCCCACAACTTATCCAAAAAGGGTTTTGTTACCCCTCTTTTTAACTCTTTTAGCCTTTTATGGCTCTTCACCTCTCTTTTCCGCTCTATTAGATAGAGAACCGCTCTGCTCAATCAACGGTTAATAGCTCCCGAATCGCTTGAAAATCATTACAAAGAAGAACAATATCGATACCGGCAGAAAAACAACGATCAACCTTCTCTTTTACAGAGCCCAAATGGCTCGCTCCTCCCATATCGAGATCATCACTAATAATGGCGCCCTGAAAAGCGAGCTCCTCACGAAGATATCGGAGCCACTTCTCTGAAGAGATAACACTATTATCAGCATCGAGTGCCGTAAAGATAATATGTGCCGGCATCAATGCCTCTATGCCAGCATCAATCAACGCCCGAAAAGGTTTAAGATCTCGCTCTTCTAAGAGCGTTAAAGGCCGATCATCTTGCGCAATAGCAACATGGGTATCGATATTGACAAAACCATGCCCTGGAAAGTGTTTGGCAACACCAACCGATCCTGCCGCCCTCACTCCTCGATAAAAAGCGAGAACAAGCTCAGTCACAACGGAAGGATCATCATGAAAAGCACGATCACCAATGGCAGGATTAACGCCATAATCGATATCACAAACAGGGGCATAACTAAAGTCAACACCTACCGCGATAAGCTCTGATGCCATGATCGATCCCAGTTGATAAGCTTCAGAAAGTGCGGCTTCTCTTGATTGATCATAAAGCCTCCCTAACTCGCGCATAGGGGGCAGTTGAGTAAAGCCGTCACGAAAACGTTGGACACGTCCTCCCTCATGATCAACAGAGATCAACAGCTCAGGATTAATCCCCCGTATCTCAGCTGTTAATGCTGTCAGTTGCGGCTTATCTTGATAATTACGGCTAAAGAGTATTACGCCGGCAACATCTTTATGCGCTAGCCATCTCCTCTCCTCTGTTGTCAATTTAAGACCTGAGAGTCCGATAAAGAGTCTCTTTTTTAATGCTAACAGCCTTGATCTTATCGAAGAGACAATCTCTCCTTTCAACGCCGGATCCTCTCTATCTGCTACCGTCTTCTCCTTTCTCATGCTCTTTTTCACACTCTCTTCTTTCATCTTCTCTCCCACCCTTTTTCAAGTTTTTTTGATATCTCGTCTAATCACAACCCTGCCTGCACTCGCCGAAATCTAAAGTTCGATCGATTCTACAAGATAATCGATCTCCTCTTGTGTAAATCCTGAACGGAGACGTGCTTCAATATTAAAGGGAGGCTTTAAAGTCTGTCCATACTCTTCAATCAAGGAGAAAAAGGTCTCTTTGGGCGGTAAATCTCGATCTTTACAGAGATAACGATACCAGTGATTTCCCACCAAGACATGGGACTCCTCCTCTTGAAGGATAATTTTTAGCAGAGCAACAACCTCATCTTGACCATTGAGTGTAAGGCGCTCAATAATTCCCGGCGTAACATCTAATCCTCTCGCCTCTAAAACTCGCGGCACTAATGCCATCCGAATAAGGGGATCATGCGCCGTTCTTTCTGCAGAATCCCAGAGTCCATTATGTGCCTCATAAGCACCATAAAAAGAACCTTCTGACTCTAAATATTGCGCTAACATCCGAAAATGGCGCACTTCATCTTTCGCGACCAACAACCAATCATGATAAAACTGCGCCGGCATCTGCCGAAAACGGTAAGCGGCATCAAGCCCAAGATTAATCGCATTAAACTCGATATGACAGATAGCATGAACGAGCGCTAAAACACCTGCTTTAGAACCTAAGCGCCGGCGTGGCACCTCTTGAGGCGAAACTAAACGAGGAAGTTCAGGTCGTCCTGCAGGAATCACTCCCAGGACATCTTGATCGGGATAAGGCTCTATCTCCCCACTTAATAACTGATCATAGAGCTGATCAACCTTTTCACACTTTTCTTCAGCATCTGTTGTATAGAGCGCATCCTCTACAACCGCATAAAAATCTCTCTTTACCATCGCTCACTTAACTCGCTTATCCTGCTAACTCACAATATTGCTTCATGACTACATTGCTTCATGACTAGCATAGCTATATTCCTATATTCCTATATTGCAAATAATTTCTAGATGCTCTCTAGAGACCTTCTCCATATCCGCATCTAATCTTCCATAATGCCAATCCTATCCCTTATGAGATATCGCCAATATCCTCTTCCGGCAGATCCACCGCAAGACCAAAATATTGATGACAGAGCTGTGTGGCAACACGCCCTCGAGGCGTACGCATAATAAACCCTTCCTGAATCAAGAAAGGTTCAATCATATCTTCTAATGTTCCCTTCTCTTCACCTAAGGCCGCCGCTAAAGTATCGATACCTACAGGCCCACCATCAAATTTTTCCACAATCAGGCGAAGAAAATTACGGTCATGCTCATCTAACCCGGCATTATCGATATCGAGCATTGCTAATGCTGATCGGGCGATCTCAATGGTAATATCGCCATCTGCTTCAACCTCTGCCACATCGCGCACGCGACGTAAGAGGCGATTAGCAATTCTCGGTGTTCCACGAGAGCGACGTCCAATCTCATAGGCGCCCTCCTCAGTAATGGACGCCCCCAATAAACGCGCTGATCGTTTTACAATCTCTGTTAACTCTTGATGGGTATAGAACATTAAGCGAGATACAATCCCAAAGCGATCACGCAGTGGTGAGGAGAGAAGTCCTGCTCGCGTTGTAGCACCAATAAGTGTAAATGCGGGAAGATCGATCTTAACCGAACGCGCCGCCGGTCCCTCACCAATCATGATATCGAGCTGATAATCCTCCATTGCCGGATAGAGCACCTCTTCTACCGCAGGATTGAGGCGATGGATCTCATCGATAAAGAGAATATCGTTATCCTCTAAACTCGTTAAAATTGCGGCAAGATCACCCGCTTTTTCTAAAATAGGACCTGAGGTCTGCTTTAAACCAACGCCCATCTCATGAGCAATAATATGGGCGAGCGTTGTCTTTCCTAAACCTGGAGGACCAAAAAGCAAGACGTGATCGAGCGCCTCTTCACGCTTAACTGCTGCCTGAATAAAGATACTCAACTGCTTGCGAATCGGTGCTTGTCCGGTATAGTCTGCCAATTTTTTAGGACGAATCGCACGATCTATCACCTTCTCTTCCGCTAAGGGTTGATCACTCACTATTAACCGATCTGACTCTAACATCTATACCTCTTTCTCTACGATCATCATATCTATTTATGCATCTACTCGACTCTCTCTTCGACTCTATTGAGCTCTTCATGTCGAAAGAGATAGAATGCTCCACTAAGCGCCTATTCTAACAAAAAGGCGCATCTGAAGAGGTAATAAAAAAGAGATGAGTGCGTTACCATATTCACACATCTCATCTCTTTTAATAATTACCCGATAATCACTCAGCCGGCACTCGAGCATCTCTCACCGGAAGTTACAAATGCTAAAAGGTATAATTCACCTTTGCGTAAGCTTGATGATTATGGATCGATTCAAAGTTCTCTGATTGTACAGAAAATGCTATTAGATCCTGACGCCCTCTTAGGAGTACAACAAGATCACGCACCAGATCTTCTACAAATCGAGGCGTCTTATAAGCCATCTCTGTCACATACTTCTCATCAGGACGCTTCAATAGTGGGTAGAGTCTCGATGAGCCAACTGACTCCATCTCCATCAATAATTGATCGATATCGATCGATTCAAAACCTGCTCGGTCACGAAATTGTAACGCGATCGTTAAATGGGAGCGCTGTGAGTGTGCACTAAACTCAGAGATCTCTTTAGAACAGGGGCAAAGACTAGTTACCGGCGCCATAAGACGTAATTCATAGTGCGATTTTCCGGGATCTGAATGGTTCGATTCAGCTACAATTTCACAATTGAAATCCATTAGGCTCTTTGCCTGAGAAACGGGTGCAGTTCGAGTAAAGAAGAGCGGAAATTTCAACTCTATCTGCGCTTTCTCTGCATCTAATTTCTCTTCTAAAGAATTTAATAAGGTCGTTACACGTTCAAGTGAAAAAGGCTTCTCTAAACGATCCCACACCTCAATAAAGCGAGACATATGGGTCCCTTTTCGCTCTTTTTGCAATGTTACTGTAAAGGCCGCTTCCATTACACTATGTTGAGATTGCCCCCCATTACTAAACTCAATGGGAAGGCGCAAGCCACTGATTCCCACTTGTGAAATCTCTACATTGCGCTCATCTCCATAGGCCTGCACATCTTTAATAGCAGTTACATCTCCGTTTGTCACAAAATCTCCCTATTGCTTAGCTTTCATCACTGCAATTAATCTTCTAATAAATACTCGACTTAAGTCATCTGCAAGATCGCGTCTAATCGCGGCCTCTGCTGTTGTCTTTGCAAGTGGCTCCTTCTCATCGATCGAGAAGTCTCGTGAACGGGTGAATCGACTCGCGGGAAGAATGATGCCTCCTTGAGAATCTGTCACCTTAATCCGTGCGAAGATATCGGTTGTATAACTTCGTCGCGCACCATTTAAGCTACTTGCTGTTACCCGTGTATCATATCCCTCATCAATATCGATAATGAGATCGGCATCTTCCCGATTATTCACAAATCGTAACTCAGAACCGAGTTGTCGCTTAAGATAAAACTCCACACTATCCCGAGAGTATGCAGGACCATTATTCTCTACAAATGCAGTCCGATACGCTTCTGGAAATGAGACATTTCCTCGCAAATGGAAACCACATCCTGCTAATACCATCATAAACCCCAATATTAGAAGGGCTCTTCTACCTATCTCTGATCTCATTATCCGTTACCTGCTATAGGGTATAAAACAACTTGATTAAAATCAAAGTTTACCTGTTTTTTACCGCTCAATTTTTACTCATCTTTACCACGACATTGAGTGAGATAAAAGTGAGACTCCATCAACGACACAATCATCTCCTCAAAAAGTGGTGATCTCCCCCTCTTTTTAAAAAGGAAGTTCTGCGTATTATAGCGGATCGAGTAGGAGATCTCTCTCAATAAATTTAGCCAATTCTTAAGTCGTTCCTATAACAGCCTTTGACAAAACTGTTATAATCTACCCTCTTTCATATAGGCTATTATTAGAACTATGGATAAACACACCATACCGAAAGCTTCTGACCACAAGTTATTAGCAACAGGTATCTTTCTTGCAAAAATGATTGCGCATCTCCCCCTCCCTTTTCTCCTCTTTCTAGGAAGAATAGCCGGCAGATGCTCCTACTATATTGCTAAAAGTCGACGTAAAATCATTCAACGAAATGTTGAACTCTGCTTTCCTGAGCTCGATCATGCTGCACAAAAAAAGTTAGTCAAAGAGAACTTTCTCTCTATGGGAATGGCGATTTTTGAGGTGATTATTGCGTGGTATATGCCCAAAAAACAGCTTGAAAAACATCTAGTTTATGAAGGATTAGAGAATTTAGAAGCTTTTGAAAAGAGTGGCAAGGGTGCGCTTCTCCTGACGCTTCATATGACACCTTTAGAGCTAGGCGGTCGAGCGATCTCCTTTAAAACAAAAGTTCGTGGCATGTATCGTCCGCATGAAAATGAGTATTATGAGTATGTACAATATAAGGGACGTTTTGATCAATCTGGTTTAGAGCCGATCACCCGAGATGAGACCCGTAGAATGATTAAACTCCTTCGAAGTGGCGATCTGATCTGGTACGCTCCTGATCAAAATTATGGTAGTACCGATCATGTCTTTATCCCCTTCTTTGGCGTTAAAGCGCTCACTATTACCGCAACTTCAACCCTCTGCCGTTTAGGAAAAGCAGTGGCCCTTCCTTACTATGTGATCCGTAAAGGTAATCGATACCACATCAAAATTTTACCCATGCTTGAGAACTTTCCGACCAAAGATCTTAAAGCAGATACGCTTCGAATCAATCAGATGTTTGAATCTTGGATTTTAGAAGCGCCGGAACAATATCTCTGGGCTCATCGCCGTTTTAAGACTCGCCCTAAAGGGGAGCCTGATCTCTATAAAGATCTCTAGAGAAAAGATCTCTAGAGAATAAGATCTATTGAAGCGCTCTAGAGTAGAGATATAGAGATAAGAACAACCCAATTGACCTTCAGCAATTGACCTTCAGAAAAGAGCGCTCTGAAATCAGCCGATAAGATCGATATTAGTAGAACCTGTGATAGGTCAATATCTCATCCCCATATCACTGTAGTATCGTGGGAATATTGTGAAAAGATCATGAAAGGATCGTAGGAATATCGCAAAATATCGCAAAAATGTCGTAAGAATATTATTAAAAATAGAGGATAAAGTATCCCTGATATGGAATCAGGCTAACTCTTCATCCTTTTTTTAGGTATAATCGCAACTTAGAAATTATTTTAGCTCAACGCTATTTGCGATTGCAGCACGATCGCTAAATGGGACTTCAAAATAGAAACTCCCATGTTGGGCGATAACTCTAACTCTGTACAATTTCATAGGATTTAATTAGACGTGACAAGAATTACAACACAATCAAGCTTCACTTATGATGAGCTTATCGAATGCGCAAAAGGCAACCTTTTTGGAGAAGGAAATGCACAACTTCCGATGCCACCGATGCTGATGATCAGTCGCATTGTCTCCATCACTGAAGATGGTGGTAAATATGGTAAAGGCTCCATCACTGCTGAACTTGACCTTAGTCCTGACCTCTGGTTCTTCCCTTGTCATTTTATTGGTGATAGCGTTATGCCGGGTTGCTTAGGATTAGATGCAATGTGGCAACTTGTTGGATTTTATCTTGGCTGGATGGGCGGAAAAGGTCGTGGACGCGCACTTGGCGCCGGCAATGTAAAATTCACAGGACAAGTTCTTCCATCTGCGAAGAAAATCACTTACAACATCCATATGAAGCGTGTTATTTTAAGATCTTTAACCATGGGTATTGCTGATGCAACGATGGAAGTTGACGGCAAAGAAATCTACGTAGGAGAAGATCTAAAAGTTGGCCTTTTCACGCAGACAGACAACTTTTAATTTTTTGGAGGAATCTTATTCATGAAACGTGTTGTTATAACAGGCCTTGGTATTGTGTCGAGCATCGGCAACAATAAAGATGAGGTCTTACAATCGCTCCTCAATACACAATCTGGAATCAAGTTCTCAGAAGAGATGGCTGAACTTGGTTTTCGCTCGCATGTTCATGGAGCGATCAATATTGATTTAGCATCTCAGATCGATCGTCGTCACTTCCGCTTTATGGCAGATGCAGCGGCTTATGCTTATATTGCAATGAAAGAGGCGATCGAAGACTCAGGCTTAACTGAGGAAGAGGTCTCAAATCCGCGTACAGGTTTGATTGTTGGCTCTGGCGGAGCATCAACTAAGAACCAGATCGATAGTATCGATATTTTACGCAAAAATGGCGCTACAAAGCGTATCGGCCCCTATATGGTAACAAGAACCATGGGATCAACCGTTTCTGCTTGTTTAGCGACACCATTTAAGATCAAAGGTTTGAACTACTCCATCAGCTCAGCATGTGCAACTTCCATCCACTGTATTGGTAATGCTTATGAGCAGATTCAGATGGGGAAACAGGATGTTGTTTTTGCTGGAGGCGGTGAAGAACTCCATCCTTACATGAGCGCAATGTTTGATGCAATGGGCGCTCTCTCTTCAAAATATAATGATCGCCCTTCTGTGGCATCCCGCGCTTATGATAAAGATCGTGATGGCTTTGTGATCTCTGGCGGTGGCGGTATCGTTGTTGTTGAAGAGTTAGAACATGCGCTTAAGCGTGGCGCTAAGATCTATGCTGAAATTACAGGCTATGGTGCAACTTCTGATGGTTACGACATGGTTGCTCCAAGTGGTGAAGGTGCTGAACGTTGTATGCGTATGGCGCTAGAAACGGTCGATGGTGAAATTGATTACATCAATACACACGGCACCTCTACACCCGCAGGCGATATTCCTGAAATGAAAGCGATTGCAAATGTCTTTGGCGATAAAATTCCCCCTATCAGCTCTACAAAATCGTTAACAGGTCACGCACTCGGTGCAGCCGGCGTTAATGAGACGATCTACTGTCTCTTAATGATGCAAAATAACTTCATCACAGAGAGCGCACATATCGATGAAGTTGATCCTGCACTAGTGGACTTCCCGATTGTTCGTAAGCGTATTGATGATGCGAAAATTGATCATATCCTCAATAATGGTTTCGGCTTTGGAGGAACAAACTCCTCACTCGTATTGAGCCGTTATAAAGGTTAGAGCTTGATAAGTGCTTAATGAGAATTCAATGAGAGATGAATCTAAGAGCGTTGCTACTTAAAGACTCTCTCACTCAATAGAAGAAGAGCCCATCTATTAAAGATGGGCTCTCTTTTTTCTATCACTAGCGATCTATTCGCAGATAGGAGTTAAACTTATAGCTAGACTTATAACTAGACTTAAAGCTTAACTTAAAATTTAACTAAAGCACCGGGAAGGCAGCGGTATCTGCTATATATTGATCCACTCGCACCTCCATCGCCTGCTTCTGCTCTTCATCCCAAGCGAAAGCTTCTGCCATCTTCGCAATAACTGCATGCTTTTCCTGCTTAACAGCATCGATATTGAAAAAGAGATTCCCTGTTCGACGAATCAAGAAATCATCAGGATAGAGAATGCCTTCATAATTGAGCGCATACCAGAGTCGAAGTGCCGTAAGCCGCGATAATTCAGGCGTATCTTGGTAGGGAGTTTCTTTAAAGTGATCAAAAAGAATCTTAGAATTTGTCCCGTAATAGCGTGCAATAAAGTGGCTCTCGGCCTCATTTAAACCCGCATCGATTCCATATTGAGTCTGCGCTTTAACATAAGCAGGAAATTGTGCCGATCCTCCCACATCCCCCCCTGACACAGGCAGATGCTTTGTTCGGCAGCCGGCAAAACTTAAATTGTAATCTCGCTTTAAAACGTCACTTAAACGATCGACGATCTCCTCAGCCATATGACGATAGCCCGTTAATTTACCTCCGGCAATCGTTAAAAGACCGGTATCAGATTCCCAAATCTCATCTTTTCGCGAGATCTCCGATGGATTTTTCCCCTCTTCCCAAATAAGCGGGCGAATGCCAGCCCATGAAGATTCAATATGCTCTTTACCTAGTTTGATAGTTGGGAACATATAGTTCACTGCATCTAAGATGTAATCCCGATCTGCCGCTGTTGCAATAGGATGCGCTTTATCGGCCTCATAGACTGTATCCGTTGTTCCGATATAGGTTTTACCATCACGCGGAACTGCGAAGATCATTCGTTTATCATTCTCAGTATCGAAGTAGACCGCTTGTTTAAGAGGAAAGTGTGCTTGATCCACCACTAAATGGATCCCTTTTGTTAAACGTAGATGCTTATTATTGGCCTTCCCACGATCGAGCTTCCGCATCTCATCAACCCAGGGGCCTGTCGCATTGATCACCTTTTTCGCCTTGATCGTAAGAGCGTGATCCGTCACAAGATCAGTTGCTTCTATACCGCTGACGCGGTTTTTATCATCGTAGAGAAAGTGGGTCGCTTTTGCATAATTGAGTACTGTAGCACCCAGCTCTATCGCTTTCTTCATCACCTCAATCGTTAAGCGCGCATCATCTGTACGATACTCAACATAGTAACCGGCACCGATCAATCCCTCTTGCTTTACAAGAGGCGCTTTTTTAATGGTCTCTTCTCGACTCAACATCGTTCGGCGCTCATCCCGTTTTACGCCGGCTAAAAAGTCATACATCATCAGACCGATAGAGGTGGAAAATGGACCAAATGTCCCCCCCTTATGAAGAGGAAGCAACATCCACTCCGGCGTTGTCACATGTGGACCATTCTCATAAACTACGGCTCGTTCACGGCCAGAATTACGGACTACAGAGATCTGTAACTGCTTTAAGTAACGTAAGCCGCCATGAATCAGTTTGGTAGAACGGCTACTTGTCCCGGCAGCAAAATCTTGCATCTCTACTAGAGCGACCTTCATCCCTCTCTGTGATGCATCTAACGCAATTCCGGCACCTGTAATTCCGCCACCAATGACCACAACATCATATGTTTCCGCTTCGAGCTTCTCAATAATTTCTTGTCGATCTAAAGCTGAAAACCTCATAAGTTACTCCTTTTGATACATCACAATGTATCGATATTCAAAATGAGAGAAGCAGTAGATCTTCTACCACTTCTCAAAGATCTATTTTATCGCACTCTGATCACTCGCACGAATCAACTTTAAAAGCTTGGGTTGCTTTAATTGCACACTTCCAGCCGCGATAGAGTCCTTGGCGAGTCTCATCATCCATAACAGGTTGATATTTCTGATCTAAAGCCCAGATCTGATCAATCTCATCTATGGATTCCCAATAACCGACAGCAAGCCCGGCAAGATAAGCGGCACCAAGCGCCGTTGTTTCACTAATCTTAGGTCGATCAACCTCTACCCCTAAAATATCACTCTGGAACTGCATCAAAAAGTTATTGAGGGAAGCGCCACCATCGACTCGTAATGAGCTAAGCTCAAGCCCAGCATCTTGCTCCATCGCTTTTAGAACATCACACGCTTGATAAGCGATCGACTCCAATGTCGCACGGATAAAGTGCTCCTTCTCTGTTCCTCGGGTAATACCAAAGATCGCTCCACGCGCATCGGGATCCCAGTAAGGGGTTCCTAAGCCCACAAATGCCGGCACAACATAGACACCATTGGTGGAATCGACACGATTTGCATATCCTTCAGAGAGATCTGCTCGCTGAAACATTCTCAACCCATCTCTAAGCCATTGTACCGCCGACCCTGCAACGAAGATCGATCCTTCTAGCGCATATTGGACTTTACCATCGATCCCCCATGCTAATGTCGTCAATAGTCCATTATCGGAACGAACCTGCTTCTCTCCTGTATTCATCAACATAAAACAGCCCGTTCCATAGGTATTTTTAGCCATTCCCTCTTTAAAACAGGCTTGCCCAAAGAGTGCTGCTTGCTGATCCCCAGCAGCTCCCGAGATTGTCACCTCTTCCCCAAAAAAGTGTTGCGGTGATGTTGTTCCATAAATTTCTGAGGAGGAGCAGACTTTTGGCAAAATAGATGCCGGCACATTGAGAAGCTCAAGTAACTCTTCATCCCATTTCAGATCATAGATGTTATACATCAAGGTACGACTTGCATTGGAGTAATCGGTCACATGCGCCGCCCCTCCTGTCAATTTCCAGATAATCCAAGTATCGATCGTTCCAAAGAGTAACTCCCCACGTTCTGCACGCTTACGTGCGCCCTCGACTCGATCTAAAATCCAAGCAGCTTTTGTTCCGGAGAAATAGGGATCAATCAATAAGCCCGTCTTTGCTCTAAAGGCCTCTTCATGCCCTGCTTTTCGCAATGAATCACAGATCTTTTCTGTCTGTCTCGATTGCCATACAAGCGCATTATAGATCGGTAACCCCGTTACTTTATCCCAGATAACGGTGGTCTCTCGCTGATTGGTAATACCGATAGTTGCAATCTGCTTAGGACTGATACTATTTTCCGCTAAAACTTCAGTAATTACCGATAAGACAGAGGCCCAAATCTCTGTTGGATCATGCTCGACCCAACCTGGCTGAGGGAATATTTGCCGAAACTCTTTCTGAGATGTCCCTTTGATATTTCCTATTTTATCGAAGATAATTGCGCGGGTACTTGTGGTTCCTTGGTCAATTGCCATTACATACTTTTGCATAGCGGCTCCTTTTATCGATTCTATTATCATGATGAGATCTCAAGCCAATATTATTGCGCGTTAAAGAGCAATCCTCATCACTCTACTCATTACTTTTTTACTTCTTTTACTTCTTTTACTTCTCTTATACTTCTTTCTGCTTCTTTTTTGCTTCTTTTTGTTTTCACTTTCACTTCTATTCTCTCTCGATACCGATCACTATCGATTACTATCACTCACTCTCACTAGTGTCGGTAGAGTAGCGCCTAATACCATTAATATTGATCAGGACTAACCTCCAAAGAGTCTGCTTTTTCCCCTCTTTTTCGAGCATAACGAAGAAGCGCCCACATAGCGCCCACCCCAATCATAAGCCAAATGAGACTCTCAAAAATCCCCATCGTATTACCGGCACCTTCTCGATAGAAGAGTCCGTAGAGCCCTGCTCCTAAAATTGTCCCCACCATTGGCCCTAATACAGGTACAAATGCATATCCCCAGTTTGAATCTGTCTTCCCGGGAATAGGCAGTAATGCATGCATAATTCGAGGCCCTAAATCACGAGCGGGGTTAATCGCATATCCTGTTGTTCCCCCTAAACTAAGACCAATCGCCATAATTAGGAAACCAACAACGACAGGTTGCAATCCACCGGTAAACTCATTAATACCGACAAAAAGAATGGCAAACATTAAAATGGCAGTACCAATAATCTCGGAAATAACGTTATTGGGATAATCCTCAATTGCCGGCGTTGTACAGAAGATATCTCGCTTTGCAATCGCATTTTCTGTCACCGCAAAGTGTGGCTTAAAGTGGCGCCAAACAAGGTATGCCCCTAACATCGCTCCTAACATCTGTCCGATGATATAGCCGATAACATGAACCCAAGGAAACTTTCCGGCAATCGCTAATCCCACCGTTACTGCAGGATTAAAATGCCCACCACTATATTTCCCAACCGCATAGATTGCGAGCATTACGGCAAATCCCCATCCCATAATAATCACAATCCAACCACCACCAGCCGCTTTTGACCGATTGAGGACGACGTTTGCAACAACACCTCCTCCAAAAAGAATCATCACTGCGGTTCCTATCAGCTCTGCTATATAACTTGGCATATTCTCTCCTCTCAATGAATTCATAGATAAATACTCAATCGACCACTAGTTATCGATTCCCCTGAGTCTTTTCCCTCATTTTATTTTTAATACAAATTCAATTTTGTTATTTAAATTTTACTTTCTATAAAGAAACATGGATTAACGATAGCAAAACTGCGGAGCCCCTTCCTGATCTACTTCAAAAATTCCTTATAAATTTCTGCCTAAAATTTCCGCGAAAAAGAGATAAAAAAGGCCCCATAGCTTTAATATCGCTATGGGGCCTTCTCAATCTTTTACTCCTAAAATAGGGCTTGATGGATGTATGATACTTTCTTTAGATACCTTGACCTAAAATCTTGCCATTCACCTCAACACCGTAGAGGTTCACACCATCATTGGCATGATACTTCTCACGAGTCTTCTCTACTGAACCATCAATGATTCGAGGATCTTGGGGGCGTTCATGACTATTCATAAATGCCGCTACATCCCATGCTTCTTGATCAGTTAATGATCCCCCTTTACCTAATGGCATATTAGCCTTGATAAAGTCCGCAGCTGTGTTGATACGATGCATTCCCGCACCCCAGTTGAAGGAGTCTGGTCCCCAAAGTGGTGGGAAGACATAGTGATCATCCACTTTCTGACCTAATCCATCATTACCATGACAAATTGCGCAATTCTCTTTATAGACAATCTCGCCTCGCTCAATGCTATAACCATCCTTCGGTTGAGACACTTCAGGATAGCCACGACCTGGGAGCGATACCCCTGTTGGCGCCCCTTTTGCTAACCAATAGGAATAGGTGATCAATGCAGTCATTGCTTCACTATCTGCCGGTGGCGGGGTTCCATTCATACTAAATTCAAAGCATCCTTGAATTCGCTCCGCATAAGTATTGACCTTATCATTCTTACTACGATAAGCGGGATACATCGTATAAGCACCCCATAATGGCGCAGCATTGGGCATCTTTCCCTGATCCATGTGGCAGTTAACACAATTCATACCATTGCCCACATATTCAGGAACTTGACGTTTTGTATCGATAAAGATCGCCTGCCCTTTACGAATCATGTCACCAAAAGCATTATTAGGAATTTCACTATCACTAGGCGGCTGATGATATGTTTCACCCTCTGCTTTTTTAGGTGCTTGAGGAAGCTGTGATTGATCTTCCATTGAGACAGGTGCTGTCTGTGCTAAGAGCGCTGGTGAAAAGAGAAGTGCCAGCGTCGATGCTATCAAAATCTTTTTCATATCTTATTTCCCCACCGTTCCTAAATTTGAAAAATAGGTCGCAACTGCTTGAATCTCATCTTCATTAAGAGAACGCGCAATATGCCCCATAAGATCATTCTCATCATTCTTACGCGTTCCATTTTTCCATGCATTCATCTGGTTAATAATGTAGAGCTGACTCTGACCTGCTAATTTAGGGAAAGCATCGCCAACACCGACACCGGCAGGGCCGTGACAAGCAATACATTCGGGAATATTGCGGCTCCAATCTCCACGAAGTGCTAATTGGCTCCCAACATCTGTCGGTTGTGTTGAACGAGGAATATTAGGAACATTAGGTGCCGGTAAGTTCTGCATATAGAGCGCCACTTCTGTAATCTCATCTTCAGAAAGCGCTTTTGCAACACCATCCATAACAGGATGTGTGCGGTTCCCCTCTTTAAAATCATTGACCTGCTTTGCAAGATAGACCGCTGATTTTCCGGCAACACTTGGATATCCTGCCGCAGCTAACCCTTCGCCATTCATGCCATGGCATGTCATACAAGCGATGGCCATTGGGTTTTCACCCCCCTTCATATAGATCTTCTCCCCTTCATCTGCATTGCTGACAAACGGCAACAGACTCAAGAGAGAGAGATAAGTCATCTTCTTTATAAACTTCATATTCCCTCTTCTATTTTTGCTCTATAAAATGATCGATATAACAGATTTCACCTCTATTTTTCCGGCACTTTTACCTCTATCGACCATCTAACTTTCAACACTAGATGTTAAAGTTGATCGCGAAAAGGTAAAAGCAACAGAAACCACTAAAAGGCATAAGAATCTGTTATCATCTCTTTTTATCTCTTTTTTATGAGTTTTTATAATTGATTGATAAGTTTTTTGTTTATTAACTACTTATTTATTAACTACTGGTTTATTAACTACTTGTTTAGAAACCACCTACTTACAGGTTACCTATCTATGAGATATCGCTATAAATAGTGTTGCTATAAACGAGTGCTGTTATCTAGTGCTATTATCTAGTGTTGTTATAGATATGGTTGTGAAGATACCGTAGTGATATCAACCGGATATCTTTAAGATTGAATTCTTGCAACTTGAATCTATCAGTGAACAATATCAACCCACAATTTAACGAATAGATATCTCAATGCCAACTCAATGCCAACTCAATACCAATCCAATACTAGCTCAATACCTAATAAACACTTTCTGCATCTAAAATTGCAGCGATTTTTTTTATCATTATAGTTCTCTCTGTTGCTCTCTATATCACAACAGAATTCCCTAATATTACTGATAGGAATGCTTTTAAAAATATGCTCTTTTGCTAAAAAATGAGGATCAATCGATGAAGATCGATCGTAAATCAGAAAAGATATTATATATTTGTCACAATCCTGATCTCAATCATATCAAAAAAAGATAAAAAAGCCTGAATGACCTAATGTCAAACAGGTTATCTCTTTGAAATATAATGTAACTAGCTGTTTTAAAGCTCAATGTTTTGTCAAAAATTTAAGAGAATTGACAATTGAATCGATCCATCAATTAAATGATTGCTTTCCAACACTTTTCATCGAAAATCATCGATCTTTATCTACTTCTATTACTCTTTAATTGTTCTTTGTAATCGCTCTTTGTAATCGCTCTTCGCGACACTCAAAATGTTAGGCTGAGTCTTAAAACTTACATCAACTACTCTCGATGGTAAGGATGATTATTAATAATGCTCCAAGCTCTAAAGAGTTGCTCTGCCACTAAAACCCGCACCATAGGATGGGGTAGCGTTAATTTAGAGAGTGAGATCGATTGTTGAAAAAGCGCCTTAATCTCTGGTGAGAAGCCTTCAGGTCCTCCCACTAAAAGTGCCACATCTTGCCCCGATTGCATCCAGGACTCCAAGCGCTTACTCAGATCCATTGTTGTCATCTCACGACCGACAACATCAAGACCGACGATCAAGGTATTTTTAGGGATCGCCTTTAAGAGCTTCTCCCCCTCCTCTTTAAGGATACGTTTGACATCAGCATTCTTTTTGCGCACGAGTGCCGGCACTTCGATCAGTTTCAATTCAACATCATGTCGAAGGCGCCCGGCATACTCTTCAAATCCCATCTTGACCCAGTTGGGCATATTGCTACCTACAGCAATAAGATAGACAATCATTCTTTCGATTCCTATTTACAGATCCATCTCTATGCATCAGCGCGCATAAAGATCTTTTCGAGATTATAAAAATCACGTTTCTCTTCTGTTAAGAGATGAAGAACGATATCTCCAAAATCGATTAATACCCAATCAGAAGCGGCATTGATACCCTCTACACCGATCGGTTTAATTCCCTCTTTGAGCATTACCTCTTCTGCCTTACGCACTAAAGCTTTAAGGTGTGGCCCTGAGTTTGCAGAGGCGATCACAACCCAATCGGCATAACTCACAAGACCCTCTACATCAAATGCCACAGGATTAATTGCTTTAATCTCATCTAATCCTGTCACTAATTTATCTTTCACTTCAGCGATCATACTTATTCCTTCTGATTAATAACTTCCGCTATTGTAGTGAATTTCCGCCTGTTGAACAAATAGGAATTTAGTTCCATAATAAAGACTCGCTTATTTGTCACATCTAATCTACTAAAGGGACATCAACTTATGAGTCAATTTGACGAATTATATCGCGACGCACAGAAATATATTCCAGGTGGCGTCAACTCCCCCGTTCGCGCTTTTAAACAGGTTGGAGGCGCCCCCGTCTTCTTCAAGAAAGGGGAAGGTGCTTATGTCTATGATGAGGCAGGCAAAAAATATATTGACTATGTCGGCTCATGGGGGCCGATGATTGTAGGTCATGCACATCCTGAAGTGATTGAAGCTGTCATGGAGACGGCAAAAAATGGACTCTCATTTGGAGCCCCTACTGTTTCAGAGACAGTACTTGCTAAAAAGGTATTAGAGCTTGTTCCTTCGATGGATCAGGTTCGAATGGTCAGCTCAGGAACTGAAGCGACCATGAGCGCTATTCGCCTAGCAAGAGGCTATACCGGCCGCGATAAAATCGTAAAATTTGAAGGTTGCTACCACGGACATTCTGACTCTCTATTGGTCAAAGCAGGTTCTGGCCTTCTTACATTTGGAGAGCCCTCTTCTCCTGGTGTTCCTGCTGACTTAACACAACATACCATTGTCATTGAATATAATAACCCAGAAGCAGTAAAAGAGGCTTTTGCAAAGTATGGTGATGAAATTGCTTGCGTTATCGTAGAGCCCATTGCCGGCAATATGAACTGTATTCCACCACAACCAGGTTTTTTAGAGACCATTCGTGAGTGTTGCGACCAACATGGCGCGCTCTTTATTATCGATGAAGTGATGACCGGTTTTCGTGTCGATAAACATTCGGCGCAAGGTCTCTATGGCGTCACCCCCGATCTCTCCACTTTTGGGAAGGTGATTGGTGGCGGCATGCCGGTCGGCGCTTTTGGTGGTAAAAAAGAGATTATGGATCATCTCTCCCCTAATGGAGCTGTCTATCAGGCAGGAACGCTCTCTGGAAACCCCGTTGCGATGGCAGCAGGTATTAAAACCTTAGAGTTGATCTCAAAAGAGGGCTTCTATGAAGATCTCAAAGCGAAGACCGATTATCTCATCGATGGCATCAAAGCCGTTTTCGCTAAACATCAACGCCCACTCTCGACAAATCATGTCTGTGGAATGTTTGGCCTCTTCTTCACCAATGATGAAGTCAAGAGCTATGCTGATGCCACAAAATCGGATATCGACTTCTTCCAGAAGTTCTACCACGGACTTCTTGAAGAGGGGATCTATCTAGCACCTAGCGCATTTGAAGCGGGATTTCTCTCTAGCGCACATAGCTATGAAGATCTTGATGAGACAATTGCGGCAATGGATCGCGTTCTAACGAAAATGGCTCAATAATCATACTTCAATAATCGTGCATCAATAATCATATCGATTGTGTAACAAGCACTTAAATAGAGATAGAGTAAAGGAGCGACGCTACTATTAGCTATCGCTCCTCTTTCTATCTCTTCCCATAAAATGGGACGTATGAAAGATCGATTCTATCTCGATCGCGATACCTCTCTAACAAGTATCTATTTAAAAACATCTATTCAACCAATATCTATCCCCTATTGCTCAGAGGCATACTTTATGAAACAACCTAACTGGATCGCCCCCTCTATCCTCTCCGCCAACTTTGCTAAATTAGGCGAAGAGGTCGATGCGGTTTTAGCTGCGGGCGCTGATATCATCCATTTTGATGTGATGGATAATCATTATGTCGAGAACTTAACTTTCGGACCGATGATCTGTCAGGCTCTTCGAGATTATGGAGTGACAGCGCCTATCGATGTTCATCTAATGGTCTCCCCTGTAGATCGTATGATTGAGGCATTTGCAAAAGCAGGCGCAACCTATATCACTTTTCACCCCGAAGCATCTCTACATGTCGATCGCTCACTACAACTTATCAAATCATTGGGATGCAAAGCAGGTTTAGTCCTCAACCCGGCAACACCCATCTCACTTCTCGATCATGTTTGGGAGTATCTCGATATGGTGTTAGTGATGAGTGTCAATCCTGGATTTGGGGGACAGAAATTTATCCCTTCGAGCTTAGAAAAATTAAAGACTTTACGCGCAATTATTGATGACAAAGGCCTCGATATCCGGCTTGAAGTTGATGGAGGCGTCAACTTGCATAATATTAAAGAGATCTCAGAAGCAGGTGCAGATACCTTTGTTGCCGGCAGTGCAATCTTTAATAGCGGTACAAGCTATCAAGATATTATTGGTAAAATGAAAGCGCAGTTAAAGTAGAGCTTTTAAAAACTTAAGAACTTAACAACTTAAAAAACTTAAGAAACTTAAGAAGCTCTCAAAATGTCTAGCGACTGTTTTATTTTTGCTATTGAGTTATTCCTCTTCTGAATACTGCTTTACTATTTATCAGTAGTTCATCGATAGCCCAACAATAGCATACTAGCAAGCGCGCCATTAAGCATTCCCAAAATGTATGAGGAATCGCTATCTTTACCCCCTCAATATCAGCGTTATCTGAATCTTTTGAGGGGGTTTATTAATGCTTAAAAATCTAATTATTACTGCATTTCAACAAGAAGCTTCCGATCTACATCTCTCTGCTAATCGGCCCGCTTACCTTCGAAAAGGAGGAAAGCTCCTCCCCTTAACGGAGAAAAAGATCTCCAAAGAAGCCTTAACTTCGGCGCTTCTCATGATCCTATCAGAGAGAGAGAAAGAGATACTACAACGCACCGGTGCTATCGATTTTGCTTATACCTTTTATCCTGACAAAAAGAGTGATAAGAATAGAAGCTCTCCTTACCGCCTCAGAGGACACTACTTTCAAAATCTTGGTGGATTAACTGCGATCTTTCGCTTAATTCCCGATAAAATTCGAACGCTTCAAGAGATCTATGCCCCGCCTATCTGTAAGCAACTACTGCAACAAAAGAGTGGTTTAATTCTTATTACTGGCGCAACAGGCTCGGGAAAATCCACGACACTTGCCGCGATGATTGAAGCGGTGAATCGATCGATGGAGAGACATATTATCACTATCGAAGATCCTATCGAACAGCTCTACCGACCTCAAAAATCACTCATTGAGCAGCGTGAATTACATCGTCATACCCCCAATTTTGAAAATGCTTTAAAAAATGCACTGCGAGCAGATCCCGATATTATACTTATCGGCGAATTACGGGATAAAGCCTCCGTTCATCTAGCGCTACAGGCAGCAGAAACGGGTCATCTTGTCCTCTCTACGCTTCACACCAATAGCGCGCCGAAAGCGATCGATCGCCTCTTAAGTTACTATCAAGAGTCGGAACGGGAGATGGTCCGTATTCAACTATCGGAGACACTCCTCGCCGTCATTGCACAACAATTGATCAACATTGAACAAAATATCTTTGCTCTTTACGAGGTGATGGTGATCAATTCCGCGATTTCACACCTTATTCGAGAAAATAAATTAGCGCAAATCACTAGTAATATCGAGACGGGGCGTGAAAGTGGAATGCAAACTTACCGTCAACATCTAGAATTCTTACAAAAAAGTGGTATAATTTCCGACTTGTTAGCCAAAAAGGCACACAATTTACTTTAATCCCGATATTTCTATGAGTGAAAGATCACTCCAATTATTGCAATTGGCTCCGCTTTCCTCTATAATTCGTGGGTTCAGTCCGCACAAAGTTTTTCTAGCTGGCGGCCGGGGTTAATATTACAATTAAGATCAAGGTTATTAAGCATGAGCAAAGTATGTCAAGTAACTGGGAAAGGGCCAATGTCTGGTAATAACGTTTCCCACGCAAACAATAAAACACGTCGTCGTTTCCTCCCTAACCTTCAGGTACATCGCCTTTGGGTTGAGAGCGAGAATCGCTTTGTATCTCTTCGTATCTCTCCAGCTGGTCTTCGTACCATCGACAAAAAAGGGATTGACGCAGTATTAGCAGACCTTCGCGCTAAAGGCGAAAAAATCTAAGGAGTAGGTCATGAGAGAAAAAGTTAAATTAGTATCTTCAGCAGGTACAGGTCATTTCTATACGACCACAAAAAACAAACGTACTACAACTGAAAAGTTAGAGTTCAAAAAGTACGATCCAGTAGTTCGTAAACACGTTCTATACACTGAAGCCCGCTTAAAATAATCCAGTATTAACCGGTCTCAGCAAAAAACTAGCTTTCGAGCTAGTTTTTTTTGCTTTAAAGAAAAGGTATTCCCTCAGTTAGAGGCGACTATAGGTGAAGTTAATGCTATAATTTTGAGTAATTTTATACGCTTATCAACCTCTTTAGAAAACTTTAAAAAACTTTGGAAACAGTAGATGAAACAGAGCTATCAACCAGAACAGATTGAAAAAAAATGGTACCAATTTTGGGAAGAGAACAACCTCTTTAAAGCAAATGGCGATCAGACGAAAGATCCCTACTGTATTGTCATTCCCCCACCGAATATTACCGGCAGCCTCCATATGGGGCATGCATTCCAAGATACGATCATGGATCTTCTGATCCGTTATAACCGAATGCTTGGCAAAAACACCCTTTGGCAGCCGGGAACGGATCATGCCGGAATCGCTACTCAGATGGTGGTTGAACGCCAATTAAATGGTAAAGGACAAACACGCCACGATCTTGGTCGTGATGCTTTTATTGAGAAGATCTGGCAATGGAAAGAGGAATCAGGTGGCAATATCACCCAACAACTTCGCCGCATGGGAGCAAGCCCTGATTGGAGCCGTGAGCGTTTTACTATGGATGAAGGGCTCTCTGATGCAGTACAGAAGGTCTTTATTGAACTCTATAAAGAGGGATTGATCTATCGCGGTAAGCGTCTTGTCAACTGGGATCCTATCCTCAAAACGGCCGTTTCTGATATCGAAGTGGAATCGAAAGAGGAAGAGAGCTCAATGTGGCATCTTCGCTACCCTATTGCCGGCACTGACGAATATATCGTTGTTGCAACCACTCGCCCTGAGACGATGTTAGGCGATAGCGCTGTTGCTGTTCATCCTGAAGATGAGCGTTATGCAAAATATATCGGTAAAATGATCGATCTCCCCTTCTGTGATCGTCAAATTCCGATTATTGCCGATGATTATGTTGATCCTGAATTTGGTACAGGGTGTGTCAAAATTACCCCGGCACACGACTTTAATGACTATGAGATGGGAGTTCGTCATCAATTACCGATGATCAATATCTTCACCGATGATGCAGCAATTAATGATGATATGCCGAAAGCTTATCGCGGACTAGATCGCTTCGATGCTCGTAAAAAGATTGTTGCTGATTTTGAAGAGGCAGGACTCTTAGAAAAAATTGAACCCCATAAGCTGATGATCCCTCGCTGTGATCGGACCAATCAGATTGTTGAGCCCTACCTAACTGACCAATGGTTTGTCGATGCCAAAACATTAGCAAAACCTGCCATTGAAGCTGTTAAAAATAAGGATATTAAATTTATTCCTCAAAACTGGGAAAACACCTACTTTGAATGGATGAATAATATTCAAGATTGGTGTATCTCGCGTCAACTCTGGTGGGGGCATCGTATCCCTGCTTGGTATGATGATGCCGGTAATATCTATGCCGGTAAAGATGAAGCGACTATCCGTGAAGAGTATCAACTCGATCAGTCGGTTCAACTACGTCAAGATGAAGATGTGTTAGATACTTGGTTCTCCTCTGCACTCTGGCCCTTCTCTACATTAGGATGGCCCGATCAGACTGAAGAGCTCAAAACTTTCTACCCCACCTCGGTTCTTGTAACGGGTTTTGATATTATCTTCTTCTGGGTTGCTCGAATGATCATGTTTGGACTCCACTTTATGAAAGAGATCCCCTTTAAAGAGGTCTACTTCCATGGTTTAGTCCGTGACCAAGATGGTCAAAAGATGAGTAAATCTCGCGGAAATGTCCTCGACCCGATCGACTTAATTGATGGTATTGATCTTGAATCTCTGGTTGCTAAACGCACAACAGGCCTTATGCAACCACAGATGGCACCAAGAATTGAAGAAGATACTCGTCGCCACTTCCCCAATGGTATTAAAGCCTTTGGGACCGATGCGCTTCGCTTCACCTTTACCTCACTTGCAACCAATGGCCGCGATATCATCTTTGATGTTGGCCGTATTGAAGGATATTCAAACTTCTGTAATAAGATCTGGAATGCTTCTCGTTTCGTCTTTATGAATGCAGAAGGTGAAGAGGTCCGCAAAGATGAGAGTAAACTCTCCCATATCGACCGCTGGATCAACTCTCGCTTAAGCGCCATGATTAGTGAGGTAAGACGCCATATTGAAGGATATCGTTTCGATCTGGCAACACAAGCGATCTACGATTTTACATGGCATGAGTTCTGTGACTGGTACCTTGAATTGACAAAACCAATTCTCAATGGTGATCATTACAGCAATGAAGAGAAAGCAGCAACTCGCTATAACCTACTCTCGGTATTAGATGCGCTTCTCAAGACGCTTCATCCCTTTATGCCCTATATTAGTGAAGAGATTTGGCAGAAGTTGACAGAGATTGAGCCGAGCTTCAAAGAGAAAGTGAGCATCTCCGTGATGCCATTCCCAGAGGCCAAAGAGCGAGATCTTAAGCTTGAAGCAGAAATTGAGTGGTTACAAAATGTTCTCTTAGCGGTTCGCCGAATTCGAGGCGAGATGAATATCTCTCCAAGCAAAGCATTAGATGTTCTCTATGAGAATGCCTCTGAACAAGATATTGCAAATATTAAGAAAAATATGCCCTTCTTTGAGCGAATGGGACGCCTCTCTAGTATGACACAGGTAGAGGGTGATGCGCCAGAATCAGCAATTGCCGTCATTGGGAAAATGCGCCTGCTGATTCCTCTTGCTGGATTAATTGATAAAGAGCAAGAGCTCAATCGCCTCAATAGAGAGATTGGCAAAATTGAGCCCTTAATCACGGCGCTGAGCAAGAAATTAGCCAACCCTGGCTTTACAGAGAAAGCACCTGCTGCTGTTGTCGAAGGGGAGCGTGCTAAATTACTCGATGCCGAAAATCAATTACAAGAGCTCAAAGCACAATTAGAGAAGATTAAAGCACTCTAATCATCACTCATCTATCGATCACTCTATATTGAGTGCTCTATTGAGGTCGTGATTAGCCGAGCATAAAGGAGAAGAGCAACCGATTAAGGTTGCTCTTTTTTTATGGATCATCTACTCTAAAATCTCTTTAAACACTCTTTAAATACTCTTTAAAGAATATTTAAAGAGTATTTAAAGAGTATTTAACCCCTGCTCAAATAGGGCTTAAATAGAGCTTAAATAAGAATTCAATAGAATTTAAACAGAATTAAAATAGGATTGACTTAACGTTAAGATCAATTCACCACTCCCTTTGAAGCGCAATTTTTTCTAGACTCATCATCCTAAAAATAATATTCTAGAGAGTCTTTTTGCCATCAATATATAAAGCGTAAGGAGGAACCATGAGCTTTATTAACTGGCTAATCGGTCCATTAAATGATTTTATCTGGTCCTATATTTTAGTCGCCTTTCTTCTGATCCTTGGGATCTACTTCACCATCAAAACCCGCTTTATCCAGATTCGCCTCTTTAAAGAGATGTTTCGATTAACGGTGGAAAAGAATCCTGGAAATAATGGCGTTTCTGCATTCCAAGCCTTCACAATCAGTGCGGCAAGTCGCGTTGGAACAGGCAATATTGCCGGCGTTGCTTTAGCTATTGCCATCGGTGGACCGGGCGCCGTCTTCTGGATGTGGATCATTGCGCTTATCGGTATGTCTACTGCATTTATCGAATCCACCTTAGCACAGGTCTATAAAGTTAAAGATGGTGATAACTTTCGTGGAGGACCAGCATATTACATGAAGAAGGCGCTGGGTTGGGAAAAACTAGGGGTTATCTTCGCTATTCTTCTAACCATTACTTTTGGTTTTATCTTTAACTCTGTTCAATCAAATACTATTGCACAATCATTTAGTGCCGTTTTTGGTATCGATACTATTGCCATTGGCGCACTCTTAGTAATCGCTACCGGAGCAATTATCTTTGGTGGGATCCGTCGCGTTGTCCATTTCACACAGATCTGTGTTCCTATTATGGCACTCTTTTATGTCGGAATTGCCCTCTATGTCGTTATCACTAATATTGAGCAAGTACCGGAGATGTTTATGTTAATCATCAATAGCGCCTTTGGACTCAAAGAGTTTGCCGGGGGTGGTTTAGGCGTTGCGATTATGCAGGGCGCTCGTCGCGGGCTCTTCTCAAATGAAGCGGGTATGGGTTCTGTCCCTAATGCAGCGGCAACCGCAAATGTCTCCCACCCTGCAAAACAGGGATTAGTACAGAGCCTTGGTGTCTTCTTCGATACGATTATTGTCTGTTCTGCCACCGCCTTTATTATCCTCCTCTCAGGCCTCTATATTGGAGAAAATGGGGGAAATGGTGTCGTATTAACACAAAACTCCCTCGCGCAACAGGTGGGCGAATGGGCGCAATACTTTGTAGCACTCGCAATCCTCTTCTTTGCCTTTAGCTCTATTATTGGTAACTACTACTACGGAGAGACCAATATTGAATTTATCAAAAATAGTTCAACCGCTCTACTCTTCTATCGTCTCTTAGTATTAGTGATGGTAATGTTTGGCGCTGTAATGAGCATGGGCGTTGTCTGGAGCTTAGCGGATCTCTTTATGGGTGCTATGACCATTATTAACCTTGTGGTGATCTCCATTCTCGGCAAAGTTGCATTCCAGGTCGCTAATGATTATTACCGCCAATTAAAAGAGAAGAAAAACCCCACATTCCGAGCAGAAGATATTCCCGGGCTGAAAGGTGCTGAGTGTTGGGAATCCTCTATGGAAGAGCAAAAATAATCATTAAAACCCAATATTAAATCTGTACATATTTAAATTGGTACATATTCAAGCAACACAAAAAGAGGAAGTGAATGATCACTTCCTCTCTTTTTATCTTTTTATCTTTTTATCTTATGAGATCTATAAGATCTTCTGCTCTTTATAGATCTCTTAGCGCTGATTTTAGCACCTATTCTATCTAATATTGACTACTCTTCATCATCCATCATTCTACTCCCACTCTATTGTAAACAAGACATTTTTATCTTTTATATTCAATGGCTTATTTTCCTGCTAATTGGTAATACCATGAAAAATACCATGCTCAGAAAAGGCTTAACAATATTTTGAAAAATTGCCTACTGAGCGCTGCCGCACAGCTCCATAGGCCGCTTTCCTGGCTTTGCTTCCAGATGTATGCTATTCTGCTCCTGCAGCTAATGGATCACCGCAAACAGGTTACTCGCCTGGGGATTCCCTTTCGACCCGAGCATCCGTATGAGACTCATGCTCGATTATTATTATTATAGAAGCCCCCATGAATAAATCGCTCATCATTTTCGGCATCGTCAACATAACCTCGGACAGTTTCTCCGATGGAGGCCGGTATCTGGCGCCAGACGCAGCCATTGCGCAGGCGCGTAAGCTGATGGCCGAGGGGGCAGATGTGATCGACCTCGGTCCGGCATCCAGCAATCCCGACGCCGCGCCTGTTTCGTCCGACACAGAAATCGCGCGTATCGCGCCGGTGCTGGACGCGCTCAAGGCAGATGGCATTCCCGTCTCGCTCGACAGTTATCAACCCGCGACGCAAGCCTATGCCTTGTCGCGTGGTGTGGCCTATCTCAATGATATTCGCGGTTTTCCAGACGCTGCGTTCTATCCGCAATTGGCGAAATCATCTGCCAAACTCGTCGTTATGCATTCGGTGCAAGACGGGCAGGCAGATCGGCGCGAGGCACCCGCTGGCGACATCATGGATCACATTGCGGCGTTCTTTGACGCGCGCATCGCGGCGCTGACGGGTGCCGGTATCAAACGCAACCGCCTTGTCCTTGATCCCGGCATGGGGTTTTTTCTGGGGGCTGCTCCCGAAACCTCGCTCTCGGTGCTGGCGCGGTTCGATGAATTGCGGCTGCGCTTCGATTTGCCGGTGCTTCTGTCTGTTTCGCGCAAATCCTTTCTGCGCGCGCTCACAGGCCGTGGTCCGGGGGATGTCGGGGCCGCGACACTCGCTGCAGAGCTTGCCGCCGCCGCAGGTGGAGCTGACTTCATCCGCACACACGAGCCGCGCCCCTTGCGCGACGGGCTGGCGGTATTGGCGGCGCTGAAAGAAACCGCAAGAATTCGTTAACTGCACATTCGGGATATTTCTCTATATTCGCGGTTCAGCAGGCATGTCCCCTTTGAGGGCGACCCGACGACAGGATAATCGACCTTATGGTGCGCAAATATTTCGGCACAGACGGTATTCGTGGCAAAGCCAACGAAGGCGCGATGACGGCGGAAACCGCCTTGCGCGTCGGCATGGCGGCTGGCCGTGTCTTTCGTCGCGGTGACCACCGCCATCGTGTCGTGATCGGCAAGGATACGCGCCTGTCGGGCTATATGCTTGAACCCGCGCTCACAGCCGGTTTCACCTCGATGGGCATGGACGTATTCCTTTTTGGCCCGCTGCCGACAACGTATAGGAAGAATAAACGCCCTTTTCACCCAAGTCCAACAGCTTTGGACCGCAGTTGACTCTTTCGACACCCCTGCGATGCAACCCAATCCGGCTGACGGGGAGCCAGCAACGCTGAAAATTTACCCTCCTCTTTCCCACTAGCGGCTCCTTTTCCGACAACCAGCACGGCGGATCCCTGCCGCGGCGCTGTGAACGCAGCATTTTGATTGGTATCGTTGGCCTTCAGGCTCGTCAGTCAAACAGACCCAGGAGCAGCTCAGCCGGTGGCGCCCGGCTTTCGGGTAACGCCCTGGTCCCGCTGGTTTCGGCTTTGTGCTTCAGGTGATCAAGGATCTGCTTGATCACTATAGGGTCTTCAATGCAGGCGATGACTTTCATGGCGCCGCCGCAGCCGCTGCAGGTCTCGATGTCGATATTGAAAACACGCTTGAGCCGTTGCGCCCATGTCATCGACGCTCGCCGTTGTGCTGGTGTTGCCGGTTCATCAGCCACCCTGACCTTGTTGCCCCTGCCCCGTTTTGCCGGCGTGACCAACGCCCGGTGCCGACTGTTGGGTGCGAACACCCCGTGGAAGCGGGTTAGGTTGACTCTGGGCTTCGGTACCAGGGCGGCCAGCCTTGCAATGAAATCCAATGGTTCGAAAATGACGTGCGTGGTGCCGTCCCGGTACGGCGTCTTGAGCTGGTAGCGCACGTTGCCGCCTCGTGTTAACGACAGCCGCTTCTCGGATACCGCCGGGCGGCTGATGTACCGGCACAGCCGTTCGAGCTTCTTGCGTTCATCGGCCCTGGCCGCCACGCCGGCGTGCAGGCTGGACCCGGCTACCTTGCCAATCCCGTCACCGAACGGATCACCACTGGTCGGCAGAGTTTGCAAAGTGAACACCTTTCGCCCCGCCTGTGAACCGACAGCGATACGGTAAGTGATCGAGTGCCCCAGCAGGGGTGTCATCGGGTCGTCATCCACCGCATCCGAGGCCAGATAGCTGTTTTCGACATCCCGTTCCAGCAGGCCTTGCCGTTCCAGATAGCGACCCACCCGGTGGGCGATGGTGTGCGTCAGCTGGGTGAGCTCTGGGCTGGTCGGCGCCTTGACCCAGCGGAAACGCGCTGAGCCGTGGGATTGCTCGACATACACACCGTCGAGAAACAGCATGTGGAAGTGAACATTCAGATTGAGCGCCGATCCAAAACGCTGGATCAGGGTGACGGCACCGGTCTTGGCCGCTTGGTGGGTATAGCCCGCTTTCTTGACCAGATGCGTGGCGATGACGCGGTAAACGATGCCCAACACCCGGCCCATGACCTCCGGCCGGCTGGCGAACAGAAAGCGCAATTGAAAGGGAAAGCTGAGTACCCATTGGCGCATGGGCTGTACGGGCAGAACCTCATCGACCAGTAGCGCGGCGCTTTCGGCCATACGCCGTGCGCCACAACTAGGACAGAAGCCCCGACGTTTGCAGCTGAACGCAACCAGGTGCTCAGCGTGACACGACTCACAACGCACCCGCAGAAAGCCGTGTTCGAGACGGCCGCATTTGAGGTAGGCGTCAAACTCGCGTTGCACATAACCGGGCAGTTCCCTGCCCTGCGCCGCCAAATGGGCAGCGAACGTCGGGTAGTATTCTTCGACGATCCGATAGAGCAGGGTTTGCTCGGGCCGGTGACGCTGGTAACGACCAGTGTTCTCGTCCCGGCTGGCCATCCTGGCCGCCACTTGGGGCATGATCCGCATCCTTGCGATACTGTGTTTTTATACAGTTTATCGCTCAGCTGCGAGATATTGAAGTCTCAGCTGTGATGCCAGCCAGTGCCAGACATTGCCTGTGAGTGCCAGTCACTCCCACTCAATCGTCGCCGGCGGTTTAGAGCTCACGTCATAGGTCACGCGAGAGACACCTGAGAGCTCATTGATGATGCGGTTGGAGACTTTCTCTAGCAAGTCGTAAGGCAAGTGTGCCCAGCGCGCGGTCATAAAATCCACGGTTTCTACTGCGCGCAGTGCAATAACCCACTCGTAGCGCCGACCATCACCCACTACGCCGACTGATTTAACTGGCAGGAACACAGCGAAGGCCTGACTGGTTTTGTGGTACCAGCCCGCCGCACGCAACTCTTCGATAAAGATCGCATCGGCTTCACGCAGTAAATCAGCATATTCTTTTTTGACCGCACCGAGTATCCGCACGCCCAAACCTGGCCCTGGGAAGGGGTGGCGATAGACCATATCGTAGGGCAAGCCCAACTCGAGACCGATCTGCCGCACTTCGTCTTTAAATAGCTCTCGCAAGGGCTCGACTAATTCTAGCGCCATATCATCGGGCAAGCCGCCCACGTTAACTATCATGGTTGGTTAACAGCTGAAGCCGGTAAAAATGTGGCGCATTTAAGCCCTGAGCAACTCGATAGCATACTAACTGATGGCAGCAGAGACAAACTAGAGGCTTTAATCGCAGAAGATTTAGCGCTTAAGCCCCAAGTGGATTCTTTGGTTCAAGTTGAAACAATACTACGCTACCGTATGTATTTAAAAACGCTGCTTAATAACTTTGTAAACCTGACTGATTTCTACTCACCCGATATCCGCTCAATTTTTGAAGCTGGTACCCTGTATTTAGACGGCAGAGCTTGCGAATTATGTATTGAAGTACATGATATGGCTAAACATGCGACTTTAGCTGGGTTGAGTAAATGCTTTTTAGCCTACTGTTTGTGTACCCGTAAAGATGGCGCTAAGAAAACGATTGTCGCGGCCTTTACTGGCGGCTCAACGACAGCAGCGCCGGCAGAAGCTTTTACGCATGTCAGAATTATTATTGGTATGATTCTGGGGCTGTGTGTTTCTCGTATTTTGATGGGCATTGGCCGCTATATTCAGCATCCTGGTAAACTGGTCGTCTATCCCGTGCATCTTGCATGGGTTGGTTTTATTCTTTTATCTGTGGTGCATTTCTGGTGGTTGGAATTTAATTTACGTATCATTACGGTTTGGACATTTGAAAAATATCTATTTGTGCTGTTTTACGCCGGTCTTTATTTCTTAATCAGCACCTTATTGTTTCCTGATAGCATCGATGAATATAACGGCTACCGTGATTATTTCATGTCGCGCCGTAAATGGTTTTTTGGACTGCTGATTGTTCTTTGTATCACGGATATGATCGATACACTGTTGAAAGGCTGGAGCCATTATGAGCTTTATGGCCCTGAATATCCGATACGAGCAGTGGTTTTTATTATTCTATGTCTGATTGCTATCAGTACGAAAAACCTGAAATTTCATACATTCTTTGCGGTCGCCGCAGTGATTTATCAGGTGACTTTTGCTCTAAGGCATTTTGTAATTTTGAATTAGATAATAATAAGTGATGAGTTCGCTAATTGATGTTTTTGCTATTTTTTATATTAAAAGCGGCACAAGATTTAATGATGGAAAATTTGATATGAATATGCGCATTCGTTTGATTGCAGGTGCAATCACTGCACTCGTCGTAGGATTTGGCTTTATGGCCTATGATAAATATACAGGCCGTGAATGGGTTGTCTCACCTGAACAGATTGAAGTAGCTCAAAACAGCGGCCAAGCCGGTGTTGAAACACGACCGGGCACTGTTGCGGTGCTTGCAATCCGCCGTGAAGATGCAGATATTTTGCCATTTAAATGGCTTGGCTATGGTTTGGTTGCAGGCTTTTTTGTTGTCTATTCGACACGCAAACCAAAAGCTGCACCAAAAGCATAATTTTCAAGGCTATTATTTTAAAAGCCTCGCTTTTGCGGGGCTTTTTTATGTTGTATCTGCTATAAGCTATTTTGTGGCTTTCTTCACTTCCAGACCAGAAATTAAAGCATCCAATCCATATTCAAAGGCAAAATCGGCGCCTTCCGAATCGAATGTATTAAAGGCCCGCGTGAGAAACTCTGATGGCTGCGCAGGGGCTTCTTTTGAGGCTTGTTTGCGTTCAGAGCTATCTTCGAGCGCTGCTTGCTGTTCACTGACAGAACCCGTCGTGTAATGACTGACAATCACTAATGCCCGTACGGCATCGATTTTTAACAACAAAGTTTTTCCCATCGAAAGTTTTGTTTATGTTTTCTAGCTTTAATTTTAACATTTAGCTTTTCCTTATCTGCCGTTTATCTATTTTCTGTTATTTTGCTTTCTATTTCTATGAATCTTTTCTAAACTAGACTCATGTTCTAACATTCTTTTATACGAATTGTTAACTAAAACTTTTTTATCCTTGCTTACCATGTTCGAATTATAGAGTTTAAACATTTTTAGCCAAAATTCATAACTCCAATTACTTATATTTGAATCATCATTAATTCGGCTTTCTTTTAAAATTATTTTTTGTTGCTTATAACTAAAAATTCGTTTTGTTTTTTCTTTAAATGTAACTCCCTTTTCTAAAAAGACAAAGGCTAAAAAATCTTTCCAAGCATGCCTGTCTTCAAGGTTTATATCTGTAAAGTCTTTATAAGAAAATTGGCCCAAAATAATGTTTGCGTTTGGAGCTGGCTTAAAATCAAATTTGCTAAATCTATGCAATATGTTAGTTTTGAAAAATGGTTTATATAATAAAGATTTATAAGACTCCTTGTAAGATGGTGCACCCGCATACTTTAAAAAAGGTTCATATTGCATAATTAAAAAAGTATCTAAGGGTGGGTTCTCACTATCTAACAATTTATTTAAAATACTTGCCGTTATGTTAAATGGAATGTTTGAAAAAACTTTATAATTATGGTCTGGTAAATTGTATTTTAAAAAATCGGCTTCAATAATAGACACATTTGAACTTTTAAATTCATGGCTCAACTTATCAGCCAATACACTATCGAACTCAATAGCAGTAACGGCTTTGCAGATTTTGCTTAATGCCTTGGTTATTATGCCTTTTCCAGGCCCAATCTCAACAACAAAATCCTCCTTAGTTATATTGCTTTTAAAAAGCAAATCTTCGACTAATTTAGTATTATGCAAAAAATTCTGTGAGTCTTTAATGTTGAAATTTTTGTTTTTTATTTTAGTGTTTTTATTCATATCCATATATTACAATTATAGACTGATTTTGTCAAGTAAGAATTGTTTTGATTTATGTATAATTCCTACAAGTTCGGAAATTTAAAAATGAAAGAAGCCTGAAATTATCAGGCTTCAAGCTTGTAAGATTTTTAAGATTATATTCTGCTATAACAACAAGTTTAAAAAGCGTTTATTATTCAGCCTGCGCTCTATAAAATACCGCAACTACATTAGATATTAAATGCACAACTTGTAATACCCATATAATAGCATTAAAAATTTGATGTTCTAACGGCAAATTTCTCATTAATAAACTCATTATCAAAACCATAATTGAGATGGTTACTATCTGAATAATGTATAATGGCTTGTTTTTTCTATTACTTGATTTTTTTATAAAATTATTAATTAATAAACCACCAAATAAAAGCAATAAAATTGGTATTATTAACAGAAAGTAAAAATCAGATCCTGTTTTAGGATTATTAATAACTACAAAGATAATTAAACCCAGTGCATTTAATAGTGTTAAAGCAATTTGAGTAATAGCTAGCCCCGGAATAAACACATTATTAACGTATAGGAAGAATAAACGCCCTTTTCACCCAAGTCCAACAGCTTTGGACCGCAGTTGACTCTTTCGACACCCCTGCGATGCAACCCAATCCGGCTGACGGGGAGCCAGCAACGCTGAAAATTTACCCTCCTCTTTCCCACTAGCGGCTCCTTTTCCGACAACCAGCACGGCGGATCCCTGCCGCGGCGCTGTGAACGCAGCATTTTGATTGGTATCGTTGGCCTTCAGGCTCGTCAGTCAAACAGACCCAGGAGCAGCTCAGCCGGTGGCGCCCGGCTTTCGGGTAACGCCCTGGTCCCGCTGGTTTCGGCTTTGTGCTTCAGGTGATCAAGGATCTGCTTGATCACTATAGGGTCTTCAATGCAGGCGATGACTTTCATGGCGCCGCCGCAGCCGCTGCAGGTCTCGATGTCGATATTGAAAACACGCTTGAGCCGTTGCGCCCATGTCATCGACGCTCGCCGTTGTGCTGGTGTTGCCGGTTCATCAGCCACCCTGACCTTGTTGCCCCTGCCCCGTTTTGCCGGCGTGACCAACGCCCGGTGCCGACTGTTGGGTGCGAACACCCCGTGGAAGCGGGTTAGGTTGACTCTGGGCTTCGGTACCAGGGCGGCCAGCCTTGCAATGAAATCCAATGGTTCGAAAATGACGTGCGTGGTGCCGTCCCGGTACGGCGTCTTGAGCTGGTAGCGCACGTTGCCGCCTCGTGTTAACGACAGCCGCTTCTCGGATACCGCCGGGCGGCTGATGTACCGGCACAGCCGTTCGAGCTTCTTGCGTTCATCGGCCCTGGCCGCCACGCCGGCGTGCAGGCTGGACCCGGCTACCTTGCCAATCCCGTCACCGAACGGATCACCACTGGTCGGCAGAGTTTGCAAAGTGAACACCTTTCGCCCCGCCTGTGAACCGACAGCGATACGGTAAGTGATCGAGTGCCCCAGCAGGGGTGTCATCGGGTCGTCATCCACCGCATCCGAGGCCAGATAGCTGTTTTCGACATCCCGTTCCAGCAGGCCTTGCCGTTCCAGATAGCGACCCACCCGGTGGGCGATGGTGTGCGTCAGCTGGGTGAGCTCTGGGCTGGTCGGCGCCTTGACCCAGCGGAAACGCGCTGAGCCGTGGGATTGCTCGACATACACACCGTCGAGAAACAGCATGTGGAAGTGAACATTCAGATTGAGCGCCGATCCAAAACGCTGGATCAGGGTGACCGCGCCCGTCTTGGCCACTTGGTGGGTATGGCCCGCTTTCTTGACCAGGTGCGTGGCAATGACGCGGTAAACGATGCCCAGCACCCACCCCATGATCTCGGGCCGGCTGGCAAACAGGAAACGCAGCTGAAACGGGAAGCTCAACACCCACTGACGCATGGGT
Source organism: Ignatzschineria sp. PL_is040 (assembly GCF_055813795.1). Classification (NCBI taxonomy): domain Bacteria; kingdom Pseudomonadati; phylum Pseudomonadota; class Gammaproteobacteria; order Cardiobacteriales; family Ignatzschineriaceae; genus Ignatzschineria; species Ignatzschineria sp. PL_is040. The sequence continues at coordinate 850,950 of NZ_JBVPGU010000001.1, forward strand.
TGTTCAGGCAGTACTTCATCAACCAGCAAGGCGGCACTTTCGGCCATCCGCCGCGCCCCACAGCTCGGGCAGAAACCGCGACGCCCTGGGCCTCGGCCGCCAGGTCGGATAGATCGACCACGCCAGGGACGGCCAGGCGTGCGCCTTTGGCCTGTATCGAGGCCACCAGGCGCTCGGCCTCGGGCAAAGGTAGGCGGCTGATGCGGTCGATCTTCTCGGCAATGACCACCTCGCCGGGCTGTAGGTCGCCGATCATGCGCAGCAGCTCAGGCCGGTCGGCGCGTGCGCCGGATGCCTTCTCACGGTAGATGCCGGCGACGTAGTAGCCGGCGGCCTTCGCGGCCGTAGTGATCGCCTCTTGGCGTTCCAAGTCCTGCGCGTCGGTGCTGACGCGCAGATAGACCCGCGCCACCATCGGCGCGGCTACTGGCTTCGTCCTGCGCATACTTGCGGGCTCCTTTGGGCATACTCAAATGCACCCATCTTATGTCATTTTCAGAAGACGACTGCACCAGTTGATTGGGCGTAATGGCTGTTGTGCAGCCAGCTCCTGACAGTTCAATATCAGAAGTGATCTGCACCAATCTCGACTATGCTCAATACTCGTGTGCACCAAAGCGAGGTGAGCATGGCGACGGACACCCCACGGATTCCAGAACAAGGCGTGGCCACTCTGCCTGATGAGGCTTGGGAGCGTGCGCGCCGTCGTGCGGAGATCATCAGTCCGTTGGCGCAGTCGGAGACGGTCGGGCACGAAGCGGCCGATATGGCGGCTCAGGCGCTGGGCTTGTCTCGGCGCCAGGTATACGTTCTGATCCGGCGTGCCCGGCAAGGCAGCGGCCTCGTGACGGATCTGGTGCCCGGCCAGTCCGGTGGAGGTAAAGGTAAGGGGCGCTTGCCGGAACCGGTCGAGCGCGTCATCCACGAGCTACTGCAAAAGCGGTTCCTGACCAAGCAGAAGCGCAGCCTAGCGGCCTTTCACCGCGAAGTCACTCAGGTGTGCAAGGCTCAAAAACTGCGAGTGCCGGCGCGCAATACCGTGGCCTTACGGATCGCTAGCCTTGACCCGCGCAAGGTCATCCGCCGGCGGGAAGGCCAGGATGCCGCTCGTGACCTACAAGGTGTGGGCGGCGAGCCTCCTGCCGTGACCGCGCCGCTGGAGCAGGTGCAGATAGACCATACGGTCATCGACCTGATCGTGGTCGATGACCGCGACCGGCAACCTATTGGCCGCCCGTACCTGACCCTCGCCATCGACGTGTTCACCCGCTGCGTGCTCGGCATGGTCGTCACGCTGGAAGCGCCGTCTGCCGTTTCGGTTGGCCTGTGCCTCGTGCATGTCGCCTGCGACAAGCGCCCTTGGCTGGAAGGACTGAACGTGGAAATGGATTGGCAGATGAGCGGCAAGCCCTTGCTGCTCTACCTAGACAACGCGGCCGAGTTCAAGAGCGAGGCCCTGCGCCGGGGTTGCGAGCAGCATGGCATCCGGCTGGACTATCGCCCGCTGGGACAGCCGCACTATGGCGGCATCGTGGAACGGATCATCGGCACGGCGATGCAGATGATTCACGACGAACTGCCGGGAACGACCTTCTCCAACCCTGACCAGCGCGGCGACTACGATTCCGAAAACAAGGCCGCCCTGACGCTGCGCGAGCTAGAGCGCTGGCTCACATTGGCGGTCGGCACCTACCACGGTTCGGTGCACAACGGCCTGCTCCAACCGCCGGCCGCGCGCTGGGCCGAGGCCGTGGCGCGTGTCGGCGTACCGGCCGTCGTCACACGCGCTACTTCGTTCCTGGTCGATTTTCTGCCGATCCTCCGGCGCACGCTGACCCGCACCGGCTTTGTCATCGACCACATCCACTACTACGCCGATGGGCACTGTTGCAAATAGTCGGTGGTGATAAACTTATCATCCCCTTTTGCTGATGGAGCTGCACATGAACCCATTCAAAGGCCGGCATTTTCAGCGTGACATCATTCTGTG